>JAAVHI010000026.1 GCA_014799785.1 Ruminococcus sp.
GTTTCGCGCTCTGCGGAGCGCGACCAAAGGCTCCGCCTCTGGACTTCGCGAGCTGGGCTCAGCTCGACCAGCTTTAGTCGGCGGCTTCGCCGCCTAAATGTTGTACCAAATAAAAATTCACCCGCCCCCTTGAGGGGGCAATAGTAAAATTAATGTTCTGAACATCTTACGGTGGGGGTGACTCAGCCCGCGGGGGCTCCCCGCTAAATCAAAATTTATCCGCTAAAATTGATTTCCGCGTGAGTCGGCTTTTTGTATTGACTTTTCCCCGCGCTATGTGCTATAATAAAAAATATATATGCAGTTTGTGCAGTTTTGCTTTCGGGGGGCGGCAGCGTGGAGGACAGCGAAAACTTAACAAAGCTTGAGGGCGTGGTGGACATGGTGCTGTTCAGTAACCCTGCAAACGGCTATGTTGTGCTCGATCTGGACGTGAACGGCGACTATGTTACCGTGGTCGGAGAGCTGGGCAACATAGAAGAGGGCGAGGAGCTTATCGTTTCGGGCGGCTACACCAAGCACGCCAAATTCGGTATGCAGTTCAGGGCAAGCTACTGCCAGAGAAAAATGCCCGCCACAACAAACGCCATTCTGAAATATCTTTCGTCGGGAGCGTTAAAGGGTATCGGAAAAACTCTTGCGGTACGTATCGTCGAGGAGTTCGGCGACAAGGCTCTGGACGTTATCGAAAACGAACCCGAACGCCTTGTGTGCGTAAAGGGCATTACCCCCTCCAAGGCGGAGGAGATATCCATGGATTTCAAGCGTGTGTTCGGTATGCGCGCGCTGATGATATTTCTTTCGCAGTACAATATACCGCCCTCTGCGGCAGTCGCGGCGTGGAAAAAATGGGGTCAGTACGCGGTGGAGATAATCAAGGAAAACCCCTATATACTCTGCGGAAACGGCATTGAGCTTGACTTTGACAAGGCCGAGGGCATGGCGGAGAAGATCGGCTACCCCATGAACAGCGAGGCGCGTATAGCCGCGGGAATAACCTATATCCTTGTGAACAACACCTTTTCGGGACACACTTGTCTGCCCGCCGACAGGCTCAGAAGCACCGCCTTAAAGCTTCTTGAAATAGACGGTGAGCTGTTTGAAAAATGCGTTGAGAGCCGCTGTACCGAGGGCGATTTCGTGCGGTACGAAAAGGACGGCAGGGATTTTATCTACCTAAGCGATTACTTTAAAGCGGAGCAGTACATCACGGGACGGCTTGCGGTCATGAGCGACTGCCTTAAGGATACGGGTCTCGATTACAAAAAGCTGATAGATATTGAGGAAAAAACAAAGGTCATCACCTACGCGGAGCAGCAGCGGAATGCCATTTCGCTTGCGCTGTCCCAAGGGTTTATGATACTGACGGGAGGCCCCGGAACGGGCAAGACCACCACGCTGAAAGCAATAATTTCCCTGTATGAACAGCGGGGACTAAAGGTCATGATAGCCGCTCCCACGGGAAAGGCGGCGAAGCGTATCTCCGACCTGACGGGCTACGAAGCCAAGACCATACACCGTATGCTTGAAGTCGTGTTCGGCGACGGAGGAAAGCCCCGCTTCAAGCATGACGACAACAATCCGATAGCCTGCGACGTTATGATAGTGGACGAGATGTCCATGGTGGACACACTGCTGTTTGAGGCTCTGCTGCGGGCTTTGAAGCTTTCCTGCCGACTGATAATGGTGGGGGACAGCGATCAGCTCCCCTCGGTTGGCGCGGGAAATATCCTGAAAGATATGATAGACTGCGGAAAGCTTCCCGTGGTAAAGCTTACGGAGATTTTCCGTCAGGCGCAGCAAAGCCGTATCGTCACAAATGCCCATAAAATTGTAAACGGAGAGCAGCCCGATATGTCCCGCGCGGACAGCGATTTCTTTTTTATGCAGCGTCTGGACTACGAATCCGCGTCCGACACGGTGGTTGAGCTTGCGGTGGAGCGGCTTCCCGCGGCGTACGGGTATTCCTCCTTGGACGACATACAGGTGCTGTGTCCGTCCAGAAAAGGCGCGCTTGGCGTTACCGAAATGAACAAGGTTCTGCAAACGGCGCTTAATCCTCCCAAAAAGGATAAGCCCGAAATAAAGGGCATTATGTATAATTTCCGTCCCGACGACAAGGTGATGCAGGTCAAGAACAACTACGACATCGAGTGGACAAAGGGAATGGAAAAGGGAACGGGTATTTTTAACGGCGATATTGGAATAATTCTAAGGACGGTAAAAGCCGAGAGCAAGATCTACATTGATTTTGACGGACGCGTTGCCGAGTATACATATGAAATGCTCGACCAGCTTGAGCTTGCATATGCGATATCGGTACACAAAAGTCAGGGCAGCGAGTTCAACGCGGTGATAATCCCGCTGCTGGGCGGCTTCGAGAAGCTTTATTACCGCAATCTGCTCTATACCGCGGTCACGAGGGCGAAAAAGCTGCTGATAATCGTGGGGTCGCGGCGGGTGGTGGAATCAATGGTAAACAACAACCGCAGAACGCTCAGGTATTCCTGCCTGAAGCATATGCTTGAAAAGGAGCTTGGAAATGGCTCGGATCAAATTTAACGATATCAGACTTTTTGCGCTGGATATCCTGTTTCCGTCAAGGTGTCCGTTCTGCGGTGAGTTTATCATGTGGAACGAGCTTTGCTGCGGCGTGTGCCGTGATACGCTTGCTTCCGCGAATGATGTTATATGCAGAAAATGCGGGAATGACAAATGCCGCTGTGATAAGGAAAGCTACGCATTTGACATGGTGTACGGCTCTTACTTCTTTGACGAGCCGCCTGTAAAAAGCGCGGTCTACCGCTTCAAGCACGAGGGAGAGGGAGGTTTTGCCGACCTTTCCGCGTCTGACATTGCGGAGCGCCTGATAGCGGAGAAAACGCCGCTCCCCGACTTTATCGTGCCCGTCCCCATGGGCAGGAGAAAGCGGATAGCGAGGGGTCACAATCAGGCGGAGCTGTTCGGGAAAAGCCTGAGCAAGGCTTTGGGGATACCGATGAGACGGGACTTGGTGTTCAAGCATGACACAAAGGACGAGCAGCACTTCCACACGGAAAAGGAGCGCAGGGAACGGGTCAGGGACTTGTTTTACGGCGGCAGCGAAAGCCTGTCGGGGAAAAGGATACTGCTGTGCGACGACGTTATGACCACAGGCGCTACGCTGAACAGATGCGCTGAGATACTTAAAGGCGCGGGCGCGGAAAGCGTTATTGCCGCGGTCTGCGCGGTGACAAGACTAAATAAACGTAATTCTTCGGACGAAAACACAAGCGAAAGGAGTAATGCTCCCGCATGACGGCAGGGGCAGGATTTGATTATGGACATCGGAATTGATTTGGGTACGGCAAACGTAATGATAGCTGTTGGAAACAAGGGCGTAGTTCTGAACGAACCGTCGGTGGTGGCGTTCAACAAGAAGCTTGACGAGGTCATTGCCGTGGGGGACGAGGCTCACAGAATGATAGGCAGGGTTCCCGACTATATATCGGTGGTGAGACCCCTCAGCGACGGCGTTATTTCCGACCACAAGATGACGGAAAAAATGATCGAGTCGTTTATTGAAAAGGTTACGGGCAAACAGCTTTTCATGCCCAATATCATAATGTGCATACCATCGTCCATTACCGACGTGGAGAGCCGTGCCGTTATCGAAGCCGCCAAGATCGCGGGCGCAAGACAGGTGTACCTTATCGAAGAGCCTGTTGCGGCTATCATGGGCGCGGGCGTGGATATTTCCGACGCGGACGGAAATATGGTTGTGGACATTGGCGGCGGCACTACAGATATTGCCGTGGTATCCATGAACGGCGTGGTGGCTAAGTCCTCGGTAAAGATCGCGGGCAACAGGCTCGACAAGGCGATAGTGAAGTACGTCAGCAGCCGCTACAGGATACTTATAGGCGAAAAGACAGCCGAGAATGCCAAAATGGCGGCGGCAAATGTATATTCTCCCGACGGCAGCAGAAAAATATTAGTCAAGGGCAGACACCTTGTGCGGGGACTTCCCGAAAAGATAGAGGTCACGGATTACGACATTTACGAGGCGATAATTGACAGCGTAAGGGAGATGATCGCGGCGGTCAAGGACGTTATGGAGAAAACCCCTCCGGAGCTTGCGGGCGACATTTACCGCAACGGTCTGTACCTTACCGGCGGCGGGGCTATGCTGTACGGTCTGGACAGGCTTATGTCCTCGGAGCTGGGCGTGAAGTGCAGCGTTGCGGACGACCCGTTGTCCTGCGTGGCGAGAGGAACTATCTGCGCGTTTAAAAATATTGACAAGCTTCTGGACGGCTTTGAGCACGTTTCTATGTACAAATAGCGGGCAGGGAAGTTTTTATTGGGGAATATGGGTAATGAGTAGATTGTTAAGAGATGGAAAATATGTTGTTTTTAATAATAACATATACTATCTAAGTGGGAAAAAAAGTCCAAATGAAGGAATGTTGTATATCATTTCGGAAAATGAAGATGATATACAAAATGGGTTTATTCCTATAAATGTTGAATATAACAAAAAATATGGTTTTTTTCAATGTAAAAAGGAAGTACCTAAAAACGAAATAAAAGAAGCGTACGAAATAAAAACCCATGCAGTTTATAAGGAAATGACACTCGGTATAATTGGGTGTAGTGAAAAAAATGGGACAGTTTTCTCAACTTTGGCTGCGCCATATGAATTTCCGCATAATCCAACGGGTGAGATGCTTGAAATCAGAAATAATCTGGTAGAAATGGGATTTCATGACGCTTTTCATGAAAAAACCGGTTGTATGTATATCATTGAGGTAGATATGGACGACCCTGAACTTGAATTTGTTGAAGAAAGAACAGAAATTGATATAAGCAAGCTGTAAACAAAGCGAGGCAGAGCGTGAATGATCCGCGAATAGTACAAGCAGACAATCTCATAAAAATAATTGAGGTGATTGTCTATGAAATGTACCCTGACGGCTCTGAGAAACAAGGAGATAATAAACATAAAAAACGGCGCAAGGCTCGGCTATATCGANGATNTAGAGTTCGANACNGACGACCTCGNNGNTAAAATCCTTTATNNTNTACGGCAGGNCNCGTTTTTTCGGGCTTCTNGGCAGNGANGACGANNTTATNNTNACNTGCGANGANATNGAGATNNTCGGNGTNGANACNGTNCTTATTTCNGCNNATGAGTCANAATTGGCAAAAAGACGNNANNTCTCANNCNAAAAGTTTGTTAAAATAGCACAATAAGTTTTCCTTGCAATTATNTGGNANATATGGTATAATNTTAAAGCAATTCGCATGGCGAAATTCGCACGCGTGCGCTTTTGACGGCGGGTGCTTACCCGAAAATAAGCTGCTGTCAAGTGNGGCCGCGCGGAGGTAAAAAACCAATTTATAGGAGGAACTACAAATGGGCGTAGTATCAATGAAACAGCTTCTTGAAGCAGGTGTACATTTCGGTCACCAGACAAGAAGATGGAACCCGAAGATGGCTCCGTACATCTTCACAGAAAGAAACGGCATNTANATCATCGACCTTCAGAAAACCGTTAAGAAGCTTGACGAGGCTTACAGCTTTGTTAAGTCCGTTGCCGAGAACGGNGACACTGTTCTTTTCGTNGGTACNAAGAAGCAGGCAGGCGATTCCGTTAAGGAAGAAGCNGTACGTGCNGGCGTTCACTATGTAAACGCAAGATGGCTCGGCGGTATGATGACCAACTTCAAGACNATNCAGAGAAGAATCAAGAGACTGGANCAGCTCCACCAGATGGAAGAGGACGGCACATTCAATCTGCTTCCCAAGAAGGAAGTTGTTAAGCTCCAGCTNGAAATTGAAAAGCTCGAAAAATANCTGGGCGGTATCAAGACCATGAANAAGCTCCCCGGAGCGCTCTTTATCGTTGACCCCCGCAAGGAGAAGATCGCTGTTGCGGAGGCTAAGAAGCTTGGTATTCCCATTGTTGCGATCGTTGATACAAACTGCGACCCCGACGACGTTGATTACGTTATCCCCGGAAACGACGACGCTATCCGCGCTGTAAAGCTTATCGCAGGCGCAATGGCTGACGCTGTTATCGAGGGCAGACAGGGNGAAGCNGNNGAAGCNGCNGCTGCCGCNGAGGGCGNAGACGCAGCNGAAGAGACCNCTGACGCTGAATAATTTGCGGCAGACGTGNNAAACAGGCAGATCAATCGGGCAGGCACACAATGTCTGCCCATTATTGAGTTANATTTTTTAGGAGGAATAAAAATGGCAAAGGTTTCACCACAGGAAATTAAAGACTTGATGAAGTCCACAGGCGTTGGCATGATGGACTGTAAAAAGGCTCTCGAGGAAGCTGACGGCGACACCGAGAAAGCTATAGTTATACTGCGTGAAAAGGGTCTTGCAACACAGGCTAAGAAGAGCGGCAGAGTTGCTGCCGAGGGTATCGTTACTTCNGTTGTTGAGGGNAANGTNGGNGCAGTTGTNGANGTAAACATCGANACAGACTTCGCNGCAAANAANGANGANTTNAAGGCNTTCGTTGCNGCTGTTGCNAAGACAGTAATNGANAANAATCCCGCNGATCTTGANGCNCTCAAGGCTGCTACNATCAGCGGCGGNGACAAGAGCGTTGAAGAGACTCTCCAGGATCTCTTTATCAAGATCAGAGAGAATATGGTTATCCGCCGTTTTGTAAGAATGGAAGGCGTTCTNGTTCCTTACGTTCACGGNGGCGGAAGCATCGGTGTTATGGTTAAGCTNGACACAGACCTNCCCNCTGACAAGGTGTTNGAGGTTGGTAAGAACTGCGCNCTCCAGGTTGCGGCTATGAACCCTGCATACNTGAACAGAGAGGCTGTTCCNGCTGAGGTNATCGAGGAAGANAAGAAGATCATGATGACCCAGATGGCTGAGGANCCCAAGATGGCAAGCAAGCCCGANCAGGTTCGCGCAAAGATCGTAGAGGGCAAGGTAGGCAAGTACTACACNGAAAACTGCTTGCTTGAGCAGGCTTACGTTAAGGACGACAAGATGTCNGTACAGAAGTACGTTGAAGCTTCCGCTAAGGAGCTTGGCGGAAAGGTTGCTGTTGTTGAGTACGTTCGTTTCGAGAGNGGCGAGGGTATCGAAAAGAAAGCTGACGANTTCGCTGCCGAGGTTGCAAGCATGGCTAAGGGCAACGGCTGATTTGGCATACTNANGATAAAAAGCCGTCGGATTTCGNTTCGGCGGCTTGATTNTTGAAAAATATTTCAAAAAGTACTTGACAAGCNGTGTACTTTGTGGTAAAATNTTAATGTTNTGACGGTTCTGCCGTCTTGANAAGCTATCGTATTCTAAAGACAGCAGGTGGCTCAATGCCNTAANTCCTGCCGAGGAAAAGATGGTGAGTATTGATATGTACTTGCGCCTTTTCCTTTGNGAAAAGGTTTTTCTTTTTTTGAATCCGTTAGCATAACGCGCCGAAAGGCGNTCAGTGAATTATCGGAGGTGAAATCATTATGCCAAGCGCAAAGGTACTTGAATCCAAAAAGGCNAGAGTTGAGGCTCTTACCGAAATGCTGAACAAGGCTACAGCAGGCGTTATNGTTGACTACAAGGGTATCACCGTTGAGGAGGACACCAAGCTCAGAAAAGANCTGAGAGAGGCAGGCGTGAACTACTTCGTTGAGAAGAANTCCATGCTCCGCTTCGCTGTCAAGAACGTCGGTCTGGACGGTCTTACAGACGTTCTGGAGGGTACTTCCGCAATCGCTGTTACAGAGGGCGACGAGACCGCTCCCGCACGTATTCTGGGTAAATTCGCAGACAGCAACGATAAGAAGTTCAACCTTAAGGCAGGCTTCATCGGCAAGGAGATTTACGATGAAAAGGGCGTTACAGCTCTGTCCAAGATCCCTTCCAAGGAAACACTGCTTGCACAGCTTCTCGGTTCACTCCAGGCTCCTATGCAGAGCCTTGCAGCCACACTTCAGGCTCTCGTGGACAAGAAGAACGCAGAGGACGCCGCTTGATCGGTTCGTTCCTGAGACGCTGCTCGTGAATGCGGCGTGAAGTGCGCGGCGGCAGAAGCTGCAGCGCGAAAAAAATTACATTAAATTAAAAGGAGATTATTATTATGGCTTCCGAGAAAATTACAAACATTCTTGATTTGATCGACGCTCTTTCCATTATCGAGCTTTCCGAGCTGGTTGAGGGCATTCAGGAAAAGTACGGTGTTTCCGCAGTAGTTGCAGCAGCTCCCGCAGCAGGCGGTGCAGCAGGCGGTGCAGCTGAAAAGACCGAGTTCGACGTTGTTCTTGCTTCCTTCGGCGACAAGAAGATGGACGTTATCAAGGCTGTTAAGGATATCTGCGGTCTGTCCCTTAAAGAGGCTAAGGAGCTTGTTGAGGCTGCTCCTAAGGCTCTCAAGGAGGGCGCTTCCAAGGCTGACGCTGAGGAGATCAAGACTAAGCTTGAAGCTGCCGGCGCTACCGTTGAGCTCAAGTAAGCTTGCGTCTTAAAAACAGATAATGAAAATCACCGGCCATACCGTATGGTTCGGTGATTTTTTCTGTCAATAAACAAATTATTTTAAGCGAAATGGCGCAATTTACTTGACAAATCCGATAAAATGTGTTAAAATATTTAAGCATTAGTTATAAGCCGGCGTGATGGAATTGGCAGACGTGACGGACTCAAAATCCGTTGGGGTAACACTCGTGCGGGTTCGACCCCCGCCGCCGGCACCAACATGAAGTCTGTGCAGGCTGATCCGTTCCCAATAGGGGACGGATTTTTTATTTGTCAAGTTCCCTCAATGGGGAGTAGTTTTAATGTGGATTGCAGCTTTTTTGAAGATAGCTGCTTTTTATTTTTATGTAAAAATTTAAAAAAGGGTATTGACATTTGTACGAAATCGTACTATAATGTCATTTGTACGATTTCGTACCAAAAGGAGGATTAATGTGAAAAAGCTGATAAGCGCGGACGTGAACCGCTTTAACTGCCTTACGATGCAGACAGATGCGGTCTATCACGAAGCCGCTTCAAGGCTGGGACTTACCTACAGCGCAATGACTGTTCTGTATTCCGCGCTGGATAACGGCGGGAGCTGTCCCATAAGCGATATCTGCGCCTTTGGAATGAATAAGCAGACCGTAAATTCCGCTCTGCGCAAGCTTGAAAGCGAGGGCATTGTTTTTCTGGAAGCTGCGGGGGGACGCCGCAAGAACGTCAGTCTGACCGAAAAGGGAACAGAGCTTGCCGAAAAAACGGTGCTGAAAATTATTGAGATAGAAAACGAGATATTGGCTTCATGGACGGAGCGGGAGCGCGAGACTTACTTCGAGCTTGCAAGGCGTTACATGAACCAGCTGAACGAAAGAGTTTCAAAACTATAACCGATAATACTTGGAGGACTTATGCACATTCATCTTTCGGAGCGTTTTTCCTACGGAAAGCTTCTCCGCTTTACAATGCCGTCCGTTATAATGATGATCTTCACGTCGCTGTACGGAGTTGCGGACGGCTTTTTCGTATCCAATTTCGCGGGAAAAAATCCCTTTACCGCGGTGAATTTTATAATGCCGTTTCTTATGGTTCTTGGCGCGATGGGATTTATGTTCGGCACAGGCGGAAGCGCGCTTATCGCAAAAACTATGGGAGAGGGCGGCTCCGACAGAGCGAACCGTCAGTTCTCATTGCTGATCTATACAACGCTTGTATGCGGAATAATTGTCGCTGCCTTAGGAATAATTTTTATCCGTCCCGTTGCTTCGCTTATGGGCGCGGAGGGTGAGCTTCTCGAAAACTGCGTTCTGTACGGCAGGATAATCCTGCTTGCACTGCCGTTCTATATGCTCCAGTTTGAGTTCCAGAGCTTTTTCTCCACTGCGGAAAAGCCCCGTCTCGGGCTTGCGGTAACGATAGCGGCGGGCATGGCGAACATTATCGGGGACGCGCTTCTGGTGGCGGTTTTCAGGTTCGGAATCGTGGGAGCTGCCGCGGCAACGGCGCTAAGTCAGGCGGTTGGAGGAATAATCCCGCTGTTTTACTTTGCGCTTCCAAACACAAGCAGACTGAAGCTGACAAAGACCCGTTTAGACTTCGGCGTACTGGCAAAGGTCTGCATAAACGGTTCGTCGGAGCTTATGTCCAACGTTTCAATGTCCCTTGTTAATATGCTCTATAACGTTCAACTTATGAAGTATGCGGGCGAGGACGGCGTTGCGGCATACGGCACGCTTATGTATGTAAATCTGGTGTTCCTTGCGGCGTTTATCGGGTATTCCGTGGGAACTGCTCCGATAGTAAGCTTTCATTACGGCGCGGAGGATCATGCCGAGCTTAAAAGCCTGCTGAAAAAAAGCTTTGTGATAATTTCGGTTTTCGCGGTGATGATGTTTGCCGCCGCGGAGCTTCTTGCCGGTCCCCTTGCAAAGATATTCACAGGCTACGACGAGGGACTGCTTTCGCTCACGCTGAGAGGATTTTTCATTTTCTCTTTCACCTTTCTTTTTGCGGGATTTGCAATTTTCGGCTCGGCGTTTTTCACCGCCTTGAACGACGGTCTTACTTCCGCGCTCATATCTTTTCTGAGGACGCTGGTATTTCAGGTCGCTGCGGTAATAGTGCTTCCGCTTATATGGGGTATCGACGGAGTGTGGGTGTCCTCCGTTGCAGCGGAATTTACGGCGGCCGCGATAACGGTGATATTTATTTTTGCAAAGAGGAAAAAGTACAGGTATCTTTAAAAATAATTTCCATGCGGACTGAAATGTCTTATAACAGATCAAAATAAAACCACCCGAAAAAGGGTGGTTTTATTCTTTAAGCGGCATTCCTGCTTTGACAGTAATTGTCAAATACGTCTCCGCTGCTTCTGACCTGCTCTGAGCCGAGGAAAAGCTTTCCGTCGTAAATGTAGTAAATATCGCTGAGGCGACCGTTGATAAACCTGCTATAAGCGGAATCGTAGTCGTTTTCCGACGCTTTGGCGGAGTTAACATACGTTTCCGTGCGTTTCAGATCTTCGCGGGGAGAGTCCGCCGTCCAGACTGCTTCAAACAGTTCCACCATGCTTCCGTCACCGTATACAGCATAAACCTTTTCGTTCTTTAAAAAGTAGGAATGTGTATAGTCCGAGAACATCAGCAGGCAGGAATTTGTCCCGTCGTACATAAAATATGTGCTGCCGTCTCTTGAAAAGCCGTCGGTCAAAAGCAGAGGCGTAAGGTCTGTGCCGTAAAACCGCACCTCGCTGTAGCCCTGATCACCATTTGAAAGCACGGCAAAAAACTCGTCGGAGCCGTCGCGGTCAATATCAATTACGCCATAGGTAATCGAATTACTCAGGCTTTCGCTTTTAAGAGAAGCTTCAAGGGTTTGCAGACGCTCATGCAGCTCTTCGGGAGCTGCCGCGGAAACCGCCCGTGCCGCCGTCTGCTGCTGTGTACCTGCTTTCTCGATAGTCAGCGTTTTAAGTATCTCCTCGCATATCCAGCGGTTTATTCCGTAACCGTCGGCAAAGACGTAAATATTCATAGAATATCCGCCGCGGTCGACCTTATAGATATAAAACTCCGTCTGCGCCCGCCTTTCGGAGGAATACTGCCTTGTATGGTAAAAATCCGTATAGATCAGATTTTCGCCCTCGTAATGCTCCTCGTCAAGGAGGGTTATTTCCTCGTCATAGGTGTGGTCGATAAGGTAGTATTCGCGCGGAAGCGTTTCGTCTGCGGTGTAGGCGGGAGCAAACTGAATTATTTTTACGTTTCCGGGCTTCGGGTCAGGAACGGGATACACGCCGCCGTTGTCAATACCCCAGTTTTCTGGCATATTAAATCTCACGATGACATCACTGTCGCCGGATTCTGCGAGCCCGCCCCTGCCGTCGTAATGCAGGACAGGCTCGGTAATGGAAAAGCTGTCCATGTCAATAAGGTTCTGCACGGCGGCTTTCAGGTCGAAGTTCGGCAGCGGAAAGCTTAACGGCTCATTCGGCAAACCGAAATCACCCAGCTCAAAATTGGTATAGGCTCGGTAAATTTCGTATCCGCCGTCGGTCTTGTCGATCTCAAAGTATGCGGTGTATCCTGTATAAGCGTTTTCGTTGAAGTCGGAAATATCGTCAACAACAATTCCCAGATCGTATTTCCAGTACACCCAATCTCTGGTCTCGGATATTGAACCGAAATCCACGTACCTGAACAGGAGACCGTTCAGCTCGCGTATGCCATGGCTTACAAAGTTGAGATGGCTGTACTTCACAGCATTTGCGTAATACAGCATATCGGGGTCGGAAATATAATCTGAGGGCTCAAAGTCCCCAAGCTTGAAAAAGTAGTTCCAGTAGTCGAAAAGGTACGCCTCACATATATCCTCCAAATATTGGGGATAGATGTCATCGGAAATTTGGACTATATACCTGCTGAGCGCCGGAGAATTCAAAAGCTTCTCCGTGCCGTCTTTCAGGTAAATGTCGTATGGAGGTTCGCCCTGACCTAAAGTGTCAACAGCGTAAAGCGACCCTGTGCTGCCGTCTGCAACGGCTGTCATTCGGACAAATCCGTTTTCATCTGTGTACTCAAAATACGCGCGTCCGCCCCAGCCGCTTTCGCCGCCGTTCAATGTGTCTCTGTATTTGAGACTGAGCGGGACAGTCATCCACTTCGTGCCGTCCTCCTTAACTCCGCTTAGGACGGTTCTGCCGTCAGTATGGTAGATCTCCCCGTCTCCAAGGTCTACGGTATTGCTGAGATGGGAGTCTCCTACCTCAATGCTTATAAGGTTGTACCGTTCGTAAGCGTCAAGATCGTAGATCAATTTAAGCTGCAAATAGGTTTTCAGTTCGTCGCTGTCGGTGTACTTGCCGATATTGAAGCTTTCGTATTCCACACCGCCCTTGAACACCGCGTTGTAGTATTGGGTAAGATAGCTTGCGAAAAGCTGTTCGGGAGCGGTGATCATTTCTTTGCTAAGTCTTTCCACGCCCGCCTTGTAGTCGAACTCGTAGGGCGGTTCGCCGTCAAGCTCGCCGAAAGCAAATACGTCTCCAGCGCTTCCAAGATAGCATGAAGAAATGCGTGTATTGCCATAGCCGTTTTTGTAGTACTCGAAATATGCGTTTCCACTCAATACCTGTTCGCTGTTAAGTTCAAGCACATTATAGGTCACCTCATAGGGCATAAGCACCCAAGGCGTACCGCCGGCAGTTTCGCCCCGCTTAATATCTTCGTCTTTAATAACGATATCTTTAAGTATGTACCGCTCATCGCTGTACAGCTCCGTATCGTATTCAAGGCAAAGATTCATATAGCTTATTAGGTCGCTGCTGTCGGTGTAACCCGATGGCGGCAGCATATTTTCCGAAGTACGCATAAACGTGTAGGTGTAGTGAGTTACCAGATAATTGCTGAACATTGCTATTTCGTCCGTGTAGACCGTACCCTCGTTCAGGTGAAGGCTTTCGGCAATTATCTTAAGTTCCTCGTCCGTGACCGCGCCCTCCTTGAACCGGATACCAACATATGCGGGAATATTTGTGTTATAGCTTAAAACCGCGGGATAACGGGTCTCAGTGCCTGTTTGCGGGTCTTTTACTGCAAAGGAGGTAACGCCGCTTCCTCCGTATTGATCGGAGCGGACGGACTTGTAGACACCATCTCCGCTTTTAAAATAATCAAACATTATTAGCTCGTAGACCGTTCTGTGGTAATTTTCATCGCCGTTATAACTTATCTCAACGCTGTTGAAAGCTATAGTTCCCATGACTTCGGATTTTTCGTTCAGAATGTTCATAGGCGACCAAAAGCCATCACAGTACACTTCGCCGTCCTCGGCGGGAACGGCGTACCGCCAGCCCAAGGGCAGGGAGAAATTCACGGCAAAGGGTTCGACCGAGGAAGCAGCCTCGCTGCCTGTCATGCCCGTTTCGTGGAAAGGGAAAACAATGTGCTGCGTGCGCATTTCACGGGGGTTATCCTCTGCGCTGTTTTTCGCGTTGGTAAGCAGACACACTGCCGCAGCCGCTACGGCTACTACCGACACGGCGGTAACTATCACCGTGGGCTTTTTCGCGGCGAGAACACCCTTTATTCGGGACTTGATATTGCTCTCCCCGAACGCAAGGATACCTCCGAGAGAGATGTGGTTCTGCCGCGCGGAAATGTTCAGAAGCGCGTTTGCGTAGTCCTTGCGCACGTCCCTGTCGAAGCGGGAGACCGCTCTCTCGTCGCAGGAAAGCTCCATATCCTTTGTCATAAGCTTGTAGGACACCCACACCAGCGGATTGAACCAGTGCAGACACAGCGCAGCCATCGCAACAAGCTTGACTATGTGGTCTCCGCGCCTTATGTGGGTGCGTTCGTGAGCGAGAATGTAGTCGGTGTCGGCTTCGGGAATGTCCTCGGGTAGATATATTTTAGGACGGACAGTTCCGTACACAAAAGGCGTGCCGATATTTCCGCAGATGTAGATGTTATCCCGCAGAAGCGTTGCCCCCGCAAGCTTTTTCCGCACCGAGAAATAGGAGATAACGGTGTACGCCGCCATGACTGTCACGCCCGCAAGCCATACTATTGACGCAGCAAACAGCACGACCTGCATGGGGTCAACGCTGTTTTCGGGAGTTGGCGGCGGAAGACTTTCGGTTATCGCCTCGTTGACAGCGTTGTCCAAAATCGGCGGAGCGACAGTTACCTGCGTTTTGGGGTCGTACTCGATATTTTGGGGTATATAGGTCATTTGAGTGGTTACAGCGTTTTCTGCGGTATCGGGCTTCACCAGATTGAACAGGCTTGCCGCCGAGGAAAACGAAAACGGACAGAGCAGACGTATCCCTAAAATTATCCAAAGCGCGTAGGAAAACCGCTTGGGAAGCTTTTTCATAACCAGCCGCAGGACGATTATAGCCGCGGCTATGTACGCGCCCGTAATGCTCATGTTCAGTACGGTTTGAAATACATCGGTCATTTTGATCCCTCCGTGTGGTCGTCGATAAGGCGTTTCAGCTCCTCGGCTTCGGAGTTGGTAAGCTTCTCACGGCTGAGAAACGCCGCCAAAAACATTGGCAGCGAGCCGCCGAAATTCTTGTTTATAACCGTCTCGGAGCTTTCGGACAGCGCGCCGTCCCGCCCGATACAGGAGACTATCACGGCTTTCTCGCTTTTTATCGCGCCCTTGTTCACAAGCTTCTTGACGATGGTATAAACCGTTGACTTTTTCCAGCCGTAGGCTTCCGCCGCCATAGCCACCACTTCGCCTGACTTGACGGGTTCGTTGTCCCAGATAAGCTTCATAAGCTTCATTTCGCTGTCTGTGATATTCATAATTATGAGCACTTTCCCTTTAGGGAAAATGCGTCCCTCCTCTCTTGATGTTTTGTGGTTTTGCGTTAGCAAAATTCCGAACGGAAGTGAGGAAAACAAAACTCGTAGCTTGAAAAATCTTTGATTTTTCAAGTTTTACCTCTTTTCCAAAACATGGTCTATTGTTATAGACCTCTAAGAAAAGTCTATCACAATAGACCTGATTTGTCAATAGGTAAATAAAAATTTTTTGATAGATTTTGCAGTACGAACGACACCCTTAGCCGGCGGTCTTGCTGCCTGAAAATGTACCCTGTCTTAGGGTGATAGCGATATAGAAGCTTTTAAAAATATCGTTAAACAGACAAATGCAGCGGATTATATTAAACGGCTGTGGATTCAGTTTCATGGCCGTTTATTCTCTTCTTCTTTTGATAAGTTTAAAAAATCATATCTGTCTGATATGAAAGCTATCCCAATTCCGAGATCAGAGCTTTTATGCTGATTGACTTTTTGGGGGCTATCTGCTATAATTAACAATAGTTTTTGCAAAAACGGAGGTGAGCGCAGATGATAACTATAGCAATATGCGATGATGATAAAAGTCAAATTAATACGTTGAAAAAAATGCTGACTGAATGGAACAGCAATACTATTATAAATGAATACAACTCGGCGGAGCAGTTCCTGTTCAATTATCCCGAGGTTTCCTGCGATCTGCTCCTGCTCGATAT
Organism: Ruminococcus sp.; assembly: GCA_014799785.1. Lineage (GTDB taxonomy): Bacteria > Bacillota > Clostridia > Oscillospirales > Ruminococcaceae > RGIG8773. The sequence goes on from JAAVHI010000026.1 coordinate 15,999, forward strand.
TGAAATGGGCGATATGAACGGAATGGAGCTTGCTAAACAGTTAAGAGCCAAGGGCGATATGCTGCCGATCATATTCATCACAGGGTTTTCTAAGTATATCGGTGACGGCTATGATGTGGAAGCGCTGCACTACCTGATGAAGCCTGTGGACAAGAAAAAGCTGTTTCAGGTGCTTGACCGATATGCCTGCCGTCATAGATCGGAAAATAGAATAATTTTGCCAATCGGCAATGAATCTGTGCTTGTAGCTTCTGATGATATTGTGTATCTTGAAGCATTCGGAAAGAAAACACAGGTCACATTGAACGATGGAAAAGAGATCGTCTGCACCTGCGGATTGAGTGAAGCTTCCGAGAAACTGGGGCAAGGCTTTGTTTCCTGTCATCGCTCATATGTGGTGAACATCGGAGCGATCAGAAAGATTTCCAGAACCGAGATCACAATGGACAGCGGCAAAAAAATACCGATTTCCCGCAGATCATATGACAGCGTAAACAGAGCATTTATTGAATATTACAAGGAGGCTCGAAAATGAACACAGCTGTCATTGTTACTCTCATTATTTTCTGCATCACATTGCCGGTAGCTGTATTTTTTCTTATCAGAAAATTATTCTACTATCTTGTGGATAGGCGTATCGCTGAGTTTCAAAGTGACCTTATCAACAAGCAGACCGAGGAAATTCAGAATATGTACCGTCAGATGCAGGCGTGGCGGCACGATTACCGCAATCATATTCAGAATATGAAAAACCGTCTTGGAGGAGATCAGGGCGAGCTTGAACAGTATCTTGACGATTTGGCTGACGATCTCACGCAGGCGGATACCTCTATCCAAACGGGAAATGTTATGGCGGACGCTGTACTTAACAGCAAGCTGTCGGTTGCGGAGCAGAAAGGAATCCAGCTTAATATTAAGGCATATATCCCACAGGGTGTGGCTATGACAGATGTGGAGCTTTGTTCGATATTGGGAAATCTGCTCGATAATGCCATGGAGGCCTGCGAAAAATTGTCCTGCGATCAGCGTTTCATGCGGGTATATATTGATGAATTCAAGGGGCAGTTTTATCTTTCCGTGCAGAATTCCTCTCCCTCCGTCAAGCGTGACAGAGGGGCTTACCGCACCACAAAAGCAGGCTCTCACGGCTTTGGGCTGTTCCGTATCGACCGTATTGCAAAGAAATACGGCGGATACGTCAACCGTCAGTATGAGGAAGGGATATTTGCCACCGAGCTTCTTGTTCCATTAAATGGATAATTCTTGTTATTCACTCCGTATTTTGACCGTTCGTTCCGAATCTGGCACGAGCGGTCTTTTTTGTGTTATACTAAGGACAGAGGTGAGAAAGTTTGAAAAATCAAAGATTTTTCAAACTGCGAGTTTTGTTTTCCCCGCATCGAGTGGAACTCGATTTAATCTCGGAATTTTGCTGACGCAAAACCACAAATGACATTTATGTCATTTTAAACATACGTTAGAAAGGAGGACACATTTTCCCTAAAGGGAAAATGGTCATAATAATGAAACGTGTTAAGATAGCGAAATACACCAAAGAGAAAAATAAAGCCGCATGGGATAAATTCAATGCGGAAAGAGCCGAAAGAAAATACGGCTTATGGGAAAATCTTCGGTATGTCTTTTCGCAGGCGTGGAAAGTTGACAAGTTCATGGTGCTGATGATATTTTCGAGCTTTCTGTTTGATAAGGGCTGGGAGATAGCGGCTATGTTTATGGACAAATATGTGGTGGAGCTTGTTCTCGGCGAACAGAGCAGATACAAGCTTGCGGCTATCGTCATAGGTCTGCTTGTAGGAGGACGGGTTCTTGTGTGGCTTAGCAGCGTCTCGTTTACCTACAATTGGTGGGTCGGCAGCTTCCGTTTCCGCAGGCATATGCAGGGTATTCTTGTAAAAAAGAACGTCTATACCGACTATGAGAATAATGAAAAAACTTCGGTGAACGACGCGCTGAATAAGGCGAATTATGCCTCGGAAAACGTCGCATATGATACGCTGTACAATGTGAAAGCGCTATTGGGTAACATATTTGCGTTCGTTGCATTGGGCGGAATATTATCATTTCTTAGTCCGGTCATGGTGCTGCTTGTTGCTGTTCCGAGCTTTATAAGCTATAAGCTTAACAGACGCAAAATGATGTGGATATGGAACATGGCAGATAACTGGCAAAACTATGACCGTCAGCTTAACTATATCAACTCGGCGTCTTCGGATATCTCTTACGCTAAGGATATGCGGATATTCAATCTGCCAAGGTTTTTCAAACAGGTTCTTGACCGTTCCTTTGCAAGTCGGCTCGATTGGTATGAACAGCAGGACGAATGGTCTTTCAGGCATGACGTGGCGGAGCAGATCGTTTTATGGACAGGTTATCTTTGCTCCTACGGATATGTTGTGTACAAGGTGTTTACGGGAAATATCAGCGCAGGTGATTGTGTGCTTTATTTCAATGCGATATCGTTGCTGTCAAATACCGTATATAACATTGTAGGTAGCTACAGTGGGTTTCAGTGGTCGAGCGATAATATTTCATACGCAAGAGAATACTGCGACATGCCAGACAACACCAACAGAGGCACGGGCGAGCCTTTGCCGAAAAACGATTATGAGATAGAGTTCAGAAATGTCAGCTACACGTATTATAAAGCCGAAGAACCAACTATCAAAAACCTTTCGTTTACGCTCCATAAGGGGGAACGGCTTGCGCTTGTGGGTCTGAACGGCGCGGGCAAGACCACCCTTATCAAGCTGATGTGCGGACTTTACGACCCTACCGAGGGGGAAATACTTCTGAACGGCAAGCCCGTAAATGCATATAACCGCGACGAATACTTTACTCTTTTTTCTGCGGTATTTCAGGATATAAACGAGCTTCCCGTCAGCATTGCGGAGAATATTTCAGGCGAAAGCTACGAACGTACCGATAAAGAAAAGCTTACCAAATGTATGAAGCAGGCAGGGCTGTACGAAAAGGTCATGAGCCTTCCCGAAAAGGAAAAAACTCATCTTGTGCGAAGTATTTATGACGATGCGATAGAACTTTCGGGAGGCCAGAAACAGAAGCTGGCTCTGGCAAAGGCGCTTTACAAGAACGCGCCCATACTTCTGCTTGACGAGCCTACCGCCGCGCTCGACCCCATAGCGGAGCAGGAAATGTATATGAATTATGCAAACTTTTCAAAGGGCAAGGCAAGCGTTTTTATATCCCACAGGCTTGCGTCAACGCGCTTCTGCGACAGGATAATCATGCTTGAAAACGGCAGTATAGCGGAAACAGGAACACATAGTCAGCTTATGAATGCAGGCGGCAAATATGCGGAGCTTTTTGAACTGCAAAGCTCCTATTACAACGACAAGGCGGTGAATGAAAATGAGTGATAACAAGGGCATAAAGCTTACCGCCAAGGAGCGGCGCAGCATCTTAATGCGGGCGATAAAGCTCAACGAACAAGCAGATAAAGGCTATACGTTAAGGCTTGTCGTGTGTGAGCTCCTGTCGGTTGCAAATGAGTACTTATTTATATTATTGATAAGCTTTGTAACAAATGGAATTGCAGGCGGAATGGAGCTTAACGCCCTGCTTGCCTCAACGGCAGTTATTGTAGCTGTATGCCTTGCAGTACAGATAGCCGTTAAATTTATAAAGCGGCGTGAAAACAGCCATAAAGCAAAGCACGATATACGGCTTCGCAGCATGCTGAATGAAAAATTGATGAATATGGATTACGTACACATTGAAGACCCCGATATGCAGAACCGTTATAATATGTGCATGGATTACCTGTTCAGTTGGGAGGGCATATCTTTCGTTTCGACAGTCACGGGAGATATTGCGGTAGCTGTATTCAGGATAATAATAGGCGCGGCGCTGATAATCCCGTCGGTAATACGCAGCAGCGGTCAATCCGGCTTTGCGGGGTTCATAACTTCCCCGCTGGGATTTTTGTCCGCCGTTGCTGTTGTTATCGTTTCGGAGTTATCCAAAAATATATATTTCAAAATAAAAACTTCTAATGCCTATGAAGATGTCGTGCGTGATAAACGGTATCTACTGAGCAATCGCACCTATTCGGCATATATGAATTATGTTGTAAACAATTATCGCAGCGGAAAGGAGATACGCTTGTATGCCGAGCAGGAACTGATATTGGGAGAGATGCGGCAATGTACAGACAGTAACCATAAGCTGTGGCGGGCAGCTTTTTTCAAATGGCATAAATATGGCATGGGTACTGAGTTTATGAACCTTATATCAATGGGTGTTATGTACGGTTATGCTGTTCTCAGGGCGATATACGGTACGCTTTCTGCGGGAGAGGTCATAGCGTTCGTTATGTTGTTCACAAGAGTTTTAAACGGAATAGCGGGCATATCTAACGAGCTGATTAATTTCAGACTGTCAGCCGATCGTTGTAAGGACGTTTTCGACTTCTTGGATATCCCCGACAAGAAGTACAAAGGTACTATCCCCACAGAAAAACGCAAGGACAACGAGTACGAATTTGAGTTCCGCCATGTGTGGTTCAAATATCCCGGCAGCGAGCAATATGTTCTCCGTGACATAAATTTGAAATGGAGAATAGGCGAGAAAATGGCTCTTGTGGGACGCAACGGCTGCGGCAAATCAACGCTTGTCAAGCTTCTGTGCAGGCTTTACGATCCCACAAGAGGGGAAATAACGCTTAACGGCGTGGATATTCGCAAATATAATTATGAAGAATATATGGGGCTGTTTGCCGTAGTATTTCAGGATTCAAAGCTGTTCTCTTTCAGTGTTGCCGAAAATGTAGCGGCGAGTACGGAATTTGACCCGAAGCGCGTTGAGGATTGTGTTCGCAGAAGCGGGCTGTCCGAGCGTCTTGACAGTATGCAGGACGGTATCAATACTTATCTGTATAAGGATTTTGATGAACACGGCGTTGAAATTTCCGGCGGAGAAGCGCAGAAGATATGTCTCGCAAGGGCGGTATATAAAGGTTCTCCCTTTATCGTCTTAGATGAACCGACAGCCGCGCTTGACCCGATATCGGAGCATGACATTTACACAAAGTTTAACGGAATTGTCGGCACGAGAACAGCTATCTATATTTCGCACAGACTTTCAAGCTGTCGCTTCTGCGATGAGATCACGGTTATGGATAACGGCGAGATTGTAGAGCGCGGAAACCATAACGATCTGATCACAGCCGGCGGCAATTACAGCAAGCTGTGGTCGGCGCAGGCGGAGTATTACAAGGATACGGCAGGAGAATTATTTGAATAGTTTTTCATGTTCATTTCATGCATGTCAGACACTTTGGGAGGAGGTGATAGCAATGTTTAATTCAGATTTTATTGACTAAAATTTATTTAATGCGGAGGTGATAAAAATGTTTCATTTAAATTTTGCCTAATAAAATTTATTTAATTCAGGAGGATTTATTATGACTTTTTATCATGTTGTTTCGGACAGACCCAAGCAAGCCGGACAGCACTTTGTACTGGACGAAAACCACCCTAACGGCGTGCACGACCGAGTGTATGCAGAGATGAATACGGTTGAGGATATTTACAAGAACCCCGAAAAGTATAAAGGGGTAGAATTGAGCCATAATGTCGATGTTGTTCTTCGTGAGCTGGCATTGGAAAAGGTCAGAAAAGAAAAATATCCCCAATATCCGTCCCGCATGGCTTCGCTGTATGTTTCCCAAACATATGAGGAGGCTGAACGGTGGGGTGAATATTTTGCCCGCATTGGACGTCCTACTTACTGTGTTGCAAAGATAGAGGTCAACGGAAATTGTTATTATGGAGACGCTTATAAGTGCTTTGACGGAACTATTTCCGAGGAAGAAAATCTCAGACTGGCAGAGATATATTGGTTAAACGGCCCGAATGAGGACGGTCATGAGCCAATAACAGAAGTGCTTGTAGACGGAGATATAGAAGTCGTTGAGATATTAAAAGAAATAAATGCAAACATTAAAGAGGAATCGTTTTAAATACGCTGTATTCCTCGGCTGTTCTGCCAAACAGTGAACTTATCCCGTAAAATCGGGAAATGCTGCTATATATTATAGGGCAAAAAAATAATGGCGACAAAATTTTACCTTTTGACATTTATTTATAAAGCCCTATATTATATATAATAACCTCCACCGAGGCAACATTTGCAAAAACAGAGCGTTCGATATTGAACGCTCTGTTTTTATTTTAAAAAATATCATATTTTTTTAATTTTACTATTGACTCTTCCGTTGGGGAATAGTTTATAATATACTTAACGTCAGCGAAAGGAAGAAATAATATGGATAATTTAGTAAAAATCAGGGATATATCCGTCAAATATAATGTATCTGCCCGTACTCTCCGTTATTATGAGGATATGGGCTTGATAGAAAGCACACGAAATGACGACTACGCCTACAGACTATATGATGAAGACGCAATAAAGCGTTTGGAGCAGATTTTAATTTTACGCAGGCTTAATATCAGTATCAAGGATATTAAACGCATATTCAGCACCGCAGGCTCGGAAGTTGTTTTAGATGTGCTTGAAAAAAAGGTCGATAATATAGACGAGGAAGTTTCCCTTTTGCATGAACTGAAAAAAATCGTCTTGGAATTTATTGAGCAGATAAAAAGGTTAGATTTTGAAAAAGAAACCGACGTAAAACTGTTGTACGAAAAAGCGAATGATATTGAAATGCAAATCACAAATGTGGACTACAAAGGTAATTCAGCTTCTGTGGAACGTTTTTTTGAAGTCACCGAAAAGCTGAACGATAAAATACCAGATATAATAATCGTTCGTATTCCAAAATTCAGAGCAGTAACATCGGGCGCAATGTCATATGAAGATGTCTTTGGGAAATTTCAGATATGGCAGGAAGCGCACAATTATTTTTTTCAGCCCATTATTTTTGACGCTCCCGATTTTCTTTGCGAAAATAACGGAAATCCTGAATGGATATGGCGCATTAAGGACGGAATTACAAAAGCTGACGCAGCTCCCTATGAAATTATTGAACACCCGGGCGGACTTTATGCAGTTGCGGTAAGTATCGACGGTGACGACGAAAGCGGTAATAAGGTTCTGCAAAAAATAGAAAAATGGATAGAAAAAACAAATTTTGTTATTGACGAAAGCCGCACAACCTCGGTACACATGATTTATGCGGATGATGAAATAAGGAAAGGCCTCGGCTATCATCAACTTAATTTTTATGCGCCCATAAAGCTGAAAAATGATATTTAAAAAGGAATGAAAACAAAATGAAATATTGGATAGAACGCTGGTCTCAGCTTAGAAAAAAGGAATTGATATCTTATCCGAACGAATTTCCAATACATGATGTGTACACTGCGGCGTGTACGAATGAGGAATTAAAAAGCGGATTTAGGGAATTGCATGAAATTTTTACTCATTGCTATGAGGATATACTGAATGACCCTGCCGATATGCTGCTGCCGACTTATGATATGAATGAGTACGATTATTTTTCCAAGGAAGCAAGAACGTCCCGTGAGGAGTCCTATAAATATGCAAAGATTTTTTATGTATTGGGGTGCTCCGGCGAATTGAAATCGAACGGTGAATTATGTATTTCGTCAGACAAATTGAAAGAGCAATGCAAGACGTTGAAAATTACAAATATCGGCGCATTTCTGAATAAACTCGGCAATTACGGAATTACAGCCGAGGGACTTGTAAACGGCAAAATAAAAAGCAACACAGACATAATCGTTTCGTATCCCGATAATAAGAATGTGATAACAGCATTGTACGTTTTGTCATTCAAAGCAAATAATACAGACAGGTTTGCAGATTTTTGCAGGCTGAATTATAAATTGTTTGAAAGCGATTGGAGTACCGTTGAGTATGGCAGCGGTGTTGACGCTGTTTCCGACCTTTTTCATTCGGAACAGGACAGAGAAACGGCTCGATTAATACATGAAGAGCTGCTAAAGCGAGGCTACTGTTATAATTTTCAGAGTTGGAATGAGGGTCCTCAAATTCGGTATTATAAAAAAGAGAGCGACCGAAACAGGAACTCAAACGCCGATTTTTGGCTTACCAGCATGGATACTGAATTCAGATTTTATTTTCGTATAAAAAATATGGACAAGGTTCTTGAGTACATCAAAAATTGTCCCGAAAGTGTTATCAGCAATTTTATGGTCAGTGATAATGGGTGCGCTAACAGAATTTCAGGAACCTGCCATTCGGGGATTTCTTACGAGCTTAATGGACAAACCATATGGAGGTGCGGCTGCTGTAATCCTAATTTTCAGGTAACTCCTAACGCTCGGGATTATTTATATTATATCAATGCCGTGGAAATGTCGGGTAATAAAAAGAAGTAATTCATATCGATCGTCAGCCGAACATGACGGTCGATATATATTTCAATGACTGCTGATTTTAAAAAGAAGAAGTTCATAATAATGTCTAAAGGCTATGAAAGCGAACCGGCAGAACTGAAAGTTAAGATTTCCGAGTTGTTAACAGCTATTGAGGTCAAAGAGCAAAAATCTGCGGACACGTCTCAATTCTTGAAAATTGTTCGGAAGTATACCGAGATTACAGAGCTTACTCCCGAAATTATGCACGAACTGATAAAAAAATTGTGGTTCACGCTCCCGATAAGTCGAGTGGACAAAGGGTACAGCAGATTGACATTTACTATCGCTTCAATATTGCAGTATCAACAGCGATTGCCGACCGCAGGGAGTATGACAAAAAGAGAAAGGCTGCGTGGCAATGCGCAGCCTTTCAAATTTAACAAAATACTTCTGTATCGCTCTCAGCCGTTGGAGACATGGGACATTTTTAGTTACTGTTTCTTTTCCTCGGTAATAGTCAGATCGTTTCCGTCAAAATCCACTTTCAATGTAGAATACGGCTCTGCGCTGTCGCTTATGATCTTCCTTGCGATCATGGTCTCCAGTTTACGCTGGATAAACCGTTTCAGCGGACGCGCTCCGTACACGGGGTCGTAGCCCTCCCTGACAATATAGTCTTTAGCCGTATCGGTAACCGCAACATCAAGCTGCTTGCTCTTCAGACGGTTCCGCAGATCGCCCAGCATAAGGTCGATAATGGGGTAAATTTCCGTTTTAGTCAGCGGCTTGTAGAACACTATCTCGTCCAGTCTGTTCAGAAATTCTGGACGGAAATGTCCTTTCAGCACGCGGTTTACCTGCTCTCTCGCTTCATCGGAGATAACGCCGTTTTCGTCAATACCCTCAAGAATATAGTCCGAACCGAGATTTGAAGTGAGAATTATAATAGTGTTCTTGAAATCAACCGTTCTGCCCTGCGAGTCGGTAACGCGGCCGTCGTCAAGTATTTGCAGAAGCACGTTGAACACGTCTGGATGAGCCTTTTCAACCTCGTCGAACAGCACTACCGCGTAGGGCTTGCGGCGTACCGCCTCGGTGAGCTGTCCGCCCTCGTCGTAGCCCACATAGCCCGGAGGCGCTCCTATAAGGCGGCTGACGCTGTGCTTCTCCATATATTCGGTCATGTCAATGCGGACGATATTATGCTCGTCGTCAAAAAGCGACTGTGCGAGAGCCTTTGCAAGCTCTGTCTTACCAACACCCGTGGGGCCCATGAACAGGAACGACCCGATAGGACGGTTGGGGTCTTGTATCCCAGCGCGGGAACGGAGTATAGCCTCACTGACCTTTTGCACCGCCTCGTCCTGACCGATAACACGCTTGTGCAGGATATTTTCCAGATTCAGCAGTTTTTCCCGCTCGCCCTCCATAAGCTTGGAAACTGGAATGCCCGTCCATCTGCCCACAATTCGGGCTATTTCCTCATCCGTTACCTTGTCGCGGAGCAGACCGTCCGCCTTTTCCTTTTGCTTTTCGGCAGCGTCCTCAGCTTCTTCAAGCTCTTTTTTCAGTGCGGGAAGCTTTCCGTATTTCAGCTCGGCGGCCTTGTTCAAATCGTAATTTCTCTCCGCGGCGGAAATGTCCGCATTGGTCTGCTCGATGTCCTCACGAAGCTTCTGCAAACGGGTTATGGAGGTCTTTTCGTTTTCCCACCGCGCTTTCATTTCGCTGAACTCGGCGCGCATTTCCGAAAGCTCCCGCTGAATTTCCGCAAGCTCCTCGGCGGCAAGCTTGCCGTCCTCCTTTTTGAGAGCGGTCTCGGCAATCTCCTGCTGCATTATTTTGCGGGCTAAATCGTCCATTTCCGCGGGCATGGAGTCCATTTCCGTGCGGATAAGGGCGCAGGCTTCGTCCACAAGGTCGATAGCCTTGTCGGGGAGGAAACGGTCGGAAATATATCTGTTGGACAGCACCGCCGCCGTTATCAGCGCGGAGTCCTGAATTTTTACGCCGTGGAAAACCTCATAACGCTCTTTCAGTCCGCGGAGGATAGAAATGGTGTCCTCCACCGTAGGCTCGTCCGCCATAACGGGCTGGAAACGACGTTCCAATGCAGGGTCTTTTTCGATATATTTTCTGTACTCGTTAAGTGTGGTCGCGCCGATACAGTGCAGCTCGCCGCGGGCAAGCATAGGCTTCAAAAGGTTTCCCGCGTCCATTGCGCCGTCGGTCTTGCCCGCGCCAACAATGGTGTGCAGTTCGTCGATGAACAGAATAATACGTCCGTCCGACTTTTTCACCTCGTTCAGGACGGCTTTGAGACGTTCCTCAAATTCGCCGCGGAATTTTGCGCCAGAAATAAGACTGCCCATGTCAAGGCTGAAAAGCTTCCTGTCCTTGAGGTTGTCGGGAACGTCCCCACGCACGATACGCAGGGCAAGTCCCTCGACAATAGCGGTCTTGCCCACGCCCGGTTCGCCGATGATAACGGGATTGTTTTTGGTTTTGCGGGACAGTATCCGCACCACGTTTCTTATTTCCGCGTCCCGTCCGATAACGGGGTCAAGCTTGTTCTGACGGGCAAGCTCAACCAAGTCCTGACCGTACTTTTTCAGCACGTCGTAGGTGTCCTCGGGGGTATCGCTTGTTACACGCTGGTTTCCGCGGACGTCCTTTAAAACGTCAAGGAACTTGTCCTTGGTAACGTCAAAGGCTTTGAACATAGCTTTGAGCTTGTTGTTTGCGGTGTCGAAAAGCGAGAGCATGATATGCTCCACGGAAACAAAGTCGTCATGCATATTTTTTGCGGCGTCCTCGGCCTGATTAAGGCACTTGTCAACGTCCTGTGAGATGTATACGGTGTTTGCTTCCCTGCCGCTTCCCGTGACCTTGGGTATCTCTCCGATAAGCTTGGAAAGATAGTTCAGCACCTGATCGGAGTCCGCGCCCATTCTTGTCATAAGCTGAGGTATCAAGCCGTTTTCCTGGGACGTCAGCGCATAAAGCAGATGCTCCTGCTCAACGTTCATATTCTGGTAGTCAATAGCTGTGCTTTGCGCTTCGTTAATGGCTTCAATGGATTTCTTTGTAAATTTCTGAGGATTCATAGCTATACACCCTTTCTGTAAAAGCGTTAATACTAATCACCAATTAAAAAGTGTATAAAAAATCAAACAAAAATTTGAAAAGTTTTAACTTTTTTATATGATTTTTGTGCAGATATTTTATCTACACTTTTATTGGTGATTAGGATAAGGTATTGAGCATTTTGCTTGAAAATCAATAATGCTCTTGAACGGTCTGAATGGAGGATATATTTTAACACAGCAGATGTGCTAAAAACTTTTTAAAAAAATTATATAAAATATCCAATCAAAATTTTTTGGATATTTTTTGAAAAATGTGGAATATTTTTATGCAATTAATGCAAAAAAATGAAAAATTTGTCGAATTATGTCAAACTGCGTCGAAAGATTTTTGTTGCAAAAATAAAACCATTTTATTATAATTTAATTATCGGCGACAGAAATATATGCCGAAAAATACAAAAGAACAGGAGAATTTCAAATGAAAGCAATTACAAAGGTCGAGACAGCGCGAGGTCGGGTCGTTTATACGTTATTCAGCGAAAAATCCGACGTCGGAGAAAGATACGGGATCACGGTAAGGTCGGAGCTTTTCAGAAACGCGGAGGAAGCTGTGGTAAAAGACATATCCTCGGAGCGTGAATTTGCTGAAAGGCTTCTTTTTACACTGGCGGATAATCTTGTCCTGCCCTCCACAGCGGACGAGGTTATCGAAGAGTACATTGCAGCCGCGTTTACGGTTTAAAAGCTAACATTTGGTTTTGGTGAAAATTGATGATCGGAAATTTCGGCAAGACCTGAATTTTCGGTTATCAATTTTGCTTTTTTACCTCTTGACAAAACGGGCAAAATGCTGTATAATAAGACATTACCCAAAGAAAAGGACGCTTGATATGGATAAGACTTCTTTCAAAACCATCGCCGAAAACCGCAAGGCAAGGCATGAATATTTTATTCTTGACAGCTTTGAGGCGGGTATTGAGCTGGTCGGTACCGAGGTTAAGTCCATACGCCGCGGCGGGGTCAATCTCAAGGACAGCTGGTGTTCCGTGGACGACGGCGAGCTGTGGATCAAGGGTATGCATATTTCTCCTTACGATCACGGCAACATCTTCAACCGCGATCCAATGCGCGTCCGCAGGCTGCTTATGCACAGGAAGCAGATAATGCAGCTTCTCGGCAAGGTCAAGCAGGAGGGACTGACGCTTATTCCGATTTCGGTGTACTTCAAGGGTTCAAGGGTCAAGATACAGGTAGGCCTCTGTAAGGGTAAAAAGCTTCACGACAAGCGCGACGACATGGCTGCAAGGGCAGCGCAGCGGGACATTGAACGCGCCGTAAAGGAGCGTAATCATTGACTTTGGAATGTTACATTTAATATGGGGATGTAAAGGTTTCGACGGGGATTTTGAAACATGATAAGCGAGCAGAGGATTGCGCCATCTCTTTAAAAGGCGCCGTTTTAAAATTAGACGACAACAATAATTTTGAATTAGCAGCTGCTTAATTGCTGCTCGTCTGACCGCTGAGTACCGCGGCGGCGGATCAGGCGTCGATTAGCGGTGAACGCGTTGGGGAAGTGCCTGCGTCCTCAATGTGTATTGCAGGCTACTGAGTATTACCGGCTGTTTGTTTCCGATAATGCAAGGGAATGATAATAACAAACTACGCTCGTAGAAAGTTGTGCGGATAGGTTTTCGGACACGGGTTCGATTCCCGTCATCTCCACCAGCCAAACCCACATACAAATTTGTGGTGCCGCAGACATTAGGTCTGCGGCTTTTTTCTGTCCTTGATTATAGTATAACTGTATACCATGTACATTTTATGATATTTATATGTATATAATGTAAAAATTAGCACTCTTGATTTAAGAGTGCTAATTTTTATTTCATTTTGAGTTTTTCGCAATCTAAGACAAGTATACGGTATGGTTGTCCGCCGATTCTACGTTCATAGTCATAGCGTTCAACATTTGTTTTTTGACTTGTACTATGTGATTCAACAATTTCATTTGCTTTAAAAATGTCACGAAGAAACACTCTTTTGCTGAGTTTTATGTGTTCACCACGATTTTTAAGATATCTCTTAAATTTTTTGTAAAAATCTTTATCTCGTGAATTATCAAGATAAATTTCTTTCTCCTTGTAGTCTATCCAGCCGGTTTCTGAATCAGTTCCCAATTTAATATCAATGATAGCATTATTATCTATTTCAGACTTTAAAAAATCTGAGAATTCAGAGAGTACAGTTTCATTGTCTATGTTTCTATCCGGCGGAGTACTGCACATTTTTATTGCAATATCCTTAAATTCCTGAAAATATTTATCAAAGCTCTCGGATTTTTCGGGCAAGCATTTATCAATGTAATTTTTAAAGCTAATCATAGAGGCAAGTAAAAACGACCAGCGTTTGACTTGCGTAGAGAAAGTTTTATTGCTTTTTAGAATCTTCTCAGCTTCTTTGTACAGATTGTCAAATAATTTAGGTCTGTAACTTTTGATTTTTAAGTATTCATTAAGCAGTATTTCACAGTATCTCTCTTGCATTTTATCTAAGAGTATTCCGAAGTATTTATTGCGGTCTACAATTTTTCCATATGAATCATATTGTATGGATAACTTATACTTTTGCACAAATTGTTTCCATTCTGGCAAGTAATAACGACCATCATATTTTTGGCAATTATCAAAAATATCTGCAAAGTCGCTATAATGCAATTTTGATATTAATTTTTCTACCTCCTTTATATAGTCTTTATTTAAGCAATCTGTATTTAGCATTTCTTGAATAAAGTGGTCTATGTATCCGTGTATTACTGAATCTTCGCAAAATGCTTCATACATTTTTTCATATATTTCATTTTTATATTTTTTATCCATTTCACTGACTTCATCACTTATTTCCTTTGCAATGTATTGAATATAGTCGTTTATTAAATTTTTAAATTCAAACTTAGGATTTGGATTAAGCATAGGTGAGTTGTCATTTGGCAGCAATTCTATTGTATATAAATCTGTCGGCGAAGAGATATTAATAAAAGATTGGGCATTTGCATTTATATTAAAATATATAAATGAGATTGGCAATCCAAGATTATGTTCAATTTTAGATTGACATACATTTGTAGGTGTACTTTTGGATTTCTTGTGTGATGAACCGCATAAGAAAACAGGAATATCTTTGATATTAAATTTGGCGCTGCTTAAATGATACGGAGCAGGTATGTATGGGAGTGCAAATTTTTTATCAACTTCTGTAGGAAATGGATTATCCAAGTTAAAAATACTATCATCAAAAAAATTTTTATTAAAGTATGATATGTATTCTCTTATACTGTAATTTTTACTTCTATTATCATTACCTTTTATATTTAAGGCAAAATTCTTATTAGAGATTTTACTACCAGAAGCATATTGATTGAACAAAGATTTACATTTTGAAAAAATCATATATGCAAATATAGGTAATGAAAAATCGTGATTTGCCGCATCGAAATATTTACAAAGAACATCATATTCCTCACTTATACACAAATAGCTGATTTCATTATCAATTCTAAAATCAGTATCAAAATACCTATACTCATATATATTGCATAATTGTTGCCATCCGAAATTTTTATGAAGAATATGCAAATTATCCATATTGCATATCATTACGTTTTCATAGACAAATTTAGATAGATCGTTTTTTAAATGTAACTTATCTATTGGATACGTATCAAATGATTTGTATTTTTTTTGATTTGCTTTGGTATCTAATACAAAAAAACATTTAAACGCTTTTGATTTACCATTTTCAACAAAAATATACTTTATAAAATATTTTTTTCCCATATCGGTGGAATCAATAAGATATACTGGATTTCCATTACAAATTATTCCTGCTTCTAAGCGTCTTTTCACAACACGATCTATTTCCTTAAATTTCTTTTCGGTTAGCCTTTTTTCGACTATTAATATTTTCATATTATGCACTCTCCTTAGCTGTTAAAACAGCTTATAATTTCCAATATTTAGCATAACATATTCAAGCATGTTTGTCAAGTTTTTATAATATTAAAAATATTTTTGTTACGCTTATGGTAGATATATAGGCATATAATAGAAAAATACACGCATTTCAACAATTATACCCAACCAAAACAACCGCCATACCCTCCGAGCAATTATTTGAGGGTATGGCGGTTTATCTATATGCTATTGAAATATGCAGTTGTCTGAATCAATCGGATTCTAAACCATTTTGAATATATATTATTTTAATACAACAATAACAGGGTTGTAAAAATAATATATCAGGAGGTAGTGTTATGAACACTTTATCTTACACTATAACAAGAGAAAATTTAAACTGCGGCAACTATAATGTATGTGAAGCCGCAGAAAATGAAACCGCATCAGGTTTTTGTGAACTGCTGATGTCGGTAATATTCAATATACTAAGCGCAAAGGAGGATGTTCCATATGAAGCGAATTGATAAAATCTTAGCTTCGGGAAATGTCCCTACAGCGGCAATATATGCAAGATTCTCAAGTGATAACCAGCGTGAGGAAAGCATAGATGCTCAACTCAGGGCTTGCCGGGAATATGCTGACCGTAACCATATTAAGGTTGTCGGCGAATATATAGACCGTGCAAAATCGGCGACCACCTCGGAGAACCGCTCGGGCTTCCTTGCAATGATAGGCGACGCTGACAAGTTTGATTTCGTTCTGGTACATAAGCTTGACCGCTTTGCAAGAAACCGTTCCGACAGTATAGGCTACCGTATGGAGCTTAAACGTCACAATACAACGCTTATCAGCGTAATAGAAAATCTTGATGAGGATAACCCCGAAAGTATTATCCTTGAAAGCGTTCTTGAGGGTATGAATGAGTATTATTCGCGAAATCTTGCCCGCGAAGTCCGCAAGGGACTTAATGAAAATGCTTTAAAATGTCAGCACAACGGCGGGAAACCGCCGCTTGGGTACAAAGTTGATCCTCAGACGAAATTGTTAGAAATAGATAATGAAGAAGCTCTTGCTGTCAGGCTTATTTTTCAAAGCGTGCTTGACGGTAAGGGCTATTCTCATATTATAAAGCAGCTTAACGAAAACGGTATGAAAACCAAGCTCGGTAAGCCATTCGGCAAAAATTCTCTGCATGATATTCTCAGGAATGAAAAATACTGCGGTGTTTACATCTATAACCGCGCTCAAGCAAAGACAGACAATAAGCGTAATAATCATAAAAGCAAACCTGCTGAGGACATTATTCGCATTGAGAATGGTATTCCTGCGATTATAAGCAAAGAAACATTTGAGCGGGTACAGGAGATACTGAACCGACGTGTGAATAAAACACCTACTTCGGCAGCTAAAGAGGTCTACCTGCTCTCCGGCAAAATTTACTGCGGTGAGTGCGGCGCTGTATACTGCGGAAACCGTCACAACTGCGGCAGAAGCAAAATCACTATGGTTACATATCGCTGCAATAACCGTACCAACAAAACCAGCATTACCTGCAAAAACAAGGAAGTCAATAAAAAGTACATTGAAGCCTTTGTTCTTAAAGTGCTTTCGGATATTATTTTCGACGAGAAATATGTTCCGAACATTATAAAAGATTACAATACTTTTACTTTGAATAACTCTTCCGATATGGCTGATAGCGCTGCTGTTATGAAAAAGGAAATTTCACGGCTGAACAGCAAGATCTCCAATATTACCAACGTTATAGCCGAAACGGGAAACGCTTCGCTTGTGACTGCTCTTTCCAATCTTGAAAATGAGCGTGACAGTCTTACGGAAAAGCTTGAAGCCCTTACCGAAAAAATGAAAGCTGTAAAAATTCCCGATGAGGAAATCAATGCGGCGTTTGTAAAAGCAAAGGCAATGTTTCAATCAGGGACGCTTGCGGAGACACGACAGCTTATCAATCTTTATGTCGAGAAAGTGGTTGTATATCCGGATCGGGTTGACCTTAGAGTTAATCCTATAAATTTTATGTCGAATATTTTGTCTGCCGGCGATAATGCGCAGCTAAGCAAGATTCCCGCTGAAAGCTTTGCCGAAGATAAAAGCATAACCCGCAAAAGTCTCAATATGGGGAAAAATGGACCTGTTCCGCCAAGGTAATTGCTTTGGCGGATTTTTTCTTATATAGGATATATAATATTTAGTACGTTGTTTTACTGTCATTTTATACGGCAATATTTTAATAGTGTCCATAAATTGATAGCATCTGATATAAAAAATATGTATGCACTTAAAAATGTACTTATTAATAAATTTGTTGTATGTGATAAATAATCAATCGTTATTAAAAATTATTTCAGCTTGCAACATATCGGTAAAAATTGTGAAAGGAATGATTTATATGCAGGAATATGAAATTACTAAAGACGGATTTGGTATCCATACATTTGAGTTATCAATTCCATATTTACGAAAAGCCGAGTTGGATACTATTACGAAAAAGATATCCAGCGAACCGTCAAGCGGAATTGACGAAGTAAAGCCTAAATCCTTTTATGTACATACGAAATATCCTTGTTTGCGGATATATCTTAATCAGAAAAAGCATATGCGGTATATACGGGTAATTGTTACCGCGAATAAAGTACTCCATCCGGAAGCCGATTATTTGTCAATACTTAATGAAAATGACGATGCTGATTTGCTTGGCATGAAGATGAATTATATGCTTACGGACATATTCGGCTATGAGTACGGTCTTGATAAATTCAATCTTTCAAGAATAGACTGTTGTGTGAACGTTATGCTGTCAAATGATTTTTCCGCAGAACGTTATGTGAAGCTGATTTCACGTTCTATGAAGTGTCAAGAACATTTGATTGTGGAATATGATGACGATTCTGAAATTAATAAATTGAAAAATGAACATAGCTTTCGCGTCAGAACACACTTCGGTACATTTACGGCATATGACAAATATTTTCAGCTTGAAAATATAAATGTGAATTTTGAAGCAGTATCGGACGCATTGCTAAGGCTTGAGCTTGAATTTAACAGGCGGCACATACACAATACCGCTAATGAAAATTGCGGCAATGCTGAAATTTTGAAGTTTTATTTGCGTAACAGCCGCAAAATCTTTGAAGAATTTATTTTTTCAAGATTTGACAAAGGCAGATACTACACCGTTAAGAAAATGAAGGAAATTGTGGAAAATTCCGATTTGACAAAGTGTGAAAAGAAGCACGCTCAAAAGCATATTGAATCTCAATGCTATGCAGAGCATTACTGCAATGCTGTTGGAAAATCAAAGAAAAAGCTTAAGTCTGACAGAGCATTTTACAATATGCTTTCAAATTTTGGGTATCTGAATATGTCCACAATTTCGCTGTCATATAGGGGCAAGCATGGTGATGACAGCGTTCCGAGCCTTTATGAACTGCTTGGATTTGACTCGTAAGATATATACTCGGTGGTGTGAGCTTTACACATAAAATCTCATTTTCTTTAGGCGTAAACCATTTGAAAATGGAATTTTGTGTACTTGCAGGACACCACTTTCTGAAAATATACTGTATAATTATTTACAGTGATAATTTAATAACCGTTTCTTCTATAATAAACATACTTGCAATTTTCTCCGAAATATGCTAAAATAGTACAAAAAAGGGGGGAGAAAATTGTCCGAGATAATACATAAATCGTCCCGAGGTACAGTTGAAGTATTTGAAGAAAACGGTGAAAATCGTATACGGCGTACCGTAAATGCGGAGCTGCCTTTATATGAAACGCTGAAAAATTTCGAGTGCGGATATCTTCCACGAATTTATTCGGTGGATATTGCGGAGGGTAAAACCGTTGTTACCGAGGAATTTATCTCGAAAAAAAATCTCCTTACCGCAAATTTGAACGAAAAGCAGGTAATACGCGCAATGGTGCAACTTTGCTCCGCGCTGGATTTTATTCATAGTCTCGGTATTGTCCACCGCGACATTAAACCCTCAAATATTTTGCTTTCAGAGGACGGGGATATACGTCTTATCGACTTTGAGGCGGCTCGTCTTGTCCGTGACGGCAAGGACAAGGACACACGTTATCTTGGTACTGATGGCTTTGCTCCTCCCGAGCAGTATGGGTTTTCGCAGACGGATTTCCGTACAGATATTTATGCGGCAGGTCAGACTATGAAAACCCTGCTGGGAAGCCTTTCCGCAAAGCCTAAGTATGCAAAAATAATTCGGAAGTGTACGGCTCTCGACCCTGCCGAGCGTTACCAAAGCGCAAAGGCTCTTGCAGACGCTCTTACAAATAAGTGTGAGAAAATTTCCGTTGCGGCTGTTTGTACGGCAGCGGCGGCGGTACTGATTTTTGCGGCGGCTGTACCGAAAGAAGCACCTGTGAAAAATGTTACCGACGAAGTGGGAATTGTTGCTCAAGCGGAGACTGCTGTCGAAACAACAACTGTTTCCGAGACGAAAACTGCCGCTGTATCAGAAACAACTGTTGAAACAGAAAGTACTTTAGAAACGGAAATCGATACCGAAACAGAGAATACTTCCGAAACGACAATTACTACCGAAACAGTAATTACCGATGAGAACGGTTATCCTTTTGATTTGGAAAGATATAATATTGATGATATTGAAAAATATATTGCGAGGACTGAGGGTGGACTTACATACTATGGAATACCGGAAAATCTTCCCGAATATGAACGCGGCGATCTGCTTTTCTTTCCGCCGCAGGAAAATGAGGAGAACACAAAAATACTTTTTGCAAGCGGAAAAACGCTATTTAAAGAGTATAGAAAATTTTATATGTACTTTGATATGGACGACGACGGCGTGAACGAGGCTATTATGGCTGAGGTGGACTCCCTTTCAAATCTTGATATAACGATAACATATGGACTTCCTGACGATACTGTTGGCGCTTATACCGGTTTAAAATGCTTTTGGTCGAAATATATTACGAAGTATGATTATATTGATATCGACGAAAACTGTTTTTTACAGATAACCTGCTTTGAAAATCCCTATGACGGAAAATATGTTGCTGTTACGGTAGGAGACGGCAAAAGCTTTAATATTACGGAAATGTACGCTGTAAAAAACAGTACGGTAGAGTATGTGGGCGGAGGCTGGGGCGAAACCACAGCGGTAATGCACGGCACAGAATTAAACATATATTTTGGCGGCGGCGGACAGAATTTGTATATGCTGCTTGACGGCAAGCTGTCGGTCATAAATGAGTACGATTTTGAAGAGTATCAAAAAATTATAAACGGTGAATATTCATTAAGAGAAATACATGAAAAAATAGCAAAAAATCCGGAGGGATATTAAATGACCTTGCTTAAAGAAAAATCCACAGACGAGATGTGGAATGAGATAAAGTCCGCAGATGATTACGAAAGCTTTGCGGCAAACAATACGGAGATATTTACTTCTGCGGACATTTCAGAGTATCTGAACGATTTGCTGAAAGAAAAGGGCATACCTCTTAAAGAGGCGGTGAAACAGTCTTGCATAGAGCGGACGTATGCTTATCACATTTTTTCGGGGAAGAAAGTACCGTCCCGTGACAAGGTAATTGCAATAGCTTTCGGTATAAAGCTTGATTTGGACGAGACCCAGACACTTTTGAAGCGGACAAGAAACCGTCCTCTTTACCCCAAGGACGAGCGGGATTCGGTGATAATCTACGCGCTGCTGAACGGTCAGCGGTTGGATATTACTAACGAAAGGCTTTACGAACGGGATTTTGACCTGATACAATAAAAATTCGCCTTGTATTTTTACAAGGCGAATTTGTGTCCTTAAAGTACACCAAATTGATTTTAGTATGTGGTATAATTTTGTCATGGACTGTTGCCTACTCGCTATACAGTTCCTCGTCGGTGCAGGAAATCTCGCCGTTCTCACGCTCATATTGTTTGATCTCACGGGCAATGAGAAATTCGATCATATTGGTGAGAGAACGGTGTTCCTTCACTGCGATCTTTTTGATCTTGCAGTGAGTAAGCGGATCCAGCCGCATTGTAAACTGGGATTTTATTACTGCCATAGTATCATCTCCTTGAATTATTATGATACCATATTTCCACTGAATTGTATGGTATTTATATTGTATCATTATGATACCTATAATATGCAAAACCGCGTATTGCTTATAATTTGCAATACGCGGTTTTTCTATAGGTAAATTCGATTTTGTGTCCTTGCAGGACACCACAAGGATATTTTAGAATGTTATAATAAATATATACAAATTTGTCAAATTATGCGGCAATAATTTGTGAGGTATCATAAATACACCATATTGACACCCGATTTAATTTATGATATACTTAAAAATGTTATATGTTGTAAAATTTGTACAGAGAAAAAATTTTTTTAGGGAGTACAAACATGAAAAAGTATTTATTATTAATTTTAGCTGCTTTAATGGCTGCGGCAATGCTTACGGCCTGCGGAAACAAAAATAATGCTGATGATGTTGAAAATGAATCGGCGGCAACTTTGTCTGAAACTGAAAATGCCGTTGCAGAAACGATAACCGAACAGGCAACGGAAATGACCTCCGAAGAAAATGTCGAAACATATGCCGTTACAGAGGAAGTTACCGAAACAGAAGCGATTGCCGAAAATAATTCTATTACAATTTTATCTGAGGATGAACTATCATCAGATGCAAAGAAATTTTTTAAGGCTATCAATAGTTACCGCAAAAAAGAGAATGTAGAGGCTGTTATTCCCGTAAAAGAGCTTAATGAATGTGCCAAAAAATATGTCGGTGAAATCTCAGATAATTTTTTTGTATTTTCGGACGGAACTCGTGCAGACGGTTCGGAATTTTCATCCCTTCTTGATGAAGCGGAAATTTCCTATACAGTATGTGACAAAATTTATAATTATATCATGTCATATAATATTGATTCAATAATTGTTAATATACCTTACAGTAAATCATCATATGAAATAGCAACACTACCGAAATGGAAATACATGGGCTTTTATGCTGATGAAAGTAAAGGGTACTGGGTGGCAATTTTTATTTCTGACGATCCTGCCGATGCCCCAATGCCGGAAACAGATACATACTATGATTATTCCGATTCCGACGATGTACAGAGTGTATCGTCATATTATGATGATACTTCGGAATTTTCTGCTCTTAACACATATATGAACGCTCTTTGCAATGATGACTACAGCACATATCTTGCAATAACAAGACAGGACGACAGCAGCGATGCTGCAGAGGATTTTGAGGAAAGCAAAAAAGGCTATGTTGGTATGTCCGCTTCGGATATAAAATGCTATGAAGTCGGCGAGGGCTTCGGTCTCGGCGGGTACGGAGTTTATTACAATGTGGTGGAATACGATTCCAACGGCAGTGCAAAATTGGATATAAATACTTTCGGAGATGCTTGCGGAACAGTAGTGGTATCAGGTTCAAACAAATCTTATTATATTGCCACACATCACCGATACAGTCCGTATGTGACTATTGATAAATTAGCAAATTGATTATATGGAATAGCAGTATCTGAAATGATAATAAGATATGAACCGCATAATGTTAGCCAATAAACAAATTATCAACTTTAAGTTGCTTTATATAAAATATATGCTTTGGAGATTTGTATGGAAGTATTGATTATAATTATAATTGTAATTGCTGTTTTGATTTCAATTATAAAAGAACATTCCGAAATTATTATTGCCGTTTTATTATTGGGAGGTTATCTTTACATAGCCAATAAGCTTGGAATTGGTGTTGTAAAGGCAATTTTAGGTGCTGTTGTTTTTGCAGTCTTGCTTGGGATTGTTGTAAATATTTTTTTCGCGCTACTTAATGTCTACAGAAAAAGCAAAAAAAGTAAGATATTGAATAAAATACGCAGATATTTTAGACACTGTAAACCCACAGATGATTATAATCTTATCAAGCAGAAAGCATTTAAAAAATACGGCGGCATTGATTTCAAACTTGGAGGTAGTTGTGACAAATCTGACTTTTATATAGTACAGGAACTTGATGCATTTGTAGAACGCGTCCGCGCGCCTATTATAAATGATATTGTGTCGGAATATAATAAACAAGCGTTAGTTAAAGATGAGTTTATAACGCATATGTGCCAGAAATACAGTGGGTACTGTATAGGAGACATATCTATCAGAAGCTTTGTCATTTCAATACTTACTGAAAACGGTAGCAGAACAGTTCTTGAAGGCGAAACTGCATTTGTGGTAAAAAATTCACGAGGTGGAACTAATCTTAACTATAAAGGAGAATTTTCGGAAGACGAATTAGACGAATTGTGAGAAAGGATATAAACAATATGAGTGAAAAAATATCCTATTGGGATATTCCAGAAGAAATAAGAAATTCTGTCAATAAACAACTTCAATTTGATTTTGAACCGGATAATGAAATTCTTAACGAATTTCGCAATATAATTAACAACGCTAAAAGCAATATCGCTCTTGATGATGTTTTGGCAGATTTTGAGGAAATAACAGAGGATAAAAAATAAATTACGGGAGATGAAAAAAATGCCTATAAATACTAACAGGCAAACCGCAGAAAAAAGTTCCGAACCTAAATCAACGGACAAGATCAAAACCGAACAGCCGCAGGTCGAATTCAAGCCGACAGACCCTATTTACGGAATAGACGATATTATTCTGGCTGACGATACAAAAGAAGAAATAAAAACCGTGATAAATTCCCGAAAAAACTGGCAAAAGGTTTTTATTGAATGGGATATGAGAAGTGTTCTCAAGCAAAGGAAAAATTTGTTTGTAAACCTGTACGGTGCGCCGGGAACCGGAAAAACTATGGCGGCTCACGCTATCGCAAAGGAAACAGAACAGAAAATCGTATGCGTCAATTATGCGGATATCGAATCAAAATATGTGGGAGAAACAAGCAAAAATCTTGTAAAACTGTTTGAACAGGCAAAGGAAAAGGATTTTATAATCTTCTTTGATGAAGCTGACGCTCTTTTAAGTAAGCGTGTGACAAATATGAGCAGTTCTACCGATGTAAGCGTAAATCAAACAAGATCAGTTTTACTGACTTTGCTTAACGATTATGACGGTATGATAATTTTTGCTACCAATTTTATCAGCAATTTCGATCCCGCGTTTATGCGTAGGATACAGTTCCATGTTAAATTTGAGCTTCCAAACGAAACTATGAGAAGAAAGCTATGGGATATGTATATTCCGGAAAAAATGCCTGTTAGAATTGATAAGTGCATACTTGCACGAGATTATGACGGGTTATCAGGAAGCGATATATCAACAGCGGTTCTTAAAGCAGCTTTGAAAGCGGCAAATAACAATTTACCCGAAGTCCCACAAGAGTATTTTGAGGAGGCGGTAAAGAGTATAATATCAAGCCAAAAAGAAAACAGACAGGACAGTGATGTCACAATAACACGAAAACCTATAAGCAAAGAAGAAGCCATGAAACAGCTTGGCAGAACTGATAAAGGCGAATGTCTTGAAAACAGTTCAAATGAAAGGAGTTTGGTTACAGTATGATTAATTTTATTGCGGCAGCGTTG
The DNA here is from genome assembly GCA_014799785.1 of Ruminococcus sp. Taxonomy (GTDB): domain Bacteria; phylum Bacillota; class Clostridia; order Oscillospirales; family Ruminococcaceae; genus RGIG8773. Next base: position 40,975 of record JAAVHI010000026.1, read on the forward strand.
ATTTCAGCGTTTGTAGTTACAGAAATATTAGACTTTTGGGACGAATTGATAGACGGCTTAACCAAAATTGTCAACAGCGTTAAACGTCTGATGTCAGGAATATTTCAAGGCGCTAAAGCTTTTGTGCAAAAGGTTGGCGGAGCTATTCGAGAAATTGTTAAAAGCTATTCATACTCTGAAAGAGAAGATCAGTGGTATGAAACCGAAAGAGAACGAAAAGTCGATTCAAGCGAAGTTCCGGCTGATATAAGAAGCAGGGTATCCGGCGGGAACAGGGTAGACGTTACAAATGAATTGGAGCTTAGAATGGCATAATAAATTTATGGAGGTTTTCAATTATGTTTGGTGTAGCGGCGTCACTAATATTAGGTGCAGTTTTTGGAATGTTTGTAAGTAAAGTTATAAAAAAATTTTGGAATCCTATACACGAATGGGTCAAAAAAATGATAGGGAAGGTACAGCAAAAAATCAACCGTGCTGTGCTTGGAATTTTTCTTATCATCAAGCGGACTGCTGACGGGCTATATAAACAGGTAAGCAGGCACATAACCAAAAACAACGGCATATATGAGCAAACCGACGTGGTAACGAATAGACCTATACCTGCTGAGGACGTTCCCGAGGACATAAGGATGGCAAATAATTGTGAACGGGACGTCAGCGAAAAATATGAAGAAGTTCTTAAAAATACGGCATGAGGAGAAGTAAAAATGATAAAGGGAAAAGCACAGGAATACAATAACGGTACAAAGAAAGATGTATTCGATGAAAATGATTCGATTTTAAAAAAAGATATTGTTAAGGCTTTTGAAAATTGGTTTAAAAGATGCAAACAAATTTCATTTGAAGATTACATAAGTAAATTGAGCGAATCTATTGATGAAGAAATTATTACATCTGTAAAAAATGATGCTGATAAAAAATGTGCCGGCGGATATTTGTACTGTCGAATAAGTGATGACAAGAAAGCACTTAATTTCAAGATAGAAATTTTTTACACAAATGGAGAGCAATGGTTTAAGAGCGAAAAAGTCGGCAAGTCAGAAATATCTAATTTTGATCCTAAAACTTCAAAAGACGCTTTTGAAGAGATTTGGCTGTGTCAAAAAAACGGAGAAGAATATAAATTAAAAATTGATCCTCCGGAATTCGCATAATGATATTGATTTTATAAAACAGGAGAGATTTTTATGACCAGAGCCAACCTAAAAACCCAAAAATTCTGCGCATTCTGCAAGCATTGGTACGACCCGGCAAACTCAAATATTAAACCCACAAATCCGCGGCTGTCTTTATGGGAATTTGATTCCGCCGCAAAGTGTATGTGCTTGAAGCGTAACCATGAAATGAAAGGCGGAGAAAGGTGCGGATATTACGATTGCAAAATCTAAGGGAGGAATAAAAATGTCGGAGCTTTTTGACGAATATTTCGGCGATATGAAAGAAATTTACGAAAAATCAATGTCGGAGGTCAGCGATGAGTTAAATGCAATTTCGGAATATATCGGAGCTGAATGCAGCGAGTGCGACGCTCCCGAATACATAGAGGCGACAGTTGCAGAGAGCCATTGGAAAATGATTTCCGCTGTTATCGGCAAGGCTATGAAAATGGTGGGCGACAGCATTTTTAGAGCTATGGGTGAGGAGGAATAATTTATGAGTGATAATAAGGATTATGAAGAATACTTACAGCAGGACGAAAAAAGCTGGGGAGAATTTTTCTCTAATATGAGCAAATATTGGCACGGGGTTATAGAAGAGTGTACCGAGGGCATGGATTATGTGCTTGATGATGACGAGTACCATAAAATGCTTGCCGAAGTTAAAGAATATCCCGAGACAGCCTGTTATGCAAGTGATTTGAAAAAGGTACGCATGATCGCTAAAACTTCAGATAAAGCCATGAGAGCAATCGGAAAATGTATTGACGGCGCAGCGGCTTTGTTTGGCAAAAAGGAATAAAATAAATTTTGCGGACATCACCAAATAAAGGTGATGTCCGCATTTTTTACTCATAGAGCAACTTTTCCAAAGCTTCCTTTGGAATCCTCCAAGTTCTCCCCACCTTAAACCCGGGAAGCTTCTTGCTCCTAAGCAGATTGTAAATCGTGGTAAGCGAAAGTGAAAGCTCATACGCCGCCTCATAAGGCGTAAGGTAATCGTTGTAATCAGAGATCATAAAATCAATCCTTTCAAATATTATTAATAATATGTTGCAGCCAAGTGCAAATCATCAAACTTCAAGTATATATTATATCTACAGAGAAATGAATCAAATCCCCATATTACCGTGGTTTGCGGTGATATGGGGATAATTTTTCTCTGAAATAATGTATGCGGATTTTTGCCAAAAACATTCGCATACAGCAAAAAATCATCAAAAAAATAAATTTGAAAGGACGGTATCAATCTATGGGAAAAATGGGTAAAATCATCGGAACGCTTGCAATAGCGGTAGTTACGGCGGTTGTAAAGAACATTCTGGACGATTAACGCAGACAAAATCTGCGGCAAATTGCGAGAGGAGGCAATAACATGAACAAGGAGCTTGTACTTAAAATTCTTGCTGCGCTTGCAGGAACGGCGGCTGTGGTACTTTGCAGCTGTCTCGAAAATGACGTTTCGGAGGAAGTGTTAAAGCTATGCGATCTTACGGACAGCGAGTAAAAAATTTTCCCGCCTTATGGCACGTGATCGACACAATTTACGACATCATATTTTCGGCAGAATAAAAACCCAAAATCAAAATTCAAAAATTGAAAAGGAGAGATTTATATGTCAGCAAACGTAGAAACAATGTTCTTTGTAAGGTACGCACCTTGGCACGGTTTAGGTGTCCGTGTCGAATCGGCGCTTAACTCACAGGAAGCTCTTGAAGCTTCGGGACTGAATTGGAATGTAATTCAGAAGCCCATTATGACAAGCGGCTATGAACCTATCAACGGTTACAAAGCAAACGTCCGTGAAACCGATAATAAAGTCCTCGGAGTTGTTACAGACCGCTACAAGGTGGTGCAGAATTCCGAGGCTTTTGCTTTTACTGATGCGCTTCTCGGCGAGGGTGTTAAGTATGAAACCGCAGGCTCTTTGCAGGACGGAAAGAAAATCTGGATACTCGCCAAGCTTCCCGATAAGTATATTATTGAGGGAGAGCAGATAGATCCATACCTTGTTTTCAGCAGTTCTCACGACGGAAACGGAGCTATCAAAGTTGCAATGACGCCAATTCGTGTGGTTTGTCAGAATACGCTGAATATCGCACTTTCCACAGCAAAAAGAGTATGGTCTACCGTTCATGTCGGCGACCTTGCTCATAAAATGGACGAAGCACATAACACGCTTTTGCTTGCGGAAAAATACATGGGCAGGCTCGGTACGGAATTTGCAAATCTCCGCAAAGTAAAGCTGTCGGATTCCAAGGTTAATGAGTACATCGAAATGCTCCTGCCTATGGACGATAACCCCACAGCGACCCACAGGAAAAACATTGAACGAATCCGCGAAGATTTGAAAATGCGGTATTTCGACGCTCCCGATTTGAAGCAACTCGGCAAGAACGGATACCGTTTCATAAATGCGGTATCGGATTTTGCAACCCACGCAAAGCCCCTCCGCGAGACTGCCAACTACCGTGAGAATGTGTTTGCTAAAACAATTGAGGGCAATCCTCTTATCGACAAGGCGTATGAAATGGTACTTTCGGCAGCGTAATAATTATGCAATAGAAACGGTCGGGAATTAACACTCGACCGTTTTCATTTTGGGAGTGAGAAAATGTCGAATAAAATTAAAGCAATAAAAAATATTGAGGATAAATACGGTGCAGTCCTTTTTGGAATGGCTATGACGCACCTTGTTGATATAGGTGTCAGGCATTTGACCGACTTTAATTTTAACGAGGCGGTTAAACAGATCAACGAGGGAAGCGAGCAGTATTCCTTGATTTCGACAGAATTTCAGATTGAAATAGTCCGCTGTGCAACAGAGCTTGCGAAATTTGACATTTGGGACTTATTTTACTACATCAAATTTTATCTTCAAATTTCAGAAAGGAATGATGAAAATGGCTAAAATACTTGCTTCTACGGAAAATATGCCCTACGAGGAATGGCTCGAATACCGCAAAAAAGGTATCGGCGGTTCGGACGCTTCCGTTGTCTGCGGTATTAACAAATACAAGTCTCCAGTTGAATTGTGGCTTGAAAAAACAGGTCAGTTACCTTATTCCGAGGCAGGAGAAGCGGCGTACTGGGGTACACAGCTTGAGGCTTTGGTAAGAGCCGAATTTACCAAAAGGACTGGAATTGAAGTCAGCAAATTCAATCAGATTTTACAGCATGAGGACTATCCTTTTATGCTTGCAAATCTTGACGGAACGTGTCAGCACCCAAACTACGGCACTTGCGTATTTGAAGCAAAAACAGCTTCGGCGTACAAGGCTGCGGAGTGGGAGGATAAAATTCCCGACGAATATATGCTCCAGATTCAGCATTATATGGCGGTGACAGGTTACAATGGAACGTATATCGCCGTACTTATCGGCGGCAACACTTTCAAGTGGAAATTTATTGAGCGTGACGAGGAAATCATTTCAATGCTTACCGAGCTTGAAAAGGATTTCTGGGAACACGTTCAAGACGAACTGCCGCCTGCACTTGACGGTTCGACCGCTTCCGAAAAATTTCTTGCGGAACGTTTTCCCGACAGTATTCCAAAGTCAAAAATCGAACTTCCAGAGACTGCGGAAAATTTAATTGCAGAGTATAATTCTGCCTGTGAGAAGTTAGAGGAAATTACCGAGCAGAAGCAAAAAGCCGAGAATCAGCTTAAAGAAATGCTTGGCGAAAATGAAGTCGGAACGTCGGGAAACAGCGTTATTACTTGGAAAAGTATGTCACAGGAACGGCTTGACAGCAAGACCTTTAAGGCGGAACACCCCAAACTGTACGCGAGGTATGCTAATAAAATATCTTACCGTAGATTTTCGATAAAGGCGGTATAGGAGGTTTACTATGAATACAGATAACTTGAAATCAAAATTGAGTAACAAGGTCAAAGATATTAATGAGGAAAGGACGATCGTTATGCAGGAAACAGCCATAACCACCACGGACACAAATTACGCCGCGCTTAAAAATAATGCGCTTGACATCATCAAGAATAACCTTAAAAATCAGCCGCTCTCTTTGCAGTTGTTTGACATAATAAAGTCGCCGTCGGGAGGTTCAACGTCTTTCACAATTCCCACGCTATCGGGCGAGGTTATGGAAAAATCCATTACGGGAATTATTCTCGACTACACCACACCCCGCGCTTACTGGGACACGCCCGATCCTGTTGAGGGTACTCCGCCTGTTTGTTTCAGTTCGGACAGCCTTGTTTCCCATGACGGCAAGGCTTGCGGTACTTGTCCGTTTAATGATTTCGGTTCAAAGGACGGCGAAACTAACGCTAAGGCTTGCAAGGAAAGCGTGGTTTTGTTCCTGCTTCGTCCCGATAATATTATGCCGATTTTAGTTCGTGTACCTGTTTCAAGTAAAATGCTTTTCCAGCGGTATATGACGAGACTTATCGGCAAAATGATTCCTGTTTCGGGAGTTGTCACGAAAATAACCTTGGAGAAAACCACGAATAAAACGGGTCAGCCCTATGCACTGTATAATTTTGAAGCGGTGGAAACTTTAAGTACCGAGGAAGCGGAAAATGCTCATAATTTTGGTAAAAAGTTTATGGAGCTTGTTAATGCTTCGGACGTTAATAGAGAACTTCAGAAAGCGGGATAAAAATTATAAAGAAATTCGTCCCTTGAAATTGGTTGTTTCAAGGGACATTTTCTTTGCAAAAATGAAAGGATAAATATTATGGAACGAAAAATAATTTGTACAAGCTGCGACCGTGAAATTGACAGTGACGAAAGGACCTACACAATTCACGGAGACATTATTTGCGAGGATTGCGCTGACGGAAAAACTGTTGTCTGCGACAGGTGCGGGGAACGTATTTGTGACAGCGAAAATGAGGGCGACGAAAACATTACGCTGTGTACCTCATGTTATGATAATTATTATACGACCTGCGAGATTTGCAATGCGGTAATAAATACCGACGATGCAAGTTATGACGATGGCGACAGGTCGTACTGTGACGAGTGCTACAATAAGCATTGCGGGTCTATTCACAATTACAGCTACAAGCCTGAGCTGGTATTTTACGGTAATGGTGACAGGTTTTTCGGTGTTGAGCTTGAGATAGACAATGGCGGAAAATTAAGTGCTAATGCAGAACGCATATTGAATGCGGGAAATGTTTCTGCCGAACATATTTACATAAAATCTGACGGAAGTCTTGACGACGGAATGGAGATTGTTACACACCCTATGACGTTGAATTATCATATAAATTATATGCCTTGGCGTGAGATTATGCAGGAAGCGATTAGGCTGGGATACCACTCTCACCGAACAAATACCTGCGGTCTGCATATTCATGTGGGTAAAAAATCTTTGGGCGATACTTGTGAATTGCAGGAGGAAAGAATTTCTCGGATATTGTATTTTGTGGAACATCATTGGGAGGAACTGCTGAAATTCAGCAGGCGGACGGAATCGCAGATGAACAAGTGGGCGGCGAGGTACGGTTACAAGAACGATCCGTCGGAGATGATCGAACACGCTAAGAAAACTGGAAACGGTCGGCATAGCTGCGTTAATATCTCAAATTACGACACAATTGAATTCCGTATGTTTCGCGGTACTTTGAAATTAAACAGTTTAATTGCGGCAATTCAGCTTGTGGATATTATTTGTGAGATGGCTGTCACGTTCAATGATGTGGAAATAAAGCCTATTGGCTGGACGGAATTTGTGGAAAGTATTGACATCAAAAAGTATCCCGAATTGATTATCTATTTAAAGGAACGGCGGCTGTATGTCAATGAACCTATGGAAAGCGAGGAGGATGTCTGATGTGCGCTTTGTTTGGGTTGATCGACTATGGAAATAGATTCTCGGCAAAGCAGAGAACTAAAATTATTTCTATTTTGTCGGAAGAATGCGAGGTCAGAGGCACGGACGCTACGGGAATTGCATACAATTCAAACGGCAAACTGCACATTTTCAAACGTGCCGTTCCTGCTCATAAAATGCGGTACAGACTGCCCGAGAATGCCAACATAATTATGGGGCATACCCGAATGACTACTCAGGGTTCGGAAAAATTTAATTACAATAATCACCCCTTTTTAGGTACTGCAAACGGTGTAAATTTTGCTCTTGCGCATAATGGCGTTCTGCATAATGACAAGCTTTTGAGAAAAACTGAAAATCTTCCCAAAACTCACATTCAAACTGACAGTTATGTGGCGGTACAGCTTATAGAGAAAGAAAACACCCTCTGTTCCGAAAGACTTAAAAGTATGGCTGAAAAAACAGAGGGTTCATTTTGCTATACTATTCTTAGCGATAGGAACGAGCTGTATATTGTCAAGGGTGATAATCCTATTGCTTTGTACAAGTTTGACGGGTTTTATATTTATGCGAGTACCGAGGACATTTTGAAAAATGCTCTGCATGAGTTGAATTTATCGAAGTTCGGCAGGGTCAATATTAATTGCGGGGATATTCTGGAGCTTGATTCAAACGGCGCTGTTGAGATAGGGCATTTCAGTTTCCGTGATGGGTTTTATGGACGTTATCTTCTTGAAACCGACGAAAGCTATCTTGAAGAGCTTGCGTTTGTTTACGGTATTGAGCAGGAGGATATTTCGACGCTGCTTGAATTTGGCTATGATGTGTTTGACATTGAGGAAATATTATGCTGTCCCGATATGGCGCAGGAATATCTTGACTATATCAGAATGAGGTGAAAAAATCCGCTTGCCGTTTTGAGCAAGCGGATTATTTTTTGAAAATTCCCAATAGGGTTGTTGTTTATTTTGGAACGTTTCAAAATGTGAAAACTAACTCTATTGGGACGAATTTTATGCAGAAAAAAGCGTCCCGTTAGAGTATAGGCTATTGGGATAGGCAACTCAGTGACAACATATTCTACTCATTTTCCAATTTTTTATTTAATTCTTTTATTAGTTTTTAAATATAACAAGATGACTGACATTGTTTGTAGTATACCGTATGTTCAAAAAAACCAAGATATTATGTAACTAAGGTGTATCATCTGTATTAGTCTGGTCGGTTATAGTATTATTCTGTTCTGTTGATTGTGGATTGTATTGTGACATAATTCCTCGCATTTGAGATATCCCCATCTTTTCCCAACTATATGCACTCCGATCAATTCCCGAAATGGAATCTTGTAAATTTCTAAATGTCGTTGGAATTACTACTACCTTTTGAGATATATCGATTACATTTTCAATTCCATCTCTTTTTACTTCTATACGACGATCATTGTATATTTCAATTTCATAAACATATGTAATTCTTTGATTTGCTAATGTAGAGTACTCTATTCGACATTCAAACTTTAGGGTACTCGATATCTTATCGTCATTCATAGAAAGAATTTTCTCGAATTGAGTTTGGTCTTCAATTTTTATAATGATACTCTCACGTCCACGCAAAAAAGTTGCACTATTGCTTGTATTATACGTCCACATAGCATCTGTGTCCCTATTTCGTAAAACAGTTTTTGTGCTTATTGTGACATCATTAATATCAATATCCGTCTTATTTTCAATTATGAGCAATCGGCAAGTTTGACATGATCGTTTTTGAATATCATCATAAAAATCAAATCCATCTTCTCCAGAAAAAAGCAAAACTCTGTTATAATCATTTTGCACAATAAGTTTGTCCAATAATCCTGTAAACTTCGTCAAAATTAGCGTTGGCTTTATAACAACAAACTTACTTCGTTTAAATTCTTCTTTTCGTTCATTTTCAAATTTTATAGCCTGTTCTTTTAATTGTTTCTTTGTTCGACTATTTGTATAAATAACAGCAGCCATTGTTGCAATAGCTGTTAGAATACCAGTGAAAATAGTTGCACCAAATCCCCACCAGTCTGTAGCAACATGTACTATCTCATTCTCATTCATTATTGTCGAACCTCCTCTCAAATATTATACTTTGAAAAACAACAATTCACGCAAGAAATGTTTTTTCAAGATAATCTAATATCTTGCCAATATATCAGCTTTTTTAAGACAACTTATTTTATTAAATAACTTAAATATGATGATTTTTTATTCAATCTCTTTAGGTAATTAATTATATTGCATATCAGATTTAGTTATCAAAACGTTGAAATCATTATTGCAATAAATAGGTTCATATGAAATATGTAAATTATATTTGAAAAATCAGACGGTATTTCCTTTTACCGTATATTTACTGCAAATTTGTGCAATAGCTTCATCCTTTGAGGTAACTCCGTCAATTACCAGATCAGCTAAATTTATAGCCTCTTTAGACGGATTCAATCCCTCTATATTCAGCGAAGCCACAAGACTTCTGTTAAGATTTTCACGTGGAATATATTTATCATTCATTGTATTCACCCCTTATGGGGTTATTATATCACATTTTAAATTTAAAATCAAGAGAAAGGAATGATTTTTATGAAAGTTGGTTACGTTCGTGTATCAACTGTGGAGCAGAATACGACTCGGCAGGAGGTGCTTATGAAACAGCTTGGTGTTGAAAAAGTTTACATTGACAAGATTTCGGGTAAGTCAGCAGACCGTCCGCAGCTTCGAGAGATGCTGTCATTTGTGCGAAACGGTGATACGGTTATGGTTGAGGCTATTTCAAGGTTCGCAAGAAATACCAAGGACCTGTTGGAGCTTATTGACGTTTTGCAAAAGAAAGGCGTGGAGTTTATCAGTCAGAAAGAAAAAATTGATACTTCCACGTCAACGGGACGTTTTATGCTGACGGTGTTTGCGGCTGTTGCGGAACTGGAACGCGGGTACTTGCTTGACCGTCAGAAAGAGGGGATTGCTGTTGCGAGGTCGCAGGGAAAGCACAAGGGAAGAAAGCCCATAGCCGTTGATGAACAGCTATGGGTGGGGTTGTTTCCTATTTGGAAAAATGGGGAGATTTCTTCGACAGAGTTCATGCGGAGAATGGGGATCAGTAATAGTACGTTTTATAGGAGAATTAAGTTACGATAAAAGTATTCTTGGTTTTTTCAAGAATGAAAATGTAACATATCTGTGGATATGAATTTTTATAGAATACCAAACACAGTCAATACTATATACACATGATAAAAATTAGCGGTTTATTGTTGCGGTTATTCTACTAATTTTGATTAATTAGTATAGCATTAAACTTTTATGATATAAAAATTTTGACCATTGTCATAATTTAATTGTAAATATTTTTCAAATGTTTTCTTTATTGTATTGACTTTGATCATAATTATATGTATAATATTATTAAGTTATTGTAACGAGGTGAGTGAATGGATTTCATGACTGAGCTTTCTGCCATTGCAAAGGAAAATGGCGGTATTATCGAAACAAAAATTGCGGCGCAGCATGGCATCTCTAAGGCAATGCTCTATAAGATGTGCAAAGAAGAAAAAATCCATCGCATCGTAAAAGGACAGTACATTCTTCCTGACGATATGCAGGATGAACTACTGTCTATATGCAAGCGTTCGACACAAATTGTTTTCTCTCACGAAACTGCTCTGTATCTTAATGGTATTTCGGATCGAACTCCGTTTGAGCATACTATTACCGCGCCATCCGGGTGTATCCCTTCTGCCGCAATCAGGTCAGAATGCAAGGTGTATTACATTAAGCCTGAACTATTCGATCTTGGTAAGACAATCTTGAAAACCCCAGCAGGAAACGGCGTTCCAGCATACGATCTTGAACGTACAATATGTGATGTGATTCGCAGCCGAAATAAAATTGGAACAGAAACCTTTTTGGCAGCACTGAAACTGTATGCAGCCAACTCGAAGAAGGATTTGAATAAGCTGAATTCCTATGCTAAAAAGATGCGAGTGGCAAATGTTCTGCATCAGTATTTGGAGGTGCTTCTGTGAGCAAAGCGATGAGTTTAAAAGCAAATATTCGTAATATCGCAAAACAAAAAAATATACCAGCACAAGTCATCTTGCAGAATTATATGTTTGAGTGCCTGCTTGTGCGTCTATCAATATCGGAGTATAAAGAAAAGTTTGTTTTGAAAGGTGGTATGCTGATCGCAGCCATTGTTGGTTTAGATAACCGGGCAACAATGGATTTAGATACCACACTGAAAAACCTTCCCCTAACACCGGATGCAATCCATAATTCGTTTGAACAAGTCTGTTCTATACATGTTGATGATGGTGTAACGTTTGAGATCAGAACGATTTCTCCCATACGTGAGGATGATATTTACGGCGGTTATCGTGTGATGATAAACGCCAAATATGATACGCTGCTGACTCCGCTTAGCATTGATATTTCTACTGGTGATGTAATCACTCCCCATGCAGTACAGTACCAATTTTCTGAGATTTTTGATGATGAAAAGTCTTATGAACTGTGGGTGTATAATGTCGAAACTGTTATGGCTGAGAAAATTGAAACCATACTGCGGAGAAGTGTGTTCAACACTCGTCCCAGAGATTTTTACGATGTTTACATATTAGCAACGACACAAAAATTCGATAGGACTTTGTTTGAAGAAGCACTGAGTGCAACTGCAAGCCATCGTGGAACCGCTCAGCAGATCGCGGATATATCAGGTATCCTGCATAACATTGAAGAAAGCCCGGAACTGATAGCCATGTGGGATAAATACCGTAAGCAGTTTGCTTACGCAAAAAATATTGCGTATGAGCAAATTATGGCTGTTTTGAAAGAACTGGTGGAATGACAACAGTGCGCTCCTGATTCGAAACAACTTATCATATGACACATGGAGGATTCTAGTGCACTAACTATTTCCATTTGACATACGATTTTTAATAAATGGTCTATCCTTACGGCGAAATAGCATGCAAATTAAAATTTCTATTGGAGGTAAAAGAAATGCCTATAAATATAGTTTCCAATTTCGAACAGGGAGTGTTGCCGGACGTAACCATAACGCAATTGTTTTTGATGGATGTTGAGCAATTTCTTGATTCACTCCCGCCAGAGCCTATTTTTGATCTTGTTGTCACATCTCCTCCATATAACATTGGTAAAGAGTATGAAAAACAAATGTCTCTTGATGATTATGTAGCATGGCAAAAAAGAATTGTAAAAAAAATATATCCGCGGCTTAAGAATAATGGAAGTATCTGTTGGCAGGTTGGAAACTATGTTGAAAACGGTAGTATTACTCCTCTTGATATTGAACTTGCGCCAATCTTTAAGGAATTGAAACTGCATTTGCGCAATAGAATAATTTGGCATTTTGGACACGGATTACATAATAAAAATCGCTTTAGTGGACGATATGAAGTTATTATGTGGTATACAAAAAGCGATGTTTATACCTTTAATCTTGATGATGTCCGCGTTCCGTCAAAATATCCCAGTAAGCGTAGTTATCGTGGGGAGAATAAAGGAAAACTATCTGGTAATCCCAAAGGGAAAAATCCGGAAGATGTCTGGGAAATACCAAATGTAAAAGGTAATCATGTCGAAAAAACAAGTCACCCCTGTCAGTTCCCGGTTGGATTGATCGAAAAACTAATCCTTGCTTTGACAAATGAGAATGATCTTGTATTTGATCCGTTTTCTGGCGTTGCGTCATCCGGCGTTGCTGCCCTGCTTCATAAACGGCACTTCTGGGGGTGTGAGATTATGGAGGAATATGTCAATCTTGGCAAAGAGCGGCTTGAACAGACTGTCTCAGGAAAAATCAGATACCGCCCGTATGACAAGCCAATTTACGACGCAAAGACAAGCGCGCTGTCAAAGATTCCTGACGAATGGAAGGAGACAAATAATGAGAACGCAGATATATGAGCATCGAAGTGGACTAAAGGTAGTTCCTAATGATATTGTGGACGATGTGAAGAGGGTAATATGGGATATAAATCCTGAATTATCGAAGAAAACAGTAGCTAACATTAAAAAAGAAGCACGTGAAAGACTAGAAAAGGAAGGGTGGACAGGCGAATATCGCTTAGATGCTACTTCAAGAATTACTATCTCATCATATTTGAGGGGGATTGGTTTGTGCTTTCAGACTGGCAATGTGGGGCGCATTTATGCAGACCTTTTGAAACTACAAACATTTTATACAAAAGGAAATATAACTGCTGGAATTATTCTCATTCCGCAGGTAAAAACCGCAAAAGAACTTGGATCCAATATGGCAAATTACGAACGCCTGATTAGAGAATTGCCAATTTTTAGTCAAGTAATCACGATGCCAATTGTTGTTATTGGATTTGATGGAACGGAGGCAGAGTAATGGAGTACACATATTCGTTTGGATACCCTAATATGCAGCGGGTTTTAGCAATTACTGAGGCTTTGAACAATTCTCAAACGGTGGAAAAGTATCAGATTGACTATCGAGGAAAATACCGCCCTCTTTCTGTGATTGAAGTTCCGATCGAAATGCTTGTGTATCGTATTGAGAATATTAGAACAAAGAGCCTCCAGAAGCAATGGCTGGCACAGCACCGTGATCTTCCCAGAGACTTGTTTGTTAGTGATCCATTTTCAATTGAAGCACAAGAAACGCAGCACCAAGTACTAAAGTTGCTGATTGACAAAGAAAATCTGCTTAAGACATTCAAAAACAATGATAAGCTTCAACAAACCGAACCATTAATATGTTCGAACGATGGAATTGTTGTAAACGGCAATCGTCGACTTTGCGCATGGCGTGAATTATATTATAACAACAAAATCAAGTATGCTCATTTTCAAACTGTTCGTGTGGCTGTATTGCCTGATAGCGATCCACAAGGTATGTATGATCTTGAAATAGCATTACAGATTCGTTCTGATATGAAGGCGGAATATGTATGGCATACAATTGCTGCAGATTATCAGGAAAAATTTGATTTGGGTATGGATATTGGTATTTTAGCAGAAAAACAGAATAAAAAACCTGAAGAAATCAGCACTTACATTGAGTGTTATAATTATGCAGCACAGTATCTGGAATCTATAGGTCATCCTGACGAGTGGATGCTGGTAGATAAGCAGGAGTACGCATTCAAACAAATTGTAATTGGGCGAAAAAACATTTCCAATCCAGGAGATAAAGAACTATTTCAGGAAATATCAAAAGCCATGCTTCAAGCTCCCGCAGATGGAGATCGACTCTATAAGCAGATTCCCAAAGTAGTTTCTGGTTTGGCTACAATTGCTCCGAAATTACAGGAAGTTTTCAGTATTACAATTCAAGATAATAATGATGATGATTTGGAATTACTGACAGGTGGAGATAATGGCATCGAAAACACAACAAATTCTCAAATTGCCGCAGGAATCCGTATTGCAGATAATCCAACGCTGGTTGCAAAGACCGTACAATCTGTATTGAACACAACGGAAGAGCTTGAAAAAGAAAAGAAGAAAAAGAGTTTTATTTTCGATCAGGTTATGAAAGCCGCTACACTGTTGACAAATGCTGTATCAAACCTAGATGATTCGATGAGCAAAGATGGTGTCGGAAAACAACTTGAAAATATTGAAGGAGCTTGTGTAGCTCTTAAAGATTGGATTAAATAATATGGATATTCGGATTGATTATTTGACATATACCGAACAAGTCAATATTTCAAACGACTCAGCTGATAAAGCAGCATGGAAGGCATTATATAGTTTTATCTGCGATTATTTACCGATAGCTGTTGTTTCATATTCGGATTGGAGCGTTACTTTTCCATGGAGATACTTTTTGTCTATTAAAGGTTTTATTGGACAGTATTTTTCTGCACATCGAGATCAATATAGAGTTATTTTTTCTGATAATGCAAAAACAATGTTAAAGACAGCGAATGACAACTCATATAATGCTGCTCTTTCACTTCCGGCTCGTACTGAAGCAGACATTACATACCAACTTTCAAATATTGGATTTACGCGTATCCTAACGAATAATCAAACGCAGAATCTGATGAAAATTTCACATTTGCCAGGTGCAGCAACATTTTCTGTTCCAGGTGCCGGTAAAACAACCGAGGCATTAGCGTTTTTCTTTATCAATGCTACACAAACGGATCGCCTACTGGTTGTTGCACCTAAAAACGCATTTAGTGCATGGGATGAACAATTGATTGCTTGTATGAACGAAACTGATGAAGTATTTGTTCGTCTTCGTGGTGGTGAAGTTTCCATTCAGTCAGCATTGAGATTGAAGCCTCGTTTTATGCTTATTACCTATGATCAGTTATCTCGTGTAAAAAATGTAATTGTTGATCTTCTGTCATACGGTAATGTCTATATGTTTCTTGATGAAAGCCATAGAATCAAGGGAGGAAAACAGATAAAACGAGCTGACGCTATTTTGGAAATGGCTCATCTTCCAAAACGTAAACTCATTATGAGTGGTACTCCGATGCCACAAAGTCCTAAGGATCTCATTTCGCAATTTCTATTTTTATATCCCACAAAGGATGTAGATGAGACTACAGTGATTGACTTAATCCAACCAATATATGTCAGAACAACCAAAGGGCAGTTGGGTATTCCGAAGCTTACGCATAAAATTATTCAGGTGCCAATGACAAGGCTTCAGCGAGAAATATACAAAACACTAAAATCTGAAATTTGCCGGCAACTTAATCCGGTGTTGTCGGATTCCTCTCGTTATGAATTGCGGCGGATCGGTAAATGTGTGATGAAGGTTATGGCATTTGTTTCCAATCCTGCGCTTTTATCAAGCGATATGGATTATGCTTTTGATCGTAGAGTTGGTGCGCTTTTGCTTGCATCTGACGGACCTAAAATTGATTATGTATGCCGCAGAGCCAGAGAACTTGCAGCTGAAAACAAAAAGGTTCTGATATGGTCATCCTTCGTAAAGAATGTTGAATTGATCGCGTTACGATTGAGCGATCTGTGCGCAGAATATATTCATGGCGGCGTAGATGCCGGTGATGAAAATGATAACGACACCCGTGAAGGCAAAATAAAGCGTTTTCATGATGATCCTGACTGTAAAGTGTTGGTGGCAAACCCAGCTGCTTGTTCTGAAGGAATCAGTTTGCACAAAGTATGCCAGTATGCAATTTATTTAGATCGTTCATTCAATGCTGCTCATTATCTGCAATCAGAAGATCGTATCCATAGGCTGGGGCTTGATCCCGATGCTAATCCATGCGTAGAATTTGTTGAATGTGATAACTGTATAGACCAAGTTGTAAGAAAACGACTTTCATATAAGGTCAATACAATGGCAAAAGCCTTGAATGATTACTCTTTGAATGTTGCGATCAGTGAGGTGGACTATGATGAAGAAGCTGACGATTTTGATAGTTTGACCGCGGATGATGCAAAGGCTGTAATTGATTATTTCTTTAGCGGTGATCAGGATGATTAGGCTATCGGTAAATGTTCTGGAATCGGCTATTACTTTGCTTAAATGGATTGATACTTATCATTTTTCATCGCTGTCAGATATTGTTTATTCTAAGATTGCATCAATAAGTGCGGAGGATATATTCAACTTTGCCAGCGAATGTGGTTGGGTGAGCGAAAGCGAAAACATACCTTTTCTTACGCAGCGTGGATCTGATATTTTAAAATTGCAGAAACAAGGGATAGTCAACGATATAAAAATGCAAATGCTTGCTGATTATGTTCTGAAAGTATCGCCAATATGGTCAAATCGTATTCCATACGGAAGAAGTGAAGCAGCAATTTTTATGACCAAGGACGAAAAGGCATGTTCTGTTGAAGCTGGTTTGCTATCAGAACGGTTATGTCCCGGTATTATAAATTGGTGGGATACAATTGCAAGCCGAATCCGCGAACGGTCACATGGAGTGAAGAACGATATCGGTCGAATTGGAGAAATGAGCACCATTAATTACGAAAAAATTCGTACAGGATCTGAACCGAAATGGATGTCTGTTGAAAGTAACTTAGTAGGATATGATGTTAAATCTCAACAAAGTAAGGATGATCCGACTGTTTTGCTCATTGAGGTTAAAACGTCTAATTTGGCATTAAGTGAAGCTTGTTTTCATGTTACTTCCAATGAATGGAGTGTAGCATTAACATGCACAGCGTATGTGTTTCACTTGTGGTGTTTGCATGGAGACAAAAAACTACTTGCAATAATCACTCCTGGTGAGGTATATCCTTACATCCCAACCAATAATTTGGATGGAGAATGGGAAAGCACTAACATTCCATTTTCGTGCTTTAAAAATAAATTTGTAGATAGCATAGAGAGGGTTTAATTATGAGTGATATGGACAAGTATATTAACAATATGGTTTCTGAGTTTGAGAGGTTATCTTATGAGGACGCAAAGAATTATTCAAACGTCGAAAAGTTACTCTGTCTCTATGCTTACTATCACTATTTTAATGCGGATAGCAGTAAGATTTCAGATGTAATTCAAGGGAATGTGTATGAGAAAGATGCAGCGGATTATATATCAGGAATATATATCGATCGTGATTCTGATAATGAGGATGTAGATGCAGTTATTGTTATTTATTCGGAAAACAACAGTTTTGATTTTCCGTCTATCCTTAAAATGTTCAAAGATGCGGAATCCGCCATTTGTGCGGCGCAGGAACACAAATCCAATGTCCGCAAAGAATTGGGAATACTTCTTGGCGATGATGAATACAAAGTTTCTTCTGCAACACCACTGAAAATTCGCCTTATAACCAATCATAATCCCAAAACAGTTGGTAATAAGCGTGCAATAACTAATGCGTTGCAGGCAATGAAACCTGAGCACGATTATGTTACATATCATATTTCTTTTGGGCTAGACATTGAGTATGAAATCATGGAGATTGAGAATCCCAAAGAGTATGTGGATGAAGCGGTTATAAAGCTTGATACTTCAAACAATTTCGTTTGTTTCGGTGCGGAAGAATCTCTGGTCGTAAATATTTCTGCATTGTCTTTGAAGAGTTTGTATGAACAGTATGGATATAGAGGTTTATTTGCTCAAAATTTAAGATACTATGTGAAAAATGCAAAAGTCGATGAAAATATTATCGAGTCTATTCAGGAGCATCCCGAAAATTTTTGGTATTACAATAATGGCGTAATTATTATCTGTGATGACTATATTATTGATGGTGACAAAATTTTGATTCAGAAATTTTCCATAATCAACGGCGGTCAAACTACAAAACTTGTCGGTGAAACAGATTTTACAAAGGACTTTTATATCCAATGCAAGATTATTAAAAATAAATATGAAACAGAAGATGAACGATTGGAGTTTATTTCAAATGTTGCAGAAGCAACTAATACACAAAAGCCAATAAAAAACAAGGACTTGATTGCCAATCGTATTGAGCAACGTCTGCTAAAAAAGCAGCTTGCTGATGTGGGCATTTACTGCCAAATTAAAAGGGGTGAAAAGATTAATAAAAAACTTTACCCTACAGCGTGGCAAAATACAACAAATGAAGAATTAGGTCAATTTCTTCTTTCGTTTGTTTATCAGAAGCCAGGTACAGCCAGAGGCAGCAAAGCTTCAATTTGCGGCAATAAGGAGCGCTATTCACTGCTCTTTGAAAAGAAATACAATAGTAGATTTCTAGGTGATCTGTTGAAAATCAAGGCGTATTATAAGCTGTGGATAAATTACATTAAGAAAAACGATGACGGATCTGATGCATATAAGATAGGACTTGTGAATAACGGTATGTTTTTTATGACAGCGATTATAGGGGCTGTTTGTAAAATATATTACCGTCCGTCAATTATAGAACAGATTACTACATCCGTTTTGTCTGACCAAAAATTAGAAATTATTGCGCAGCATGACATTGATCATCCAATCTTCCGTAGTGATATTGAGAATAAGGAGCAGTATTTTTCTTTATTTGAGTATTGCTATGTTAAATTTTATCGTCCCGGATATGAATTTCTGAAAACTTTCAAGGAAAAGTATAATAACTACTCCAACTTCACAAAAATTAACAACAATTATATGACATATGTGTTTAAACAAATTGAATTTGAATACCGTGCTGGTATACCTGTTTCTGATATGAAACTTATTGACTCTGTACTTTATGTTGCATCTGTTGAGGACAAGCAGCGCAATGAAGCTTTGTTAGAAAAATATGTGAATGTGATTTATGTTGATACGGCAGCAGATAGTGGCATTCCCGAAAATATTTCTTCTCAGATAAAAGAGGCTCTCGTTGCATATAGGACTAAAACATACAAGCTAAAACGAATAAAAGCATATGAGGTATTCCGTAATGTTTCCTGTGATAGAATAGCCAAATTTGCACCCTGCACTCTGGAAACTTTAAAAGCTTTGCGGTGCTTGGATGAAACACAGCTTACACTATATGGACATGATATCATTAACATTGTCAAACAATTTATTTCTAAGTAAAAGACGGAGACAGTAGTTAAAAAGTTGCTTCCATTTATAAAATAATTACTTCAAATTATAGTTATTCATTAGTTTATTCAATGTATATGCTTAAATTCATAATTCCAAAAGCCCATAGCTGTCAACGAACAGCTATGGGCTGAAATTTTCCTATTTGGAGGAATGGATATCAGTAAGAAGTACGTTTTACAGACGAGTATGAAACTTTTAATTTAGACGTTAATCGTGCCTGGTGTAAAATGTAGATTTACCATTGCCGTGGCGTTCTATGACCTTTTCCTGTGTCAGCTTATTCAAAGCGTTTTCAACAGAAGATTTTCCTATGGAGGGTGTAAGTTCCATGATTTCGCTCTTTGTAAATTTGCCTATTTTATTACTGATAGCTTTTCTCACAAGTTCTATAGCCGGAAGTTTTTCATCGAAAATATCTACACGACTTTCAAAATCACGGTAAGCAGAAAGAATAATGCCCCAAAAATATTTTACAAACGGTGTTGGATCATTGTCAGCAGTATGCCAGCCAATTCCGCTTTGCTTCAACGCTTCGTAGTATTTTGCCTTGGTTTTCTCAATCTTGCTTTCTATGCTGATATAACGCCCTACAACATAACTGCAGCGGTAAAGCAGCAAGGTTGTGAGCAGTCTTGACATACGTCCGTTACCGTCATTAAAGGGGTGAATACACAAAAAATCATTGATGAAAATTGGAATCAATACCAGTGAATCTACAATACAAGAATCAATAGCTCTATTAAAGCTTTCGCATATTGCATCGACAGCATCAGGTGTTTCATAAGGTTCAAGCGGCGTAAATCGAACAAATTGTGTTCCGTCAGAATGAGTTTCAGTAATATAATTCTGTGTATTTTTAAATCTGCTGCCGATGGATTTTTCAGAGTATCGGTAAAGATCTCTGTGAAGCTGCAAAATATAGGAAGAACGGAGGGGGATATATTTATAATTTTCATGAATTGTGTTCAAAACATCACGATACCCCATGATTTCTTCCTCATCTCGGTTATGTGGTGTTGTTTTTTCAAGGTATAATTGCTTCACTCTTGTACTCGTTATAACTATGCCTTCGATTTTATTTGACGCTTCGATACTCTGTATCTTTGCCGTTTCAACAAGTTTATCTAAAGCAGCAGGCTTTTGTTTTAGATAAAGCTCCTGACGTCCTTTAAATTCGTGTATCTGAGCAACAAGTCCAAGAACTTCGCTGTCCCAATGACAATCTTTCAAAAGGTCATAATTAAAGGTTCTCATTTGCCTTCCTTCATTTCTTTCGCCTAATTATAACATTATATTGGGCGAAAGTCAAGAGCTTGTGAGCAAATTAAGCCCAAATTCTCTATAAAAATAGGCGAATAAGGTAAGAATTATTCATTGTATAGTAACTTTTCAAGCGATTTACTGATTTTACGAATTTAATGATATAAGCGTTTTATATCCAATAATTTTGTAAAAATCAATAGTTTTTGGAGGAAATATCCAAAAAGTTTTTAAATAAGAAATAAAAAATGCCATAATTGTAATTTGTCACATAAAATCACAATTATGGCATACGAAATGCAAAAGACATTATTAAATCATCCAAATCGGCACGATCAAATTATCTTTGTCAAATGCTCCAAACTGCTCTGCCATACAAAGTAACGCACTTGTTCCGATCTCCAGCGGCGCTCTGTCAATAACACCGAAAGTTTTTATAATGCGTTTATCAGGAGTTGCAGTTTTTTTGATTTCCAAAGGACAAAGCTTGCCGTCGCCCTCTATAATAACATCTATTTCCTTTGCGTCACGGTCACGATAAAAATAAAGATAAGGTTCAAGTGCTGCGTTTTGATAGCTTTTCATAATTTCAGATACAGTGAAGTTCTCAAGCAGCGCACCACCCATAGCTCCGCTTTCGGCTACTTCCGGTGACGACCACTTGGTAAGATAACATACAAGACCCGTGTCATAAAAGTATACCTTAGGCGTTTTAATAGTACGTTTCAGCACATTATTTGAGTATGGGTGCAGCAGAAAAATAATTCCCAAGGTTTCGAGTATGTTCACCCACGCCTTTGCTGTGATCATATCTATATCAGCATCGTCTGCAAGTGCTTTGTAATTCAGCAGCTGAGATGTTCTTGCGGCAACTGCGGTGACAAAGCGATTGAATTTCAGCACATCAACACTTACAGAAATATTTCTTACATCACGCTCCACAAATGTGGAAATATATGATGAATAATAAATATTTCTGTCAGAAAATTGACCGCTTATGAGTCCCGGCATAGAGCCTCTCCAAATTTGCTCAAACATTTCAGGCGTTGATATAGGAGCAATATTCTTGCTTTCGGCAAGCAGCTTGTCAAAATTGGTAGAAAACGGTACACATTGAGCGCCGACAATTTCACGCCGTGACATGGGCGACATATGCAGCAGCGCAACGCGTCCTGCGAGAGACTCCTGTACGCCTTTCATCAGGCGAAATATTTGTGAGCCGGTCATCCAGAAATCACCCGGATTGTGGTGTTTGTCTATATGGATTTTGATATAAGTGAACAGTTCGGGCGCGTATTGTACCTCGTCAATCAGCACAGGCGGCTTGTGTATCTGTAGGAAAAGTGCAGGGTCGTTTTTTGCCATATCACGGACATTTAAATCGTCAAGTGATACATATTCACGCCCTATATTTTCTCTTTCTGCAAGTGATCGAAGCATAGTTGTTTTACCCGCCTGACGCGGACCAGTTAAGAGAATAGCAGAATATGATTTGCTTAATTCAAATATTTTATTTTCCATATGACGGCTGATGTATTCCATAATTTAATACCTCGCGTATTTCGGCAAATTTTAATATTATTTATATTATGGCCGAAGAATTGCTGGCTGTCAAGTTTTTTGGCAAATGAATTAGGTTGTTTAATCGAATGAAAAAACATTCGGAGATTCCAAACGTTATGATTTCTTATACATTATATGATACTGACAAAAAACCTCTGTTAAGAAAAAAGGTGTGCGCTATACAATATGGCAGTACAGCGCAGTATGAAAAGTCAGTGACATTTAGGGAAATGTTGATTTGGACTATTGCTATGCGGACTATATTGGAGGGACGGTGGATTTAGATAATACTTTGGCGACTAAGACGTATCAGAGTAATGTAAAACTCCCTATACGTATGACAGTTAGCTTTTGTATTTTTCTTATCAAATCACTTTTTTGTTATATTTTATAAAGATTTTTGTCGGAATGCACAAAAATGTCAAAATTTGTTGCAAACTCGATTGACGTGTATTATAATTTGGTAAAGAACCAATTTAAGTGGTTATTAATGACATAATTATGTGTAGCTTTTAGAGAACTGTGAATATGTGTTATTAATGCAGAGGGATAAAAATTATAACTTAATAAAGGTAAATTATGCTGAAATAAAGAAAAAGTGAAATATTCAAATTGAGGATATAAAGTATATATTTAGAGTAGTTGTTTTGTAAACTCAAATTTCTACTGTGTGTTTACAGAAATTGCATTATGGTAAAGGAGACTATAAAATGTTTAAGCTAATTGAGGCTATTAATGAAAATTCCCAAATTAGAATTCAAGGAAAGGATTACAAGGTTCTTGCAAAGGTATTCTATGTGACCGAGAGTGAAACAGAAAAGTGGTACGCTAAAATTCAGATGCAGGATCATTATGTTTTAGTAATTTCACCGTATGATAACTATATGTATTTTGGATATGTAGGGGACGTTATGCAGTGTGATTTTCCAAGTCCTGAAACTCTAGAATTTAAAGGTAATCTTTATAAAAAAGATGCAGAGGATTACCAAATAGTCAAAGAATTCGTTTTCGGCAATTATTTGACTATGGAAGGCGAAGTAAAGTTCTCGGACTACAGTTGTGAAGATAAAATTATCAGTTTGGGACTGCTATCAAGAACAGGGGAAAGAGCTGACGTGTATGCAGATGTGATTGAGATTGGAGATATTGAAGTAATCTAGAACGAAGAAATGAGAGGAGGAACCGTGCATGAAATTTAATAATAATAAGAACTTTTCTGCTAATAGGAAAAGTATAATTATTCGTTTGTGTGCGGTTGTTTTTATTGTAGTTATAGGTTTTGTGATACTGGCATTAATTATTCCTTACTCTAACCAAGCGGTAAAATCAATGACTATAAATGAGGTTATTGCCAGTACTACTTTATTTATTTCATTAGGAACCATTGTTATAAAAATCTCAGAAAATGTTTTAAGACAAAATTTCACAGCAAAAAGAAAACTTACAATTGAAACTAAATCACAAGACAATTACGCAATCATAACATGTCGTATTGAAAATTGTAGCAAAAAAAGGATAATTCCTCAAAATATTTATTTAATGGTTGAGGCTGGAATAGAAAAAGATGGTATAATTGATTTTCCATATTTATTGAAGCATGAGGAAGGCGAATTTGATTGTGTATTTGCAAGTCTATGTAAGCAAGGTGGATTTATTTGTCTTCCAGATCATCTTTTAGAAGATGATTTCAAAGCACAGTATAGAAAAATTATCAAGTTGAAACAACTGAGTTCAGAAACAATTATGTTTATTGATCCTGGAGAAGAATTTTCAGAAGACGTAATATTAAAATTAGAGAAAGGTATTTATAAAGCTACCATTGTTTGGACTTCAGTCGAGGAAGATTGTATTTGTGGAACAAAACAATTTGTTATATAGTAGAATGGGATGAATTTATGATTGAATATTTTCCGTGGTCAAAAAAGATATTAGAAGAATCAATATCCTCATATAAAAATGGAATGCTTCCTATACTGGATCTGGAGTTAGGAGGATGCTGTAATTTAAATTGCATATATTGTGATTCTCCTAATAGATTTAAAAAATTTACTTCTATGAACAAAGTAAAGGAGTTTATTCAATCTGGGCATTTTACATGGATTTTTATATGTGGTTTAGGAGAGCCTACATTTGCAGAAAACAAAGCATACTTATTAGATATTTTAGAATTGTGCAAAAAGCATGGGGTGAAATGCTCCATGTTTACCAACTTGTTAGATTTTGATGATAAGTTGTTTGATTATGTAATAGATGATGTTCTGTATGTGATGTTTAAATTGGATAGCTTCGAAGAAGAAAAAATTAAGAAATTGTATGGTAATCAGAAAATCAACTTTGAACAACTGCAGGATAATATTCAGAGATTGATTCAAATGACTAAGGAAAATGACGGATATACAAATGTTTGTGCATCTATAGTTCCGACAACACTTAACTTTGATGAGTTGCCAAAGATAATTTCGTTTTGTGACAGGAATAATATATTTCCGTTAATTGGCGATTTGGAAAATTCCGGCAAAGGGCAAGATGTTTACTTAGAATTGAAACTATCTGATGATCAACTTAATAAAGTAAAGCATCTATTTAATGAGGACTATGCAATACCAATATGTCCCTCTGTATTGTGCGGAATACACATTTTGCATGATGGAACGGTAGCACTTGATCAAAGCACAGGTTTATCTTGTCATTGGTTTTGGTTGACTGAACCTTGTGTTTATAAAATGAAAAATATATTCGAATTCTCATCGTACAATGAAATTACGGATGAAATTATATCTTATAGATATAAAAGGATTCCAGAAGTTAAAAAAATAGTAGGCGGATTAGATAATTTGGTTTTTGGAGGGTGCGGTGGTGACATCAAAACATTGTTAGAAGAATATATAAAATTACATTGTTTGTAGTTTTTAAGACGGGATTTCAAAAGTGAAGTCCCGTTTTTATGAATTGTCCATGGTTACTTTCAGAGAATAAAACGGTGGCGGATTAAACCGAACAAACCTACAAACAAAAGATATTTATTCTATTCTCTCATGCCAAATAGTATTTACAATAAATCAAGCATAGTTTGTTTCTTACAAAGTTATAGTAGAATGTTATACAATGGGAAATACATTAAGTAGTTAGTGAGGTTATATATTATGCTAAAACAGCCTAAAGAGATTAGAAGAATTTACATGGTATCGTCAGCAGCATTTAGTACAGCTTCTTGTGTATATGGTTGGGCTGCGCCTTTAGGAGCTATGTTAGGCTTAGTTGTAAATTTAACTGAAGATAGTAAAAACGATAATATAAAAGATTTTTCTAATGCGGTAGAAACAGCATTAGAACGAACAAAAAGAAGTATGTCTTCTGAATCAAAGCAACGTATATTAGAAGAATTGTGTGAGATTGAGATTGAACCAGACACATTAAGAGAATTGATAAAAGAAACTGAATCATATAGAAAATATTATTGTACGGAAAATGATGCACAGGAAATTATAAATGTGTTTGAAATGCACTTTAGAGAGGAAATAGCTAAATCACCCCAGCTTAGTAATTTATATATTTTGTCAACAGGTGTTGTCACATTGGACAAATTAAAAATAATAGTTGATGGTCTTGAAGAAAGCAATAAAAAGTTAGACGAAATACAAAGTGAGGTTTCAGGCATAAGAAAAATGCTTGAAAAAGCAAAAATAGTATGTATTGAATGTTTAAATAGTATCGCTTTTATTTTAGTTTCTATGTCAGTTTTTGCAGGGTTCTGTATTTTTAGTGATTATCCTTATGATAAAACATTGGTTTTAATTGCTCCTTTTTGTTATGGAATATCGGATTTTCTTATATTTTTTCTCAATAAAAAAATGTGTATTAATAAAGAAATGCGTATTAATCTATTAAATAGGAATATTACAATACCGTATTTTTCAGCTAAATATAATAAAATTTGGAGAATAATAGTATCTCCTATGATTTCAATTGTCTTGACAGTATCCTGTTTTTGGCTGATGATTTTGGTGCTAAATATAAATAGAGACATTTCTTTTTTCCCTACATATGGATTGATCGTTGGAAACGTTATAAGCATTATTTTTAAAAATATTTGGCTTGATGCATAAAATTCGTAAGTATATTTCTGTGTGATTGTAACACCTAATTTAAACTAAGCTTTTGAGAGCTTAATTTTTCGCTGTTAATATAGACCAACGGTCTATTGACGTACTAAAACGTCTATGGTATAATATAATTACAGACAAAATAAAACTTAATTAAGAATATTGGATTTGAATAAATGAAATACGCTATTGTGATGATTTTGTTGTTTATATGTTGTAAAGTGTATGTGGGTTCATCCCGGTACGCCTCATCTCCACCATCGGGGAGGCCCCCGCAGGCAGACCGTCTTGACTTGTTCAGGACGGTTTTCTTTTTTACGCGGTAAGTTAAAAGCTTAAAAACTATTTTGCACATATACAAATTTGTGATGCCGCAGACGTTAAGTCTGCGGATTTTTTTCTGTCCTTGATTATAGTATAACTGTATACCATGTATATTTTATGATATTTATATGTATATAATGTAAAAATTAGCACTCTTGATTTAAGAGTGCTAATTTTTTATTGTATGTTGAGGCGTTCGCAGTCTAGTACAAGTACGCGGAATTTATCATGCCCTTCCAGTATTTTTCGTTCGTAGTCATAGCGTTTAACGTTTGTATTCTTGCTGGCTGTACGAGTTTTAATAACGCCATTTTCCTCCAGAACATCACGTACAAAAGCCTGTTTGCTGAGGTCAAGATACTCATGACGATCTTTTAGGTAATTTGTAAACTTGTCGTAAAAGTTATTTCCAATGGTGTTTTTTAGGTAAATTTTGTTCTTTTTACGGTCTATCCGGCCAATGTCGGAATCCGTACCCGATTCAGTGTCAATTATAGCGTTATTATCTGTCTGAGTCTTTAAAAAAGCTGAAAATTCTGAGAGAGCTGTAGAATTAATTATAATGAATTTTGATAGTTCATTAATTATATTTTGATTACTATTCAGATATTTCCTTAATATGCGGTAGAATTTTCATAATTTTTTCTTTGTAAAAAATGGTTTTTATTATTAAAAGAGAAATTTTATTCATATTTTGGTATATCATAGAAAGTCAATTATTTTTAAATATTTATAAAAACAATGTATAGTATATAACACATATACAGGCAATTTATAGAAAAATATACGCATTTTTTTGCTATCTGAATATGTCCTAAATATTGCTGCCATATAGGGACAATCACAGTGATGACACCATTCCGGGTCTGTATGACCTGCTTGGGTTTAAATTGTAAGATATATTTGGCGGTGTGAATTATACACATAAAATCCCATTTCCTTTGTGAGTAAAACCTTTGGAAATGGGATTTTGTGTCCTTGCGGGACACCACATTTTCTGCGGAGAATGTATAATGAATATGTACACTTTTATCAAATTATGTCAGAAAAATTTATTTGGTATCATTAATATATCATATTGACACCATTTGAAATTTATGATATAATGGAAAAATCACAATTTGTAAATTTATGCAGAACGGCGTTTATATGCGCTGTATTGGTTTGAGAAATAATTAACGGTCCATAAAAATTATATGAAGGAGTTTTAAAGCATGAAAAAATAACTGCATTACAGTAACAGATTATAACGGCAGCGGCACAAATATCACTATTCCTGCGGAAACTGACGGTAATCCCGTGACGGAAAAATTTAAAACAGAAGCAGAAACGGCAGAGTTGTATGTTTTTTTTCCGCCAAGGGTAACAGAAAAATATTATTTAGACAACCCGGAAAATGGTTTTATTATTAATTAAAGTTTCATATTAAGGAGGTATAAAAATGTTCTGTAAAAACTGTGGAAAATTTGTTGAAAGCGATGCGGATTTCTGCACGAGCTGCGGTAAGAAAGTTGAAAACAGCGAACCGGAGACAGCTCACGAAGAAGCGGTGCAAACGGCGTCATTTTCGGGAAATTCCAAAAAAAGCAAAGCCCCAATTGTTATTGCAATTATTTTGATTGCAATAGTAGTTATTGCCGTGCTTGCCGGCTCCGGTGACAAATATGTGGATTTGGTTAAGGGAGGTCATCTTCAATCCTATCCAAATATGCCGATAGGAGAGGCGTTCGATAACTTTTTCTACGATCCCGAATGGAAAAGCTTTAAAGCAAGCGACGGCAGCATGATCGTTGAATTCAACGGTGTATGCACATATTTCAATGAGGACACAACCTGTACATTTCAGTTTGAAGTCAGCGAAAACTCGGGAGAGTTTGAAATAGTATACGCAGGGTTCGGCGAAGACGAATCAATGAGTATTCTTGAAATGTATGCATTGCTTGAAACTGTCGAAGATGATTATCTTAGTTGATTAAGGAGGATTTTATTATGTTTTGTAAAAAATGCGGAAATCAAATTAGTGACGACGCGGCTTTCTGCCAAAAGTGCGGGTCGGCGGTCGGCGGACAGTCTAACGGACAAGAAAACGGACATACGGACATGCAGTCCGCACCTGCTTCTGCGGAGGTAAAAAGTATTCCCGCCAAGGGAAAGGTGGTTTCTTCAACCGAGCGTATCGAAAGCAAATACAAGATCGGCAAAATAATCACAATGGTTGTTTTTATAGGATTTTCTTTGTTTATCCCTCTTCCGCAGGATAATTGGGTATTGACATTTCTGATCGCAGCGGCGCTTCTTGGACTGCTTGGCTGGAACGTTTTATCGGCTGCGACAATGTTCATAATCAGGAAAATCGAAACGGAGCAGTACGCTTCCTACATAAATTCCGAAAGTGCGGAGGATATAGTAAAGCTTCTTGCTCAGCCGCTGACTGCAAAGGGTATGCGCGCAGGTCCATGCAATAATGGCAGCAACGTTGTGCTGGTAACATATCAGGGCAGGGAATATGAGCTGTATTTCTTTAAAGAAGGGTATTTTAATATTTCTCCCGACAGACCTGTTTCCATGCACGGACTTGAGGGAATGAAAATAATTAAAATGCCGTTTATATATGAGCACAGCCTTGAAGATTTCCCGGTTATATCGTACTGTGTGCAGGAAGCATTGAAAAAAGCGTAAATCAAAATTCGGAAAAAGGTGAACAGGTTATGGAAAATGAAAAGGGAATTTCCCGAAATAAAAAAATTATATTTGCAGCAATCGCCGCAGTTTTAGCGGTAATCGTCATAATTATTATGATTTTTTCTTTAAATACGCCCTTTGGCAAATTTAAGGATAATATTGAAAACGGCGAGATTTCCGCAGCGGAAAGTATTTATTCGGAAAATAAAGACAATGAAAAATTTTCCGAAAAATGCAAAAGCTATCTTGCGGAATATACTTCGGAGATATTTGATAAGTACAAAAACAAAAATATTGATTTCGATGAAGCCGTAAGCGTAATAAATGCGTGTTCGTCAATGTACAAGGACGATGAAGCGCTCAGCGGAATAAGAGATATTGAAGCTTCAAGAACGGCTTTTTCTCAGGGAGAGAAATTGCTTGCCGATAAAAAATACGCGGAAGCAATTGATATGTTTTCAAAGATAATAGAGGAGGACACCGAAAATTATAAAGCGGCTTTGGAGAAAACCGCCGAGGCTGCCGACCTGTTATGCGAAGAAGCAGTTGAAAAATCAAAGCGCCTCGCTGAACAGGAAAAATTTACAGAAGCATATTCCGAGCTTGACGCTCTTGATTTTGACGACGAAAGAATAGAAGCCCAGAAGCAAAGCATTATTTCGGTTTATGAAGAATATACGGTAAATTCCGCGGACAAAAAAATCGCGGCAAGCGATTATGCGGGGGCAATGGAAATATATTCGGAAGTGCCGTCAGGAATGCTTTCCGAAAAGCTTAAAACCAAATCGGCGGAAGCAGAGAAAAACTATGTTGACTATGTTTCCGGCGTTGCGGACGAGTACATAAAAAACAAAAATTACACCGCTGCGATAAACGCCATTGAGGCGGAATACCAAAAAACAAACGTAACTGCGTTGGATAAGCTTCTCGGCATTACAAAAAACGAATACGCAGACCACATTATCGGTCAGGCGGAGGAATATGCCGCAAATAACGATTATGTGGGAGCGTTCCGAATGATACTTTCGGCAGAGGAAAATTTTTCAAGCGACAAGCTTTCAGACGCAGAGCAGAAGTACAGAAACCTGCTTGACAGCATTGACGAGACATATACAAAAACCTTTGACGGCGGCGTAACCCTTACATATACGGTAAAATACTACACCGACGCATGGGGGTACACAGCATATAAAAGCTTTAATGTTGTTTCGGCAGACCTTGGCGACTTTGACTCTTGGAACGGTTATGTCGTAAACTGGGTCAGCAATTATGCTTTTCCAAGCGGAGCTGCCTATGAAATAACGAGAAGCCAATACGAGGAAATGTATCTTGCCCCTCACGAATATAAGGAGCTTAAGCATCTTGTCCGTGACAGTCTGTATCTGTCTCTCAATATGACTGTCGGAGACGACAGCGGTTCATCAAAATCCGAAATTCATATGATGGAGCTTCTTTACGGAACGGAAGTAACAGCGCAGTCATTGTTCGGCGGACTTTTTTGGTAATACTAATTCACGACCTGATCGTATACAAAAATTTCAAGCAAAATCTTGAAAAGCTTTAACTTAAAAGTTTTAACTTTTTATATGGGATTTTGCGCAGAAATTTTTGTCAGCCCGTAGGGCAAACACATTGGGAGTAAATTAGGATAAGCAGCCATTCCGTGTGAAAGGAGGGTTTATTATGTTCTGCTTAAGATGCGGAAATCAAATAGAGAACGATGCGGCTTTCTGTTCAAAGTGCGGCAGCAAGGTTTCTGAAATAACTCCGTCCACTCCTGCTGTTTCGTCAGGCAATGCTTTGCCGAACATAGAAAAAGCTCCCGAATACGGACAAAGGGTTATGTCAACCACGAATCTTGACCCGCACTACAAAACAGTTGCGGCTGCAATAAAGATTATCCGCTGGGTCATATGTATAGGTTTGATCTATATTCTCCTTGGAGAGTACAGTGTTATAGTGCTTATAATAGTTATCATTATATGCGTTAAGCTTTCAAAAGCGGCGGCAAATTTTATTTTACACGCTTACGAAATGATTAAAGGCGCAAAGCTTATAAGTGTAGAATACAGTTCTTATATCAATACAAAAAACGCCGACCTTATAGTACCTGTTTTAATATCGCCAATGCTGGCTCATAACATCAGAATCGGAGTTGGCAGCGAAACGAATTCGATTGATATTGTATACTGTGACAGAAAATATGCTGTGACTTTTTCTACAGAACCGGGCAGCAATTTAAAAATCTTAGGTGATGACGACTTTAATGAAAACAGCTATGCCAATATGTGTAATGATGTGCCGGTAATAGCATTTTATATTCAGGACACGCTGAGAAATCTGTAATTTTTATTGAAAAATTTCCCCGAATGTGCTAAAATTGTAGTATAAAAAGGGGGGAGAAAGTTGTCCGAGATAATACATAAATCGTCCAGAGGTACAGTTGAAGTATTTGAAGAAGATGGAGAAAAACGCATTCGGCGCACAATATACGCAAAAATGTCATTGTACGAATTGCTGAGAAACTTTGATTGCAGATATCTGCCGCAAATTTATTCCGTTGATATTTCGGACGGCAAAACTGTTGTTACCGAAGAATTTATCTCGGGAAAAAATCTCCTTGACGCAAATCTGGATGAAAAGCAGGTAATAAACGCAATGATGCAGCTTTGCGCCGCGCTGGACTTTATCCACGGTCTCCGTATTGTTCACCGCGATATAAAGCCCTCGAATATTTTGCTTTCGGAGGACGGCAATATCCGCCTTATCGACTTTGAGGCGGCTCGTTTTGTCCGTGACGGCAAGGACAAGGATACACGTTATCTTGGTACGGACGGCTTTGCCCCTCCCGAGCAGTACGGTTTTTCACAGACCGACCCACGCGCTGATATTTATGCGGCGGGACAGACTATGAAAACCCTGCTGGGAAGTCTTTCCGCAAAAAGAAAATATGCAAAAATTATTCGGAAGTGTACCGCTTTAGACCCTGCCGAGCGTTACCAGAATGCAAGGGCTCTTGCCGACGCTCTTACAAATAAGCGGGAGAAAATTGTTTCTGCTGCTGTTTTTGCGGCAACAGCGGTAGCTGTGTTGATTTTTGCGGCGATTGTACCGAAAGAAGCTCCTGCGGAAAACATTCCGGACGAAGCCGGAATTGTTGCTGAAGCGGAGGCTAATACTGCGGAAACAACGTCTGTTTCCGCAACGGAATTTACTACGGAAGCGACAACTGCTTCCGAAACCGAAGCTTCTGCTACGGAAGAAAGCACTGCTGAAATAGAAAGTACCTCCGAAACGGAAACTGATACCGAAGCAGAGAGTACTTCTGAAACGACAATTACTGCCGAAACCGTAATTACCGACGAAAACAACCCTACTTCCGATCGGGAAACTTCCAATAATCTTCGTGGTATTCGTGATTATAGTGACCTTCCGGCCAGAATTGATAAATATAATGCAGAGATTTTGGATTACTGTGGAGTATCCGAAAATCTTCCGGAATATGATCGTCATAAGCTGCTTTTAGTTACCTATGGCGAAGATACAAAAATACTGTTTACAGATGAAAAGGCGCTGTTTCAGGAACATCAGAAATTTTATATGTACTTCGATATGGACAGAGATGGTATTACGGAGGCTATAATAGTAGAAGCGGGTTCCGATATGCAGTTAAATGTGACGATGATATATGGTGTACCTCAAGACACCTATAGCGGCTTGAGATGTTATTGGTCAGACTTTCTTATAGATATGGATGTCAACGAAAACTATTATTTACAGATAACAGGCTATAAAGCCATCGATGGCAATTATCTTGCGGTTACGGTAGGAGATGGCAAAAGCTTTAATGTTACGGAAATGTACACTGCAAGAGACGGAGCAATAGAATATTTAGGAAGCGGTTGGGGTGAGACTACCGGTGAACTTAACAGCGGGCTGAAAATACGTCTTGCAGATGACAGGATTAACTTCTACGATCTGTGGCGCGGAGAGATGTCGATAATAGATGAGTATGATAATGAGAAGTACCCCAATATTAAATACGGCGAATATTCTAAAAAAGAACCGTTTTAAATGGCGGTGAAAATACCGGAGGAATACCAATAATGACCTTGCTTAAAGAAAAATCCACCGATGAAATGTGGAACGAAATAAAGTCCGCAGACGATTACGAAAGCTTTGCGGCAAACAATACGGAGATATTTACCTCTGCGGACATTTCGGAATATCTGAACGCTTTGCTGAAGGAAAAGGGCATACCTCTGAAAGAGGCGGTTAAGCGGTCTTGCATAGAGCGGACATATGCATATCATATTTTTTCGGGGAAAAAAATTCCCTCGCGGGACAAGCTTATTGCCATAGCTTTCGGAATGAAGCTTGATCTGGACGAGACCCAGACGCTTTTGAAGCGGACAAGAAACCGCCCCCTTTACCCAAAGGACGAGCGTGATTCGGTAATAATATACGCTCTGCTGAACGGTCAGCGGCTGGATATCACCAACGAAAGGCTTTACGAGCGGGAGTTTGACCTGATACAATAAAAATCCACCTTACAATAAGGCGGATTTTTGTCCTTTTGGGACACCACATTGATTTTGATTTGTGATATAATTCTGTTATGGACTGTTGCTTACTCAGTATACAGCTCCTCGTCAGTGCAGGAAATCTCGCCGTTCTCACGCTCATATTGTTTGATCTCACGGGCAATGAGAAACTCGATCATATTGGTGAGAGAACGGTGTTCCTCCGCTGCGATCTTTTTGATCTTACAGTGGGTAAGCGGGTCAAGCCGCATGGTAAACTGGGATTTTATTACTGCCATAGAATCATCTCCTTGAATTATTATGATACCATATTTCTACCGAATTGTATGGTATTTATATTGTATCACTATGATACCTATAATTATTATGCACAAAACTCTCGTATTGCAACTCAGCGAACAAATCCGTAAAAAACGGACATAGACAAAAGCCCCCTGATGTGGTAGAATAGAAATACCATATCAAAGGGGTAATTGTATGCCAAGAAGATACCAACATATACAAGAGTTATTGTCCCAAGGAATGACGCAAATAATAACCATAAATAAGATGATGAAAAAATTGGCTTTTATACAGTTCTTTATTCAGACTACGGCTTTTTATGTCCTTGATTATAGTATAACTGTATACAATGTATATTTATGATATTTATATGTATATAATGCAAATTAGCACTATTGATTTAAAATCGCTAATTTTCTTGATAAAAAAATACCCTTGCCGCCTTAATTAGCGGTAAGGGTATTTTATGTGTCTTATGCTTCCTGATATCACAATTTTACATATGATATTTTCCGTCGGACTTATCCGAGCTGTGTCTGAACGCCAGTATCAATGTACCCGTAATGATGATGCCCACAAGAATAAGTATCATCATATCATCACGCCTTACTGTGTCAAACTCTTCATCGAAGAATCCTGCTTCGGCGGAAACGTCCTCGGGCTCTTCGGGCTCTTTAGGCTCTGTCACCGCAGGAAATACAGGATATACCGGAGTTGTTCCAGATGGCGGATATACCGGTTTTGTTCCCGGTGTGGGTTCGTCGGGATCATCGGGATCGTCAGGATCATCGGGATCGTCAGGATCGTCGGGATCATCGGGATCGTCAGGATCGTCGGGATCGTCGGGATCGTCAGGGTCGGGATCATCGGGATCTTCAGGCTCGTCTGGATAATCATACGTATTCGTGATCGACCAGCTGTTTCCAGTGCCGGGGGTTACGGTTGAAATATATCCTTCCATAGCTTCCTCTGCGACGGTGTAAGTATAAGCATCTCCATTTTCGTCATATTTCAGAAGGTTTTTGAAAGTGTAAGTCCAAACGTCATTTTTAATGTTGTCATCTGCAAAGAGCGTATGTGTATATTCGTCACATTCAATTCCATTCTGCATAAGCTTCAGAGTAACATCTGCGCGCTTGTACTTGTAGCCCGTATCGTCCCAGTTTTTAGTGACAGATATATTGATCGTCTCGGGAGGGATATACTCGTTGCTTATTACCGCATTGTAGCCGTTTTTCTCATCAGGATTCTGAGTTATACTTGATTTATAGCCGTTAATACTTTGTTCTTTAACGGTATAGGTATAAGGATTGCCTTCATTATCACACTTCGGCAGATTGGAAATCGTACATTCCCAGTTGTCATCTTTTGTGATAGGATAAGTTCCTAAGAGCTCAGTATTGTTCCGTATCAGATCGAACTTAACTTCGTCTGTACGTTTATCCGTATGACCCTTATCGCTCCAATGCTTTGTTACGGTAATGTCGATTATTTCAGGTTTGTCTTTGTCGTTTGGATCCAAATACTTGTTTGTAAGAGACGCCTGATAATTGTTGTCATCAGTGGGGGCGGGGTTTTTAAGCGATTTAAGTGTATAGCCGTCAATCTTTTCCTCTGAAATGGTATAGGAATACAAGCTTCCGTCCTTGTCATATTTCGGAAGATTCTCAACGGTATACGACCATGTGTTGTTTGTGATTATTATGTCTTCACCGTACTTCTTACCATCCTGCAAAAGATTGACCGTAATGAATTCAGGACGCGTTTCTTCCGGCTCATTCTCGTCGATCCAATTCTTTGTTATGGTAATGCTGATCGGCTCAAAAGTATTTGTGATGGTAAACAGCGTTGTTCCGTCCTCTTCTTCGGAGCGTGTCACTTCGGAAGTATAATTCGGATTATTTGTTTTTTCTTTAACATCATAAATATTCGGAAGCTTGTTAACTGAGTTGAAGTATTTCGGCAGTTCAAATGTCTGCGTCCATCCGTCGGTGTCATTCAGCTCACCGTACCGGTAATCCCGGTTGTTCCGCAAAATTGAGAAATCGACGGAATCGCTGCGCAGGTCCTCATGGTTTTCATCGCCTTTCCAGACCTTTGTTACCTTTATCTTAGTCAGTTCAATGGGAATAAAGGTATTTTTAATGGTAAAATCCTTGTCGTTTTCCGACTCAACATCCGAGGTGTAGTAGGGGTTTACCGTGTCTTCAACAACGGTGTACTTATACGGCACTTTGCTGTCTGCGTCGCTGTACTGCGGAACCTTAAAGCTCTTAGTCCAGCCGTCCGTATCACTCAGAGTTCCTTTTTGGTAAGCCACACCGTTCCGATAGATCGTGAAATCAACAGAACCGCTTCTAAGGTGAGTGTAACCGTTATCGTCTTTCCATTCCTTTGTCACCGATATCTCGGTCTGACCCAGATACTTATTGGTAATGGTGAACGTAGTGCCTTTTCCGTTGGAATTTTTCGCAGATGTAACTACAGGCTTATAGTACTCATTTTCTGTTGTTTCGTAAACCTTATACTCATATTCATGCGTTTTATTCTTATCACTGTATTTGGGAAGATCAGCGCTGTACGTCCATTGATTTCCTGCGTTTAACGTTCCTTTTACGATCGTCGCGTCGTCCCGTGTGATAATGAAATCAACCGACGTGCTGCGGTTTGCCTTATTGCTGTTATCGCCTGACCAAGCCTTTTTAACAGTGATGTTGGTTTTTTCAGTACTATCGTTATAGGTATTAGTGACGGTGATAACATACGTTTTAAGAGGTTGGCCGTCCTTCCGGATAATATCATTGTTGTCTTTGGTTTCTACCATTTTGGTAGCTTCCCAAGTATAATTCAGCGGCAGACCGTTCTCGTCTGTTACCCTGTATTCGTATGGGTTTCCATCTTTGTCGTATATGGGAAGATCATTGATGATATTATAGTATTCATTATCGTTATATGTACCATTTGCGTCATTATACCTGTTAATAGAAATTGGGAAATCACCGCCTTTATTGATCAGATTTCCGTTATGGTCGTACTTATCGATAATTACTTTGACGGTTTCATCATGGGCGATCTTTCCGGTTATTGGGTCTTTATTGGGATTATTATCATCATTCCAAACCTTTTTGATCTTAAGGCACATTAATTCTTCGCCGTCAATATCGTTATTGAGAAGTTTTGACTGAATAGATACTTCTGAACGATAAATATCTGAGTTGATAATCGAACTCGTCTTAACGGGATCTCCGCCATCGTATGACAGTTCCGCCGTATTTCCGAAAAGCATATTAATGATTTCCAGGTCTCTTGTATCGTCATCGACACCGTCGGTTTCTCTGTATTCAGTACGGTTAAGAATAGTAACTACTTTGGCGGTATAGCTTATTGTATATGCCTGTTCATTTTGGAGTGTGAACATTAACTGCCTTGTGCTTTCGTCGTAAGACCAGGTATCACCGGCGAGTTGTGGGGTTATGGTCAGACTTCCGTCATTAAAGCTGAGATACTTTCCGAGAGTATCGGTAAGGGTAATAACATTAGCATTGTTACTTCCCAAATGCACTCCTTCTGAGTTGACATTGAGCGTATACGTTACAGTATCATTATTTTTTTGACCGCTCCACGCCTTATTAAGTACATTTTCATTTTTAGGAGTCCTGATCTGTGTCCATTCTGAATCATGCGTTACACCGTTAACTGTGGCCTCTATGGTATTTGTGAAGCTCTGAGGTTTATCCATTGAGTTGAACTGCGCATAGTAATCCGTAGTCATCTGAGTAAAATACACCATTCTGATGAAATAGCCGTCGTTAACAAGCTTATCTGCCTGATCTTTGGTAAGCGTTATAGTACCGTCCACAACGGTATGATCGTTATTGAAGCTATAGGCTGCATTGTCTATAGTTTGTTCATAACTCCACCAGTTGTTATAAAGTTCGCATTTTATAAAATATTCCGGGTTGGTCGTTACACTGTCGTTCAAAAGGAAAGTATAACCCGCCGGAAGCGTATCGGTAAACGTTATCTGGCTGTTTTCCTGAACGTTTGAAAAATCGGTAAATGTTACCATCCAGTACAAAGGCTCTCTAAGTGAACTCTCGGGAACTTCTCCGTAGTTGGATATTGTCTCCTTTGTGACTATAAACTCAGCCCTGTACTCAGCATTGTCTTTGTGCGAAAGGCTGTCATTAGTGTAATTTACCGTAACGTCCACATTGTTTGTAGCCAGCCCGAGCAGTTCAATATCGGTAGGCTGCGCTGTGTATGTATTAGGATTTATGTATGTATCAACCAGGCTTGTTTTGTAGCTTAACGTAATTGTTTTTCCAACAATATCTTTGAGGAAAACCTCGTCATCAATGGTAAAAGTATAGCCGCCTTTATAGTCGTTCCAGTAGTCGTTGGAATCAAAATGACCCACTGTGCTTGCGGGCACAGTTTTGCCGTCAACAGTGATCGTCATGCCATTTGCATCAAACTTAAGCAAATTGGCGTTCACGGGTTTTCCACCGTATTTGGTTTTGTCGCCGTCAACCTCCTGATCCGATATTACAATTGACGTAACGCCGGCGCCAAGATGTTCGGGAACATCTATCGTTGTCGTCCAGCCGATATTGCCGTTCGCGTCCAGACCGGTGCATTCCTTATCAACAAACTCGTCGTCATATTGATAGGTTACAGACGCTTCATTCTCACAGACATAATCATTTGTTGGATATGTAACCTTAACATTGTTTTTAAAGACCTGATTATTTGTCACATTTGCGGGAATCGTTGTTTCATAGGTCTTTTCAAATACGCCGTTGCCTTTATCGATAAAATCGCTCTTCGACCAATTTTCGGTATTAGCTGGGGTGTTGATAGTGTCCTCTACCGTAAAGTTTTCATCGCCCATACCGTTGCTGTGAACGGTTATTGTCCAGACGATCTTGTTATTGTCCTTGTCCAGAACGCCGCTTTTATCGACGCTCGGTCTTATGGAGCTAAGATCTATGCTGACTTCTGAGCTTTTCTCATCAGGATTCGGATTAGAGGGAACAGTAACCTTGTTTTTCTTAGCGTCATTGCTGAGTGTCGGGCTTAATGCCTCCTCTGTATTGATCTCCATTTTGTAATAGATATAAGCTACTCCGCCGTTTCCTTTAATATTACCCACGTTAAATGTATAGGGATTATTTTCGTCCATAGGTAAAAGATTTTTACCATAACCCTCCCAATCTTCGCCATATTGTACATATACCTCGTCCAGTACGATGTCGTTAAACGCGCTGCCAGGAGCATCCAAAGCCGTAACTCCGTCTGCGTCGTGGATACCGTTGTTTGTAAGCTTAATTTTATAGTTTTGGTAATACTTGCCGTCTTCACCTTTTTGGGGCTGCCCCTCTGCCGTTTTTGTCGGTGTGATCGAATTATCCAGATCAGACGTAGTAACATCTACCTCAGCGTCAAAAAAATCAAGAGTTACATCTGTTTCGCCCGCCTTAAAACCGCTGAGATCGACGCTGCCGTAAAGGTGAAGCTCGCCTTTTCTATTTTTGGAGTTCGGCTCAAACCCTACTCTCGGTTCAATAAGTATATAGGTATTGCCGCCCTCTTGTTTTATTTCGTAAACTGCCCTTACTACTCCTTCAACCCACCAGCTGAATACGCCGGGATTAAGAGTAATGCCCTTTAAATCGTCGGCGGTTATCTCGTACTTAAGAACTTTATCGTTAAAGCCGACCCGGTTGCTTTCTTCGTCAAAGATATCATCGTCAAGCTCCCACAAAAAGTCAAATTCAAGCTTATCACCGTTTTTAACCTGCTCGCCTGCAGATAACAGTTCATCGCCGCCGTCCTTGTATATTTTGCAGTTGGCGACTGTGAAAATATTCCCGTTTACAACAGGGTACTCAGTTTTTCCCGGTGTGATAGTAATATTGCCGGAGTCGTCATACAGCTCAATTCCGCTGTCGTCAGCAGACACGTCGTCCTCGTCAAAAATACCGGGAACTTCTTCCTCAAAAATGTTATCGGTAACAGTTATGTCAATTATGTCATCTCCGTAAATATTACCCGATGTTTCCGTAATAACAGGATAATCGCCTGTATCGGACGGCACGGAAGTCTCCGTACCGCTGTCGGAGGGCATACTTTCCCCATAGATGTCGTAAGATTCCGACATATCGGGGTGAGCCTCCTCGGCGGAAATAATTGTTCTGTGAACCAGCGTCACCGTAAGCATAGCTATAGCAAACGCTGTAATAAATGCAACAACTCTTGAAAACCGATCTGCTTTTCTGATGAACATAAAAGTCTTACTCCTTTCACAAGTGTATAAAATGAAAAGTACATATATTTTAGTCCCGGAAGCATTGCTTCCAAACATTTTAAGAATACCTTAGCACTTTAAATTATACATTAAGCTGTAAGATATTTCAATATATTTTTATGCAATTCCACGATTTTTATAAACTTTTTTTTTTTTTTTTGTATAAAATAACAAAAAGGTCAAGCGCTTTACCCTATAATCCGACCAAAAACGCCGTTGAGCTTTAGCAAAGCTCAACGGCGTTTCCAAATTATAGACAAATTTCGTTCTTTTTCTATATCACGCAAAATTATTTATACGGCTTTATTTTCATGTAAATAAGTCCCGCAGTGTCGGCAAGAAACCAGCCTATCGGTATGGATATCCATATTCCGAATACGCCCACAGCTTCATATCCCGATAAAAGGTACGCAAGCGCAACTCTCGTTCCGAGAGAAATAACCGTCAGGATAAGGGACATTTCGGGTTTATTGATACCCCGATAATAGCCGTACAGCAGAAAAAGTATGCCTATTCCTACGTAAAAAGCTCCCTCGGTCATGAGATACTGTGAGCCTGTATGTATGATGCCAGTCTCCTCGGCCTTCACGAAAATTTTCATAAGGCTTTCGGAAAATACGACCACCGCCGCCGAAACCGCAATGCAGAATACTGCCGAGATAAAAAAGGACTTTTTGATACATTCGCGTATTCTGCCATACTCCTTTGCGCCGTAGTTTCTCGACACGAAAAGGGAAAAGGCATTGCCGAATTCCTGCGCGGGCATATACGCAAGAGTGTCTATTTTTACCGCAACGGTAAACGCCGCCATAACGGTCGTACCGAAGCTGTTTACAAGTCCCTGTATCATAAGTATGCCGAAGTTCATTACGGACTGCTGAACCGACGCAGAAAACGACATACGGAGCGTTTCGGAAATCTCGCCTTTTTCAAAGTGTATTTCCGAAAGTCCAACGCGCAGATTTTGCTCTCTTATAAGTGAGTATAATGCAAGTCCGACTCCCGAAACGGCCTGTGCAATCAGCGTTGCATAGGCTGCACCTTTTACTCCGAGGTTCAGATAAACAACAAAAATTATGTCCAGCAAAATGTTTATTACCGAAGCCGTGCCGAGAAATACCAGCGGCGTAACGGAATTGCCGAAAGCGCGTAGCATATAGGCATAGTAATTGTACAGAAAAATAAAAATAATTCCCGACAGAATTATCCGCACATAATCCGCGGTCATATCCAGAATTTCGGACGGAGTTTTCAGCAGACCTATTATTCCGTTCACCGAGCAAAGCGTGATGATTTCGGCGGTCAGGGAAACCGTTCCGATAAGGATAAAAGCGGCGGCTATTGTATTTTTCTGTTTTTGCGGGACATTCCCTCCGCAGTAATAGGAAACAAGCGCGCCGCTTCCCATGCAGAGACCGATTATTATGGAGTACAGAAATGTCGTGAGCGTGTAGGTGCTTCCAACCGCGGCAAGAGCGTTCTCGCCGAGATAACGTCCGACGATAAGCGTGTCGGCAATATTGTATATCTGCTGGAGCAGATTTCCCGCGATCATTGGCAAAGCAAATCCAAGCAGGACTTTTGTAATGCTTCCCGATGTCAGGTCAGTTTTCATAATTACCACCAATTTTTTCAGCATTGTTTTACAATAGCATTATATCACATTTGAGCAGTTGTTTCAACCCGGTTTGGTATCTCCACAAAAAAGCGCGGACGTTTTGTCGGAAACGTCCGCGCTCTGTGCAGTATTCTTGTTATTTCTTTTCAACGGATATCCATATCTCTCCCTTGTAGCTGTCCGTGGGGTAAACCTCAAGGTCGAAATTTCCCGCAGGCTTGTAGGGAGATGACGGGAAAAATTCCGCGAAAATACTGTGCCATGCCCGCTGGATATTCTCCGGGCTCAGGCTGCCGATATCGAAAACAGCCCATTCAGCGGATGGAACATCAACAGTCTTGTAACCGTCGGGTACGTCTCCGCCCGCATACTCCGCGCCGATAAGATAGGGGAAATCCTTTACTTTTGTGGAATCCTCCATGCACATGCCCACAACGCTGCCGCCCAGAACGCCGTCCTTTTTGCCGCTTTCGGCAAGATATTTCACTGTGCCGTTGTCATGACATTCCGTCCAGAAAGCGGGGATATCGCTTCTGCCCTGAACGTCCTCGATCTTCTCGAAACGCTGCTGCTTTGCAATGATCGTAAACGCTTCTTTTTTCATAATTTTGTAGTCCATAGAACTACCGCCTTTCACAGAAATTGACACGGAAAGTCTTGCAAAAGATCTGAGCGCCGCGCCGTTTTTCCGAACGGCATTCGGAGCAGTCCCGTGGAAACGGGTAAACGCACGTGTAAAGCCCTCGGGCGTATCGTAGCCGTATTTCAGCGCGATGTCGATAATTTTTTCGTCCGTGGACACAAGCTCGCTGCCGGCAAGAGTAAGCCTGCGGTTACGGATATATTCTC
Organism: Ruminococcus sp.; assembly: GCA_014799785.1. Lineage (GTDB taxonomy): Bacteria > Bacillota > Clostridia > Oscillospirales > Ruminococcaceae > RGIG8773. The sequence goes on from JAAVHI010000026.1 coordinate 83,988, forward strand.
CCACGGTAAAGCCGCAGAGAATGGAAAAAATTTTCTGAAAATAAAAGCTTGACACATTCATCTCGCGGGCTATGCGTTCATAGTCCGTCGGCTCGGTTATATGCTCCTCAATGTAGTCCACCGCGTTTTGAAAGCTTTTCACCCAGTCCATTGCCGTACCTCCTTGTCTGTATCTATTGTAGCACGTTCCTCAGCCGCGTTCATGATTTTTTCTGCACACTTCTGTTATTTCTCACGCAAAAAATTTGTACTGTTTAATTATATACCAACAGATTATTTTCGTCAAGAATAGTGTTTGATAAAAACAGCGGAAGTATCTTTCGTCTCGGAAGAAAAACTTGCCGCCGTCACTATAGACGGCGGCAAGGCTGTTATTGGTTTACGGAGTAGTTTATTGTTGCGGACTTCATGGTGTATTCGATCTTAGGTATTGACGCCAGATATTCTTCATATTCCGCATCGCTCATGTTGGGATCAAGCGTTACCCAGTCGCCGGGCTGGGGGTCACGTCCAGAGTAGCAGAATGTGATAACACCGTTGTTTGCAACAAATTTGCTGAAGCCTTTAACGTTTATGGTATATGTATCCAGCAGCTTGTTGTCCCTGTAAATTTTAAAAGTGATATTTCCTTTTCCGTCGGCAACATAGGTGATAACGTTTCCGTCGTCGTCAACAGTCATGTTAAACTCTCTCTGGCTTTTGGTCTTTATTACAGAGAGTTCGTTACCGTCAAAAACATAAAATTCGCCGTCCTTGAAAAACTCCCTGTTCTTCTTATCATGCTCGCTGATATAGGCGCTGACGTCCTCGCCCTCGGGTACTGTTATCATGAAGCTGTCTCCGATGTCGCGGCTTTCCTCGCTGTACCAGATGATCTTTCCGTTGGATTCGTAAAGCTGCTGAACGCTTCTCTGCTCTTTAAACGTTACCTCTCCTGTTTTCAGGTCGATAATGCCGCAGTAATCCTTGCAGTCTTTCGGAGCGGAGCCGCCTGCGTTTTTCTGAAAGCCAACATAATCGCCCACTACGACAAGAAAATTTAAAACGTCAAGCGGACTGTCCTGATCTAATGTGTAAAGCACCTGCTTGTTTTTGCCGTCCATATCGGTGGAGTAGATCGTTCTGTGATTTGCTTTCATGTAGACGATCTTTTCGCCGTTGGTATCAATGTTGAAGGCTTTGGGGGCGCGGTATTTGGCTACCTCGTTAAGCTCGCTGTCAAGCTTGATTATTACGGTCTCCCTCATTGAAAAGCCGTATGCCTCGGAATAGATCAGGTAAAAATACTCGCCGCACTGCTTGAGCCTGTCGTTCATTATGCCAATATTTTCGCCCTTGTCGTTAGTGTATCTGCTGACTTTGTAGGATTTTTCCATTCTGCCGTTTTCGTCAAGAGAGAAGTAGTACACGCATTTTGCATCAGTATCCGTACCCTCGTAGAACACGGTTCCGTCGTCGGCTATCATGCAGATGCAGCCGTTGTATGGGACTTCAATTGGGTCGCTTTCTTCAAATGTAACGCCTGTCTTTTTAGCTTCGGGCTCCGCTTCCGTCTGAACAGCGGGAACGTCCTCTGCGGCGAAAGTCATGGGTACGCAGGAAAATGCCATAGCCAGCGCGGCAGAAACCGCAGCAATAGCTTTGATAGATTTTTTCATATTGTTAGCTCCTTTTCTGTTGTGATTTTTAAGCAAAATTTATTTTTCATGTCACTTCTCATTGTCATTTTACTTTGGGGCTTCTGTGAACGTTTTGTCGGTGATAAATACCGTTTCCCTGTAGGTGTAGCTGAACGTGTTGTCACCGTCGAAAACAAAGGGTTCGAGGATAGGCTCGCTTATTGGGTGAAGCTCCTCACGGTAGGCGATAACGATATAGTCGCCCTCAATAGGATTTTGACTGCGCCAGAAAGCCTCGCCATTAGCGTTGGTTCTGGTAAGAACGTATCCGCCGTATTCGTCGGTGTAGCCCTCCGCCATTTTTCCGTCGGCAGGCTTTAGTATAACCGTGTAGTCGGGCAGGGGATTGCCGTCCGCGTCTTGGAGGGTTATTCCGATCTTTGCGTACTTATAGACGTCGTTATAGATAGAGCTTTCTTTAACTTCTCTCAGAACTATTTCCGTGGTATTTTCATCAACAGTTATAGGAGTGTACGCTTCTCCCACGCTGTCGGAAAAATAAAAATATTCTAAATGTCCGCCGCCCGTATGAACGTAAGTGTCTATAAAAAGTTCGGCGTTCGGCAGCGCGTTTGATGTAATGAAAACATAATCTCCGTAAGGGATAAGCACCTCCGTCGATCTTTCGTAGGTAATGGGAATAGTTCCTACCCTGTCCTCATTTTCTTTATCAAAGTAGTACTGGTTCAGCGGCGAATCCGAATCTTCATTATAAATTATCGGCAGATAGTCCACCCGCAGATTTTTAATGAAAGTGCCGTCATTCCAGTCCACCACCTTGATCTTTACAAGCGCGGTATCGGGAGGTATCTCCGTGATCTCAGGCGCACTCGTCACCTCATTTCCGCTTACCGCGGGAGGGCCTTGATAAAAGTGTGGATCGCGGGCAATGGCTGTCCTGCCGGTTATCAACGCGGCAAAAACCGCTGCCGCCGCGCATAACGCGGTAATAACTTTTTTTGATACGCCTCCCTTTTTAAGTTCGAGACGAGACGTTTCCAACGGGATAGGGACTTCGGTCTCCTCGGTTTCAAGCCGCGAGAAAATCTTTTCTTTCAGCTTTTCGTCCGCGGAAACGGTGTCGTAAGCCTTTTTTATTTCACTGATCTTCATAAGCGCTCCTTTCAGTCCTCAAGCTCTATGCGGAGCTGTTTTCTTGCCTGATACAAGTCCGAGCCTACCGTGCCCGCGCTTTTTCCCGTTGCGGCGGCGATCTCCTCAATGGACATTCCCTCGTAATAAAAGAGGTAGACCGCGTTCCTGCGCGCTTCGGGAAGCTTTCGTATCAGCTCCAGCAGTTCACAGCGGTGCAGATTTCCGTCCGTGGAAACGCAGGGGTATTCCTCCAGCGGCTGGAATTTTCTGAAAGCGGAAAAACGGTTCAGGTCACGGCAATAGTTGATTGTCACACGGATAAGCCACGCTTTTTTGTGGCTCTCGTCGCGAAATCCCGCCGCAGAGGCTTCCGTGCTTTTGGCAAGCCGCATGAAAACCTCCTGAACAACGTCCTCGGCGTCATGGTAGTTTCGGGTGTTCTGAACGGCAATTCGCAGAACAGTGTCGGAATAGGCTTCAAAGTCCTGTTCCAGCAGAAATTTTTCCTGTTGAGTCATTGCAATGTACTTCCTTTCGGTCGCGTCTCACTAATAAAACGAATGAGAAAGGCATTTTTTTGCACTATAAAAAAATTTTTTTAATATAACGGCAAAAGATAAAATCCGTATAAAATAAAATCCGCCTGCAAAGCGCAGACGGATACAGTGTTATTCTTTTATCTTGCCCTTGCAGAAGCTGTCAATGTAACGGTCTATGCACCGCTCGATTATAGTGACGGCCTCGTCTCTGCCTTTCATTTCGTCGATGACCGTTTCCTTGCCCTCCAACGATTTGTACACCGTAAAGAAGTGGGACATCTCCTCAAAAACGTGCTTGGGAAGCTCGTCTATATCCTTGTAGGAATTGTAGGTTGGGTCGTTGAACGGTATCGCGATTATCTTGTCGTCCCGCGCGCCGTTGTCAAGCATTGAGATAACGCCGATAGGGTAGCACTTCACAAGCGCAAGAGAGCATATAGGCTCGGAGCAGAGCACCAGCACGTCCAGCGGATCGCCGTCCTCGGCGTAGGTGCGGGGGATAAACCCGTAGTTCGCGGGGTAGTGAGTGGAGGTGTACAAAACCCTGTCCAGCAGCAGGAAGCCCGTTTTCTTGTCAAGCTCGTACTTCATTTTGCTGCCCTTTTGAATTTCAATTACCGCAAAAAAGTTCTCCTTTGTAATACGGTTTGGGGATATGTCGTGCCAGATGTTCATAGTTATTTTCCTTTCCTGAAATAAAATTTAAAACAAACCTGACCGCCCCCTTGAGGGAGCATCAGAATATTATAGCGTTTACGATTTGTTACGGCGGGTTTGACTTTCGCCGCGGGGCGTTCCCCGCTCCGTCTCGCCGATTATATACTTGGGTCTGTCCTTTACCTCCATATAGGTTTTTGCAAGGTACTGTCCCATAACGCCCATGCAGAAGAGCTGTATCCCTCCGATAAGGCAGACAAGCGTGACAATAAGGGGAGTACCCCACATTTCCTCGCCGCAGATAAGGGTCTTTACGGCCATTGCAATCGCAAGGACTAAAAAGACCAGTCCCATAATTACAGCCAGATACAGCGGCGCGGTGGAAAATGCCGTTATCCCCTCAAAGGAATAAAGAAGCAGCTTCCAGAAGCTCCATGTGGTCGTGCCCGCGGCGCGCTCAACGTTTTCGTATTCGATATATTTTGTGCGGAAGCCCACCCAGCTGAAAATTCCCTTTGAGAAGCGGTTGTACTCCTGCATTGACAGTATGGCGTCCACCATCTGACGGGTCATGAAACGGAAGTCGGAGGTGCTTTCCTCAATGTGGGTCTGGGAAATTTTGTTTATTACCTTATAGAAGCTTTTGGAGAAAAACGACAGCAGCTTCGGTTCGCCCTTTCGGGACGTCCTTTTTGTGGACGCGCAGTCGTACTCTCCGCTTGAAACGTATTCGTACATTTGGGGCAGAAAGGCGGGAGGGTGCTGCAAATCCGCGTCCATTATCACAACATAGTCGCCATTGGAATGCTCCATGCCCGCAAGCATACCCGCTTCCTTGCCGAAGTTTCGGCTGAACGAAATGTATCGGAAACGGCTGTCCTCGGCGGAATATTTCCGCAGAATATCAAGCGTTCCGTCCTTTGAGCCGTCGTCTATAAACAGAAACTCAAATTCGAGACAGGGGTGCTCTTTTGCCATTTTCTCCGTGACCAGAAGTATTTCTTTACGGAAAAACGGCAGGACTTCCTGTTCGTTGTAGCACGGCACTATCACCGTCAGCAATTCTTTTTCCATTTGTAATAGATCCTTAATAATATAAATCTTCAGATAGGCTTTTGTATACCGCCCCCTTGGGAGGCATCATAAAGTGAAAAATCAATATGGTTTTATTTTGGGGGTGACTATGCCTGCGGGGGCTCTCCGCTATTCTACAGTTACGGACTTAGCCAAATTTCTCGGCTTATCCACATCGCAGCCCCTCTGGACGGCGGTGTAGTAAGCGATAAGCTGCATTGCCACTACCGAAAGCATTGGCAGGAATAAGTCGTCAGCCTCGGGAAGCTCTACCTTGTAGTCGGCGATGGTTTCGTCGATATCAGCTGTTTTGCAGCATATCACTGCAACCTTAGCCCCGCGGCTCTTTACCTCACGGACGTTTGACAATGTTTTCTCAAAAAGCGCGCTTTGGGTTGCCGCAACGATAACGGGCATACCGTCGTCGATAAGAGAAATTGTACCGTGTTTAAGCTCTCCCGCCGCGTAGGCCTCGCTGTGAATGTAGGAAATTTCCTTCAGCTTGAGAGAACCCTCCATGCTCAGCGCGTTGTCAAGACCCCGTCCGATATAGAGCAGGCTGTCCGCGTTGAAAATGTGGGACGCAACATACTGATACTGTGAAACGTCGTCCAGACAAGCCTGTATTTTTTCGGGGACTTCCAGCAGTCCCGCCGTGAGACGTTTGCATTCGGCTTCGTCTATCTTTCCATTTGCAAGAGCTACCGCAAATGCAAACAGGTACATGAACGCAACCTGAACCGCGTAGGCTTTTGTGGAGCATACGGAAATTTCGGGTCCCGCGTTGGTGTAGATGACCATGTTGGCTTCACGGGCAATTGACGAGCCCACCACGTTTACAACGGCAAGCGTGTCCGCGCCTTTTTTTCTGGAAAGCTTTAGTGCTTCGAGAGTATCGGCGGTCTCACCCGACTGGGAAATAATTACGACTAAGTCTCCTTCGGAAACAAGGGGGTCACGGTAGCGGAACTCGGAAGCGATGTCCACAATAACGGGAGTACGCGCCAACGCTTCAATAAGGTACTTGCCCACCATTCCCGAATGCATTGCCGAGCCGCAGCCCACTATGAAAATATTTTTGTAGCCGCGTATTTTTTCGTTAGTAAGTCCGCATTCGCCGAAGTCGGGCAGACCGTCCTTGACACGCGGCGAAACTGTGTTTCGCACCGCTTCGGGCTGCTCGTGGATCTCTTTCAGCATGAAATGCTCGTAGCCGCCTTTCTGCGCGGCAGTAACGTCCCACGTAGCTGTTTGAAGCTCCTTTTCGATATCCTCGCCGTGAATGTCGGTGAAGCGCACGCCCGATTCGTCCAGAATTGCGATCTCGCCCCGCTCCAGCAGGTAGTAGTCCTTAGTATGTTCAAGTATTGCGGTAACGTCCGACGCGATGTAGCTTGCTTTTTCACCCTTTCCAACAATAAGGGGACTGTCCTTGCGCACCGCGAAAATCTTGTTTTTATGCTCCCTGAAAATAATTCCCAGAGCGTATGCGCCCTCAATGTCCTCCAGAGCCTTTTCAATGGCTTCGACGGGATCGCCCTCGTAGTAGTAGTCAAGAAGCTTTGCGACGGTCTCGGTATCCGTCTCGCTCTCAAATCCGTAGCCCTTAGACGTGAGGAACGCTTTCAGTTCGCGGTAATTCTCGATAATGCCGTTGTGGACGATAGATACCCGTCCGTTTCCGATAGGGTGGGAATTTACGTCCGAGGGCTCGCCGTGGGTCGCCCACCGTGTATGACCTATTCCGCAGGTGGCGGAAAACGTTGCCTGCGGAAGCTTTTGGGCAAGTCCCTCGTCGATCTTGCCTTTAGCCTTTACGGTTTTTATTCTGTCTCCCTCAAACACGGCTATTCCCGCCGAGTCGTAGCCCCTGTATTCAAGCTTGCGCAGAGCGTCCACCAGAATATCAGTACACCGCTCTTTTCCCACATATCCGACAATTCCGCACATAAAACTGCTCCTTATTTCGTTAGTTGATATTCTACAAAAATCAGCGCCGAAACGCGTCCGGCGCTACAAATCCTAATAACCAATAAAAGTGTAGATAAAAAATCTGCACAAAAATTCTCTATGCAAATTTTTGCTTGATTTTTTATACACTTTTTAATTGGTTATCAGTATAATATATGCTTATTTTGTACCGAAAATTCTGTCGCCCGCATCGCCCATGCCGGGAACGATATAAAGCTTTTCGTCAAGCTTTTCGTCCACAGCGCCGCAGTATATCTCAACCTCGGGGTATGCCTTGTGAACGGCCTCGATACCGTCGGGGCAGGTGATAATGCACATCATCTTGATGTTTTTTGCACCCGCATTTTTGAGTATCTCAATGGTTTTGATGGCGGTACCGCCCGTGGCAAGCATGATGTCGGTAATGATAACGTCACGCTCGGCAATGTCAAAGGGAAGCTTGCAGTAGTACTGTACCGCGTTTTTGGTTTCGGGGTCGCGGAATATTCCAACATGACCTATTTTCGCCGCGGGGACAAGCTGCACCGCGCCGTCAACCATGCCCAGACCCGCTCTCAGAATGGGTACAAAGGCAAGCTTTCTTCCCGAAATGACCTTAGTCTTAGCGATGGCAAGGGGAGTCTGCACCTCAACGGTTTTCAGCGGCAGGTCTCTTGTAGCCTCGTAGCACATAAGCATAGCCGTCTCGGAAACAAGCTCTCTGAACTCCTTGGAGCCTGTGTTGATGTCCCGCAGGAGGGATATTTTGTGCTGTACAAGGGGATGTTCGATAATAGTAACGTTATTCATGATCATGTTCCTTTCAGTTATTAGACTCAATTGCCGAAATCATATCTACTCTGCGCTGATGTCTGCCGCCCTCGAAATCGGTGTGCAGGAATGTGTCAACGATCTCCTCCGCAACACCCGCTCCGATGACCCTGCCGCCCATGCACAGAACGTTGGCGTCGTTGTGAAGTCTGGTATACTTTGCCATATAGCTGTCGGTGCAGAGCGCGGCTCTGATACCCTTTATCTTGTTTGCAGCCATGGAAATGCCTATTCCCGTACCGCAGATAAGTATAGCCTTTTCAGCGCCGCCGTTTGCAACTCTGCCGCAGACCTCCTCGGCAACCTGCGGATAATCGCAGCTTTCGCCCTCCATGCATCCGAATTCCATGTATGGTATCTTATTTTCTCTCAGCCACGCGACAACAGCTTTTTTCAGCTCGTAGCCCGCGTGGTCGCTTCCTATAGCAATCATAGTATCCTCCAAACCGATAAAATATATCTTTTCGGGACTGTATTATACATACGGAATATCTGTTTCCGTCAAGTACCTTAATAATATAGCTTAATATATTATACCATATTTTTATGCTTCAATCAAGTGTTTTTCTTTAATTTTGCCTTTGTATTTACTTACGAGTTCGGCACTTCCTCCGCGCTTCTGATCCTCTGCATGATGTCTCCTACGGTGTCGTCGTTTGTGCCGTTCTTTACTCCGTTGGAGAACAAAAACTGAATTGAGTACACGATACCCCACGGTATGCCCCACCAGCCCGACAGAGCGGTTATAAGCTGACAGGTAAGCTTGGCGTTTCCGGCTTCGCCGCCGTCCAGACCGTCAACAAGGTACAAAGCTGAGCTTCGCGTGCTTGTCATGATCAGGTAGGAATAGCAGTACCTGAACCGCGTAAGCTGTGAATTATAGCCGATAGGCGCGCCCTCATAAGTCAGTATCGCCCCTCCCGCAAGCTCGTTGTAATTTTCCATAATGAACGCTATCAGCTTGCGGTTGTTTTCCTCCTGACGCTTGCCGAAGCTGACCGACATTATAGGTCCCGCAGCCAGCAGAGCGATCAATGCAATAATAAGTACCGTACCCATAAAAATTACCCCCGAATATTGTTATTTCCGCAAATCCTTTTCCGCTCTGGTTATCTCCATGTACGCCGCCTCCAGACTGTCGGGAGAGTACGGCTCTTTCGTGAAGCCCGCCGCGCACAGGCTTGAAGCAAGCTGAAGCTTCAGATGCGGGGGAGCGGTGGTGAATCTTTCTCCCGCAAGCTTTTCCGCCGCGTCTCCGACGGTAACAACGTCCTCGTCCATGGCGTCCAGACGGCTTTTAAGCTCATCTATAGGCAGTATCTCGTCCTTGGACAGCCGCGTAATATTTCTGCCGTCCGAACGGAAAACCGCGCAGTACACCAAATCAAGCCGCGCAGCCATTACCGCGCAGATTATGCCCTTGTGCAGCGAAACGTTATAGGCAAGGGCTTCAAGCGTGGAAATGCCTATGCAGGGCTTGTCGAGAGCGAAGCACATGGCTTTCACCGCCGCAATGCCTATACGCAGTCCCGTATACGACCCGGGACCTGCCGCCGCCGCGATAGCGTCCGCGTCGGAAAGCGTCAGCCCTGCGCTTTTAAGCACGTCCTTGCATATGGGAAGTATTACCTGCGAGTGGGTAAGCTTTGTGTAGACCGTGGTCTGGGCAAGCACCGAGTTTTCGGTACACACAGCGACTGACGCGGTTTTTCCCGACGTGTCAATTCCCAGCAGAAGCAAAGCGTTCATCTCCCTCAACGGTAATTTTCCGGACGTTCTCACCCATAGTCTCAATAGTGACCGTTATAACGTTTTCGGGCAGACAGTCCGCAATATTTTCCGACCATTCGCAGACGATCACCGCGTCCTCGGAAATATAATCGTAAAACCCCGTGGTCTCCAAAGCCTCGGCGTTTAGTATCCTGTACATATCAAAATGGTAAAGGGTCAGACCCTTTCCGCGGTACTCGTTCACCAGCGCAAAGGTAGGGGAGGACACTTCGTCGGGAAGTCCCATTCCCATAGCTATGCCGCGGGTAAATGTGGTTTTCCCCGCGCCGAGACCGCCCCTGTAGGCGATAATGTCCCCGCCGCGGAGAAGCCTGCCGATCTGTTCCGCAAAAGCGATAGTCTCCTCGGGAGAAGATGTGCTGAGGCTTATCATTGAGTATCCCCCTCGGACGTTTCCACGTTTATTATCCTAAAGCTTTCGCAGAAAAAGTTGATGTCGTCGTCCTCAAGGGAGCATACTCGATAATTCATTCCCTCAAGCCCGCTTGAGCTGCTTTTGACCTTCATTATGTCGAAGCCTGTCAGCGGAGTTTTAAGATCCTTGCAGCCTATCTCAAACCGCCTTACGTTTTCAAAGATGATGTCCGCGGAAAACACCGCAGGCTCTTCGCAGTAAAAGGTCATAAAGAGACTGGGAACCATTTCGTGGCGGCTGTTCATAGTGCCGTAGTATTTGAAATCGCCGAACGCGTCAAAGTTGTACCAATAAAAATCGGGGGTGATATCGGTGATCTGCTCGATACCGTACACGTCGCGGAAATTCTTTCTCAGACGGCAGTTATCCTCGGGCAGCACCATTTTTTTCCACATACCGCGGTTGTGGAGCTCGAAGCCCTGCTTTGTGTACCACCTGATAAGGCTGTCCTCGCAGAAAAGCTGAACGTCCAGCTTGTTGTTTCCCGACTGGCAGTAGTACACAAGGCGGGTGACTATCTGCTCGCCTATGCCGCGCCTGCGGTAGTCGGGACGTACGCATATGCCGCTCATGACCGCCGCCGTAAAGCCGTCGGAGGCGACTCTGCCCAGACCTACCAGCGTATTGCCGTCGTAAGCGTACACCGAATAAAAGCTGTTGCGGTTAGCCTTTTCGATGTCCTCGTCGGTGTAGCCCGTAAGTCCGTACCAGTTCAGCGCCTTGTAGAGATCAATAATATCGCTGTCGTCCCGCGTTCCGGAGAAGTATTCTATTTCGTCCATTTGTATCACCTTGCCGAACAGCGGCGGCTGTCCTTTCATCATAATTTTTCAGCAAAATAGAAAAAGCTTTATAGTTATTCGTTTACGATCCTTGTTCCCATATTGTCGATGTGAAGCTCGTGGACTTCCCATTTTTCAAGTCCCATTCTGTCAAGTGCAAACCTGAGTTTTCCAACGAAAAACTCGTTGTCCGCGTCCACTATGGACATAAGGGACGGTCCCGCCCCGCTTAAATACGCCGCATATGCGCCCAAACTGTAGGCAACGTCGAAAACCTCCTGTCCGTGGGGGATAAGCTCCATTCGGTATGGCTGATGAAGCTTGTCGTTTACGGCGGTTCGCAGGTTCTCGTATTTTCCCGTAAGCAGGGAAGCCGAGAAAAGCGCGGCTCTGGAAAGGTTGAAAACCGCGTCCCTGTGAGAAATTTCCTTTGGCAGACATTCCCGTGCCTTTTCGGTTTTCAGCTCGAAGTCGGGAATAGTTACCACGAATTTAAGGGTGGTGTAGACCTCCTGCTTCACCCACTGAACACGCTTTCCGTCGAATACGGCGGTGACAATTCCTCCCAAAAGTGCGGGAGCGGTGTTGTCGGGGTGACCCTCTATCTGAGCGGAAAGATCGACAAGATCGTCAACTCCCATAGGCTCGCCCATAAGCTTGTTTGCGCCCATAAGTCCCGCGATAATGCACGCGGAGGAGCTTCCAAGCCCGCGGGCCATGGGGATATTGTTTGTCTGACGGATATGAAGTCCAGAAAGCCTTCGTCCGCATATGTCATAAAGTGTGTGAGCCGCGTCATAGACAAGGTTTGAAGCGTCCGTGGGGATTTCCGTTCCGTCCATACTTTCAATGATTATTCCGTCGGATTCCCCCATGTCCACATAGTTGTAGTAGTTCAAAGCAAGTCCCAGCGCGTCGAAACCCGCGCCCAGATTTGCGCTTGTGGCGGGTATCTGAATTTTTATCATTTTATCGGTATTCCTTTCAGGAGCGTTATTCCAGTTCGAGAATGCGTATCTTTCCAAGCGTTTCTCCGCCCATAGCTTCAAGCTTAGCGTCGAAGTCACGCTCTTTCATTGCGGGGGAAATAAACGCAAGCTCGTCTGCGGGCTGACCGTCTCTTGAAAGGTACTCGACCGTTCCGAACGCTTCTGAGATTTTCTCCGCAGGAACGCCCTTTACCCTGACGTAAACCGAAACAATGTCGTCCTTGTAGTCGGCGATAAAGCTGTCGTCGGAGCTGTCCTCCCAAGTCTGGGAATTTGAAGTCTCCGTCATTTTTGCGGCGTCCACAATGTCAGCAACGATCGCGCTTGCGGTGGGCAGCTTTCCTGCGCCTCTGCCGTAGAACATTACCTCGTCAACCGCGTCGCCGTAAACCATAATGCCGTTGAAAACGTCGGAAATATGGGAAAGCTGATTATTGTCGCAAACAAACGCAGGACGTACTATCGGCAGTATTTTTCCGCCGTCGGTGCGCTTTACCGAGCCGATAAGCTTTACCGCGCCGCCCCAGCTTTCGGCGTACATAACGTCCTCAAGGGTAACGGCGGATATTCCCTCGCAGTGTACCCATTTGGGGTATACGTGCTTTCCGAAAGCAAGGGAGGCAAGTATGCATATCTTTCTGCACGCGTCGTGACCCTCCACATCGGCGGTGGGATCCTGCTCCGCGTAGCCAAGCTTTTGGGCAAGCGCGAGAGCGTCCCCGAAAGCCATATTTTCGTTTATCATTTTGGTTATGATGAAGTTTGTCGTACCGTTTAAAATTCCCGCAATGGCGGTGATATCGTTAGCCGCAAGGCACTGGTGAAGCGGTCTGATTATGGGGATAGCTCCGCCAGTTGAGGCCTCAAAAAGGAAGTTGCAGCCGTGCTCAGCGGCGATCTTAAGCAGCTCCGCGCCCTTTTCGGCAACAAGCTCCTTGTTGGAGGTTACCACGCTCTTGCCCTTTTCCAGACAGGCTTTTACGTAGCCGTAGGAAAATTTCAGTCCGCCGATTACCTCCGCAACGATAGTTACTTCGGGGTCGTTCACGATCTGCTCAAAATCCTTGGTAAATTTATCCGCGTAGGGACTGTCGGGAAAATCCCTGATATCCAGAATATACTTGATATCAAGGTCGGTTCCCGCGCTTCTGATTATCTTATCCTTATTTTTATAGAACAGCTCCACTGTACCCGAGCCTACTACACCGTATCCTAAAACAGCAATTTTTGACATTTCAATAACTCCTTTATTCTTCGGACTTTTGTCAGCCCGTTAGTTTGCTTGGTTTGCAAAAAGTGCGGGACTACTCTCCCGAAATAAATTTCACGTCGATAACGCCGTTCACCGCCGCAAGCGCGTTTTTCAGGCTGTAGGCGTCGGCTGAATCACCGAAAAGCCTTACCGTAATATTTACCGCCGCCGCGCCGTCTATCGGCATATTCTGGTTTACCGTGATAATATTTGCACCCTGTCTGTGAAATTCGGCGAGGATGGACGAAAGCACGCCCGGTTCGTCTTTCAGCAGGGCATAATAGGAAATAATTTTTTGGGTCAGCTTTTCCTCGTAGGCGAAAACGCATTCCCTGTATTTGTAAAACGCGCTTCGGGAAATGCCTATCCTTTTGCAGGCGGACGCGGAGCTTTTCTCCTCTCCGCAGGCGAGAAGCCGTTTTACCTCCAGTACCTTGGGGAAAATTTCCGGCAGGACATCGGCGCTGATAACAATTAAAGATGAATCGCTCATATCTGAATTAACCTTTCCAAAACGTCCTTGTGCTGAAAACAAGTGTACTTACCATAAAAACAATCATACCACATTTTACAAGCTTTTGTCAAGAGAGATGTTGTAAAAAGTATAAACGTTTACTTTCCGTCAACAATATTTTCAAGGCGGAACTAAACCGTAGTGAAAAAATCTTTGAAAGGAGCTGATAAAATGTCAAAAAAAGGAATGAGCCGTCCCGAGGTCACTCACACTCAGCCGAGGAACACCGCAGCCGCAGTCCCCGAAATTCAGGGCAAAGCAAAACACGGGAAAGTCCCCGCAAACCCGATAATCGCGGGAACGGAATCCCCCGCGCTGAAAGTGTACCACGGAAAGCCGATTTCGGCGGAGAAGCCCATCTCCAAGGCGTATCCCGTCATAGACAGCGATCTGGCGCGGGACAATCTGGAAAACGACCTTACCGCCGCGGATATCCAGGATTTGCAGTAAATTAAAAAACGCAGTACCGCCGATGGGTACTGCGTTTTTATCGTTATTTTTTCAAGAGCGCTTTAAGCCGCTTCATAGCCTCCGCCGTGTTCTCGTGAGAGCCGAACGCCGTCAGTCTGAACCAGCCCTTTCCGTTTGGACCGAAGCCCTCTCCGGGAGTTCCCACCACCTGTATCTCATTCAGCAGGTAATCGAAAAATTCCCAGCTTCCCATGCCGCCGGGGCATTTCAGCCAGATATATGGAGAGTTCTTTCCGCCTGTGTAGCTGATACCAAGCTCGTCGCAGGTCTCCGCCATAAGACGGGCGTTTTCCATGTAGTAGTCAATGCTGCTGCGGGTCTGGCGCAGTCCCTCCTCGGTAAACACAGCCGCCGCCGCGCACTGCACGGGATAGGACACGCCGTTGAACTTGCTGCCCTGACGTCTCCTCCAGATTTTTGACACGCTTACCGCAGTTCCGTCTGCGGTGTAGGCGTTAAGCTCGTTGGGAATGACCGTGTAGCCGCATCTCATACCAGTGAAGCCCGCCGTTTTGGAAAGTGAGCATATCTCTATCGCGCACTCTCTTGCGCCCTCTACGGCGAAAATGCTTCTGGGAAGTGTCTCGTCGCGGATAAAGGCTTCGTAAGCCGAGTCGAAAATTATCACGGCATTTTTGCTTTTTGCGTAATCCACCCAGACTTTAAGCTGTTCCTTTGTGTAGACCGAACCCGTGGGATTGTTGGGGGAGCAGAGGTAGATGATATCGCAGTCAACATTCGGGTCGGGCATTGCCGCGAAGCCGTTTTCCTCGTTGGAGGCAGCGTACAGGATATTTTTTCCGCTCATAACGTTTGAGTCCACATAAACGGGGTAGGCGGGGTCGGTTATCAGGACGGTGTTGTTTTCGCCGAAAATGTCCACAATATTTCCGCAGTCGCTTTTTGCGCCGTCGCTTATGAGAATTTCGTCGGGATCGATATCAACGCCGAAGCTTTTGTAGTATCCAGCGACTGCTTCACGCATGAAAGGATAACCCCGTCCGCTGTCCTCATAGCCGCGGAAGGTCTCCTTGTGAGCCATTTCCTCCGCGCCCTTTTTCATTGCCTCAACGGCGGCGGGAGCGATAGGCAGGGTAACGTCGCCGATACCCATGCGTATCAAGGTCTTGTCGGGATTTGCCGTCCTGTAGGCTTCAAGCCTTTTGGCAATGTCTATAAAAAGGTAATTTTCCTTTAAGCTCAAAAAATTTTCGTTTATAAAAGCCATTGTGCGATTGTCCTTTCTTTAGGCGGGACGTGTTTCCCGTCCCGTTTATGCATAGGTTTTGTTATACTATTTCTTTATCAAACTGTAGACAAAGTCTACAGTTTGATTCAGCCGTGCAACGCACGGCTGTGGCGGCAAAGCCGCCAAGAAAGCCGTTCAATACTAATCCTGTCAAAATCTTTGATTTTGACAGCCGCCTTTTAGGCGGCATCAAACTATAGACCTTGTCTATAGTTTGATTAGTGATTAGTATTACTTAAGTTCGATCTCGCCGTCGAAAACCTTTTCCGCTCCGCCGCGCATGAGTACGCTTCCGTCGTCTTTGTATGTGATTGAAAGGTCTCCGCCGCGAAGTCTGACGGTTATTTCCTCGCCGCATTTTGAATATCCGCACAGGACTGCCGCCACCGCCGTAGCGCAGGCACCCGTACCGCACGCCCAAGTTTCGCCGCTGCCACGTTCCCAGACGCGCATTTTAATTGTGCCGTCGGAAAGAATTTCGCAGAATTCGGTATTAACCTTTTCGGGGAAAAGAGCGTGATTTTCAAATGCGGGACCTATCTTTTCAAGGTCGAGACCGTCAACGCCGGACGTGAAGATAACGCAGTGAGGGTTGCCCATGGAAACTGCGGTGATGTTGTACATTTTTCCGTTTACCTCGATGGGCTTGTTAATGAACGAATCGCCGTCCGCTTTCATGGGAATGTCCGCAGGCTTTGTCACCGCCTGACCCATATCCACCTCGACCGTCTCCACAAGACCGTCCTTGACGAAAAGCTTCAGATATTTTATGCCGCTTTTGGTTTCAAGGCTTATCTCGGTTTTGTCGGTAAGACCGTAGTCGTACACATATTTTCCGATACAGCGGGTACCGTTTCCGCACATCATGCCCTCGCTGCCGTCGGCGTTGAACATTCTCATGCGGAAGTCCGCTTTGTCCGAGGGCATTATCAGTATCAGACCGTCCGAGCCTATGCCGAAGTGCCTGTCGCTTATGCGTACCGAAAGCGCTTCGGGGTTCTCAACAGTTTCCTTGAAGCAGTTTACGTATACGTAATCGTTGCCGATACCCTGCATTTTGGTGAATTTCATTGCAAATATCCTCACATTTCATAGGTTTTAAGTATGTCTTTCGCTATCGCGGTAAGGGGTACTCTCATGTCCATGGCGCGTTTCTGTATCTGTCTGTGAGCGTCAGCCTCGGATATTCTCAGGTACTCCACAAGCACGCATTTTGCGCGGTCGATAAGCTTTGCGTCCCTGAGCCTGTTTTCGAGAGCAAGATTTTCCTCCCGCAGACCAAGCTTCTGGGCGCGTGCGATCGTTACATAGCGAAACGTCTGCAAAAGCAGAGCCTTGTTAAGAGGCTTAGGCAGGATAAAAATATCCGTGCCGCCGATCTTTTTTGCTATCTCTCCGCAGTGCTTCGCAGCTGCCGCGATTATCACTCCGCAGCCCCGTCCCGCGGCATAGACCGCAAGATCAAGTCCGAACTCTGTTTCAAGAGGAGCGTTCACAAACGCCATGGCATAGCTGTTGCGGGAAAGCAAGTCCCTGCCGCCGTTTCCGTCCGAGACGGCTATGTGACCGAAGCCGTACTCCGAAGCGGCAAGGGAAATGTTTTCAAGGCTCTCGCCGCTGTGGGAAAAAATAACTATTCCGTTTTCTCCGTTCATGCAGCGTCCTCCCTTGCAGTTGGCTGTATATAGTATAACATATTTTTTCGGAAAGGTAAAGACTAAACTTAGTTATTTACATAAAGCTGCTTGTAAGGATTTGCCGTATTGGGACTGAGCTTGAAGAAATGGGAGCTAAGCAGCTCGGCGGCATTGAGACCGAACTCTTTGGAAAACTCCTCAACGTCGGCGCGGATAGCTTCGATATCTTCGGGGGAGGCGTCCTCGCACTTTACCTGAACGGGGAGTCCCGCGGGAGCGTGTTCCGAGCGGATATAGACAGCCCCGCCGTGCATACCCGTTCCGCAGAAGCCGCCAACGGGACAGCTTCCCTCACAGCCTATGCCAAGCACGACTATACGTCCGCCCGCCTGATACTCGCCTAAAAAGTCACCGACCTTTTCGCCGATAACGATAACGGGAACGTGGGACTGATACTCTTTCATATGGATACCCGCGCGGTAGCCCGCTCCGCCGCGGATAAATATTTTTCCGTCGCGCATACCGTAGCCCACCGCGTCGCCGCAGTTTCCGTGAATGATTATTTCGCCGGAGTTCATTGTGTCGCCCACAGCGTCCTGAGCGTTGGCAAAAACGGTGATGCGGCAGTTGTTGAGATACGCGCCCAGAGCGTTTCCGGGAATACCGTGTACCTCGATATTCTTGCCGCTTGTGCGGGTGCCGATATAGCGCTGTCCCAAAGTGTTTTCTATAACGATATCCTTGTCTACCGCGGAGCTTACAAGGTGATTGAGGTCTTTGTAGTGCATATTGTCCGCGTTTATCTTAGTCGACATTTCCGTAACCTCCCGCAAGTTTTTCGTTCCGATAGCCTCTTGAAAAAGCTATCATCTGCGGCTTTTCCTTAAGAAGCTCAAAGTCGCATTCGTCAATGGAAATATGATGCTTGATGAGCGAGGTGTAGATACCCGCGCGCTTCACGTCTCCCATAAGGATAAAGCCTTTCAGCTCGTTGTCCTTTGTGACAAGCTTTTTGTAATTTTTCACGCCGTCTGTCTCGGTAAAGGCTTCGCCGTCGTAGCTGCCTGCGGTGATGATGTGCAGTCCGAAAAAGCCGATAGCGTTCATGGGAATGGCGTTAAGGTAGTAGGTTTCCTTGCCCGCCATGTTCTGACCCGCTACTTCACCCTGCATAAAGGCGTTGGGGAGAAGAGCAAGTATTTTCTGCTGTCCCGTGGTGATGTCGAGAGACTCGGTGCAGTCTCCCGCGGCGTAAACGTCCTTAAGACCGTTTACAGCCTGCTTCTGGTCGGTGACAATTCCGCGGTTTACCGTTCCTCCCGCTTCGGCTGCAAGCTCGGTGTTGGGACGTACTCCCACCGCAAGGATTACCATGTCGAACTCAACGGTGTCGCCGTTGTTCAGCAGAGCCGAATTCTCGGAAAACTCCTTAACGCTTGTTCCGAGAATGAACTTGACGCCTTTGCTTTCGATGTGCTTCTGCATTATTGCGGAGGCGTCCTCGTCCAGAATGGAGGGGAGTATCCTGTCCGCAAGGTCGATAACGGTCATGTCCGCGCCGTAATGCTCCAGAGCCTCAGCGGCTTTAAGTCCGATAAGACCCGCTCCCACTATAAGTACCTTTGCGCCCTCGGTAACGGCTTCCTTGACGGCTTTCGCGCTGTCAAAGGTCATGAACGTGAACTTTTTCGCAACCTTGTCAAGTCCCTCCATAGGGGGGATAAACGGCTTTGAGCCTGTAGCAATCATAAGCTTGTCGTAGGAAATCTCGTTTCCGTTTTCTATGGTGACGGTTTTGGCGGCGGGATTTATCTTTGTAACCCTTGTGCCGAAAAGGGTGTCCACATCATTTTTCTCGTAGAAGTCCTCGTCACGGTAGCGCATATTTTCCTCCGTGACCGCGCCTTTCAGCCAGTAGGAGATCAGAGGACGGGAATATGTATGGTACTTTTCGTCGGAGATAACGACTATCTGTCCCTCTTTGTCAACAAGGCGTATTCCCTGAATTGTACCGATAGCCGCGGCAGAATTGCCTATAATTACGTATTTCATCAATCCTCGCCCCTTTCCTCAAAGACTATCGCGCCGTTTATGCAGCCTGAAACGCAGGCGGGTTCTCCGACCGCGTTTCTTGTGCAAAGCTCGCATTTTGTAATGGTCTTGCCGCCGTTTTTCTCGTCGATGACGATACAGCCGTAGGGACAGGACAGAACGCAGGTGTAGCAGCCTACGCAGCGGCTGTCGTCGATACGGATAATGCCGTCGTCAAAGGAAAGCGCGCCTGTGATACAGCCCTTTACGCAGGGGTGAGCGGTACACTGTCTGCACTGCACCGCGAAGCTTACTCCGTCAAGCTCCTCCACGGTAATGCGGGGGACGGGGTTTTTGTCCAGCTTAAAGGTTTTTGCCATATCGCTTTCGCCGCTGTTTGCAAAAGCGCAGTAATATTCGCAGAGGTGACACCCAAGGCATCTGTCCTCGTTTACGTAAACTCTTTTCATAAAAAGCTCCTTTTTAGAGATTATAAATTAGAGAATAGAGGTAAGACTTTTTTACCCGCCCCCTTGAGGGGGCCTTGTACAGTCAAATATTATGGTATTTAACCGTGGGGGTGACTAAGCCCGCGGGGGCTCCCCGCCCGCCCCCTTGAGGGGGCTTTGTACAGTCAAATATTANGGTATTTAACNGNGGGGGTGACTAAGCCCGCGGGGGCTCCCCGNCNNTCTCCTGCGTGCTGTATGCCGAGGATATCCAGCTCTTTCTGGGTCAGACCGATACCGCGGAGCATAAGCCTGTTTCCCTTTAATGCTTCAATGGAATTGATACCCATACCGCCCATCATTTCCTTGATCTCATGATCCCATGCGTGAACAAGATTTACAAGCCGCTTGTAGCCAAGATCGGGATTAAGACGCTTTACAAGGTCGGGACGCTGTGTGGCGATACCCCAGTTGCACTTGCCCTCGTGGCAGCTTCTGCAAAGGTGACAGCCGAGCGCAAGCAGAGCGGGTGTTCCGATATAGATAGCGTCCGCGCCGAGAGCGAAAGCCTTTACCGCGTCCGAGGAGGAACGTACCGAGCCGCCCACAACAATGGATACCTCGTTCCTGATGCCCTCGTCCCTGAGACGCTGGTCTACCGAAGCAAGTGCAAGCTCAATGGGAATGCCCACGTTGTCGCGTATTCTTGTGGGAGCAGCTCCCGTACCGCCGCGGAAACCGTCTATTGCGATAACGTCCGCGCCCGAACGCGCGATACCCGAAGCGATAGCCGCAACGTTATGTACCGCCGCGATCTTTACGATAACGGGCTTTGAGTAGTCTGTGGCTTCTTTAAGAGAGAAAATAAGCTGCCGCAGATCCTCAATGGAGTAAATATCGTGGTGAGGAGCAGGGGAGATAGCGTCCGTTCCCATGGGTATCATACGGGTCTTGGAAACGTCCTCGCGAATCTTCGCGCCGGGGAGGTGTCCGCCGATACCCGGCTTTGCACCCTGTCCCATTTTGATCTCGATAGCCGCGCCTGCGTCAAGGTATCCCTTGAAAACGCCGAAACGTCCCGACGCTACCTGAACAATGGTGTTTGCGCCGTACCGGTAAAAGTCCTTGTGGAGACCGCCCTCGCCTGTGTTGTAGTATGTACCCAGCTCCTCCGCGGCTCTGGCAAGGCTTTCGTGAGCGTTCTTGGAGATAGAGCCGTAGGACATTGCCGAAAACATGATCGGCACATTGAGTTCAAGGTGGGGAGGAAGCTCCGTCTTTATCGATCCGTCGGGATTTTTTTCAATGGTGCTGGGCTTTTTGCCGAGGAAAACCTTTGTCTCCATAGGTTCGCGGAGCGGGTCGATAGGCGGATTTGTTACCTGAGAAGCGTTTATCAGCATCTTGTCCCAGTAAACGGGGTAATCCTTTGGCGTACCCATGGAGGACAGCAGCACGCCGCCGCTTTCCGCCTGACGGTAGTTTTCGATCATTACCTGCTGGGTGTAGTTTACGCTTTCGTTGAAAGAGTTTTCGTTTTTGCGTATTTTCAGCGCGCCCGTGGGACATATGCATACGCACCTCTGGCAGTCCACGCACTGAGATTCGTTTGCAAGCATTTTGTCGTAGTCGCTGTCGTAGTAATGCACCTCGTTTGAACACTGGCGTTCGCAGGCGCGGCATTTGATACATTTATCGGTATTCCTCAGCACTTCAAACCGTGCGGGAAAAAAGTTTACAGGCATTTTCTTTTACCCTCCTCGCTAAGATTTGCAATCACAGGCTCGCCGCCGCGGGGACTTCTTACGTTTTCCGCGTCGGGACAGATCGCCCTTATGGCGCATTCCTCGCTGGCGATATAGAGCATATCGCCCTTTTCGGCTACGACCATAGAGCGGAGTTTCAGCCTGTCGTTAAGAGCCATAAGACCGCCCGTGTAGCCGAGAATGATGGAGAACGGTCCCGTAATGAGCAGGCTTGACAGGGAATTGCGGAAATATTTCAGCTTTGCCGCTTTGGCGGGATCGGTCTTTTCCAGCACGTCTATCTCGCTCCAGAAAGGCGCGGCGATGATGTTGGCGATGTCCTCAAAGTCAAGCTGCTGCTTTCTGTTGAGGTAGTCGAAAATATAGGTGATTACCTCCGTGTCCGTCAGAAGCGTACATTTGTAGCCGAACATTTCTATAAAGCGTCTGTTGGCGTCGTAGGAGGAAATTTCTCCGTTATGTACTATAGTATAGTCAAGCAGTGAGAACGGGTGCGCGCCGCCCCACCAGCCGGGGGTGTTTGTGGGGTAACGTCCGTGAGCCGTCCATGCGTAGCCGCTGTACTCGTCCAGACGGTAGAATTCGCCTACGTCCTCGGGGTAGCCCACAGCCTTGAAAACGCCCATGTTTTTGCCGCTGGAGAAAACGTACGCGCCGTCGATATCATTGTTTATACGGATAACGCACTGCGCCACAAATTCTTTCTCGTCAAGCTGTGAGGAGGCTATCTTGGTAGGCAGGGGATTTACGAAATACCGCCAGATAAGGGGCTCGTTGGTAATGGCGGGTATCTTCTTGGTAGGGATACGGCTCAGGTTCACAACGTCGAAATGACGGTCGAGGAAACGCTCGGTCTGTTCGCGTGCCTCGGTTGAGTTGTAAAAAACGTGGAACGCGTACAGATCCTTGTACTCCGGATATATGCCGTAGCCTGCAAAGCCGCCGCCCAGACCGTTTGAACGGTCGTGCATATATGAAATGGACTTCACGGCGTCGCTGCCGTTAAGCCGGTTTCCGTCTCTGCTGATAAAGCCTGTAATGGCACAGCCGGAGGGAATTCTTATCTCGCCTTCTTTTAAAAGCATATGCTCACTCTCCTGAAAAAAATATGGGATAAAATCAACTGAATACTATTTTATCACATTAAAAATCATATGTCAATAGCGATTTGCAAGATTATTTATAGAAACTTGCAAAATTGAGTAAATATTCTATGAATAAAGGTGAAAAATAATATATTTTTGGCGATTATTACATTTTTAATTTCATTTTGAGATGCTAAAATCGCGTATAGGCGACGTGCGCAACCGTCGGATACGGCAATTTCCACCCCTCGGTTGACAAATTGTACGCTTCACTTTATTGATTTTCGGGGAAAAATAGTGTTTAATATAAATAACAGAAGCACAGAAAAATCCTTGCAAGGTCAAATACAAAAGCTGTTAAGTTATTCCGTTAAAGGCTGAGCCTTTACACATTCCGCCATACTTTGACGGTAAGGGTAATACTCTGCCGAGACGAAAGATACCTCTGTATCACTACTCGTCTAAAATGGAAAAAATTTATTTGGAAAGGTTGAATACTTATGATCTTAGCGGACAAAATCATTTATTTAAGAAAAAAGAGCGGCTGGTCTCAGGAGGAGCTTGCTGAAAAGCTGGGCGTAACAAGGCAGTCGGTATCAAAATGGGAGGGCGCGCAGTCCGTTCCCGATCTGGAGAGGATATTACAGCTGGGAAAGGTTTTCGGCGTAAGCACTGACTATCTTTTAAAGGACGAGATGGAAACCGAGGAATCGGTGTCAGAAAGCGACATCGACAATGAGGGCAGTCCCCTGAGAAAGGTCTCTATGGAGGAAGCGAACCGTTTCCTGCGCATAAACGAAAGGCGTGCTCCCCGTACCGCTCTCGGTGTGTCGCTGTGCATACTTTCTCCTATAGTGCTTATTATTCTGGCGGGACTAAGCGAATTTCCCCCCGACTTTTTCGGAAGCTTTACCATAAGCGAAAACTTTGCGGGCGGCATAGGTGTTGCGGTATTGCTGGCAATAATTGCCTTTGCGGTGATCATCTTCATAATGTCGGGCAGGGAACTAAGGGACTTTGAATATCTTGAAAACGAGTTCATAGACACGAGCTACGGCGTAAGCGGCATGGCAAAGGAACGGCGGGAGGCGTACTCCTCAAAGCACACCAAAAGCCTTATTCTCGGTACGATAATCTGCATACTTTCGGTAATACCCCTGTTTCTTGCAGCTATTACCGATGACGACCTTACCGCAATAATGGGATTTGTTATGCTTCTGGCAATCTGCTCCGTGGGTGTATACATTCTGGTAAAAACCTCCATAATCAATGACGGCTACAATATGCTTTTGGAGGCGGACGATTACAGCCGTGAACGAAAGTCCGATAAAAAGAAACGCAGGGATATTATGGTAATTTATTGGCTGATCGTTACAGCGGTCTATATCGGTTATGTCTTTTACTCCCGCGCGCATTTCTTTGATAAGGGAAGCTGGAGTGAGTTTGGGGTAAACGGTCTGGTTATCTGGGCTGTGGCAGGACTGTTATGTCCCGTGGTAAGCAGGATCGTCAAGATGATACGGAAATAAATAATTACCAAGGAAATAAAATGGGCCGTACACCTTGACACAACGTTTTATTTCCGATATAATATAAGTACTATTCAAGAGACGGTGTAAAGTCTATATCAAGGGCTTTACACCTTTTTATTGACTTTAATGCATAACAAAAAGTATGCGGAGGAATATATGATGGAGCAAAAATCAAAACCCGATATCAGTTCGTCCGCGCTCCATATTTTGGCTATGGGCTTCATGCTGTGCGATCATTTGTGGGCGGCGCTTTTTCCTGCGGAGGAGTGGCTGACCTGTATCGGACGGATAGCATTTCCGATCTTCGCGTTTATGATCGCGGAGGGGTACCGCCGCACCCACAATTTGAAGCGATATATGCTGCGTATGCTTTTATGGGCGTGTCTGTCCGAAATACCGTTTAATTTGATATACGGAGGCACTGTAATTTATCCGTATCATCAGAATGTGCTGTGGACTTTCCTCATAAGCCTGCTGCTGATCTTCTTGATCGAAAAATGCAGGTCGCGCTTTAAGGCTGTGACGGTGTGGCTGTTGTCGGCGGGACTTGCCTTGGCGGGATTCATTCTCGGCTACGCGGTAATGGCGGATTACTACGGTGCAGGCGTCATGACGATTCTGACGTTTTATTTCTTCCGCGGACAGAACTGGAAAAGCAGGATAGGTCAGCTTCTGTGCCTGTATATTCTGAATGTGGAGCTGCTGGGAGGATACTACTACGCATTCAGTCTGTTCGGTCATGAGGTGGAATTTGTTCAGCAGGGACTTGCTTTGCTTGCACTGATACCCATTTGGCTGTACCGCGGGCGGCAGGGGATACACAATAAAATATTTCAGTATTTCTGCTACGGGTTTTATCCGCTCCATATTATCGTACTGCTTGTTATACGGGGATTTATGATTAGGTAGTCAGTACAAACTGCGCATCTGTGCCAAAAAGGGCACTTTTGTATCGGATATTGACAAATTTCGGGAAACGTGGTATACTGAGGAAAATGCTTTGAAAGGAGCCAAATCCGATGATCTGTCCCGAATGCGGAAAGGAAATCAACGATAACGATATTTTCTGCGGCTACTGCGGCGCGGAAATTGTAAATATTGACATACCTGTTCAAACCGATGAAACGGCTTCGCGCAGCAAGAAGAGCAGGCGTTCGTCCCAAAACCGGAATGCCGACAAAATGAAAAGCTTTAAACTTGCGGTGAAAATTATCGCGGCTGTGATTGCCGTCGCCGTGATCATTATTGTAATAGTATCTGTGTCGGCCTCGATAAAGGCCTCCGAGGGACGCAAAATTTTTGACAGCGTACCACTCGGCAGGGACATCGACATCATAGAGTCCACTACGGGTACGGCCTTTATCGGCGGCGAAAGCTCGGTTTACGGTGCGCTGAACCATATCGCGGACTATAGCTACATCTGTGAATCTGAAAAAAGTGTGAACGTGGGCGGTATCGAGGTTCCAGAATGGGCGGTGCTGCTGAGAAAGGACGGAAGCGATTCGGTAAACGAGGCTGTCTTGTACAATTTCTCGGTTATCAAGCACAACTGGATGGGCAGCAAAATGGCTTCCGAGATCGAGACAAGCGCCGTCAGCTTTGGAGATTCCCTCAAAAGCGCGGAACGTTCGATCGGTCTTAAACCATATACTATAATAAAAGAAAGCACGTCTAATACCTCCACCTATGTGTATAGGTATCACTATGTTGACGGCGAGTCGGGCAATACTATTGTAAAGAATTTTTACATTGTTGTAAGCGATGTTGACAATCAAGTCAAGGACGTGCGCGATGAACAGCTTGATTATCTGAATCTTATATTGCAGGCGGAATAATCATTTATCGTGCGTTTAGAAGCGGATTAGCAGGACGGTCAAATGTGCATATTGCTGTAAATTTGGGCGCTTTATTTTGGATTATGTGGATAAATTGCTGAAACTGAAAAAATCTGTTGACAAACCTCGATTAATGTGTTATTATATTTAAGTCGCTTCGGGGACGATAAAAATTTCCAAAAGAAATTTTGAAAAGGTACTTGACAAACTCGGGAATGTGTGATATACTTAAAAAGTTCCGCTGAGAGGTCAAGACGATCCGATGTGAACAATCCAAATCAAATGCGGTTTGGATCGGAATCTTGAAAATTGAACAACAGTAAACGAAGAAGACCATACAAGGACCCTGAACCCCGGAGTTATCAATTTGGTGATGAACTGAAGAGGTAATGAAGGAAGTAAGAACTC
>JAAVHI010000027.1 GCA_014799785.1 Ruminococcus sp.
CCTTTGGTCGCCGCCCGCAGGCGGCGAAATCCCCTCCCCGCGCCCGCAGGCGCATATCGTTCAAAACGGTGAAAGGGGTGAGAAATGCGACAGCATTTCGAGGGGGAGCGGACACGACCGCTCCCCCTTGTTACATTACGCGGTATAGTAAATCTTGAAAACAGTCCAGTGGACTGTTTTCAACGAATAATACTTTGTTTAAGTTTCCAAGCACAGTAGGGGCAACATTCAGCCGTAGTTTGTTCCGTCCAAAACGTCACACTGTGACGTTTTGAAGATTTACCTTTCTGCGAACCGCAACAAGGAGGGGCGGTCGTGTTCGCCCCTCCTCGAAACGGCTCTCGCCGTTTCTCACCTCCTGCTCCGTTTCGGAGGCTATGCGCCTGCGGGCGCGGGGAGGGAATTTCGCGCTCTGCGGAGCGCGACCAAAGGCTCCGCCTCTGGACTTCGCGAGCTGGGCTCAGCTCGACCAGCTTTAGTCGGCGGCTTCGCCGCCTAAAAAGCCGCACGATAGTGCGCTACATTCCAAATCAATTTCTGTGCTTACTATGCCGAATATTTGCCCTAAAGCATAAAATCCAAAAAATCGTAAATACTAATCTCAAATTTCAACCGAAAGGAACGGTAAAATATGTTTGAACAAAAAGCAGTCATAGAAAAAGTCATCGGTCGGGAAATAATAGACTCCCGCGGAAACCCCACCGTTGAGGCGGAGGTCTGGCTCTCCGACGGCACTGCGGGCAGGGGAGCTGCTCCAAGCGGCGCAAGCACTGGTATTTACGAGGCTCTGGAGCTTCGCGACGGCGACGAGAACCGTTACTGCGGAAAGGGCGTCCAGAAAGCTGTCTCCAACGTAAACACAACGCTGAATATGGCCCTGAAAGGCATAAACGCCTCCGACACCGACACTGTTGACAAGGTAATTCTTAACGCGGACGGCACGCCTGACAAGTCCAAGCTGGGAGCAAACGCCATGCTTGCCGTGTCCCTTGCGGCGGCAAAGGCTGCGGCTAATCATTACCGTATGCCTGTGTACCGCTTTCTCGGAGGCGTGAACGGCAGAAAGCTCCCCATGCCTATGATGAACATTCTCAACGGCGGCGCGCACGCGGCGAATAATCTTGATGTTCAAGAATTCATGATAATCCCCAAGGGCGCGGAGAGTTTCCGCGATGGACTTCGTCAGTGCGCGGAGGTATACCACCGTCTTGCGAAAATTCTCAAGGCAAAGGGTCTGAGTACGGGTGTGGGCGACGAGGGAGGTTTTGCTCCCAATCTTTCCGGCGAGGAAGAAGCGATAGAGCTTATACTTGAAGCGGTTGAAGCGGCGGGATATAAGGCTGGAACGGATTTCGCCATTGCTCTGGACGCTGCTTCAAGCGAGTGGAAGGCAGATGGCAAGGGCTATTTCCTGCCGAAGAAAAAGCTGTCCCGAACCGCCGACGAGCTTATCGAGGAATGGAAACGGCTTTGCGGCAAGTATCCTATCATTTCGATAGAGGATCCCCTCGACGAGGAGGACTGGGACGGCTGGAAAAAACTTACCGATCAACTCGGCAGCAAGGTCAAGCTTGTGGGCGACGACCTGTTTGTGACCAATCCCACGCGTCTGAAAAAGGGTATTGACAACGGCTGCGCCAATTCTATCCTCATCAAGCTGAATCAGATAGGAACGGTCTCGGAGACACTTTCGGCAATCTCGCTGGCAAAGGAAAACGGCTACGGCACTATAATTTCTCACAGAAGCGGTGAGACCGAGGACACATTTATCGCCGACCTTGCTGTAGCTGTAAATGCGGGTCAGATAAAAACGGGCGCGCCCTGCCGAAGCGAGCGTACTGCAAAATACAACAGACTTATCAGAATAGAGGAGCAGCTCTATAAATAACAAGTGTAATATAACGCTTGTTTAAAAATTATATATGTTATATAACAGGTGTACTTAAAATAAATTTAGGTATGCCTGTTTGACATTTTCGGCAATATGTGGTATGCTTAAAACAGTAAAAATATTTGCGGACAAAACCGAAAAACGGGAGGAAAAATATATGGTACGTGAAATCACCGAAAGCGACCTCAAAGGTCTTTTTGAGCTTTACACACAGCTTCACGGCAACCCGATACCCGAAGATACCGCGGAGCTTTCCGCGCTTTGCCGAAAAATACTGGACGACGAAAATCACCACATCATCGTTGCCGAAGAGGACGGAAAGATAGTCTCCTCCTGCGTTTGCGTGATCGTACCTAACCTTACCCACGGACAGCGTCCCTACGCGCTGATAGAAAATGTTGTCACAGACGAAGCCTTTCGCTGCCGCGGTCTGGCGACTGCCTGCCTTGACTTTGCGCGGGAAATTTCCCGAAAAGAAAACTGCTACAAAATGATGCTTCTCACAGGCTCAAAGGAGGAAAGCACACTCAGATTTTACGAGCGCGCGGGCTATAACCGAAATGATAAAACCGCGTTTATTCAGTGGCTTTAAAAAATATTTCTGAAAAATTTTTTAAAAGGAGAATTTTTATGGATACCAAGGAAAAAATTATTGCACTCAGAAATGAAATGAAAAAGGAAAAAATCAGCGTTTATATTATTCCCACGTCGGATTTTCACGACAGCGAATATGTCAGCCCTTATTTTATGACGCGAAAATTTTTCAGCGGCTTTACCGGCTCGGCGGGAACGCTTGTGGTCTCGGAGACCGATGCCGCTCTTTTTACCGACGGACGGTATTTCATTCAGGCGGAAAATCAGCTTCGGGGCAGCGGAATAGTACTTATGAGATCGGGTGAGGAGGGCGTTCCCACGGTGCGGAAGTACGTTTCGGATATCCTGTCCGAAGGCGGAAATATCGGCTTTGACGGTCGTGTGGTGACTGCCGAAACAGGCAGAGCGTACAAAAAAATTGCCGAGGAAAAAAACGGCGGAATAGTCGATATTGATTTAGCCGACAGGATATGGAAAGACCGTCCTGCCCTTGAACACACGGAAATCTATCTGCTTGACGAAAAATACAGCGGCAAAAGCGGGTTGGAAAAGCTTTCCGAGGTGCGTGAAAAAATGTCCGCGAAAAAAGCCGATATCCATATTATTACGGCTCTGGACGAAATTTCGTGGCTTTTCAATATCCGCGCGGACGACATCGAGAGCTGTCCCATGGTTCTTTCCTATGCGGCTGTAACCGAAAAATCCGCTGTTCTTTTTGCAGACAAAAACGCTTGCAGCAAAAAGGTTTCTGAGTACCTTGAAAAAAACGGCACGGAGCTTCGTCCCTACGATGATATTTACGATTACGCGGAAAAGCTGTCGTCGGGAAAGGTCTGGCTTGATGAAAAGCGGGCGAATTACCGTCTTGCGGAGGCTGTAAAAAATTGCGAGATAATTTCCGAACCAAATCCCGCTGAACTGCTGAAAGCGGTGAAAAATCCCGTGGAGGTAGAGAATACCAAATACGCCCATCTTCTGGACGGAATTGCCGTTACAAAATTTATGTACTGGCTCAAAAACAATATCGGTAAAATAAAGATTACCGAAGCGTCCGCGGCGGACTATATCGATAATCTGCGCCGTGAGGTGGGCGGGGAGCACTATATTGCCCCCAGCTTTGAAACCATAAGCGCCTACAACGCCAACGCCGCCATGATGCACTACAGCGCGGACAGCGAGAACTGTGCCGTCCTTGAACCGCAGGGCATACTTCTTGTGGACAGCGGCGGACACTATTTCGAGGGCACGACCGACATAACCCGCACCTTTGCGCTTGGGGATATCTCCGACGAAGTACGGTATCACTTTACGCTTACACTTCGGGCAATGCTTAATCTTGCGGCGGCAAGGTTCATGCACGGCTGCCGCGGAGAAAACTTAGATATCCTGTCGCGTGGCATTATGTGGGAAAAGGGTCTGGACTACCGCTGCGGAACGGGTCACGGCGTGGGATATCTTTTGAGCGTGCACGAGGGCTCCAACAGCTTCAGGCATAAGCTTTCCAAGGACAGACCCATGAGCGCGGTGCTTGAAGAGGGCATGATAACCACCGACGAGCCGGGAGTCTACGTGGAGGGCAGCCACGGTATACGGATAGAAAACGAGCTGCTCTGCAAAAAGGCGGAGAAGTGCGAATACGGTCAGATAATGGAGTTTGAGACGATAACATACGCCCCGATTGATCTGGACTGCATTGACCCGACACAGCTTGAAGCCAAGGACAGAGAACGTCTCAACGCGTATCATAAAACGGTTTACGACAAGCTTTCTCCCTATTTTGAGGGGAACGAGCTGGAGTTCCTGAAAAAGTATACAAGGGCAATTTAGCTTGCAAACAGCGGCGCGGCATGGTATAATTGTTTATTGTTTCGAAAACGACATTCACGATTACAGATAGAATATTCTTGCGTGCCGCCGCATAGGCATAGTTACATATTTTATGTTCAGGCAAATTCCGATACAGAAGTAACTTTCGTCTCGGTAGCAAACTTTCGGTGCTTGCTATAAATGGCGGCAAGCAAAAAGGCTCAGCCTTTGGGAGGAACTATGGTTAGTATCATCGCTTCGCTGGGAGTTCAGGATTACATCGCTCTTGCGGTAATTGCCGCCGCTGTTGTTTCGGCAGTCGTATATCTCAAAAAGCGCGGAAAGAGTGGCTGCTGCGGAGGCTGTTCGGGCTGTGCTTTTGCGGACAAATGTCAGAATAAAAAGGAAAATGATTGCAATGGAACAGAAGATCAATTATCGGATACTACAGGAAAAAATACTGAAAACCCTTGACGCGGGAAAACCGCCGAGACTGCTTCTGCACAGCTGCTGTGCGCCCTGTTCAAGCGCGGTGCTGGAGTATCTCTCCCAGTATTTTTCCATAACCGTGCTGTACTTTAATCCGAACATTTACCCCGAAGAGGAGTTCCTCCACCGCATTGCCGAGCAGAAACGGCTTATCGCCGAGCTGCCCTGTAAAAATCCCGTGTCCTTTGAGGAGCACGGCTGGCAGCAGGAGCGGTTTTATGCGGCGGTAAAGGGTCTGGAGGATATCCGCGAGGGTGGGGAAAGGTGCTTCGCCTGCTACCGTCTGCGTCTGGAAGAGACCGCGCGTCTTGCCGCCGAAGGCGGGTACGATTACTTTACCACGACCCTGTCGGTAAGTCCATATAAAAATGCCGCAAGGCTCAATGAGATAGGCGAGGAGCTTGCGGAGAAATACGGAGTACAGCACTTGCCCTCCGATTTCAAGAAAAAGAACGGCTACAAGCGCAGTATCGAGCTGTCGCAGGAGTACGGTCTGTACCGTCAGGATTACTGCGGCTGCATATTTTCACAGCGGGAACGTCAATGCGTGCAACTAAAAGGAGACTGACCTTTTTACGGGTCAGTCTCTTTTTCTGTAAGTATTATTTAAGCGCGTCTTTAAGCGAGCGTACAAATTCGCCCACCTTTTTGACAGAGTCCCTGCCGTATTCGGCAATGATTTTCACCACCGCGCTTCCAACGATAACGCCGTCGCAGTAGCTACCCATTTTCACCGCCTGTTCGGGATTTGAAATTCCGAAGCCCACCATTGCGGGGACTTTGCAGCTCTTTTTGATCTCCCCGAAAAACTCGTCGAAGTTAGTGGAGAACTTGCTTCTCGTACCCGTTACGCCCGTGGACGAAACGCAGTAGAGAAATCCATGCGCGTCGGAGGCGATACTCTCTATCCTCTGGTGGGACGTGGGCGCGACCAAGCTTATGGGGATAATTCCGTTATCCTCCGCAAAGGAGCGTATTTCGTCCCGCTCCTCATAGGGCAGGTCGGGGACGATAACGCCGTCAATGCCCTTTTCGCTGCAAAGCTTAAAGAAGCGTTCCGTACCGAAACGGAAAATAGTGTTCACGTACATCATAAGTATAAGCGGCTTGTCGGTTTTTTTGCGGAGATTTTCCACCGTGCCGAAAATTTTTGTAAGGTCTGTACCGTTGGAAAGGGAACGCAGGCTTGCCGCCTGAATGACCTTGCCCTCGGCAACGGGGTCGGAAAATGGTACGCCTATTTCCACAATGTCCACGCCGTTATCAAACATTTCAAGCACAAGCTTTTCCGTGGTTTCGAGGTCGGGGTCGCCCGCCGTAACAAATGTTATCAGAGCCTTTTCACCCTTGGCTTTAAGCTCCGCCAAAGTTTTTTCTATTCTGTTCATCTTCCTGACCTCCTTAGGAATTCACCACATTTTTTCCGCGGTAGCGGGCTATCGAGTAAACGTCCTTGTCGCCGCGTCCCGAAATGTTTATCACCATGATCTGGTCTTTGCCCATTTTCGGAGCAATCTTCAAAGCCGCCGCAACAGCGTGCGCGGACTCGATCGCAGGGATAATTCCCTCGACACGGGAAAGGTACTCAAACGCGCATACAGCCTCTTCGTCTGTAACGGGAACATATTCGGCACGTCCCTTTTTGTGGAGCATAGCGTGTTCGGGACCTATTCCCGGGTAGTCAAGTCCCGCCGAAATGGAGTAAACAGGGTCGATCTGACCGAACTCGTTTTGCAGGAAAAGCGACTTCATGCCGTGGAAAATTCCCATTGTTCCGTGAGCTACGGTGGCGGCGTGCTTGTCGGTGTCAACGCCAAGACCTGCGGCTTCCGCCCCCACGAGGCGAACGCTTTCGTCCCCGATAAAGTCGTAGAACGCGCCCATTGCGTTAGAGCCGCCGCCTACGCAGGCGACAACGCAGTCAGGAAGCTTACCCTCTTTTTCCATAAGCTGTGAACGTATTTCCTCGGAAATGATCTTCTGAAAATCGCGAACCATAGCAGGGTAGGGGTGAGGTCCCATAACGGAACCGATACAGTAAAATGTTGTTGCAATATTTTCAGCCCAGTCGCGCATAGCGGCGTTGATAGCGTCTTTCAGCGTAGATGTACCCTCGCTTACGGAGATAACGCTCGCGCCCAGAAGCTCCATTCGATAGACGTTCAGGGACTGCCTTTCAACGTCCTCCGCGCCCATGTAGACCTGACATTCCAGACCGAAAAGCGCGCAGGCTGTAGCCGTAGCAACGCCGTGCTGACCCGCGCCGGTTTCCGCGATAATGCGTGTCTTGCCCATGCGCTTCGCAAGAAGAATCTGTCCCAGAACGTTGTTTATCTTGTGCGAACCGGTGTGGTTCAAGTCCTCGCGTTTGAGGTATATCTTAGCCCCGCCCAAGTCCGCGGACATTTTTTCCGCGCAGTACAGCATAGAGGGTCTGCCCGCATAGTCTCGGTAATAGCGTTTCAGCTCCTCGATAAA
Organism: Ruminococcus sp.; assembly: GCA_014799785.1. Lineage (GTDB taxonomy): Bacteria > Bacillota > Clostridia > Oscillospirales > Ruminococcaceae > RGIG8773. The sequence goes on from JAAVHI010000027.1 coordinate 7,259, forward strand.
ATCGGGGTCGTCCTTGTATTTTTCATAAGCCGCGTCAAGCTCGTTTACAGCGTTCATGACCGTTTCGGGAACGTACTGTCCGCCAAAATCCCCGAAGCGTCCTTTCTTTTCGTTCATCTCAAATTTTCCTCCTCTAAAATTCGCATGATATTTTTCATTTTGTTAAAGTCCTTGAAACCGTCCGTCTCAATGCCGCTGCTCAGATCAACGCCGCAGGGCGAGACCTCCCTAATAATTTCAGCAATATTTTCCGCGGTAATACCTCCCGCTATGAAGAACGGCTTGGTAATTTCTGCATTTTTCACAATTTCGGTGTTGACCCGCTTTCCCGTGCCGCCGTAAGCGTTTTCGCTGAAGCTGTCTATCAAAAGCTTATTGCAGGACAAGCGTCCCGCCTTTTCGATATCCTCGGGACATTTCGCCCGAACGGCTTTCCAAATCTCTCCCGAAAAGCCCCCGCGAAGCTTTTCCAGATAAGCTTCATCTTCGTCTCCGTGAAGCTGGATAACGTCCAAGGATTCGTTATAAGCGCAGTGTAAAATGTTTTCAAGCGGTTCGTTGACGAAAACGCCCACGCGCTTTATATCCTTGTCAAGATATGTGTTCAGCTCATAAAAAGTACCGAAATCAACGCTTCTCTTGAAGCCGTCCGACAGGATAAATCCCGCGTAATCGGGACGGCATTGGTTGGCGTATCCGATATCCTCAACACGGCGCATACCGCAGAACTTTACGGCTGTCATAATAAGCTCCTCAATTCTTTCATGGAGCTTTCCACGCTGCCGCTTCTCATCAGCGTCTCTCCGATAAGCACCGCATCCGCGCCAAGGTCGGCAAGAAGCTTCATGTCCTCGGCGGTTTTGATGCCGCTTTCCGAAACAAGGATACCGTCGTCGGGGACAAGCTTTGCAAGCCGCTTCGTGTTTTCAAGGGACACCTCAAAGGTTTTCAGGTTGCGGTTGTTTATTCCGAAAATGCTACACCCCGCGGCAATGACCGCTTCAAGCTCCTTTTCGTCATGGCTTTCCGCAAGAACGTCCATGCCGAGACCCTCCGCGATAATTCTGTACTCTCTCATCTGCTCCTCGGAAAGTATCGCTGCGATAAGCAGAACCGCGTCCGCGCCCATTGCTTTCGCCTCGTANACCTGATAGGGGTCAATNATAAAATCCTTTCGCAGNATNGGGATATTNACCGTNCCGCGTATCTGCCTGAAATANTCTGCCGAGCCTTTAAANTAGTATTCCTCNGTAAGGCAGGAAATTGCAGCCGCGCCCGCTTNTTGGTAAGCCGCCGCCTGNTCCGTCGGANGAAAATCCTCGCTGATTATCCCTTTCGACGGNGANGCTTTTTTCACCTCCGCAATAACGGCAGGCTNNGGANGNNGANGTCAANGCCGTCTTAAAGCTTCGTCCCGACGGCTGCTTTGCCGCNGTCTCGGCAAGCGACCGAACNTCNNCAAAGGNNACNGCNGCNATGTCNCGCGAAAGCTGTTCCNTGCGNTTTTCCGCAATATCGTCAAGTATCATAAAATTATCCTTTCAAAAGCNGTNANGCNCTGTTGGTAAATTCTTTCATTTTCTCAAATTTAGCGTANGCCATTCCNCTGTCAATGGACTTCCGCGCCATCTTNATACCGTCCTCAATGGANNCCGCCGCGCCCGTGCAGTAGATAGCGCAGCCNGCGTTGAGCAGAACNATNTCNCGCTTNGCNCCCTTTTCCTTGCCTGTNAGAATGTCAAGNGTTATCTTNGCGTTGTCCTCNGGAGAACCGCCCACGNTCTCGGNTTTGGGAGCGATCTTGATNCCGTAGTCCTCNGGGTTGATCTCNTACTTGATAAGCTTCCTGTCCCGAAGCTCGCAGACCGTTGTCACGCCCGANACCGTNACNTCGTCAAGTCCGCCGCCGTAAACGATCATCGCACCCTTTACGCCCAGGTTCATAAGCACCTTAGCCATTATCTCAAGCAGACGNTCGTCGTAAACGCCAAGCAGNATATAGTCCGAAAGAGCNGGGTTTGCAAGGGGTCCCAGAATGTTGAANACCGTTCTTATGCCTGTTTCNCGGCGTGCGGGAGCAACNAACCGCATTGCCTTGTGGAAGGACTGGGCGAACAGGAACGCGATACCCGCNTCTTTCATGCAGGCGGAAGCCTTTGCNGGGGTAAGGTTGAGCTTTACTCCAAGGGCTTCGAGAACGTCCGCCGCGCCGCTNTTGCTGGAAACGCTTCTGTTTCCGTGNTTNGCAACGTTAAGTCCCGCGCCCGCGATAACGAATGAGGACGTTGTGGAAATATTGAATGTNCCNGCTACGTCTCCGCCCGTACCNACAATGTCCACCGCCGATTTTGCCGAGGGNACAATGCTTGCCTTGCGGCGCATTATCCGCGCAAAGCCNGTNATTTCCTCGATAGTCTCGCCGTTGCAGCGCATTGCCGTNAGCAGCGAAGCTATCTGNGCGTCGGTAGCNCCGTCGGACATGATGATGTTCATGGCGTTTTCGGCTTCCTCCTCGGTAAGGTGACAGCCGTCCGCGGCTTTGGCAATGTACTTTTTAAGAGCCGTCCGCTTTTCTTTCGGCATGGAAATTACTTCCCTGTCNGCATTCTTGATNCCCGCAACNTCGCACAGGAANGCNGAAAGTATNCCNGCGCCGTGTTCNGTAAGAATGGATTCNGGGTGGAACTGCACGCCGTAGGTNGGGTGNTCCTTGTGTCTNAGAGCCATTATCTGNCCGTCGCCGTCCGTNGCGGTAACTCTCAGGCAGACNGGCAGGGAAATNACGTCAGCCACCAGCGAGTGNTATCTTGCCGCCGTGANCTTTTCGGGAAGTCCCGCAAAAANCGGACAGTCGGTGTTNANGCTTATTTCCGTACCCTTGCCGTGCATAGGNATTTTTGCGCGGATNATCTTTCCNCCGAAAGCCTCGGCAATAGCCTGATGTCCCAGNCAGATACCGAGAATGGGTATCTCTCCGCTGAACCTCNTNATNGCTTCAACNGATATTCCCGCGTCCGCAGGATAGCCGGGACCGGGGGAAATTATCAGAGCTTCGGGCTTCATTTTCTCNATNTCNTCAATGGTTATCTCGTCGTTGCGGANAACCTTGATGTCGGNGTAAAGAGTNCCTATAAGCTGGTAAAGATTGTAAGTNAAGCTGTCGTANTTNTCTATCATCAAAATCATATCAGTGACCTCCCCTTAAAGACGGGCTGCTTCGGCGATCGCGTTTACCACAGCCAAAGCCTTGTTTTTGGTTTCCTCGTATTCCTTTTCGGGAACGCTGTCATAGACTATACCCGCGCCCGCCTGAACGTAAGCCTTTCCGTGNCGGAAAAGAACNGTCCTTATNGNGATACAGGTGTCNATATTTCCGNTGAAAGCAAGGTATCCNANNGTTCCGCCGTAAANACCNCGCTTNTTGTTTTCAAGCTCGTCGATTATTTCCATNGCNCTTACCTTGGGNGCGCCNGAAAGCGTACCTGCGGGAAGCACCGACATCAGCGCGTCGAGAGCGGTCTTGNCGTCCGCAAGCTTGCCCTGAACGTCCGAAACAAGGTGCATTACCTTTGAGTAACGNTCAACNCNCATAAAGTCNGTAACGTTNACNGTACCGAAAGCTGCANACNTTTCCNACGTCGTTTCTGCCAAGGTCAACAAGCATTGTGTGNTCNGCNCGTTCCTTNGGATCGTTCAGAAGCTGCTGCTCGAAAGCCTTGTCCTCGGCTTCGGTNGCGCCTCTGCCTATTGTTCCCGCNATAGGCTTTGTGACTACCGCGCCGTCCGTAACGTTCACCAGCATTTCGGGAGAAGCCCCCGCAATGCAGTAGTCCTCGTGATCAAAATAATAAAGATAGGGCGAGGGATTTGTGGAGCGGAGCATACGGTACACATCAAAGGGAGCGGGAGGATTTTCGATCTCAAACCGCTGAGAAAGCACAACCTGACTGATATCGCCGTCCAGAATGTGATTTTTTGCGGTCTCAACCATTCCGATAAATTCTTCCTTTGTNACNTTGGAGGTAACTTCAATGTCCCTGCCGTCACCGTGGGAAGCGGCCGTAGGCTTGCCCTCCGCAAGAATNNTGCCGATCTCTATGGTCTTTCCGATGTATTCCTCATACCTTGCGTCAACGTCGTCTCCCGCNTTGATNTTNAGAATAATNATAGCCTTGTTGGTAAGGTGGTCGTAAGCNACGATCTCGTCGTAAAGGAACATATTTGAGTCGGGCATTTTNAGGTCGTCCTCGGGAATGTTCACAAGCTTTTTCTCGAAGCGNCNNACCGTGTCGTAGCCGAAATATCCTATCAGACCGCCNGTAAGCTTGGGTCTGTTCATGAAAACNGGGGAGGTGCGCTTGCTGAGGATATCATTGAAAAGCTCNATNGGGTTNGGACATTTTTTNGTTTCGCAGTCGGAGCCGTTGATTATCTGCGCCTCNTCTCCGTAAATGCGTACCTCNGTTTTGGGNTTGATACCGATAAACGAGTAACGACCCCACTGATCGGTGTTGTCAACGCTTTCCAGAATNAAGCAGTTCTCGTATTTCTCNCTGAGTATGGAAAAAAGTCCCACGGGAGTGCAGTTGTCGATAAGCAGCTCATAGAAAACAGGTACGGTCTTGTAGCTTAAAAGCAGGTTCTTGACCTCTTCTTTTGACGGATACAGCATAATTAAAACTCCTTTCAAATAAAAAAAGGTTTACAGTCCGCAGTCGATTCTCTCAACTGTCGGGACGATAAACCTCGTGGTGCCACCCAACCTTTACGGACGTAAAAAAGCGTCCGCCTCTTTGGATACAAGCGAACGCGCAATACTGTCATAATAANTCAAGTACGCCGCATACGCATAAATACCCTATCCACTAACGCAGGAAACGCGGCGCAGACTACTGAGCCGACACTNNCNNCCGTTTGCCATTGCTTCTCACAAATCCATTCACAAGCGCCGTTATGACCCGACTCACACCAAACGCGGGCTCTCTGATTCATCGTTACGCGTGCTACTTACTTTTGCTCAACGAATTTATTATATTAAATTACAGTAACATTTTACGCCCTNAANGGACATTTGTCAAGCANATTTTAAAANTTTGTTGATNTTGCACAATNCGNNNCNTNNTAATATGTACACAATTACACCTTGCGGCAGGTTCTGTAGCTGAAGCCTTCCTCCCGCTTGTACTTTTCNTTCGCCTCGAACATNNTCTTGTCCGCCGCGGANACNGCCTGTTCNACGGAGTCCAGCTCCGAAGCGTCCCCGAAGTAAACGCCCAGACTTACGCTTGTGGAGTAGGGNTTGTTCGCGGTNTCGTTGACNTTTTTAAGATAAGCCTGTATCTTNCCGCAAATGCCGTCTATCTCCTCCCGGGAGGAAATATCGCCGCTGACGATAACAAATTCATCTCCGCCTATCCTGTAGCAGAAGTCTGTTCCGCAGGCGTTTTTGAAAGCGTCCGCCACGGATTTTATNGCAAAGTCGCCGTCCACATGACCGAACGTGTCGTTGANATATTTAAGATTGTTCATGTCACCGAGAATAAGCGTGAAGCTTCCCGACTTTTTCGCCGCGTCGGACAGNCACTGTCCNGCGTAAAGATTGAAGCCGTTTCTGTTATAGATGCCCGTGAGCAGGTCGGTNACGGCNTTGTCCTCCATTTTGCTGTANAGGAACTGGAGGTTTCTCTGCCGNCTCAGGCTTTCAAAGGANGTGCANACATAGCGTATCCACTTGCGGTATGTATCCGAGTAAGNCGTCGGNTTGTTTCCGTAGGAAATGACCGAGTAGCCGAAGCACCTGTCGTTGAAGTGCAGCGGACCGAAGAAAAACGCTGTCGGCTCGGGACGCCGCTCATAAAGCGCNGGNAGCATTTCCGANAGATCAAAGGANCGTTCNANNTCNATATAGTTGATGTTGTCNTGCTTGTACAGCGGCANNAACATNTTTTTNGTGTATCCTTTTTTAAGGTAATTTTTGTTCTGNTCNGTCTCGCCGAGATTNTCCCAGTTTTCGCATACGCAAAGGTAGAAATAGTCGAANTCGCCNATCTGGTGGGCATACCAGCCCATAGCNCCCAGGTATTTTTCGTANTCCTTTTCCGAGATGAGAGCCTCCAGCATAAAGTTGTAGGTGGAATCGAAATCNCCNTAAAGNTCGCTGTCACGCCAGCTNTTGTATTTGTTCCGCATTTTTTCGGCAACGTTTACGGAACAGCCGCAGCTTTTNGCAATGCTTATTTCCGCGCCGCGGGGGTCGTCCTTGAATTTGGTNTTCGTAATAAGGCTGTGNATAAAGCTAACGGCGCGTCTGCCCGTGTTTTCNGCGGGAATGTCGGAGGAGGTTATGCTGGGNACATAGTTTATACCCGCGTCGATNGAGTCGTAGCCCGTAACGGCAACGTCCTCGGGAACGCGCAGACCGCGGGCTTTCAGAGCCTCGCATACGCTTATNGCCATAGNGTCGCTTGCGCAGGCGATCGCCTGAGGCATGGGACGTTCGTCGTCCATAAGGGNCTGAACNACCTCNTCGCCCTTGTTGTACCAGAAATCGCCGTAGAAAANGCGGCTTCTGTCNATAGGCAGATTATGCTCTATCANGGCTTCATAGTAGCCCGTAAGGCGNTTNGTGGAATGGGGGTGTCCCTTAATGCCCGTCATAAAGGCGATNTCGGTAAGCTTGTGATCCTCNATAAGGTGAGAGATCAGCATTTTGATATTCTGAATGTCGTCGGTAAANATATTGTCGAAGCCCTCCGTGGCAATATCCACCGAGACAACGGGCTTGCTGAATTTCTTTTTGATATCGGCTTCGATCCGTTCGGCAACGCCGCCGACCTGAAGAGTATCGGGTACGAAAATAATGCCGTCGGGAACGGAATAATTTATCATTGAAAAAATATTTTCCTCGCCCTCGTGCCAAGGCTCGGACAGCTTATCCTTATTGAAGGTTGAAAAAACGGCTACGTCGTAATTCAGCTCGAATGCCTCTTCAAGGATACCCTCAAGCAGCTTTGACTGATACGGAGCGTCTGACTGAGCGATGATAACGCCTAAAAGCTTTCTGAATTTTCTCAAAGCGGTGCCCCCCGAAAAAGTAATTTTTCCCTGTTAATCACACTTTTANAATAATATTTTAACATATTTCAGTGATTTTGTCATCTAAGAATTCTAAAAATATGCATAAAGTTTTGATGAAAAATTATGCATATATTACAAAAATGGCGCTTTAAAGAAAAATATTTCACGAAATTGCAATAAAATATCAATGAATAAGCGGCGGCAAAGGACTACCATATAGGATATGATATTTACACAGGGGGAAANAGCGAAATGAAGCTTAACTATAAACACACGCTTACTGCGTGCTATGTGGGTTACATAACACAGGCGGAGGTAAACAATCTTCCGCCGCTGCTGTTTCTGATATTCTGCAACACTTTTGACATATCACTGGGAAAAATAGCCGTTCTCATAGCCGCAAACTTTATCATGCAGACTATTATTGATATCCTTTCACCGCGTATAGTCGGCGTTATGGGAGTGCGCGGGTCAATGGTCGCCGCACATCTCTGCACGGCGGCGGGCTTCGCGTTTATGGGAGTTTTTCCCTATGTCCTGCCCGACCCCTTTGCGGGACTGCTTCTGTCCGCCGCGCTGAACTCCGTGGGCGGGGGAATCACCGAGGTGCTTGTAAGCCCTATCGTGGACTCGCTTCCCGGGGACGCGAAATCCTCCGCAATGAGCCTGCTGCACTCCTTTTACTGCTGGGGACAGGTTCTGGTGGTGCTGCTTACCACGGCTTTCTTTTCCGCTTTCGGCACGGAAAGCTGGCGTCTGGTGACNGTGTTCTGGGCGGTGATCCCTTTTGCCAACGCGTTTCTTTTTCTGAAAGTACCCCTCCGTCCCTTTGTTGAGGAGGGCGGCGAGGAGATACCGTTCAAAAAGCTTTTCGGACACAGACTGTTCATACTTTTCTGCATACTGATGCTCTGCGCGGGAGCGTCCGAGCTTGCCGCGTCTCAGTGGGCGTCGCTGTTTGCCGAGGCGGGACTTAAAGTCTCCAAGACTGCGGGAGACCTCCTCGGACCGTGTATGTTCGCCGTTTTAATGGGTACGGCAAGGCTTCTCTACGGCATTTTCGGCAAAAAAATAAAGCTTGTACCGATGATATCGGCAAGCTCCGTGCTGTGCGTTATCAGCTATTTGACAATGGTGTTCGCGCCCGTACCGCTGCTTTCTCTGGCAGGGTGCGCGGTTTGCGGTCTGTCGGTGGGGATAATGTGGCCGGGAGTGTTCAGCCTTGCCTCGGAAAAATTCCCGAACGGCGGCACGGCGATGTTCTCGGTGCTTGCTCTGGCGGGAGACCTTGGCTGCACGTCCGGNCCCGCACTTGTGGGAGTTTTCGTGAAGCTTGCGGAAAACGGTTCGCCGCTTCTTTTTGCGGACTCGGGTGCGGCTTCGTCGGGACTGAGAACGGGACTGCTTTTTGCGGTGATATTTCCCGTTCTCATGCTTGCGGGAATGAAGCTTCTTTCGGGANCAGACCGCGGGAAAGCTAATCCCTGACGGTTATCCGTATCGTCCGCAGCACCGAGCCGCTGTCCTTTCGGGAAATGACGATCTCCGCGTCNCCGACTGCCGCCGAGGAAAGCGAAAAGCTTCCGCTGAACGACCCGCTGTTNCGGACGTTCTCGCAGTCGGCGGAGACCTCGTTTCCCGCGCTGTCCCTGAATGTNAGCACAAGNGTCACGGGAGGGGAGATAGTGTCCGTTCCCGCCGTGCAGGAGACGAGCAGCACGTCATTTTTCGTGAACACGTCTGTGTAGTAGCCGTTTGCGGAGGTATAGCCGTCNGCGTACCAGCTTTCGCCGGCGTACCNATTTTCACCCTCGGCAAGCCTTTCGGAGGCGGCTTTTTTCTTTTTGGAGCTGTCCAGATAGGTGCTGAGCAGCGCAAAGACCGAACGTGCCGAAGCGGGGTCGGACTCCGCAAGGGAGTCGCCCAGAGCGTAGCGGGTCTCATAAAGCCGAGACTGAGAGCTTTCATATGAGCCCGAGTTCATAAACATAGCCGCCGCGGTGTAGAAGTTCCCGTCGTCAACACATTTCAAGCCGTATTCGTAGGCGGTTTTCGTGAACAGTTCACGGGAATCCCGATAATCTTCAAGAAAATAAAATCCGCGGACAATTTCCTCGGACGCGCCGTTTTTGCCGTATTCCGACATATAATAGCTGTAGGCGCACTTGTCCGCAAGCTCGGCGGAATCCCTGTAGCCGTCCAGCAGACGGAAGTTGTCGGCGGCGGTTTTGAGGTCGCCGTTTGTGCGGGCTTCGGACGCGCCTGTATAGCGGTATTCGCGGGAGGCTTCGGGGTCNCCGTATTTTTCCGAGACCTCCGCCGCGGAGAAATAGTCTCCGCTTTCGGCAAGGGACTTCGCCCTGCGCTTTGCCGCCGACCGTGCCAGCTCGGGCTTTCCCGCGGCCGCGTAGACCGAAGCCGCCGCAGTAAGGTTTCCCTCCTCGGCGTAAGCGTCCGCTATCTTCACCATGCATTCCGCCGCAAGCAGGTTTGAGTCGGCGTAGCCGTCAAGAGAGGTGAAAGCGTCCGCCGCTTCGGGATAAAGACCGTCCTCCATAAACGCCAGAGCTATTTCGTACCTGCATTTGCGGACGTAATCCGCGCTGCTTTTGTAGCTTCCAAGTCCCGAGAAGATCTTTTCGGCGGCTGCGTGATCTCCCGCCGCGTAAAGCTTCTCGGCGTTTGAGTACCGTATTTCGGGCAGGGCGAACCTTGCGGCAAGGTATATCCCCGCGCAGAGAAGTACCGCCGCCAAGGCAGCGGCAGCCGCGCGGAACTGCATTCCTCCGTTTCCGCGGGATCTTTTCGGTTTCCCGTTGGAAAAAATTTCCTGAGCCTTCACTACGAGGAGACCGTCCCTGCTGTCAAATTTTCCCGCAAATTCCGAGCCGTTCCCGATGTTTTTCTTTCCGCAGTAGGGGCAGAATTTGGCTGTGTCCCTCATTTTTTTTCCGCAGTATCCGCAGCGCACCGTCTCACCTCCCGACCCGAATTACTTTAAGTTTAACCCAATTTTTACCGAAAGTCAAGACAATTTATTCTTCAATTATCATATTAGTTGTGAAAAAACATTGACAAATTTATTTTTTTGAGTTATAATTGTATATATCGTGTCATACGCGCATTTTGGTTTATTATAAATGATAAGCGTCAAACAATATAAAGGTGGAATTTATTAATGGGCATTTTCGACGGGCTTTTCGGCAGCTACAGCAAAAGAGAGCTTGCTAAGATAGAACCTATCAAAAACAGAGTTCTTGAACTCGACGACGAATATTCGGCTATGTCTGAGGACACTCTCAAATCCCAGACAAAGCTTCTCAGAGAACGTCTTTCAAAGGGCGAGACCCTTGACGACATACTTCCCGAGGCGCTGGCTACCGTAAGGGAGGCGGCTTGGAGAGTACTGGGCAAAAAGCCGTTCCCCGTGCAGATAATAGGCGCGATTGTCCTCCATCAGGGACGTATCGCCGAGATGAAAACAGGTGAAGGTAAAACTCTCGTTGCCTGCTGCGCGTCCTACCTCTGCGCTCTGGAGGGCAAGGGCGTTCACGTTGTTACGGTAAACGACTATCTGGCTAAGTTCCAGTCGGAGGAAATGGGAAAGGTCTACCGCTATCTGGGCATGACCATCGGCTGTATCCTCCACGAGCTGAACAACGACCAGCGCCGTGAAGCATACAGCTGCGACATAACCTACGGTACGAACAACGAGTTCGGCTTTGACTACCTCCGTGACAACATGGTAATCTACAAAAAAGACAAGGTTCAGCGCGAGCACCACTTTGCAATCGTGGACGAGGTGGACTCGATACTCATAGACGAGGCAAGAACGCCGCTTATCATTTCGGGAAAGGGCGACAAGTCCACCGAGCTGTATACCCTTGCGGATAAGTTTGCNAAGACNCTNAAGCCCTATGTCGTTGTTGAAATGGACAACAAGGTGGATCAGGAGGAAGCCTCCGAGAACTGCGACTATATCATNGACGAAAAGGCTAAGACCGCTACAATCACCCGTCAGGGCGTTAAAAAGGCGGAGAAGTACTTCAATGTTGTGAACCTTTTCGACGCGGACAACTCAACGCTTCTTCACCACGTAAATCAGGCTCTTAAAGCCAACGGCGTAATGAAAAACGATATCGACTACGTTGTCAAGGACGGCGAGGTCATTATCGTTGACGAATTTACGGGACGTCTCATGATGGGACGCCGCTTCAACGACGGTCTGCACCAGGCTATCGAAGCCAAGGAGGGCGTAAAGGTCGCCCACGAATCCAAGACGCTGGCAAGCATTACGTTCCAGAACTACTTCCGTCTCTATAAGAGACTGTCGGGTATGACGGGTACAGCCATGACCGAGGAGGAGGAGTTCAAGGAGATATACAAGCTGGACGTTATCGAGATACCCACAAACCGTCCCGTTCAGCGTATAGACAATCCAGACGTTGTGTTCAAGACCGAGCACGGCAAGTTCCTTGCGGCTATACGCCAGATCGAGGAGTGCCACGCAAAGGGTCAGCCCGTGCTTGTGGGTACGGTTTCCATTGAAAAATCGGAAGTNCTTTCCAAAATGCTCTCCAAAAAGGGCATCAAGCACAACGTCCTCAACGCAAAGCAGCACGAAAAGGAAGCTGAGATCGTTGCTCAGGCAGGTAAGTACGGAGCCGTTACCATTGCCACAAACATGGCGGGACGCGGTACCGATATCATTCTCGGCGGTAACGCCGAATTTATGGCGAAAGCCGAAATGAAAAAGCAGGGCATGGAGGACGAACTCATCAACGAAGCGATAAGCTACGCGGAGACCGATGATGAGGAAATCCTGAACGCGCGTAAGGTATACCGCGAGCTTTACGAAAAATATAACGCCGAGGTCAAGGAAAAGGCTGAAAAGGTAAGAGAAGCGGGCGGTCTGTTCATTCTCGGTACGGAAAGACACGAGTCCCGCCGTATCGACAACCAGCTCCGCGGACGTTCCGGACGTCAGGGAGACGTGGGCGAAAGCCGTTTCTTCCTGTCCCTTGAGGACGACCTTATGAGACTTTTCGGCGGCGACAGGATCACGGGCATGATGGAAGTCCTCAAGGTCGAGGAGGATATGCCCATTGAAGCAAAAATGCTGACAAAGGTTATCGAGTCCTCCCAGAAAAAGGTAGAGGGCAGGAACTTTGCTATCCGTAAAAACGTCCTCAACTACGACGACGTTATGTCCGCCCAGAGACAGATCATCTACAGCCAGAGAGCCAAGGTTCTTGACGGCGAGGACATTCACGACTATATCCTTAAAATGATACAGGATATGATCTCCGAGACCGTTGACCAGTACCTTATGGACGACGGCATCAAGGACGACTGGAATCTTGCGGGTCTGCGGGACAGATTTATGGGTCTGTTCACGGTAAACGAGGATTTCCGCTATACTACCGAGGAACTTGAAAATGTTTCCAAGCAGGACATTATTGATAAGCTTGTGGGCAGGGCTATGGACTTCTACACGCAGAAAGAGGAAAAGATCGGCTCGGAGGTTCTCAGAGAGCTGGAGCGCGTTATCCTGCTGAAGATCGTGGATATCAAGTGGATGGCTCATATCGACGATATGGAGGAGCTGAAGCGGGGTATCGGTCTGCGTTCCTACGGTCAGAAAAACCCTGTTGTTGAGTACCGCTTCGAGGGCTTTGAGATGTTCGACGCTATGGTCGAGTCTATCCGCGAGGAAACTATCCGTCTGCTGTTTACTATCCAGCTTAAGCCCAATGAGCAGGCTCCCCAGCGCGAGCAGGTCATGAAGCCTGAGGATACCGGCGGAGACGGCACGGTGGCAAACTCTCCCAGAAGAGTAAAGGGCAAGGTGGGCAGAAACGACCCCTGTCCCTGCGGAAGCGGCAAAAAGTACAAGAAATGCTGCGGAATGGATCTTAAGTAACTGAGAAATGGAGTCCGAAAATGGCTGAACTAAAAGCTTTCAAGGGTATGCGCTACACCGCGCAGGGCGGGGAGCTGAACACGCTTGTGTGTCCGCCCTACGATATTATTTCCGACGCTCAGCGTGAGGACTATATCGCTAAGAACCCTTACAATATAATCCGTCTGGAGCTGCCCAAGGGCGGCGACGAACGCTACAGTCAGGCGGGAGACACCCTTGGCGGGTGGCTTGAAAAGGATATCCTTGCCTGCGACGGCGAGGACAGCCTTTACGTGTACGAAATGCAGTTCACAGCAAACGGCGCAAGGCGTTCGCTGAAAGGGTTTGTGTCCCTGGTCAGGCTTACGGATTTTTCCGAGGGGATAGTTCTTCCCCACGAGGAGACCCTCTCAAAGGCTAAGCAGGACAGATTTGACCTTATGAGCGAGACCTTCTGCAATTTCAGTCAGATATATTCCCTCTATATGGACGAGGATAAATCGGTCTACAGTATGGTAGACGGCTGCTCNGCGGGCGCTCCCGATATGGAGGTCACCGACGGGGACGGNACTGTCCACAGAATGTGGAAAATTTCCGACAGTGAGATAATTTCAAAGCTTACGGCGGCTTTTGCCGACAAGAAGCTTTATATTGCCGACGGTCACCACCGCTACGAGACGGCTCTGAATTTCCACAAGAGCCTTTGCGCCAATGGAAAAGCTGTTCCCGGCGACCAAAGCGGCTATATCATGATGATGCTGGTAAATATGGAAAATCCCGGACTGGTGGTTTTTCCCACACATAGAATAGTACACAGTCTCAGCGAATTTGACGCTGAAAAAATTCTCGGCGAGTGCAAAAATTATTTCGTGATCGCCGAAGCTCCCGACGAGGGACGTATGCAGGCGGCTCTNAACAAGGCTTACGACGACGGCAAAAAAGCCTTTGCCATGTACGTTGGCGCNGGCAAGTGCTATGTGATGACGTTAAAGGACGAAAACGCTGTCAAGAGACTGCTTCCCGAAATGTCGGACGCGTACTGCGGTCTGGACGTGACGGTGCTGCACAGCCTTGTGCTGGAAAGAATTTTCGGTATCGACAAGGAAAATATGGCTAATCAGAAAAATCTGAGCTACACCCGTTCCCGCGAGGAGGCTCTCCAGGCGGTGGATATGGGCGGNGCGGACTGCTCCTTTATCCTGAANCCCACAAAGGTTTCCGAGATACGGGACGTTGCCGCGGCTTCGGAAAAAATGCCNCANAANTCCACTTATTTCTACCCCAAGCTTATAACGGGNCTTGTCATGAATAAGTTCGGCGAAAGATAAATATTATCTGANAAAGGAAGATTTTGTATGCTGGCTGACAAATGCAGAAAAGAACTTACGGAGCGAATAATACCTTTCTGGAACAAGCTTCGCGACNACGAAAACGGCGGTTTCTACGGCTTTATGGACAACGANCTGNAAGTGGATAANACTGCCGACAAGGGCGTGATACTCACNTCGCGGATACTNTGGTTTTATTCCTCATGCTACAGGGTGCTGAACGAGGANTATCTTGCTNGACAACGCNAANCACGCCTATGAGTTCNTGAAAAAATGNGTGGATACCGAGAACGGCGGCGTCTGGTGGATGATGACCTGCGACGGCAAGCCCTCCGANACNATGAAGCANACNTACAATCAGGCGTTTGCGATCTATGCGCTTTCCACNTACTTCCTTGCTTCGGGNGACAGAGCTGCTCTCGACCTTGCNCTGGAGCTTTTCCANACGGTTGAGGACAAGTGCAGGGANGATATCGCGTACCTTGAAGCTATGTCCGAGGACTGGAAGGTCGTGCCAAACGACGCTCTTTCNGAAAACGGCTTGATGGCTGACAAGACNATGAATACAGTCCTGCACCTTATCGAAGCCTATACAGTGCTTCTNGAAGCCTGCGACAGCAGCGAAAGCGCTCACATTGAGGAACGTCTGCTGTTCCTGCTCCAGATCACCGAGGACAAAATATTCAACAGCGATAAAAACTGCCTGCGGGTNTTCTTNGACCGCGAGCTTAACGAGATAGGNGATATNCATTCCTACGGTCACGATATNGAGGCCTCATGGCTTATCGACAGNGCCTGCAAGGTCATCGGNGACAGACGGTTCATGACNAAATGGCGGTTNATTNATTTGCGTATTGCGGAAAATATNTANANTATTGCCTTTGAAAANGGCGCGGTCAACAACGAGAGAGAAAACGACAAGATAGACAAAAAGCGCATNTGGTGGGTTCAGGCTGAAAGCGTTGTGGGTTTTGTGAACGCGTTTCAGCAGAGCGGGGACAAAAAGTTCCTTGACGCTGCCGANACNGTTTTTGACTGGATCGANACAAAGCAGACCGACAAGAGAGACGGNTCGGAATGGTGGGGAGAGGTCGATTATAACGGCGAACCCATGCGGACGGTCNATATGGTAAACCCGTGGAAATGTCCGTATCANAACGGAAGAATGTGCATTGAAGCTATCACCAGAAGCGCCGCGGTNTNNTGTCCGCGNGATTCTGACGATATAGAAAGGATGTTGGCAATGGCTGTTGTTAATGTTATGGAAAGTGTTGTAAGGGAGCGNCTNGAATTTTTGCTGNAGGATATGGATTGCTGCAAATGNGACAAATGNNTTGACGANATGATGGCAATGGCTCTTAACACNCTNANNCCTAAGTATGTGAACTCNCATAAGGGAGAGCTTTTCAGCAGACTGGATACTACCAAGTATCAGAATACGATAGATATTGACGTAGCTGTAACAAAAGCGATCAATACGGTAAGTTCAAGACCTCACAGATAAAACAGCCGTGCGTTGTTGTGAGGACAATAATTTCAGATAAGGGAAGCTGAATTTGGGGTNAGCTTTGCGTATGCGGGCAAACAGCAGATATTGGCTTGCCTTTTTGAAAGTTGTCCGCAGACANACGTGCGGATTTTTNTTTACNGACACTTGGCACAGTAACGAGAAAGGAGTTGTCTCATGCAAAAGAACCTTGTNGAAAAGATCAAGGAATCGCTGGGAGCGGTGCTTCCCGTGGCGGCAGTGGTTTTTCTGCTGTCNGTAACGATCGTGCCTTTGAGCGGAGAGATGTTNTTTTCGTTCTTTGTGGGGACGGTCTTTCTCATAGTCGGNATTGGAATGTTCACGCTGGGCGCGGATACGTCCATGATNATNATNGGCGAAAAGGTGGGAGCGAGTCTTACAAAGTCCCGCAGCATCGCCTTTATACTGCCGGTGTGCTTCCTTATAGGAGTGCTTGTTACCGTNGCNGAGCCNGATCTTGAAGGTNCTNGCNGAGCAAACNCCCATNGTGGATACNCAGGTCATGATATGGNCGGTNGGCATNGGTGTGGGACTTTTCCTTACGCTTGCGTTCCTGCGTATTTTNCTNCANTTTAAAATATCNACAGTGTTCATAGCTTTTTANGCGCTGATATTNATTTTCGCCTGCTCGCCGCTTATCACTCCCAGCTTTATACCNGCGGCGTTCGATTCGGGCGGAGTTACCACGGGACCNATCACNGTGCCGTTTATAATGGCTCTCGGTCTGGGACTTTCCTCCATTCGTGGTGACAAGACNTCNGCNGAGGACAGCTTCGGTCTGGTCGCAATGTGCTCTATCGGNCCNATCCTTACCGTGCTTATCCTNGGCGCGNTNAACAATACCGAAACTGCGGAGCAGACNCTTACTCACCCCGAAAGCTTCGACACCATTTCTNAGGCGTTNNGTCAGTTCCTGCGGGCNTTTCCNCACTACATAGAGGACGTGGCTTCGGCGTTCGTGCCGACGGTNGCNTTTTTTATCGTTTTCGACCTTATCTTCCTGAAGCTTGACANAAAGACCATGCTNAAAATTTTTGTGGGACTTGNNTTTACATATGTGGGACTNGTTCTGTTCCTCACGGGCGCAAACGTGGGCTTCATGCCNATCGGTCAGCACATAGGNGAAAGTCTGGCGGGAGGAAAGGTTTCATGGCTGCTTATCCCGATAGGAATGCTGATAGGCTATTTTATCGTATCCGCCGAGCCTGCGGTACACGTCCTCAAACAGCAGGTTGAGACCATAACNGAGGGCGGCATATCGGGNCGCTCNNTNGGAATAAGNCTTGCGCTTGGCGTTGCGGTATCGGTGGGNATATCCATGATACGCGTNCTTACGGGANTATCCATTCTCTGGTTTTTGATACCCGGATATGCNCTTGCGCTTATNATCAGNCTTTTCGTACCGCCGATNTTNACCTCNGTGGCATTCGANGCGGGCGGNGTTGCTTCGGGACCTCTTACGGCNACATTTCTGCTTCCGCTTGCTACGGGNGCCTGCGCGGCGCGNGGAGGAGTAATTTCNACCGACGCGTTCGGCATAGTGGCNATGGTAGCAATGACCCCGCTTCTGACTATCCAGNTACTGGGACTNATAAGCNGNTTNAAGAAATCNAAGCGCGCTGCCGAACCGTCNGTCAAGGCGNCNGANAGCGGACAGCTTTTCCCTATCGTTCTGGACGAAAGCTGCGACANAGCGGTGTTTACGGATAATTTTGAAAGGAGCGGCGGACAGTGAAAGCAATGTTTCTGATAGCGGACTACAGACGTGCGCAGGANGTGCATAATATCCTGTCGGCGGAAAGCCTGCCGTGCCGCTTCCTGNTTCACGGACACGGCTCGGCGGANTCGGCTATGCTGGATTATCTGGGTCTGGGCGACAACAAGAAAGTGATCGCCGCGGTGTTCGTNCCNAACGGACGTGTCATGGAGCTTTATGACGTNTTCAATAAAAAGCTGCGNCTGAGCGAAGCGGGCACGGGAATAGCCTTTACGGTACCCCTNANCGGCGCGTCGGGAACAGCGTTTGCGATAAACGGTACAAAACCCGAAACGGAGGGAGAGANCGAGATGTCCGAGACCAAGTACGAACTGATAATAACNATNGTGAACCGCGGCGGCTTCGAGGCGGTNAAGGAAGCCTCCAANGCCGCNGGAGCNCGGGGAGGAACGCTTCTGCACGGTCTGGGACTGGGCGGCGAGGAAGCGGCAANGTTNCTNGGAATATCCATTCAGCCCGAAAAGGACGTTGTCCTGATNGTGGTCAGCAAAGAGGACAGGGAGCGTGTCATGCAGAATATTCTCGACGCGGCCGGNATACTGACCGAAAACCGCGGAATATGCTTTTCTCTGCCCGTTGACAGCGCTCTCGGACTTGCGGGAAGCAGCGTCAAGATAGAGGATATCGTAAAATAATAAAATAATGCGGAAAAATTCGGATTTTTCCTAAAGTTTTCGCAGTTCTGACCGATATATATTATATATGGATATATGNCAAAGAGGGGGATCATTATATGATAAGAAATTTAAGCANTATACGTCTCCGTATGAGCGCGACAGGNNTGNCGTCNAGAANTTNCTCNAGCAGGATTTCTACAGCTATGTCAATGCGNGCGAAATATAAGTCGTCAAGCAGCACGCTTAGCAGCNNNAAGNNTGACCGCTACTNAAANAATACGGAAAGTTATCTGGAGGAGCTGAGCGCTTCNGCGACTATGAGCGATTACCGCGTTAAGGCGGCGCAGTCGATGATAACCCTTTCAAAAACCTGCGGAAATTTNGATACCGCCATGAAGAAAAATCTTGCGGAAGAGGGCGTGCCCGAAGATATCAGCTTCAAGTTNGANTACGACNTAAGCAGCGGAGAAGCNANGATNACNGAGATTTCCGACGAAACATATCTCNGCGGNGTGCAGTCCGCTTTGAAAAAGACAATGAAAACNGTANNCCTTGACACNGTGGCGANNGGCTCCAAGATNNTGAACGGAAAAATGGCGGANGCGTACTATCCNNAAGTTGCGGAGGCTCTGGAAAAATGCTTCGGACAGGATATATCCGANCTTTCGGTNGACAGAAACGGNAATATCCTCGGNATGAACAGAAATCTGAGANCTGCCNTAACCTNCGAGATGACCGACAGAAGCTTTGACGCGCAGAGCAGATACGGATTCCCGACAAAGTCGCTTTCCTCGGTAATAAAGCGTGTTGTTTCGGATAANTCCGCGGGCAGCAGCGTTTCCCATATGAGCTTTGAGCGCGGAAGTCTCAAAACNNNNGANGGCGATATCAGCNTNGGAAGCAAGTGNGCTTCACCGTCACTGAAAGANACGAAAATGNTTCTCAGAGCNGCNGCGGCGGGAACGCCGAACTCTATGGATCTGTGGGCTGAAAACGGCGANCTGTTCTGATAAAGAGTTTATNAAGCAAGCGTAATATTTACCGCAGCTAAACGGTAAATATCGCTTGCTTTAGTGTTTTCGGAAGTTGTGGTGATACAAGCTGAATAATCAACAAAAGGAGATAAAGATGGAGAAAAGAGAACCGTACTTTAGACAAAANGCTGTCAACAGCATGGTTTCCGCCATAAGTGAAATCCTTGCGGATAATCAGCCGTCGATTTATCTCTATGGNTCATCTGTGCTGAATGATTTCAGATTGGGATGGAGCGACATTGATATTTTGGTACTGACGCANAAGCGCATTTCACAGGNNCAGGCTCAGGAGCTTGTAANGCTGAGGCAGAAGCTGCTGGAAAGTGANCCGGAGAANNNATATTACCGTTCATTTGANGGCGGAATGCTCACGCTGGCTGCTTTTTGTTCCCGAAAATCCGACTGTGTGGTTTACTGGGGAAGCAGCGGGCANCGGCTCACNGACACATATCCTTTTGATAGTTTTTGCATGGCGGAATTNNTGCAANACGGTCAATTATTATATGGGCAGGATATCCGCAGCCAATTAAAAATGCCTGAATATCGTGATTTCCATGCAGATGTNCGAAAGCACTATGAGAGTATACGAAAGTATGCACAAACGACCGGACGCAGNATTTATTCTTTCGGCTGGCTGTTAGATATTGCCAGAGGAATTTANACNCTGCGCANNGGAACNGTGANNNCTAAAACAGAGGCTGCNCAATGGGCGTTGGATAACAATTTATGCCNGGTTTCCAATGCTTTGGAAGTTGCTTTGAGGGTGCGCAAAAATCCAACAGAATATCTCNATGATGAGCAAATTTTAAATTATGCGNAAACACTTGGCGGCGAAATTCAGCGTTTTGCTGATGTGCTTGAAAAAGAGTTAAATGCCGTCAGTGNTTGAAAACATAGATTTGACATTTNGGACAAAATCTGNTATACTTATAAATGCGAGTAAGCTATGCGGTTGAACACGGACGCGTATTGCGCGTCTGCGTTAGGAAAGTCCGGGCATCACAGAGCAGGGCAGCTGCTAACGGCAGCCGAGGGCGACCTTAGGGAAAGTGCAACAGAGATATACCGCCGGTTTTTCCGGCAAGGGTGGAAAGGCGAGGTAAGAGCTCACCGGAGCGCGGGAGACCGCGCTGCCATGTAAACCCTGTCCGATGCAACGTCATTTTGGAACAATGCGTTATTGTCTGCTCGGCAGGCGCATTGCAACGACGGCTCGAGCGTTTCGGCGACGATTCGCCCAGATAGATTTCCGCACACGACAAAACCCGGCTTATCGGCTTAGTCGCAAACCGCCCTTGGGCGGTTTTTCCGCCTTTTGNGCGGGCTTTNCGTCTTTGGGTGGATTTTCCGTCTTTGGGCGGTTTTTCNGCCTTTTGGGCGGTTTTTCTGCCTTTTGGGCGGTTTTTCTGCCTTTTGGGCGGTTTTTCCGTCTTTGGGCAGTTTTTCTGTCTTTGGGTGTTTTTTGCTGTTCAAANGGNGGACTATTCCTGCCCGAACTGCAATTGTCATANGGTTTTTGTACAAAATGTGATAAAATTCTGAAAATCGACAAAATGTCGAAAANGCTTTGACAAAAAAACAGATGTGTGGTATAATNAANTATAGTTATGTTTATGNTTGGAGCGGCTGCAAAAAACGTTTCTGATTTNGCGGCNTTCCTGNNTGNANTGCGGCTGTGCCGCAAGAGCAATCGTTTGTACCGGCGCTGCGGAGNATTNNTGTCCGCGGNATTGAAAGGCGGCTGTGATTTGGTAAAAATCCTTTCTGAAAATTTAAAGCTCATAATGATCGGCGTGATAAGCATACTTATGGTCATCGCCGGAGCTATAGTTTTAAGCCTGTATTTCGGCGGCGANGTGGCAAGACGGCTCNTTGTCACCGATATAAAGGGCTCGGCTTATATTTCACGNGACGNCAAGCGTATCGGCGNNGGNAAGCAGGCTGTGCTGCAAAGCGGNGACGTTATCACCACCGANGAGGACAGNTTCCTGCGGATAAGCGTTGACAGAGACAAATTTGTCTGGGTTGAACCCAACTCGACGGTATACATATATTTTACAGATGTGGACTCAAAGGGCGATATTTCGGTNAANCTTACCAGAGGCGCGGTGGTCTGCCGNCTTAACAACAAGCTGAGGAAAAACGCTACTTTCTNGCTTAAAACGCCTAACAGCTTCCGTATCGGTAAAGGGNACGGCTTTNCGNGCGGAATTTGACTACGTAAANGAATATATGAGCTATAAGGACGTTATGATCACTCAGGTGCAGAATTTTGAGGGCACNGTTTCGCTCCAGCTTTANGACAAGGATAANCAGCCCTACGATCTGCCTATGGTGCTNTTAGAGCGTACCGCGGCTCAGATGCTTACTTCCGAGGAGNTGTGCAGATANGGCTATCTCAATTACAGCTTCGATCTGCTTACNCTTAACGATTCCGTTCTCGGNGAGCTTATAAGGGCNAGCGCGGANAAAGAGCTTGCGTTCTCTCCCGAGGAGCTTAACCGNGCCTACAAGATCGTAAGAGACGANCGNCTTAANCGNGAGGCTGCTACGGAANCNTCNGACGACGNTNCCGAGACAACAACTACTGTTTCGGTAACCGAGACNCCCTCGGAGACTACGACGGTTACAACNTCGCCNNNNGAAACGGANANCNNNGANGATACTTCCTACGGAACGCTGGGTACNACGCTGCAAACCCATTCGTACACAACGTATTCGGGANTAAAATGGTGGGAGATCACAGGAAATTCAAATACCGGTACGGACGATTATGAGGACTGGTTCTCGGAACCCGACGACGATCCTGTTNTNACAGGTACNTCGGTTCCCGATAATTAATTGAAAGGAGACGGTTCGGGCGGCAGTGCCGATCTGACCGGGCAAAAGCTTTATGAAAGATTTTATAAANAATTTTAAAATTCCGCTTATTCTTGGGGGCTGCGCGCTGATCGCGATAGTTATNACCNTGATNGTTGTGACAGGCGGCGGTGGCTCCTCATACGGNCTGTACATATCGTCCGCTTCGGGAAGCGTAAGCGTGACAAACGCCGATACCGTCACAAGCTCCGCAAGCGGAGATATGCTTAAAAAGGGCGATATCGTAACGCTGGGAGCAAATTCCTCCTGNGTGCTGGCCTACAAGGGAAAGAAAAATTCCGACAAGAATTATATCGTTTTNGGCTCGGATTCCCAGATCGTTGTTTCCGNCGAGTTTAACGGCAAGGATAACGGCGANCTCTTNCTGAGAAGCGGNTCGGTGATCGGCAATTTTGCCGANNATGANCGTTACTCNATAAANATNAGAACAGCNGANTCNATGATCACAACGAATAAAAGCGTGTCGAAGATATCCTACAGCACCAACGAGTTTATGTCCTATACNGATCTGTACACNTTTATGGGNGACAACAGTATCCAGCTTTACGATTCTGCGGGAAATACCGTAAACAATGCGGAGNTNCAGATAGAAAAGAAATGGGGACGTATNGTNTCCGANGANGGNCCNTCTTTTGAGGCTCTNAANCTTGANTTNGATCTGGAANGTCTTTCCGCNTCCGATCTNAAAAATCTGATCACCATAGCNGCNATTATCGGNGAGGAGTTTCCNTATACCCCCGAAGAATTAAAGGCTGCTTACGATAAAAAAGCAGGNGACGAGGACAGCGANGANCTGCCTCCCNTTGAGGANCAGCAGCCCACAGAGACAGAGATTGTTACCGACACNTCNGNTGTGATACAGACCGCNGANCCTATCGTAACAACTGCGTCGCCTATNGAGACAACTCTTCCCGGNTANACNACAGCCGCTCCNGTTGTAACNACCGCGGCTCCNGTGACNACNACGGCNGCNCCCGCTNCNACNCCNGCTCCNGCTGAGACGNCCTCGNCNAACNACNGCGGCNNNGTTCANACCGTAACNATCATCATNGACGGCGAGGANACCATTCAGGAGATAGCNCACGGAGNAAACGCNGTCAAGCCNGANGATCCNGTTATNGACGGTCTGNNATTNCTCGGCTGGGACGGCTCNTTCGACAATATTACCGAGGACAGGATCATAACCGCNCTGTTCAACGAGTTTGCATCGAATGATTCCAATATGCACAGCGTTACNGTTGTNATAGGAAACCGCTCCAATACCATTCAGGTNGANCANGGNAAGTCNGCAAATCTTCCGTCAACNNTGAATGTTGAGGGCTANGTTTTCAAGGGCTGGGACAAGGATTTCACAAANATTACCGAGGATACNGTTATCACCGCNATTCTTGAAGCGGCGGGANCNCANACNGTTACNTTTNTNGTNGAGGGCGATACCTACACNATTCAGGCTGAACACGGCGNCNCNGTNNTTCCTCCNTATATACCGACCACTGACAGNAACGGAAANCGCTTTATCGGNTGGGATAAGNCNNTNGANAATATTNTNATTGANACNACGATCACAGCAGTGTTTGCCNNANGCGATTACCATATNGTTACNTTTATAATCGACGGNNAGTTCNNTACNGTAAGANNTNCNGACGGNGNNACNGCTGAGCCTCCNTNCTGGCCCATTNNNGACAGNAACGGAAANCGTTTCNTCNNCTGGGACAAGAGCCTTGACAACATAACGAGCGATATCACNATTACCGCCATTTACGNATAACNAGCAAAAAAGAAAGAGGATAGAACCGCGGTTCTATCCTCTGTTTTTGTGTCNTGANNTTATGTATCNATAAGCATATCAAAGGTGTAGGAAGCAAGCTTTTTTTCAACCTCCGAGGATATCTCGCCGTATACCTTCTGAAAGCGGCATACTCCGGACATACCGCGGCTGCAATTGTGNTCNTCGGTAAGACATTTGCTCAGGCAGTATCTGCCCTCAACCGTTTCAATAACGTCCTTCAGCGAAATTTCCGCCGGCTTTTTTGCAAGCTCATACCCGCCCTGAGTACCCTTAAAGGACTTTATGATACCGCTTGCAACAAGCTTCCGCAGTATTTTCAGCGCAAATCTNAGCGTAACGCAGGTCTGCTCGGAAATTGTTTTCGCGTCCATNCGCCGTCCCGCCTCGGCAAGACAGCCTACTATCCTGACTGCATAGTCGGATTCCAAAGTAATCTGCATAAAANCCTTTCAGCCACAGTGCAAGGTGCGGCGGAAATACTCCTTTCACGTTATTTTTTGNNTANNNTCAGTCAAGGAAATCCTTGACCTTTTTGCTTCTGCTGGGGTGTCTNAGCTTTCTGAGAGCCTTTGCTTCGATCTGNCGGATACGTTCGCGGGTAACGTTAAATTCCTTGCCNACNTCCTCCAAGGTGCGGCTTCTGCCGTCCTCAAGACCNAAGCGCAGTCTGAGAACCTTTTCCTCGCGCTCNGTAAGNGTGGAAAGNACNTCNCCAAGCTGTTCCTTGAGAAGTATCAGNGAAGCGGCTTCCGCAGGAGCGGGAGCGTCGTCGTCGGGGATAAAGTCGCCAAGGTGGCTGTCCTCCTCCTCGCCGATAGGAGTTTCAAGAGAAACGGGATCCTGCGCNATACGCATTATNTCGCGGACGCGCTCNACAGGCATTTCGGTNAACTCCGCNATCTCNTCGGGNGAGGGGTCNTGACCGTTCTGNTGCAGAAGCTGGCTGGANGCCTTTTTAACCTTGGTAATAGTTTCCACCATATGCACGGGAATACGGATAGTCCTTGCCTGATCGGCGATCGCCCTTGTGATAGCCTGCCTTATCCACCATGTTGCATAAGTGGAAAACTTGAAGCCCTTAGTGTGGTCGAACTTTTCAACAGCCTTGATAAGACCCAGATTTCCCTCCTGGATAAGGTCAAGGAACTGCATACCGCGTCCCACATAACGCTTTGCAATGGAAACCACCAGACGGAGGTTAGCCTCGGCAAGACGCTTTCTCGCCTTGATGTCGCCCTGAGCCATACGCTCCGCAAGCTCGATCTCCTCCTCGGCGGTGAGCAGGGGAACGCGTCCTATTTCTTTCAGGTAAATTTTAACAGGGTCGTCGATAGCAATACCCTCGGTGGAGAGTGAAAGCTCCAGATCGTCCGCCGTGGCGTCCAGAGGTATAGACAGATCGCTGTCAATGCTGAAATCCTCGATGACCTCGATGTTGAGGTTTGAACAGCTGTCGTAGAACGCCTCCATCTGGTCAACGTCGTATTCAAGCTCCTCCAGCACGTCGGTAATCTCCTTTGCCGACAGCTTGCCGCTTGCCTTTCCCTGTTCCATGAGACTTTCTATAGTCCGTTTAGTGTTTGCCATAAGGGTCATCCTTTCTACTTCTTGCTTTTGAGATTCTGAATATATTTTAAAAACTCATCGTTTGACATATCCTTAACATCAGCGGAATTGTCGGCGGAAGATACAAGAATATTAATAAAATCATCAACGGCAGTTTTATTAATATTTACATCTTTTCTATTGACTTCAATCTCGGTTATTTTACCCATTTCGTCAGCTGTAAATTCACTTTGCAGCGAAAGAATATCCGAAAACTCCGAATTTTTTATTTTTTCGAGCATAACCGCGTAGATTTTTTTGTTGAGATCTGTCGCAAACTGCTCGGGAGCGATTTTTGAAGCGATATAGTCCGCGTCCTCGGGATTTGCCGCCAGATAGGAAATAATGCCGACCTCAGCCTTGTATTTCCTCGGTTTTCGGTAGGAATCGGGGTTGCTCCGCATTTGCTTCTGGAACGTCCGTATTTCCGTCCATTCCCTGCTTTTCGACTGATTGACCCGCTTCCTGATGACGCCGTTTACCTGCTGGACGATCATTTCCTTGTTGACCCTGTTCGCCTCCGCAAGCCTGCCCGCGTAAACCTCCCGCTCGATGGGCGAGGTAATATCCGCAAGCACGTTTACGCACCGCTTCAGGTACTCGATCCTGCCCTCGTCCGTGTCGGTATCAAGTCCCGCGCGGCATTTTTCCAGCTCGAATTCTATCGCTCCGCCAGACTTGTCAAGAAGCTGCTTGAACCGCAGCGCGCCGAATTTTTTTATGTACTCGTCGGGGTCTTTTGCGCCCTCCATGCGGATAATTTTGGTACGCGCGCCCACCTCGGAAAGCAGGTTTATAGCCTTGTGAGTGGCGTTCTGACCCGCGCCGTCCGAGTCGTAGGCAATGATTATCTCCTCAGCGTACTGGGACATAAGCCGCGCCTGCTCCTGAGTAAGAGCCGTGCCGAGTGTCGCGACCACATTTTCAAAGCCCGCCTGATTTATGGCGATAACGTCCATGTAGCCCTCCGCAAGGATAAGCCGCTTTTCCTCTGATTTTTTTGCAAAGTTCAGCGAGAAAAGGTTCTGACTTTTTTTGAACACAGGCGTGTCCGAGCTGTTTATGTACTTCGGACCGTCCCCGTCAATGGTGCGCCCTCCGAAAGCGATAACATTTCCTCGCAGGTCGATAATGGGGAACATCACTCTGTCGCGGAAAATATCGAAAACGCCGCCGTTTTTGCCCCGTCCGCACAGAAAAGCGGAGATCATTTCCTCGTCGCTGAACCCCTTTGAACGCAGATGATTTGACAAATTGTACCAGCCGTTGGGAGCGTAGCCAAGTCCGTATTTGGTAATTGTTGCCGCCGAGAGCTGACGTTCGGCAAAATACCGCCGTCCTTTTTCGCCGTCTGGGGAACGGGTCAAGGTGTCAAAGAAAAATCTTGCGGCTGTCCTGTTGATCTCCAGAATGCGGGATTTTATCCGCGAGCTTTCGTTGTTTCTCGCGTCCTCGGGCATAGACATTCCCGCGCGTTCGGCAAGGAATTTCAGCGCCTCGATATAGCCGAGATTTTCGATTTTCATTACAAAGGTAATAACGTCGCCGCCCGCGCCGCAGCCGAAGCAGTAGAAGTGTGGGTTGGCAGCGTCCAGATAAAGCGTGCAGGAGGGCGATTTTTCCGAGTGGAACGGGCAAAGGCAAACGCAGCTTCTGCCGCGCCGAATAAGGCTGACATATGATGACATCACGCTGTCGATAGGATTATTCTGTTTAAGCTCCTGAATGAACAGCTCGGGGATCGCCATTATTTTTTCCAGCCTTTCGGTATAAACAGTTCGGTGTAAAGGTTTACGGAGTAAACGTCGGTCATGCCGGCAATGTAGTCGCAGACGGCTCTGTCCTTGTCAAATTTTGCCATGATTTTCTTGTACTCGTCGGGAAGCTTGTCGGGGTGCCTGTGGAAATAAAGGTAGAGCCGCTCTATCATGTCCTTAGCCTTGGCTTCCTCGGCTTTTGCGGCGGAATTTTTGTATACGTTCGCGAACATGAACGACCGCAGCTCGTCGTGCGCTTTCTGCACCTCGTCGCTCATGTGGATGTCCTCAACGCCGTTTTCGATGATTGAGGTTATCAGCGTAGTTATGCGCTTGCTCTTGGTGTTGCCAAGAACGTCCGTGGCAGACTTCGGCAAGTCCTCCTCACGAAGCATTCCCGCCCTTATCGCGTCGTCGATATCGTGGTTTATGTAAGCGATCTTGTCCGCAAGCCGAACAATGTAGCCCTCCTTAGTGACGGCGACCTTGTTTGTGTGACAGGCAATACCGTTTTTCACCTCGTAGGTAAGGTTAAGTCCCGCGCCGTCTTTTTCGATATAGTCAACAACGCGGACGCTTTGCAGATAGTGCTTGAAGCCGTAGGGACATATCTCGTTGAGGATATCCTCTCCCGAATGACCGAAAGGTGTGTGTCCAAGATCGTGTCCGAGAGCGATAGCTTCGGTTAGGTCCTCGTTCAGCCTGAACGCCCTTGCAATAGTTCGAGCTATCTGGGACACTTCAAGGGTGTGCGTGAGACGCGTTCTGTAGTGATCGCCAACAGGGGAGAGAAAGACCTGAGTTTTCTGCTTCAGCCGTCTGAAAGAGTTGCAGTGCAGTATCCTGTCCCTGTCCCGCTGAAACTCGGTTCTCATGGGACACTTAGGCTCGCTGCGAACGCGTCTGCCCGTACCCTTTGACGTGCAGGCGTCCTCGCACAGAATGCCCAGCTCTGTAATTTCCGTTTGTTCGCGTACTGTCATATCCGCACCTCCGAAACAGCAAATTCGGTATCTACTTATATATACAATTTTCGTGGAAAATAAACCTCTTTTTAGTGCAAACTTTGTAGCAATATCCAAATTATCACGCAAAATTATCGTAATATTCGTCACCTTGTACAATAGAAACGCTTCCGTTAGTGATATCTGTGAGCTTTTCGGCAAGCGGCTGCACGAAATCTTTTTTTACGAGCATTTTCACCGTAACATTTTCAGCGTAATCCGTGTCCAGAACCTTGACCTCAAATTCGGGGAGCACATAGCTTATCTTGCCGTACAAATTGTAGTCAGCCGTGACAGTCACAGGACGGCAAAGGCACATAATAAGCCGTTCGGAGGCGTCCACCGCAATTTTTGCGCTGTGGGAATATGCACGCACAAGACCGCCACCGCCCAGCAGTATCCCGCCGAAATACCTTGTTACAACGCAGCAAACGTCCGTCAGACCCTCTTTGCGGAGAACCTCCAGCACGGGGACACCCGCCGTACCCTGCGGTTCGCTGTCGTCTGAGTATCTGGAAGTATTTCCCTCGCGGAGGATATAGGCGTACACATTATGCTTGGCTTTTCTGTGGGACGCGCGTATCTCGTTGATGAAATCAACCGCTTCCTCCTCGGTCTCCACGTGCTTGATGTGACCGATAAATTCGGATTTTTTCTCGGTAAAAGAGGCGTCCGCCGAGCCCCTGACGGTAGAATAGTCGCCGCCGCTCATATGTGACCGTTCCTTTCTTTGGGAAGCACTGATTAAATCTGTAAGCAATATGCGTGCCGGATTTAATCAGTGTTTCTCTATTATTCAGCAAAAAACAAGCCTGCGTAAAAAGCTTTACGCAGGCTTGAGGATTACTTATCCATACCAAAACGCTTCTTGAATCTGTCTACGCGTCCGCCGGTGTCAACAAGCTTCTGCTTACCGGTGTAGAACGGGTGACACTTGGAGCAAATCTCGACCCTGATGTTCTCCTTTGTGGAACGGGTCTTGATAACATTGCCGCAAGCGCAGGTGATAGTAGTCTCCTTGTAGTCGGGATGAATACCCTGCTTCATGGTTAGCACCTCATTTCTTTCCAATATATTTATGATTGCATAGCAGCCCATCACAACATATCGGACAGTAGTGCTACCTAATCACTTACGGTAATATAGTATACCACAGAAAACGCTCTTTGTCAAGAACTTTTTGTTAAGAAAGTGTGATAACGAAGTTACCGCCCTTGTCAACGTCGCCGAATGTGCACTTGCCGTTGCTCTGAACAGTAGCGGTATCAACAAGAGAAAGGGTATCTCTCGAAGAATTGTAGCGGTACAGCTTAGCTGTGCAGCCTGCACGCTTGGTAGCGAACTTAACTGTAACGTCAGCATCAAATCCGAAAGAACTGCTGCTGATAGTGATCTGAGCGCTGCTTACAGCATTGTTCTTCTTATAAGCTGCCTTAACGAGCTTAGAGGGAATCATGTTTGTATTGTATGCAGTATCAATGTTGACGTCGGAAGCTACGGAAACGTCGTTGCCGTTTACAGTGAACACAACGCCGTTCTTAAGAACGAACTTAACGGTAATGTTCTTTCCCTTGATAGCAGACAGTACGGTAGAGGGAACTGTAGTTTCGTAGTTCATGCTTACGGAAACGCTGGAACCGCTCTTGAGAGAAGAAAGGTATCTGGCAATAGCTGTCCAGCCCTTTCTGTTGCCAACAGTAGCTGTAGATGTGTCGTTCTTGGAGCTTGTTGTGGTATCGCTGCTCTTTTCATTCTGCTTCTGGAGCCAGTAGTAATAATAAGGATCGCCGTAGCCGTAACCGTAGTAATCAAGCCAATAGTCACCGTAATACGAATTGTTTGTGTTATAGTAGCTCAGGGTAACAACGTTAGAAGAACTGTTTCTTGAAGCGCTGAGAGCAGCAGCGTATGTGGAATAGTACTGACCTGTAACGCGGCTGAAGTAGTTGGATTTAGGCGCGCTGTAGTTTTCGAGTGTTTCAACATAGCTTGAAACGCCTGCCGCTGCAGCGAGAGCAGAACTGTATGTGGGATAATAGGTGGAGCCTACTCTGAAAACGCCGTAATTATAGCCGTAGTAGTTGTTAGCGGAGGAGCTTTCATATCCTATAATCTTTATGTAGTTGGCTGTGTTGGGTTCGCCAAGCATATACTGTCCGCCAACCTGGTCAAAATATATATTGGAAGAACCAAAATTCGCAACAGCATTTGCGTATGTCTGATTGCCTGTCAGCGTTGCGGTATCGGTGTAGGATGTGTATCCTGCTGCGCGCATGCTTGAAAGGCTCGGGAACCACAGACCGCCTGCTTTATAGATAACGTTGTTGTTTGAAGCGTACTGATAACCTGTGCCGGTTGTCGATGAGGAGGAGGAAGTACCGGAAGTCGTGTATCTGGTACCTGCCGTATTATTTCTGGTGATCTTTCCGTTAGCATCAACGTAAATTACAACACCGTTTCCGAAAGCCGCGTTAACAGTTGTTTCGGTAGATGTAGCAGTCTTACCGCTGGCAACAGCAGCATCAATTGCAGCGTTTGCTGTTGCTGCACTTGTATAATATACGGTCTGGGTAGTGGCGGGAGTTGTAACGCCGTTATCTCCTGTTGAACCGGGAGTAGTGATAGCAACTGCGTAAACGCTTCCGCTTGCAATACCGTTGTTGCCGATCATTGCGCTTGCCGTAACGCTCATAGCGGAAACAGCAGTCATAGCTGCCAAGCTTGCTGCGGCAATCCTGCCGAGAGTCTTTTTGTTCATTTTAAAAATCTCCTTTTCAATTTGGTTTTCATGCCTTTCAAGGCAATTAATGCGAAAAATAAATTTTGCTTACTTACAAGTATACAATATTTTTTCTGTTTTGGCAATAGCTTTTTTAACGAAATATATTACAATTTTATGACGATTTGAGAGAAAACAATGTTAAAAGGTTACAAAACGAATAAATATTGTAAATTAATTACACATATTGTTAATTATTTCTGTATTTCGATTTTTGCGGTAAAATCCTCGGCGCAGGGACGGATCGTCCTTGAAGCCAGACCGTAAAGATTTGTGGCTCTGTTGGAAATATCTGCAAATCTGTTTATAGGCGGACGCTTAAGCTCGATAATGTCTTTAAGCGACGTGTCGAAGGGGATAGAAAGCTTGTTGTCATCAGCCTTTTCCTTGGCGGCTTTGAGTATCTCGCTGCCTCTTTCGTTGAACGCCAGAACTCTGCCGTAGGGAGGCATTATCATAAGGTCGGAAGCCTTTGTACCTATATAAAGATTGAGCAGTACTCTTCTGATCTTTGCGAGGGTGTACCTTTTTGTACCTACTATATAAAGGAACTCGTCCAGCGACTTGGCGTCAATTCCCGCGCGGAAGATGAAATTCGCCAGACCTGGGTCAACGTCGGGGCATTCCGCGATCGCAGGCGGCACCATCGAGCGCAGCACGTAAAGCAACTCTCTTTCAAGATTGTCAAAATATGCCAGCAGTTCCTTTTCCTCGTACTCCTTAGCAAGATCGGCGGTCTCTTTCGGAACGTAAGGGCTGATATCCTCGCCGTCCTCGATCATCTGACGGATAAGGCTTGCGCTTGCAATGCCCTCCGACGGGTCGGGACTGTCGTGCTCCGCGCCCTTGCGCTTTACGGTATAGGTCTCAAACTCAAGATTGAGAAGCTTGATGGCTTTAAGGTACTCAACCGCAAGTGTATTGTTGGGAGAATCGAACACGGAGGCGATGATCGGACCGTAATCCAAAGCGATGACCTGCTGTACAGCCTGCGGGTAAGACATTCCCTGCTCCATAAGCGGCTTGACCTTTTCCGGCTTGGAAGCGTTTATAGACGCCATTGCCGCATTTTTGAGAAGCTCGATATCGCCGCATTCGCTGCCGAAGGATATACCGTCCACACAGCCTAACGCGCCCATCATCA
Source organism: Ruminococcus sp. (assembly GCA_014799785.1). Taxonomy (GTDB): domain Bacteria; phylum Bacillota; class Clostridia; order Oscillospirales; family Ruminococcaceae; genus RGIG8773. The sequence continues at coordinate 39,480 of JAAVHI010000027.1, forward strand.
TAACTCCCGCTCTTGCAAAGAAATTCGCGCTTGAAAGCGAGTACACCACAGGCATTTCCACAACAAGATCGACGCCGTTGCTGACAGCGGCTTTAGCCCTTGCGAACTTGTCGATCATCGCCACGTCGCCGCGCTGAACGTAGTTTCCGCTCATGATCGCGACGATATGGGTCGCGCCCTGCTTTCTTGTTTCTTCGATCTGGTAAATATGACCGTTGTGGAACGGGTTGTATTCGCAGATAATTCCGTACGTTTTCATCTGATTCTGTATACCTCCGGTCTGTAATTTTGCAATATTAGTAATTAGTATACCACATATTATTTGATTTGGCAAGTCCTTTTATTATGTGCGCAAGGTAAACGAATTATTAACCCATGGTAAATATTTGATTAATTTATGCTATGGTTTGCTTTAAATTGTAAAAATTACACTTAAACGCTTGATTTTTTATGTGGAAAGTGGTATAATATTTTCGGAATTTTTTGAATAAAAAAAGAAAGGTCTGAAATTTTATGTTAATTCTTGTAGTAAACGCAGGAAGCTCCTCTTTGAAGTATCAGCTCCTGAACATGGACGACGAAAGCGTTATCGCTAAAGGTAACTGCGACAGAATAGGTATCGGCGGTCACATCGCCCACAAGACCCACGACGGCAGAACTGTTGACATGGACTGCGATTTCCCCACTCACACCGAGGCTTTCGAGAAGCTTGTGGAAGTCCTCACAACAGGCGACGCTTCCGTTATCAAGTCAATGGACGAAATTTCCGCAGTAGGTCACAGAATTGTACAGGGTGCGGAAATTTTTGACAAGACCACTCTTGTTACCGACGAGGTTATCCAGCAGATAGACGATTTGCAGGACCTTGCTCCTGTACATAACCACCCTCACGCTCTTGCGCTCTGGGCTTGTAAAAAGGTACTCCCCGAAAACGTTCCTCAGGTGGTTGTTTTCGATACAGCTTTCCACCAGACATTGTCCGAAAAGGCTTATATGTTCGGACTTCCCTACGAGGATTACGAGAAGTACCATGTAAGAAAGTACGGCTTCCACGGAACTTCCCACAGATTTGTTTCCGCTGCTCTTGCAGAGGCTATGGGCAAGGACATCAAGGACCTGAAGATAGTTTCCTGTCACCTTGGAAACGGTTCCTCAATCACTGCTGTACAGGGCGGCAAGTCTATCGACACATCAATGGGCTTCACTCCTCTTGACGGCGTTGTAATGGGCACAAGAACGGGAAGCGTTGACCCCTCCGCAGTAACCTTTGTTGCCGAAAAGCACGGCTTTAACACAAAGCAGATGAGCGACTACATGAACAAGAAGTCCGGTTTTCTCGGCGTATCGGGCGTTTCCTCCGACAACCGCGATATTTCGGGCGCGGCGGCTCACGGCGACAAGAGGGCAAAGCTTGTTTCCGAAATGCTTATCTATGAGATAAAGAAGTACATTGGTTCTTACGCGGCTGCTATGAACGGTGTGGACGCTGTTCTGTTTACGGGCGGTATTGGCGAGAACGCTTCCGAGGTTCGTGAGGGCGTTTGCGCGGACATGGATTTCTTCGGTATCAAGATCGACAACGAGCTGAACAAGACTATCCACGGCGAGCTGAAAAAGATTTCCACAGCGGACTCCAAGGTTGAGGTTTGGGTAGTTCCCACAAATGAGGAATTGCTTATTGCAAGAGACACGCTGGAGCTCGTTTCTAAGAAATAATCATACAGTACAAATACTTAAAATGTAGGGCGGGTCAGACATCTGCATAAAGATGTTTTGCTCCCGCCCTTAGTTTTACAAGGGAGGTCGTCGGTCATGTTCCAAAAAGTTATTGTGATAGGCAGTCCCGGGGCGGGAAAAAGCACGTTTTCACGGCGGCTGCGGGACATAACCTCTCTGCCGCTTTATCATCTTGACATGATTTGGCACAAACCCGACAGGACAAATATTACCAAGGAAGAATTTGACAAGCGGTTGTCTGAAATTTTGTGTACCGACAAGTGGATAATTGACGGCAACTATCAGCGTACCATTGAACTGCGGTTGGAAAAGTGCGACGCGGTGTTTCTTATGGATTTCCCGTTAGATGTTTGTTTGGCGGGAGCGGAGGCACGGGTCGGCACAAAGCGGGACGACCTGCCTTGGGTCGAGGACGAGTTTGACGAGGAGTTCAGGCAGTGGATAGTTGATTTTCCAAATGAAAAATTGCCGCAAATATACCAAATGCTGGATAAATACAGCGACAAAAATGTTATAATTTTCAAATCAAGGCAAGAGGCGGACGAGTATTTACAAAAATTAGAAAAGGAGTACCGAGATGACTAAGGAAAAAATTGACAGGATAAACAAACTGGCGAGGAAATCCCGCACAGCGGAGGGTCTTACCGAGGAGGAAAAAGCCGAGCAGGCGGCTCTGAGGCAGGAGTACCGCGACGGTGTGAAAGCTAATTTAGAGGGTCAGCTTCAAAATATTGATATAGTTGACAAGGAGTAGTTTATGGAAATTATTGAATATTTCAAGTCGGACAAGCTCGACCACTGGCTTGCGGAAATCAAAAAAAGCGACTGGCGGGCGGCGGAATTTCTGGCGAAGCTTATAGAGGAAAATTCCTTTCACGAAAACCTCGGCGAGGGGACGTTACTGNTNCTNACNGAGGGNGACAAGNTNGTTTCCTTTTTNACNTTTGCNNANNGGGACTGCATNGANGACGACAGNCTTTNCCCGTGGATAGGCTTTGTNTANACNTTTCCNGAATATCGNGGACACAGGCACGTNGGAAANCTGATACGCCGCTGTGAGGAAATTGCCGCAGAAAACGGTTTGCCGACGATATTTGTCTGCACCGACCATGTGGGGCTTTACGAAAAATACGGCTTNTCNTACATGGAAAACCGTGTTGACATTTACGGCGAGGACAGCAGAATTTATTTCAAAACAATATCCAAAGGAGAACNAAAATGCTAAATTTTGACATATCGACTNTGCCNACGCCCTGCTATGTTGTGGACGAGNCTTTGCTGAAAAAAAATCTGGAAATACTGAAATCCGTACAGGACAGGACGGGCTGCAAGATTTTGCTNGCNCAAAAGGCGTTTTCCATGTACAGCNCATANCCNCTTATCGGCGANTATTTGGCGGGGACTACCGCAAGCGGCTTGTTTGAGGCNCGTCTCGGTCGNGAGGAAATGCCNGATCGGGAGGTTCACGTTTACTCNCCCGCCTANAAGAAAAGGGAATTTGAGGAAATTGTTACCGTTGCCGACCACNTTGTTTTCAACAGCTTTGCNCAGTTTGAAAAATTNTANCCCGACGTTCTGAAAAGCGGTCGGGANATTGAAGTCGGTATCAGAATGAACCCCGAATACTCGGAGATNGAGACGGACATTTACAATCCNTGCTTCAAAAATTCCCGNTTGGGGACNGTTCTTGCNGAGTTCCCCGAAACGCTTCCCGAGGGNATAAGCGGNTTGCATTTCCATACAATGTGCGAGCAGGGCGCGGACGTTTTAGAGCGTACCGTTGCCGCTGTNGANGAAAAATTCGGCAAGTATTTTCACGGNTTGAAGTGGCTGAANTTCGGCGGCGGACACCANATNACCCGNGNCGNTTANGANGTGGAAAAGCTTGTGGNAATTATTGACAGAGTNCAGAAAANGTACGGCNTGCAGGTCTACCTTGAACCNGGNGANGCGGTTGCTCTCAACGCGGGATTTTTGGTNACGGAGGTTCTGGACACGCTGAAAAACGGCATGAACCTTGCCATAGTGGACACCTCGNCGGCNTGCCATATGCCNGACGTTCTGGAAATGCCATACCGTCCCAANNTTATCGGNGCGGGNATGCCCNACGAGAANNNGNACACCTACCGCTTGGGAGGNCCTACCTGNCTTGCGGGNGACNTTATCGGNGACTATTCCTTTGACNAGCCGCTNNAAATCGGCGACAGGNTGGTTTTCTGCGATATGGCTATNTACTCCATGGTNAAAAATAACACNTTNAACGGTATGCCCCTGCCNGCCATTGTNNGGTGCGGGGAGGACGGNANGTGCAGGACNGTCAAAAGCTTNGGCTANGAGGATTTCAAGTGCAGACTTTAANAAAACGAGGATAGAAACGGTTTTCGCTTCTATCCTCGTTTTTTACAGCTGGTCTATTGGCAGGGTCACATTGCTTAAATCGTGGTAGTAATTCACCGTCTCGGCGGTAAATTTGAACACGCAGTAATCCTCGTCGTCAACGCCCTTGGGATAGTACATCTCATCGCCGTCCCGCCAAATCATAGCCTTGGTTTCATGGTCGGTGCAGACCTCCATAGTCCCCGTAAAAAGCGCGCCTGCAAAGTTAGTCTCATCGCAGTAATAAACGCAGGCTTTGGGGTTTTTAAGGAACTGTCCCGCACGCTTGGAGCTTGTATTTGTGGAAAAATAATGGATCTTCATGCTTTCGTGTTCAGGCACAAGCATACATTTTATTTGTGGGAAGCCCGCCTCATTTACCGAGCCCACATAGGCGACCTCCGCATTTTTCCGCAATTCAATAATTTCAGAAATAATTTCTTTCATGTTAATTCTCCTTTTTGAGTAAATTTTCAAGGCTGAGCCTTGACCCTTGTCACCCCCGATATTAAAATCAAGGGCTATTTAATTTGCTACTGNCCCCTCAAGGGGGCGGGTCGGTAATTATTGCCTGTCATGCGAATTAAGATTGTTAAGAACCCTATCAAGATAATTCTCGAAAGTGAATATCTCCTCATCGCTGAACCCTTCGTAAAAAATTTCGTTCATTTCAGCCGAAACAGCGTCATATTGACTTTTCAGCCCTTTTGCTTCGGGTGTAAGGACGATTTTCAAGGCTCTGCGGTCATGGGGACTGCTTGTTCTTTGGATATGTCCAATTTTCTCCAATCTGTCAAGCATACTTGTAAGAGTCGTTTTGGCAAGTCCCGTTTTTGCGGCAAGCTCGCTTATCGTGATATTGTCATGCTCCCAGAGGACGAAAAGAATACGTCCCTGTGCGCCGTTGAACTCGCTGATACCGTGTTCCGCAAGAAGCTTTTCAAAAACTCTTCCCTGTATCTGCTTTATTTTGCTTATAAGGAAACCGCCGTTTGTCTTGTCTGCCAAGGTATTTTTCACCTCCTACTATATAGTATAATACTATATAGTACTAATGTCAAGCTTTTTTCAAACATATTTTAGCAGAAACGCTTTTGCCGAAATGCAGTAAAGCTCAGCTAATATTTTGCAATCAAATTGTAATTTTATTTTCATTGTATTGTAATTTGCTTTTTACCCTACAGTTTGTTACAATTAAATTAGTATTTTTTGCAGAGCTTGAAAGGAAATTTTACTATGTTCAAAAAAATATTTTCGGTACTGACCGCCGCGGCATTGTGCCTGACGGTTTCCTCCTGCGGGAAAAGCGGGGAGGAGCAGGTCTCCGAGGTCACGGCGGCGACAACTGCGAACGGAAAGAAAATTATAAAGATATGTTCGCTTTTTTCCGCGGAGGACGATCTTCAAAACAGGATAGTCAGCTTCAATAAAAACAGCGCGGAGTACACGGCGGAGCTTACCGAATATGCCGATGTGAATTATTTTGACGCGATTACGCGTCTTAATCTGGATATCACAACGGCAAATGCACCTGATATTCTTGTTATCACGTCGCCGAAAAGCTATACATACAGCTATATGGACAAGGGCTTGTTTGCCGACTTGTACGAATTTATCGACAGCGATCCCGACCTAAAGCGCGGGGATTTTCTGGACAGCGTTTTGAAAGCAGGCGAGAAAAACGGAAAGCTTTTCAGCTTTGCGCCCAAATTTTATGTTGATACCGTTGTGGGCAAAACCTCTCTCGTGGGGGACAAGCAGGGCAGGACCGTGGAGGAATTTATAGAGCTTGTTGACAAATATCCCGACAAACAAATCATGGAGGGCAACGGAACCAAGGGAGGAGCGCTGATTATGTTGGCGCTGTACGATTACGGAAGATATGTAGATCAAGGCACGGGCGAATGCAGCTTTGACAGCGAGGATTTTATCAGGCTTCTGGAATTCTGCAACCGTTTTCCCTATGAGGTTGACGGGTACGATCAGGACAATCTTCGTGACGGCACGTCGCTTTTTTCATCGTTTTATTCTGTCAGCAACTTTTACGACATACATTCGCTGGAGTACTATGCATTCGGCGAACCTGTTACATTTATGGGATTTCCGGGAGTTGCGGGAAACGGGTCGGTAATCCAAAAGGAGACTGAATATGCAATTATTTCCAACTCCGCGAATAAAGGGGGCGCATGGGAGTTTCTGAAATATTTTCTTTCCGAGGAATATCAGGACGGTATAGCTTTGAAAGGAGAGAGTTTTCCCGTAAGGCTTTCATCTTTGGAGCTTGCTGCGGAGGAAGCCAAAAAGGGGACTTACGACAGCATCACAGGAGAGTATATAGAACCGGTAGGCGGGGTAAATACCGACGAGGACAATCAAAGGGTATACGATCTGCTCGGCTCGGCAACAGGCGCGGTGGATGTTGACAGCCGTATTTACGAAATTATTTCAGTCGAAGCGGACGCGTATTTTGCGGGACAGAAATCCGCAAAGGAAGCCGCTGAAATAATTCAGAACCGAATATCAAACTATCTTGCCGAAAACCACTGAATGAAAGGATATTTATATGAAATTCAAAAAAATATTTATGGTACTGACCGCCGCGGCATTGTGCCTGACGGTTTCCTCCTGCGGGAAAAGCGGGGACGTGCAAACTTCGGGCGAAAAGAAAAAAGTTTCGCTGTACGTGTGGAGTACGAACAGCGATATCGAAAAAGCTGTTATGGATTTCAACGGCAGAAGTACAGCATATCGGGTCGAAATCACCGACTATACCGAAAAATATCCCGACGAGCCGCTTACACATCTTTCTAACGATATTATTATCGGAAATCTGCCCGACATAATTCTTCTCGACGCCTACAGTATGCCTGTTGAAAGCTATATTGCAAAGGGGCTGTTTGCAAACCTGTATGACTTTATGGACAGCGACGAAAGATTTAACAGAGCAGATTATCTCGAAAGCTATTTCAAGGCTTACGAGGTCAACGGAAAGCTTTATGAGCTTTCTCCCGAATTTTCGATACATACTATTGTGGGAAAGACTTCGGTCATAGGCGAAACAAGTGGCTGGACAATGAACGAATTTATTTCCTTTGCGGACGAAAATCCCGACAGAAATATTTTCAGCGGAATATACAACAAGGGAAATATACTGACCTTTTTTATAAATTCCGGCTGCGGAGATTATTTCAACAGCAGAACGGGAGAGTGCCGCTTTGACAGCGAGGATTTTATTAGGCTTTTGGAATTCTGCGACCGTTTTCCAAATGAAACTCCCGAAAATTACTATGATACTATAGATATGAACGAATATAAAACTCAATGGAGAACAGGCGGTACGCTTCTTGATTTTGGTTTTATAAGCGATTTTACATCGCTCCGCAGAGATGAAACCGTTACTTTCGGCGAGCCTGTGACAGTCAAAGGATTTCCGTCGGAGGACGGAAGCGGTTTGTCGTTCAATAATTACGGCATGGAGTTTGCGATAACCGCAAAGGCCGGTAACGGCGAGGGCGCTTGGGAATTTTTAAAATATTTCCTTTCGAACGAATATCAGGACAAGAGCTATATGTTTCCGATAAAGCTGTCCGCTCTCGAAAAGAAGGCGGAGGCTTCAAAGGAAAGACCGTTCTTTACTGACGGAAACGGAGACAAGGTCTATACCGATATCGAAACGATAGGCGGGCAGGAGGTCACTGTAGGCGCTAATACCGACGAGGATATTCGGCGCGTAATGGATATAATCAATTCGACTGACAGCACATGGAATTACGACAGTAAGATTGCTGTGATCGTCACCGAAGAAGCGGCGGCGTATTTTGCGGGACAGAAGTCAGCAAAGGAAGCCGCGGGTATTATACAGAACCGCGTATCAAATTATCTTGCGGAAAATCGGTAAATAATGAAAGGAAATTTTTATGCTGTTCAAAAAATTATATGCGTTGCTGACCGCGGCGGCATTGTGCCTGACGGTTTCCTCCTGCGGGAAAGGAGGGGAGGAGCAGGTCTCCGAGGTCACGGCGGCGACAACTGCGAACGGAAAGAAAATCATAAAAATGTACGCATGGCTTGTTACGGACAACAAGTTGTATGACGCTGTTTCCGATTTCAATAGGAAAAGCTCCGAGTATTGGGTCGAGCTTACCGAATACGTGAACGTGTACAAGGACGAGCCGCTTATACGCCTGAACACCGATATTACAACAGGAAACGCGCCCGATATACTTGTCGTTCATCAGGCAATGCCCGTTAAAAGCTATATAGACAAGGGCTTATTTGCGGACTTGTACGAATTTATCGACAGCGATCCCGACCTGAAGCGTGAGGATTTTTTAGGCAGCATTTTCAGAGCATACGAAAGGGGCGGCAAGCTATGCGAGTTAGTACCCGAATTTTACATTGAGACCGTTACGGGCAAAACCTCTCTTGTTGGTGACAAGCAGGGCAGAACAGCGGAGGAGTTCATCAAGCTTGCAGAGGCTTATCCCGACAAGAAAATAATGAACGGCTATACGACAAAAAGAAGCGCGCTCGATATGCTTGTACGGTACAGCTTCGGCAGCTTCATTGACCAAAGTACGGGAAAGTGCAGCTTTGACAGCGAAGAATTTACCGCGCTGCTGGAATTTTGTGACCGCTTTCCCTTTGAGATACCCAAGGACTATTTTGAGGACGAATACAAATGGATAGACGAGGAATACGACCTGCTTAACGGAAACACGCTGTTTTCCTCGGAATGGGTAATAGCCGACTTTACGGTGATACGAAAATTGGAGCGTGCGATTTACGGCGAGCCTGTGACGTTTATGGGCTTCCCCGGAGCGGGCGGGAACGGCGCGGTGATGCACCCCCAAAGCGAATATGCCGTTATTTCAGGCTCCCCGAACAAGGAGGGCGCGTGGGAGTTTTTGAGATATTTTTATTCTGAGGAATATCAGGACAGCATAATTTCCTCCAACTCCAATTTTCCCGTAAGGCTGTCCTCCCTTGAAATTATGGCTGAGAATGCCAAAAAGGGCAGGTATAGCGCACTTGAACAAAAATACGAAGAACCTACTTGGTATTTATTCGGCAAGGAAATAACGGTAGGCGTAAACACCGACGAGGACAACCGTCGGATATACGATCTGCTTGATTCTGCGGTCGGAGTAATGGAGCGGGACAACTATATTTACGAGATCATCTCCGATGAAGCCGCGGAATATTTCGGCGGGCAGAAGTCCGCGGAGGAAACCGCCGAGGTCATACAAAACCGTGTTTCAAATTATCTTGCGGAAAATCGGTAAACTGCGGAAAGGATATTTTTATGAAGTCCAAAAAAATATTTGCAATGCTGACTGCCGCGGCATTGTGCCTGACGGTTTCGTCCTGCGGTGGCAATGAGAGCGAACAAGTACCCGAAACAGCGGCAGCGGAAACGACCGCGGAGGGAAAGAAAATCATAAAGCTTACAGCTTACGGAATGAATTCCGATTATAAAACTGCGGTCAATGATTTCAACAAGACAAACGACGAGTATGAAATTGAAGTCACCGATAATTTCAGTCTGGAAAAAAGCGATGCGCTTACCCTTTTGAATCTGGAAATTATATCGGGCAACGCTCCGGATATTATCAGTACTTACGGACTGCCTATGGAAAGCTATGCGGAAAAGGGTCTGCTTGCGGACTTTTATGACTTTATCGACAACGACCCCGAGATGAGCCGCGAGGACTTTTTGGAGAATATTTTCAAAGCCTGCGAAATAAACGGAGGGCTTTATGAAAACATTACATACTTTTATCTGAATATCATTTCGGGTAAACAGTCCATTGCAGGCGAAATGCAGGGCAGGACTTCCGACGATTTTATCGGCCTTGCGGAAAAGTATCCCGACAAAAAATTTATGGACTGGCAATTCACCAAAGACTACACATTCGGTTTCTTTATGATGCGGGGCTGGGAAAGCTTTGTTGACAAGGATACGGGCAAATGCGATTTCTGCAATGAGAGATTTTACCGCATACTAAAATTCAGCAATACTTTCCCGGATAAGGTTGACCAAAGCTACCAGTTTGAGCCTAACTGGCGGCGAAACGAAGCGGACGATCTGCGTAACGAAAAAACGCTCTTTGCTTCATACGGTATGAGTGCGATCGTAAGCGATTTTTATTCTTTGCGCAAATTGGAAGATCAAGTTTTCGGCGAAAGAGCCGCTGTGATCGGTTATCCTTATGCGGAGGGAAACGGTGCGATTATAAACGTGGATAATTTTTATTCGGTTTTTGAAAATTCTCCCGTTAAGGAGGGGGCTTGGGAATTCCTCAGATATTTTTATACGGACGAATATCAGAAAGAGCTTATTTTTAACAGTGACGCTTTTCCAGTGAAAAGGTCTGCACTTGAATTTGCGGCAGAGGACGCTAAAAAGGGATTTTATCAGTCGTATCTGAACGATTACAGCGACGCATTCAGCCCAAACACCGACGAGGACAATCAAAGAATTATCGACCTTGTCGAGGGCGCGGCCTGCCGCAGGGATGACACCTCCGAGAACTTCGTCTACAACATTATTCTGGAGGAGGCGGAAATGTATTTTTCGGGACAGCGTCACGTCGAGGAAACCGCTGAGATAATACAGAACCGCGTGCAGAATTATCTGGACGAGAACCGCTAAAGGAGAATTAGTATGTTAAAAAAAATTTTTGCGGCGCTGACCGCGGCGGCACTGTGCCTGACGGTGTCGTCCTGCGGCAA
>JAAVHI010000028.1 GCA_014799785.1 Ruminococcus sp.
AGCCGTACAGCCTCATTGATATTTTTAATATCGGCATTTATAACGGCAGCGTCGTAAAGCAGAGCGGCATATTCCGAATGACCAACATTTTTCGCAAGCTCGGCGCATTTTGTCAGCGCATTTAATGCCCGATTTTTTTCACCGAGCATATATAATAAATCGGCATAATTTCTCGTCATAATAATTAAATCTGCGGTCGGAACATTGGCATATGCCATAATCTCCATAGCAGTTTCCATATATTTTTTGGCATTGTCAAGCTCGTTTTTTCTGACGTAAAGATTGCCTAAATTCATATTAAGATTTGCGGCAAGTACGGGATTTTCGGCAGCGTCACAAAAGTACAAAGCTCTGTTTGCATAGCTTATCGCCTTATTGATATTTCCCATAAATTCATTTTCGTATGACGCTTGGAAATTACATAGCAAGGCACGGTCGCAGCTTGTTCCGATTTCTGTNTTTTTCAGAATNTTGGAAATNTCGGNAACGACTGCNTTCATTNCGCTTTCATATTGNTATTTNTCCATAAAATTAAATGCGTCNTCAATGAATTTAAGATATTCTACAGTATCATTTTTAACAGAATATTTNATAATATTTTCNGANGNAATAAGCACCGTATTATGNAANNCAACGTCCGTNCCGATTATNAGGCATATTTTATGAACGCTTTCGATAAACGGCTTGCAGGTGTTAAANTCGGGCTGCAAATCAGCTATGGAAANATCCCGCAGCATTGGGTGGAGAACTGCAAGGTCAANCTGATTATTCTGAATAAACCCNGCTTCGATAAGCTCGTTTACNGCGTTNGTATTTGNNAGTACCGCCCANTTNGCAAACATTTTAATTCNTATTCCGTTACTCGGAGCAAACACCATACAGCGCATAATATATTTGTTTTCTTCGTCAAGNAAATAAAGNGANAAAAGTGTTTTGANATGGTTNTAATATGTTGCCTTGAAATTTGTGCCGTCCTTGTTTATTCCNATTTTATCCTCGGACTNAGGGTCNGCGCTGTTTTCCGTAAGTTTATTCAAAATATCTTCGGGTTCNGCAATTCCTTTTTCAATAAGTCTTGCAGACATTTCNACNGCNATNGTGTGGTGATGAACNGCTTCAATTATATTNNTNACNNTTTCTTTNTGGCNGTCTGTATGAGAATAAAATTTGCCGAACAATTCAAGCAGNATTTCTGTGTNCGATATTTCTTTAAGCTCGTATGTATNNCCNATTTCAAAAGTGCAGCGTGATGTGAAAACNATTTTACAGTTATACTTCATCANAATTTGCAGCATTGGTTCTTTATGNGCAGCAGTATTNAAATTGTCAATAATTATTANGGTATCANTTTTCAGACTTCGTAAAAATCTGTTNTGTTTTTTAAAACGCATTTCTTTATTATCNGAANAAATATCNTCTGCAAAATCAATATCCGNAATCAATTTTTCAANGCNNCCGCCGTAATTAAAATACAGAATATTTGCATATTCNTTTTTGTATTTTTTNGCGTAAGCCTTTATAAATTCGCTTTTTCCTATTCCTGCAATGCCTGTGATAAATATTTTATNATTTTCNGAAATACAGCGGTGCAATTCTTCAAGCTCNNTATCACGTCCGCAGAAATNNTTGCANGGNTTNGGNGGNTCATTGCCGAAAATAATATCATCGGNTATGNGAGATAATGTTCCTGTTCCGATTTTGGGANTGGTNTTTGGTGTAAACTTTCTTTCAAGAGTAAATNCAATAATTCGTCCGATAAAATCGGAAATATCGGCATTGTTNTCAAAAGGATAGCTGACGGTCANTTCACCCTTTTTGTTTTCGGATATGCTCATATCGGAGATAACAAGGCTGTANAGCTTTTCGGAAAGCATTGAAATATCGTAAATATACGGCAGGATATATTCCTCAAAATCCGTGCCGAGATACTCATTATTTCGCTTTTGGGAGTAGAATAAACGTATTTTTGGACTTACGGCATACGCTCCGTTTATCCAACGGTTTACCGAGGCGGCGTCAAAGCAGAAATCCGCATTTTCATCATAAAACCTATGAAAAAGATTTGCGATAAAATCAATTTGCGGCAGTTCGCTGTCCTCACGCATATATTCTTGAATTAAATTTACAGCTGTACTGAAATTACAAACCATTTAATCATCTCCCTGACAATTTTACCATAAAAACAGACAATTTTCAAGAGCATTTTTTGTAATAATATATTGATTTTTGGCAGATTATGCAGTATAATTTATTTAAAGTCATAATCTGCTGTTTGGAAAGTGAGGAAAAATTATGTTAAAACAGCAGAATAAAATTGCGGCTCTTTACTGCCGCCTTAGCCGTGATGATGAGTACAGCGGAGAAAGTATGAGTATTCAGCATCAAAAGGATTACCTTTTACGATATGCTGCCGAGAACGGCTATCACAACACGGCTTTTTATGTTGACGACGGATTTTCGGGTACGAATTATGAACGTCCNGACTTCAAGCGTATGGTNTCCGATATTGAGCNGGGAATCATCGGTGCTGTTATCTGCAAAGACTTATCCCGTCTTGGACGTGAATATTTGCANACAGGATACTATACGGANATTTTCTTTCCGCAGAATGATGTGCGTTTTGTAGCGGTCAATGACAACTATGATTCGGAGATNGGGGATAATGAATTTGCGCCGTTCAAGAACATTATTAATGAGTTTTATGCAAAGGATATTTCCAAGAAGATAAAATCTGCGCTCCGCACAAAAGCACTTAAAGGCGATTGTGTGTCGGGAATGCCGCCTTACGGTTACAGTAAGGACGAACACGACAGAACAAGGCTTGTTCCCAATGACAAAGCCCCATATGTTCAGATGATGTTTCAAATGGCGTTGGAGGGCAAAAGCTGTTGGGAAATTGCAAACAAATTGCAGGAACTCAAACTGCTTATTCCGAGAGCCGAAAATTTAGTGCGTAACGGAAATGCAGACAGCCCGACTTTTCCGAAATATCCGTACAGCTGGCAAAAATCCACTATCAAGGGTATTCTGACAAATCCCGTTTATACCGGGAAAACTGTCAGTCACAAGCATGAGGTAAAGTCTTTTAAGGACAAGCGAATTATCGAACACCCTGAGGAGGACTGGATCGTTGTTGAAAATACTCACGAACCGCTTGTAAGCGAGAGTGATTTTGAAACGGTCAAGGCTCGTATTTCAATTAAGACTCGTGACAAAACTACAAACCCCGACAACATTTTCAGAGGAATTGTTTACTGTCCCGATTGCGGCAAAAGGCACGGATTTTCTAAGAGAAAGTGCGATAAAAACAGCAAGGGAGCATACCGATGCGCGACTATGGTCAAGTATGGGAAAGATTATTGCTCAAACCATTATGTAACCTTTGAACAGCTTTATGAAGTCGTTTTGAGCGATGTTCAGCGGCACGCTGCGCTTGCAGAGCGTGATTTTGACAAGTATGTTGCTGTATTAAGCAAAGCTTCGGATACGAGTAAAAATACCGAAAAGTCCTCGCTTATTCGTGAGGCGGACAAGGCTAAAAAGAGAATTTCCGAACTGGATATTCTTCTGCAAAAGCTTTATGAAGACAAGGTTTTCGGCGTTATTTCCGAGGAACGTTTTCTGTCAATGTCAAGCAGTATGGAAAACGAGTTATCGGAATTAAAGGCAAGGGTCAAGCAAATTTCCGACTATGTGAGTGAAAATGAAAAGAACTCCGCAAATGCCTCTGCATTTGCAAAACTTGTTGAACAGTATATCGGCATTTCGGAGCTTGATTATGAGCTTGTACATATGCTGATTGATAAGATTTATATTCATGAGCGGGAAGTGATAGACGGTAAATCTCACATAAAGATTGACATCTGCTACAGGTTTATCGGGAATTGTTCTGAGGACGAACCTGTTACTGTTATTCGGCGGAAAAGTTAGGTAACATATTGAAATATGTTCTGTTTATTTGGCGCACTATAAACAGAAATCATACGCTGTAAAAATGGACTTGGTTTCCGACAATCCTTGCTCTAAGGTAAGTATACCAAAGGGTGAAATTAAGGAAAAGCAAATCTATTCGCAAGAAGAAATGGAGTTACTGCTTACTAAAATTGCGGACGAGCCAATCAAGTACAGAGCGTTTTTCTATCTTATTGCTTATAGCGGTTTCCGTCGGAGCGAGATGTTAGGTCTGGAGTGGAAAGATATTGATTTTGAAAATAATATCATCAGCGTTCGGCGAACTTCCAATTATACCGCCGAAAGAGGTACATATACCGATACCACTAAAACCAAAAGGTCGCAAAGGACGTTGAAAATCTCGCCGTACATTATGGAGTTACTCCGTGAACTCAAAGACGAGCAAGATAATGAGGCTTTACGGCTTGGCAGCAAGTGGGTTGAAACGGACAGGTTATTCACCAAGTGGAACGGCGAGGAAATGAATAATCAAACTCCTTACGGCTGGCTGAAAGAGTTTTGCGAGAAAAACAACCTGCCATTTTATGGGTTACATTCATTCCGGCATTTTGCGGCTTCTTCGCTTATCTCGGCGGGACTTGATGTTACCACAGTTTCGGGAGCTTTAGGACATTGCAACAGCGGAACAACTTTGAACGTATATTCCCATATGTTCCAAACGGCGCAAGCGAGAGTGTCCGAAGCAATGGACGGAGCGTTTGGTTTCTTATAAAAAAAGCAAGGCGGATGAAGCCTTGCGGACAAGATTTTCAAAACAGCGGACAGATAGCGGACAAACCGTATTTCTGCTAAAACAAAAATCCCGCAAACACCGTAGTTTAGGCATTTGCGGGGAAACATAATGGTGACCCGTACGGGAATTGAACCCATGATTACGCCGTGAAAGGGCGTCGTCTTAACCTCTTGACCAACGGGCCAAAACTAAGCCGCCGATATTTCAGCAGCCCGTTTGGTAGCGAGAGTGAGACTTGAACTCACGACCTACCGGGTATGAACCGGTTGCTCTAGCCAGCTGAGCTATCTCGCCATACTGTACACTTTTAAGCGACTTATATATTATACAACATAATTTTTCCCTTGTCAATAGTTTTTTTCAAAAAAATCATATTTATTCATTTTTACCCGATAAAACGTTATAATACGCGGGAAAATGAGCTATTTTAGACAATGATAAAGCTGTACCATAACTATTAAAATATTTTGAACGCTTTCGGCATATTTGACTTTAAGCGTTCTTTTTGTGCAAAAAGAATCACATTTTTCGTGATGGTGCACAAATAATTTGCGTTGCTGCACAAAGTATTTGACAAATTTGTTCTTTGATGATATAATTATTTTAATAAATATTTAGGGGGATTTTTATGCCCGAATGCCGTGAGTGCTTGATTTGCCGCTCTTGTGATGAGGACGGCAGGATACTTTTTCTTACCTACAATAAAACGGACGGAAAAATTCACGAGTACGCAAACGAGGAAATTATCCAAAAGATCGTAGAGCGCCGAATAGCAAATGCCAAGCTCGAAAATACCGTGGTGAAAATTACCGACAGCAAAAGGGTCATCGCAAAGATAAGCTGCGAGGAAAGAAAGCTTTCCGCCGTGTTTTACATATTTGACAGATACGTCTCAAAAGAGGGGAGCCCGATGCTTCTGGCGGTAAGCAACTGCGGTGAAAAATTTGAGTTTTCGGAAAACCTCGCCGCCGATTTTTGCAGCGGCAGGCATGTCGTGAACGGATATATGACAAAAAAAGGATTCAAGATAATTAATGTTCCCGCATATATTACAGCTTTGAACAAGTCTCTTGAACATGCTGATACCGACTGAGCAGCGTGCTTTCTGCGGCATTTATGACGTACTGCCGGAAAGGAATGGTCTATTTATGGGAAAAAGAATTTTTGAGGCTTTGAATGATTTTATAACGCGTACGCATGAGATGTGCGCTTTTGTTGTGGACTTTTCGGACGGCGGCTTTGACGTTATGTCTAATGGCATTTTTTCCGCAATCCTCGACGGAAGCGTCAATCCGCTTGAACAGCTTGCGGAAAGCAAGTGCATCCATGAGGCGGACAGCGTTGTCCTCGGCGCATTCTGCCGCGATCTGCTTAATTCATGCAAAATACCAATTCAGGAGGATCACTTTACTGTCCCGTTCCGCGGAATAGTTTCGGATGATCCCTCGGACGCCGACTACAAATGGATTAATCTGACGGTTGTTATTGACCGCGGCGACGATCTGACGGCAAAATGCATTATCGGTCATCTCAGACTGATGAACAATGCCGAGATACTCAATAAAATAATTACCGACAGCTTTACCAACGACAAGCACCCGCAGGTGTTCAACGGTCAGGCGAAGCGCATTATTGAGGATACGAGCCGAAATGCGGCTATAGTTCAGTTCGATATCGAGAAATTCAAGCTTATCAATGTTAAGTACGGCGAGGAAAAGGGTACCGAAATACTGAACTATATCAAGAACGGTCTTGATACGATCTGTACTGACAAACAGGTCTACACGCGTCTGTCGGCGGATGTTTTCATGATTGCAATGTCCTACGACAAGCCGGAGGAGATCGAGCGGCTTATATCGCGTATCGAGGAGCGTCTCGGCAGCTTTGGGGACATTTCATACAAGCTTGTTTTCGGCGTGAATATCGTTACCGACCGAAGCGTACCCATGCGCAAGCTGGGGGACAGAACTGCTATGGCAAGGCAGAGCATAAAGGGGAATGCCCTCAAAAACGTGTGCTACTACTCAGAAAATCAGGAGAGCAGTCTTGTTTCCAAAAAATTTATCGAGGACAGAATGGACTATGCTCTTGAACACGGCGAATTTGTAATGTACCTCCAGCCGAAATACAGCATCAGTACTGCGGGAGTTGTTGGCGCAGAGGCCCTGGTAAGATGGATACACCCCGAAAAGGGAATGCTGCCGCCCGCGGAATTTATTGCAGTATTTGAAAAGAACGGCTTTATCACAAAGCTTGACAGATACATATGGGAGCAGGCGTGCAAGGCTATACGCGGCTGGATAGACAGCGGAGTTCAGCCGGTGCCTATTTCCGTAAACATTTCAAGAGTACATCTGACGGACGAAAAATTCATAGACGATCTTGACGCTTTGGTGGAGAAGTATGATATTCCCAAAAATATGATTGAGACCGAGATCACAGAGTCCGTGGAAAACGCGGGGGACGGCGACGTTATCAAAAAGCTTAAGGAAAGAGGCTATATGCTTCTTATGGACGACTTCGGGTCTGGTTATTCCTCTCTCAATATGCTGAAAAATACTCCATTTGACGTTATCAAGATAGACAGGGATTTCTTCAGCGAGTTCATGCTTTCGGACAGGGGAAAGAAAATAATTTCTCACACTATTTCAATGTCCAAGGATATCGGTCTGGATATGGTAGCCGAAGGCGTGGAAACAAAGGAGCAGGCGGAATTTCTGCATAACTGCGGCTGCGACGTTGCTCAGGGATACTTTTATTCCAAGCCCGTAAGTCTGAATGATTTTGAACATATTGCATATGATGACTTTATCGCAACAGACTGACGTAAATTTAACTGAGCATTAATTTTAGCAGTTTCCGAAAGATTTTTAATTAATTTATTTTCGGAAATAACATTATCTCCAATAAATAAAAAATCCGCATAGAAATTAAAATCTATGCGGATTTTTTTATTCTGAAAATTAAAGTACAGCGTTAATGAAAAGAATTGTTTTCTTCAGGTTGCAGTTGCCGAACGTAACAGATCCGTCCGCAAGCGCGTCGTAAATATTCTTTGTGCCGTTCAGTACGTTCATAAACTCAGCAGCATTTGCTTCGATATAAACGTCGTAATCATCATACTTGTAAGGTTCAACCATAATTTTTCCGTCGGAAACAACGATGTAGAAAATACCCTGTGCGGAATCCTTAAGCTCGATATTTACGGCAATAGGATATTTAATTCTGGAAATATCAGCGGAAGCGACCTTTTTCTTTGCAGCGTCAACAACCATATTATATGTGAGAGCTTTTTTCCTGCCTCTCTTTGCGGGAGCTTTTTCCTCGGTTTTCTTTGCACCGCGTTTGCTTGCTGTTTTTGCGGGAGCAGCCTCAGACTTTGCAGCAGCGGGTTTTCTTCCGCGCTTTTTCTCGGTCTTGGGAGCTTCGTCCTTTTTAGCGGGAGCGGCTTTTTCTTTTTTAGCGGCAGGAGCTTTTTCCGTTTTTGTTGTTTTTGCTGTTTTGGTTTTATCGGATTTTGCTGCGGGAGCCTTTTCAGCAGGCTTCTCCGTTTTTGCCGCGGGAGCTTTTTCAGTCTTTGCCGCAGGAGCTTTTTCAGTTTTCGCAGCGGGTTTTCTTCCGCGCTTTTTCTCGGTCTTGGGAGCTTCCTTCTTTGTCTCAGCAGCCTTTTCGGTCTTTGCGGCAGATTCGGTTTTAGCTGCGGGAGCGTTTTCGGTTTTTGCCGAAGTATCGACAGTTACAGCTGCTTCTGCTTTAACGTCAGCATTTTTTTTAGCAGCGCCGTTTTTTTCTTCCTGGAGATTTTTCTTGGTATTAGCCATGGATAATATCCTCCTTAAATAAATAAGTCTATAAACTCTGAAACAGCAAATAAACTTTACTTTAAAAACATTATAACCAATTTAGAAACAAATGTCAATAAATAATTACATTTTTTTCTGATTTTTTTATTTGAAATTTAAATAAAATAAAAAATACAGCAAAAATAAAAAAATTATTTATGATATTTTCCGCCGTTTAGTATTTGAAAAGAACGGTATATCTGTTCAAGAAGCATTACTCTTGCAAGCATATGCGGAAATGTCATTTCAGACATTGATAATTTAAAACCGCACATTTTTTTAATTTCCTCGTCAATACCGAAAGAGCTGCCTATAATAAAATTAAGAGTACTCTTTCCCGAAACGGAAATTTCCCCGATCTTTTCGGCAAGCCTTTCAGATGAAAGCTGTTTTCCCTCAATGCACATAGCAATGTTGAAGCAGTCCTTTCCGTCAAGGAGCTTTTTCATTGCTTTGCCCTCCGCGGACAAAGCCGCCGATATTTCTTTTTCTGAGGGGGAGTCGGGGAGTCTGCTTTCCGCAAGCTCAGTCACCGTAAGTCTGCAAAAAGCATTCAGACGTTTTGAATACTCTCCGCACGCCTCGCGGAAATAGCTTTCTTTAAGCTTTCCGACCGTAATAAGGTTAATGTTCATCATATCGTTCTTTCACACCGCCACAAATCCGCCGCTTGTCTGGACGGGAGCAACGGAAAGAATATAATCCGCGTTTCTTCTGAAGCCGTCAAGGCATGAAACAACGGTATTTTCGGCAATTTCGGGACGGTTGTTTTCCTGCGAAAGATGTCCCAGAATAATTTTTTCCGTACCGCTTTTCACAAGTTCAGCGGCAAATTTTCCGCTGTCAATATTTGAAAGATGTCCGTTTCCGCTGAAAATTCTCATTTTGAGATAATAGGGATACGAACCGTTTCTTAGCATTTCCACATCATAATTTGCTTCCAGCAGAACGCAGCTTGTTCCGAGCAGAGCTTTTTCGATTTCCTCAGTTACGTGTCCCAGATCGGTGCAGACCGCCGCCGATTTTCCGTCGGGAAACGTTACCTTGTATCCGCAGGATTCACGCGCGTCATGTGGAGTGCTGAAACACTCTACGCTCATTCCGCAGATCTCTTCGCCGTCTGAAATTTCATAATATTCACCGCTGACTGCGCCTGATTTTAAAAGGTACTCCAAAGTAAGTCCGCGGGCAAAAACGGGAGCCTTTATCTTTTTTGTCAAAACTGCCAGACCCTTTATATGGTCGCTGTGCTCGTGAGTAACAAAAACGGCTTTTATCGAATCCACCGAAAGACCGTTCAGTTCCAGTGCATTTTTCAGTCTGCTGAGCGACACGCCGTCGTCAATAAGTATTCCCTCGTTTTTGCTGCCTATGTATATGCTGTTTCCTTTGCTTGAGGAAAACAGCGGATAAACTCTCGCCAAAGCAATGCTCCTCAGTATTTTCTTTACGCCTTGTTGCCCACGTCGGAAAGCTTGAGCAGCTCGTCTTCATCGACAATAAGTATTTCCATGTCGAGCTTGTCGTTGCGTACAACTCTTTCAAAGAATTTGGACTGCAAAAGAATATTCATGCTTTCGCCGCCGATAACAGGCTCGACCTTGTCAACTGCCAGTACGCCGTCAACAAGAAGTCCGAGCATCTGATGCTCGTCGGCAAGAACGACCACGATCTCACGGTATGCGTTTTTGTACACTTCCTGAGCTTCACTGAGTATAGCGATCACCCTTGGATAGTATTCCGTCTTTATTTTGTTAAAGAGCGCTTTTGCAGCAGCATCTTCTCCGCGGTTCATCTCGCTTATAGCCTTAGCGGCAGTTTCGTGGAGGAGCCTGTGAGGTTCCTCGATCTTCTTGATATAGAAAGCGGCAGGGTGATTTCCTTTGATAAACTGATCGTACCATTTTCCGAAAGCGCACTTGTGGGGATCTATCGCAAGAGTAAATTTCTCTTTGGTCTCAAGGCATTTTTCAAAAGTATCAAGCCATCTTATGTGATCGAGTCGGCGCTGTTCTATCATTTTTCCGAATTCAGCGACTTCCTCGTCAATCGAGGAAAAGTGAAAGAGCTTACGCATATTGAGGAGCGGGTAGACCTCTCCTCTGCGCTCTACGAGACCGCAGTAAATGTCCGGAGCGTCAGGTATCGGAGTTATCTTGCCGGGCATTTCAAGTCCGTTAACATATTTGCTGTTGACCGCATAAGCCTTTTCGTTCAGCGTAAAAATAAGCCATGGCAGTTCATCGCGTTCCTCCGCGTCGGGGGTATAGTTTTCATTCATAATAATCCTCCTGTAATGACCGCGGCAATGCGCCGCATATATGATCTGACGCAAGGAATATTTTTAACGGCGCTCCGATTCTCATTGCTGAAAAAAGTTC
The DNA here is from genome assembly GCA_014799785.1 of Ruminococcus sp. GTDB lineage: Bacteria > Bacillota > Clostridia > Oscillospirales > Ruminococcaceae > RGIG8773. Next base: position 10,929 of record JAAVHI010000028.1, read on the forward strand.
GGCAGAAAATAATAAACCGTTGCTGAAAGCATTATACCATATTTATTTATTTTTTTCAAGACTTTTTTCATATTTTCGCAAAAATAATCTAACGAACGACATAAAACCGAGAATTTGGCTTTTAAATATTTGAAAATTATGACAATCTTATTGGTAAAGCCAGCGTATTAATGCACAACAAAAGCGGCTGAATAAGCAAAGCTTTGGCGATAATCAGCGCAAATACCGTTAAAACGTAAAGCAGTAGGAGCAAAAATTATTTTTTTATCTGAAAATTTACAAAAGTACTTGCATATTTCCGCAAAATCTGCTATAACTAATATAAAGATAAAAAGCGGCGTCTATGATTTCATTTAACATACAGTGCGAAAGGAATGGATATTATGAAAAATTATAAAAGACGGGACAAAATAAATTATTATCTTGATATCGCCGAGACCGTCCTGGAACGCGGTACTTGTATCCGCCGCAACTTCGGAGCGATAATCGTAAGCAACGACCGTATCATCTCAACAGGATATGTAGGCTCTCCACGCGGCAGAGCAAACTGCGTGGATCTGGGCTATTGCACACGGGAAAAACTGAACGTTCCGAAGGGACAGCGCTATGAGCTTTGCAGAAGCGTACACGCCGAAGCAAATGCAATCATAGCAGCCGACAGAAACGATATGCTCGGAGCAACGCTTTACCTTGCCTGTCACGACGCGAAAACAGGGGAGCTTTACGGCGAAGTTGAACCCTGCTCAATGTGCAAGAGAATGATAATCAACGCGGGTATTTCCACCGTAATAATCCGCAACACAAAAGATACATACACCACAATAAACGTTGAAAGCTGGATCGAGAACGACGACTCTATTGAAGGCTCTAAAGGATATTGATTAAGTTGCTTTCAAAAATATATGTCATATGCATGAAGCATGTATAATCTGTCAGCCATTGACATCAAAATGTACATTTACCATGATCATTATACCGATAGCTATTGTAAAATAATATCCATTCAAATTTTTTTCTAAGTTAATGCGTAATCCTGTTCCAAATAGGGAGCAGGATTTTTTGTTTCTGCCTGAAGCGATAACTGAAAAAGAGTACGATTATTTTCATGATAAAAGGCTTGCATAGAGATAAAATAAGGCACAAGGAGCAATCCGCAAAATCAGTACCGATCCGGATACATTTTATTTATGTTATTTAAAAATCTATTTTCCGACGACCTATAAGCTTTGGCATCACAATTAAAAACAGACTGTTACCAAATGCGCAAATGAACAGAAAAGACACTGTTTACTGAATTGATTTCTGTAAACAGTGTCTGACTTTAGATATAAGGCTTTACATAAATATTATCCCGGATTTTTTCTGCATATTCTTTATGTTATCTTTATTTCAATTATCCGTTGCAGAAAAATACATAAAAAATACGCATGAGTTTATCTTCCTGCGTATTTTGGTTATATGTGTAAATTATTTATGTATGCTGCATTCGGTGCGAATAACAAGCGGGAAAAATTCTACGGTATTTTTAGCAGATACATAATAAAAGCCGCGCCGAACAGTTCAAATTCGGCGCGGCAATAACCCGCTGTATTTGTCTTATACGGTTTTGGTACTGCTGTAAAAACCTCTGCACAGCAAACGCCTAAAGTACCGAAGATACATCAGAAACCCAAACCGCTACCATGCCGCAAAAAGCTTTGCCGGAAACAGTGGTTACTGTCCGGAAATATGCAGGCCTTCATACCGTATCACTGTCAGTCAGAACTGCGGAGCACTTCCTATGTCTGAAAAACAAATCACTCGTCGTCAAAATTTCCGGGAATATGAAGCTGCTTAACGGGGATACGCTTCAAGGGGGAATATATGTATTTTGAGCATGACGAATCTCCGTTTACAAGACCTCTCTTTTCACAGAGAACCTTTCCGCCGTCCTTTGCACGGGTACCGAAATTGCAGTACTGACACTGAGGAGGGATATCCGCGCCGAAGTATTTCTTTTTTGCCATAAGTAACATTCCTTTCTTTCAGAAAAAATTTATTTATATCTTTATCACTATTATATCATACTTTTTTCTTTTTTTCTATAGAAATATTTGATAATAATAAAATTGTCATAATTAACAAAAAAAGCGTAGGAATTGGTGAATTTTGACGAATTGCCGTTCCCGCAGGAGCGATTACAGGGATTTGATCCTGCATAAATATATCTACATAAAGTTTACACAATAAATATGAAATAAATATTGCGAAAATTCTAAAAAAGTAAAAACGTTTTGCAGACAATCTTCCGTGAAGCATTCCCTTGACCTGCAAAAGAACGCAGAGCCCTCCGAAAGAAAGCAGGGAAGCGGTCAGCGGGATAAGACTCCTGTCCCCGCAGGTAAGGGAGGAAATATTGCTTATTTCAAGTATAGCCTTTACCGAGGCGGAAATGTCGCTGTACCTCATGCCAGTAAGGTCTGCCAAAGTATGGGACACCCAGCCTATTATGCCTGTTTTTTCCAGAATGCAGATTATCGTGGAAAAAAAGACTATTATCGCGCATATGGAAAACATTCCCTGCGCGCCGCCGTAAATCGAACCTATAAGCTTTTCCGAGGAAAGATCAAGCTTTGCGGTTATCTTTTTCGGAGGCGGCACAGGACGTCCGAAGCCGCTTACTATGGCGATCAGCAGGTTTGCGCTGACGATTGCCGCAAATATTATCATTCCGACCTTTACGCTTGAAAACAGATGTACGCCCGCCGTGCCGCAGATGAAAGCAGGACCCGCAAGATAGCAGTACGGCAGCATCTGCTCGGCGGTATGGCGGTCAAGCTTGCCCTCGCCGCAAAGTTCCGACAGAAGCCTTGCGCCAACGGGATACCCGCCTATGCTTCCGATAAGGAATATTGAAAAATATTCGGCGGGTATGCGGAATATGTACCTTGAAATAAACCCGAACGGTTTTCCGAGAACCGCGTAAAGATTTGAGGATACCACAAATCCCGAAGCCGCCATAAACGCGTACAGCGACGGTATGATGACCTCGAAGCATACCCTGACCGAGTTCAGCGCCGCATTTCCCACGTCCTTTACATAAACGATGAGCAGAGCCATATAAAGCAGCGTCAGCGCGCCTGCGGCGGTATTCTTTGCCTTTGAAACCATAATGCTTTTCTCCGTAACAATTGTAAAATTTTTTTTCGCAGCCCGCGGGTTTTTGTCCCGATAAAGTATATGAAAAAAAAAGCGGCAATATAATTTATTTAAGAGATTTCTTTGAAAGGCGATGTCAGATGAACGAAAGACTGAAAAGCAGATACGGCAGGCTTGTCTCGAAATTTGTCAGGGACAAAGTATACCTTAACACATATATGGCGATGACCGACAACACTCGCATGGAGATCGAAAACTGCCGCAGGATACTGGAGTATAACGACGTGTGCGTCAGAATAAGGACGGCGACGCTTACCGTCAGTATATGGGGAAGCGGTCTGAGCATATCCGATTACAACACGGACGGTATCGTCATAAACGGAAGCTTTTCCTCCGTTGAATTTGAACAGACCGAAAAATAATAGTGCAGGGAGGCTGAATGCTGTGTTTGACAATATACGGGGAATAATTACCTTTGAGGCGGTCGCGCCCGAAACCGAAGCTTTCGTCAATGCGCTGAAAGAAAGCTCTGCGTCTGTATCCGATATGAGGGTGAGGAACGGCAGGATATACGGCGACATCTACCGCTCGGACTTCGGCGAGGTGAAAAAAACTGCGGAAAAGCTGGGAGCGCAGTTCAGCGTGCGGTCAAAGAGGGGCGCTGTCTTTACTGTGAGAAAGTACCGCCGCAGATTCGGTATGCTTATAGGCTTTGCGCTGGCGTTTGCCTTGGTAGTGTATCTGTCCAACGTGGTGATGGTCGTTGAGGTGTACGGCAACGAAAACCTTTCGGACAAACAGATAACCTCTCTCCTTGCGGATCAGGGGATACATATCGGCGCGTTCATACCGTCGGTTGATCTGCGCGAAGCGGAGAGCCGTATCGTGTCCTCGTCGGACGATATCGCGTGGATAGGTCTGCGGTCGAAAGGGTGCATAATACAGGCGGAGGTCAGCGAGATAGAAGTGTCTCCCGAGATCGTGCCGACCTCGGTACCCTGCAACATCATATCTTCGCGGGACGCCCAGATAGTCGCTGTAAACAACGTGCATATGGGAATGCTTGTCCGTATGCTCCACGACGGTGTCAAAAAGGGAGACCTGCTTATAAGCGGCACTGTGGAGGACGGCAAGGGCGGAGTATACTTTGCCCACTCAATGGGGGAGATAATAGGCAGATACACCGAAAAGGCGGTTTTTAAGCAGTCCTTTGAGGACGAGCGTTTCGACTACGGCGAAAAAATACTGCGGAAAAAGCTTTATTTTTTCGGAGCGGAGATACCTCTCTATATCGGCAGAAATAAATTCGGCAATTGCGAATACGACGAGACCACCGATTATGCGGAGCTTTTCGGTATCCGCTTTCCGGTGGGGATAGTGAAAGCCGAATACAAGCCCTATGAGATACGTCCCGTCACCTACAGCTCCGAGCAGGCGAAAGCCATACTGGAGGACAAGATAAATCAGTACGAGCGCAACTTTCTTAGCGGCGGCGACATAACCGTGGTGGACAAGGAGGTTTTCTTCTCCGAGGACGGCAAAGAAGCCAAGGCTGTGGTGAAGTACACCCTCGAAAGCGATATAGGCGTTACTCAGGAAATAATGGCAAAATGAACGGCAAATCCGCAATATTTTGTGCATATTGAAGAAAAGTCGCACAAAATGGCGCTTACCCCCTTTTATTCTTTGAAAATATGTGATATAATATAATTACATATACGGAAATTTACTTGCAGAGGTGTACAAATGGCGGAAGTTATAATAAATCTGGAAAATATTGAGCACGCGATAGAGCTTTTCGGAAACTATGATGAAAATATCAATCTGCTTCAGAGACAGTACAATGTGGCTGTCCTGAACAGGGGAAACGATATCAGGATAAGCGGCGGAGAAGCCGACGTTGCAAAGGCAAAAACAGCGGTGGAGGCTCTTCTCAGACTGATAAAAAGCGGTGAGAAAATTACGGAACAGAACATAAGGTATATCAATTCAATGGTTGACGAGGGCATAGCCCAGCAGGTCACTCAGCTTGCGGACGGCGGAATATGCGTTACCACAAGCGGAAAGGTGGTCAAGGCGAAAACCCTCGGTCAGAAAAAATATGTGGACGCTATCGCGAAAAATACCGTGGTCATGGGCGTAGGTCCCGCAGGCACGGGAAAGACCTATCTTGCGGTAGCTATGGCGGTAAAGGCTTTCAGAGCGCACGAGGTAACGAAGATAATCCTTACCCGTCCCGCCGTTGAAGCAGGGGAAAAGCTGGGATTTCTTCCCGGTGACTTGCAGAATAAGGTCGATCCATATCTGCGTCCGCTGTACGACGCGCTTTTTGATATGTTCGGCGCGGAGACCTTTGCAAAGCATATGGAGCGTGGAACTATAGAGGTCGCCCCTCTTGCTTATATGAGAGGACGTACTCTCGACGATTCGTTCATTATCCTCGACGAGGCGCAGAATACCACCCGGGAGCAGATAAAAATGTTTCTGACCCGACTGGGCTTCAACAGCAAAATGGTCATCACGGGAGACGTTACCCAGATAGACCTGCCCGACAGCAGAAAATCGGGACTTATCGACGCAATGCACGTACTGAAAAATATTGAAGATATAAACATAACAAGATTTACCGAAAAGGACGTAGTGCGCCACAAGCTTGTTCAGGACATCATAAAGGCTTACGAAAAGGCGTACAGCGAAAGAAAGGGTTGAGAAAAATGCCTAAGCTTAAAGTAATGATAAGAAACAACCAGAAGCTTGTAAAGCTTCCGTCGGGACTGAGACTGCTTGTCCGCAAGTGCTGTCAGGCAGTGCTTGTCACGGAAAAGTTCAACAGGGACGCGGAGGTAAGCGTTTCCTTTGTGAACGACAGGGAGATACACCGATTAAACAAGCTGTACCGCAATATGGACAAGTCCACCGACGTGCTGTCCTTTCCCTTGGGCGAGAACGGCGTGTACGACATAAACAACGAAACCGGCGCGTGTCTGCTTGGAGACGTGGTAATCTCCATGGAAACGGCTGTCAGACAGGCGAAGCTCTATAACCATTCTCCCGAAAGGGAAGTGGGCTTTCTGACGGTGCATTCAATGCTGCACCTGCTGGGGTACGACCACGAAACTTCGTCCCTTGAAGCGGCTAAAATGCGGGAAAAGGAAGAAATGGTACTTGAACATCTGGGACTTACCAGAGACAAGGCGTATTCCGAAAGCATATGAGAGCGCTGCTTAAATCGTTTGTGTACGCGTTCCGCGGTATCCTTGCCGCGGTGAAAACTCAGCGCAACATGAGGATACACCTTACGGCGGCTGTGTACGTTACCGCATTTTCATTTTTCTATGACCTTACAAGGACTGAGTACGCTCTGCTTGCGCTTACGTTCGGAGCGGTGATCTCCTGCGAAATGATAAATACCGCGGTGGAAGCGGCGGTGGATATAAGCTCTCCCGGCTACAGTGAAAAGGCGGGCTTTGCAAAGGACGTTGCCGCGGGAGCTGTGCTTATTGCGGCGATATTTGCGGTGGTTGTTGGAGTGCTGCTGTTCGGCGATATTGCTGTAATAAAGGAAATTTTTCGGTACTACGGTTCACACTTTCTTGCTTTGGCGGGACTTAATTGTTCATTTGTGGCGGCGTGGGTGTTTGTTTTCGGGCTGCCCAAAAGGCGGGACAAGTGAGATAAATGTACCTTTGAAATTATTATGCTGAAAAAAGAACTTTGATTTGATGGGAGGTATGGATATGCCCTATACGTTAGACGAGATAAAAACAAAAGCAATACCTATAGCAATTCAATACGGAGTGGATTCATTCAGTCTGTTCGGCTCTTACGCAAGGGGCGAGGCAGATGAAAAAAGCGACCTGGATTTCCTTATACAAAAGGGAAGATTGAAAGATTTGTTTGAATACTGCGGAATGGTAGCCGATCTGGAGGACGCCTTTAACTGTCATGTCGATCTTGTAATGAGAACCGCTATTAAAGATGAAGAATTTCTCAAGGAAGTAAACAGGGACGAGGTAATACTGTATGAGAGGCAATAAGGCGAAAAAAGTTATTCTGAAAAAAATGATAAAATATTGTGATGAAGTTGCACAAATGCTGGAAAAACACAATTTCAGCAGAGAAGATTTTGATAATAACTCTGAATTTCAGTTTGCGGCGGGAATGTGCATTATTCAACTGGGAGAGCTTATTTCAAGGCTGGACGATAATTTTATTGAAAGGTATCCTGAAGTACCCTGGCGGCAAATAAAAAATATGCGTAATATTTATGCGCATGATTATGAAATTGTTGACAACGATATAATGTGGAGGACAATCACAGTAAAAATTCCCGAGCTTAAAGAACAGCTGCAAGAAATTTTAAATTCGGTCAGCAGTGAAGAAAATCAAGTATAAAGACATATTTGAAAGGAAACTAAAATGAACACCAAAACAGAATTTATAACAATAGCAGGCTGTGCAAACGCGGGAAAATCCTCGCTGCTGAACGCATTGGTCGGCGAGAAGATAGCCGCTGTAAGCGGAAAACCCCAGACCACACGCACAAGGATAACGGGAGTGGTAACAAAGGACGATACCCAGTACGTGTTTATGGACACCCCCGGTATACACAAAGCCGAAACAAGGCTTGGCGAGCATATGAACAAGACTGCGATCGAGTCCGCGGCGGACGTTGACCTTATCCTTATGGTTGCGGATGTTACAAAAAAAATCAGCCGCGGAGACCGCGAAATTATCGGCAGATTTAAGAAAAAGGACAATGTTATCCTTATCCTCAACAAAATTGATCTTGTCAAGGACAAGGAGCAGGTCGCTGTTAAGATAGCGGAATATGTTTCGCTGTACGACGGCTTCAAGGCAGTCATACCCATAAGCGTCAAGGAAAACGACGGCGTGGATATCGTATGGCAGGAGACGGAAAAATTTGCCGTGGAGGGACCTCACTACTTCCCAGACGACAAGCTCACCGACCAGCCCGAACGTGCGCTTGCGGCGGAAATTATCCGCGAAAAGGTGCTTAATCTTATGTACGACGAAATTCCACACGGAATAGCCGTTACAATAGAGGAAATGGACGAGCGGGTCACCAAGGACGGGGAGGACATACTGGATATCTCCGCAGTGCTGTACTGCGAAAGAGAGTCCCACAAGGGCATGATAATCGGCAAGAGCGGCGCTATGCTGAAAAAAATAGGTCAGCTCGCCCGAGAGGATCTGGAACGGTTTTTTGAGATAAGAGTAAATCTCAAGTGCTGGGTCAAGGTCAAGGAGGACTGGCGGAATAAGGAAGGCTTGCTGAAAAATTTTGGGTTATCAAATAATTCCACTAATATGTAACGGATTAGTGCAGATAATTATAGCAAATACTTTTACATCGGAGGATTTGCTATGTTGGATAACTATAATGAAAATAAATGGGACAAATTTGAGCTTAGCGGAAGAATTTCCGACTACCTTGATTATGTGGGAGTTCCCACGAAAATTTTTTCAAATATAACTGCGTCGGAAGCTCCGAACCCTGCGGGAGGCGGAACGGACGGCGTTTCGACGGCGGACAAGGCTTCCCACTGAATTTTTTCGGGACATATCCCCGCCGACCAAACGACGGGGTCACGCCCCTTATAGTAAAAAGGGGAGAACTCTTATGCTGATAACGGTAATGGGTCTGGTGATAGCCGAACGCGACGTAGGCGAAAACGACCGCTTTATAGACATTCTGACCGCGGAATACGGCGTTGTGGAGATCAGCGTCAAGGGAGCGCGCAAGCTTACAGGCAAGAGCAACGCCTGCACACAGCTTTTTTCCTACGCCAAATTCTGTTTCAGCAAGCGTGGAGACAGATACTACCTGAACAGCTGCGAGCCCGTCAGAAGCTTCTACAATCTGCGTCTGGACATGAAAAAGCTTGCTCTTGCGGGGTACTTTGTTGAAATTTCAAAATACTGCGTGACCATGGGTCAGTCGGCAAAGGATGTTATGAGCCTTTTGCTGAACACGCTCCATATGCTGTCGGAGGGGCTTCGCAGCGAGGAGTTCCTGAAAAGCGTTTTCGAGATGAGATTCATGTCGGAAATAGGCATGCTGCCGCAGCTTATCGGCTGCCGCGACTGCTACAGCTACGAAGCGGACGAGATGTTCTTTATGATAGACCGCTCCTGCCTGCTGTGCGGGGAGCATTTTTACGGCAGGGAATTTGAGGAAAACTACTATCATGTAAGACTGACGAAAACCGTTCTGCACACGCTGAGATTTATTTGTCTTACTGACATGAACAGGCTTTTCAACTTTAAAATAGGGGAGGAGTCCCAACGGCTGCTTAACGAGGTCACGGAGAAGTATATTTTGGCGCACCTTTCACGCAGCTTCAAGACTCTGGATTTTTACAAACAGATGTGTGCGGACGAAACAAACGCACAATGACCTTATGGAGGAAATATGAATAAATACTATAACGCTTTGGAATTACATAAAATACTTGAAATGCTTGCGGAGCAGGCTTCAAACGAGGAGACCAAAAGAATGGCTCTCGCTCTCGAACCCGATACGGATGTCGATTCGGTCAGACGCGAGGTAAAGAAAACCTCCGACGCCTTCGACCTTTCGGCGAAGTACGGCACTCCCGCGTTCTGCAATTTCAAGGACGTGCGCGGCTCCTTGAACCGTGCTAAGTCGGGCGCAAGCCTTACGCTTCGGGAGCTTCTCAATATAGCGCAAATGCTGTATCAGGTGAGAATGCTGTCGGACTGGTACATCTCATGCGACGGCGAGGAGTCCTCGATAGGATATCTTTTCGTGTCCCTTTCGCCCAATAAGTACCTTGAAGAAAAAATCAAGAACGCCATTATTTCGGACGAGGAAATTTCCGACATGGCAAGTCCCGCGCTTGCGGATATCCGCCGCAAGATCGCTCAGGCGGGAGTGAAAATAAGGGCAAACCTCGACAAGCTGGTGAAAAGCTCCGACGTGCAGAAGTCATTGCAGGAAAGCATTGTCACTATGCGCGACGGACGGTATGTTCTCCCCGTAAAGGCGGAGCACAAGGGCAGCATTCAGGGACTTGTCCACGCCACGTCTTCAAGCGGCGCGACCTATTTTATCGAGCCTATTTCGGTGGTCGAAGCCAACAACGAGATACGTGTGCTGCAAGGTCAGGAGCAGGACGAGATAGAGCGCATTATTGCCGAGCTCAGCGCGGACTGCGCCAATTTTGCGGAAGCGATAGCGGCGGACTATCTGACCTGCGCGGAGCTTAATCTGTACTTTGCAAAATCCAATCTGGCAACAAAAATGCGGGCGAGCGTTCCCGAAATTTCCGACGACGGATGCATTGACCTCAAAAAGGCGAGACACCCTCTTATCGACAAGGACAAGGTAGTTCCTGTCAATATAACCATCGGATACGACTACAGCGCGCTGATAGTTACAGGTCCCAACACTGGCGGTAAGACCGTTCTGCTGAAAACCACGGGACTTCTCACTGCAATGACAATGTGCGGTCTGCTTATTCCCGCGGGAGACGGCAGCCGAGTTTCGGTTTTCCAAAATATTCTTGTGGACATAGGAGACCGTCAGAGCATTGAAAATAATCTGTCTACATTTTCGTCACATATAAGCAGTATTGTGGAGATACTTAACGAGGCGGATTCTCATTCGCTCGTCCTTTTCGACGAGCTTGGTTCGGGTACAGACCCTGTGGAGGGCGCGGCGTTGGCTGTCGCCATTATCGAGGAGCTTACTGACAGGGGAAGCAGACTTCTTGCCACCACTCACTATCAGGAATTGAAGCTTTTCGCCATAGAGCGTGAGGGTATCGAAAATGCCTCCTGCGAGTTTGACATGGCGGAAATGCGTCCTACCTACAGGCTTATAATCGGTTCTCCCGGAAAGTCCAACGCGTTCTCAATATCCTCGAAGTTGGGCATTCCCGACAAGATCATCGACGAGGCGAACAAGCTTGTTTCCACCGAAAATCAGCGGTTTGAGGAAGTAATTGCAAAGCTTGAAGCAAGCAGGATAGAGCTTGAAAACAAGGAGCGGGAGATCTCACGTCTGAAAGCGGAGCAGGAGCAGAAGCTTGCCGAACTTGAAAAGGAGCTTGACGACCTTAACAAGCGCAAGGAGGACGAGATCGCAAAGGCACGGGTACAGGCGATGAGGATAGTGGAAAGCTGCCGTATGCAGGCGGATTCCCTTATCGACGAGCTGAACGAGATCAAGAAGCAGAAGGACAAGGCGGATTTCTCCCAGCTTGCGGTAAATGCGCGGTCGAAGAACAAGTCTGCGCTTAATAAAATGTTCGACACGGCAAATCCCGTTATCGCTTCGGAGCAAAAGGAGTACGTCCCGCCCAGACCGTTCAGGCGGGGTGACAACGTGGTCATTGTGGGGACAAACAACAAGGGCATTCTTGCGGGAGAACCCGATTCGTCGGGAATGGTTTTCGTCCAGTCGGGAATTATGAAAACCAAGATAAGCGTGAAGAAGCTGCGTTTAGTTGAACCCGAAAAGGTCACTTATCAGAATAAGAAGATATCCACAAAGGGCGTGCGCGGAAAAATGGAGCGTTCTTCCTCGATGGAGCTTGATATACGCGGATACGCTGTGGACGACGGCGTTCACGAGCTTGATATGTTTATCGACAACGCGGTGCTGTCGGGCGCGGGAATTATTACGGTCATTCACGGAAAGGGTACGGGCATACTGCGTCAGGGTATCCACAAGCGGCTGAAATCCCACCCGTCGGTGAAAAGCTTCCGCCTTGGTCTTTTCGGCGAGGGCGAGGACGGCGTTACTATCGTCGAATTAAAATAGGACGGAGCTTCTTATGAAGAATGTTTTTCGGAAGAGATCGCTGCTTGCGGCAGTTGCGGCAATATTTTTGCTGGCGGTAATTTTAAAGGTCTTAATGGACAATGAGCTGTTTATTGCCACAGACCCCGCCGACAGGCGTATAAGCACCGAGCAGCAGTATGAAAATTTTGCGGATATGTTTGAACGGAACAGGAGAATGCTTGACAATGTTATGGAGTACGGCGATGAATACTGTTCCGGATATGTGTCCGTAAAAAAGGACGCCGAGCTGCACAAGCGCATACTTTCAGAGCTTCAGAGGCTTTCGGACGAGATATGCAAGGGCGCGGAGACAGACCGTGAAAAGATTGGGAAGATAGAATACTGGGTCGCCGACAATATTTACTATGACCATGCGGCTGCCGAAACCGCTGTAACAGCAGAGGTAATAAGTCTGGAAACGGTTCTGGATACCAAAAAAACTACCTGCGCGGGGTACTCCAATATGTTTTCGGCGCTTTGCAATATGCAGGGGATATACTGCGTAAACCTTCGAGGAGGTACATATTCTTACGAGGATACCCCCGAACACCTTATGGAAGCGCCTATGAACCATGAATGGAACGTGGTGCTGATTGACGGAGAGTGGATATTTATAGATACCACATGGCTGTCGAACAATTCGTACACCGAGGAATACGGCTACGTTTACAGCGATATCATGGATAAGGCGTATTCCTGCATGACGCTTGAATACATGAGCTTTGAGCACAGGATAGACCTTGCGGACTACAGGGACTTCAAGTCCTCGGTAAATGTTTTTGAATAGGGGAGGAGAATTGGGAAATGGATTTCTCGGCGGCAATTTTTGATCTGGACGGAACACTTATAGACTCAAATTCGGTGTGGGAAAAAATTGACAGAATTATACTCCAAAAGCGGGGGATAAGGTGTACGGACGAATTTATCCACAGCCTTACGGCAATGACATATGAGGACGCTGCGGAGGAAATGCACAAGCTGGGCGTCAAGGAGACCACGGAGGAGCTTATAAAGGAGTGCAACAGCCTTGCGGTACAGGAGTACCGCCACAACATTTTTCTCAAGGAGGGCGTGCGCGATTATCTGGACTATCTGAAAAAGCAGGGCATAAAGCTTGCGGTGGCTACGGCTTCGCCGAAAACCTTGTATGAGCCCGTCCTGCGCAACAATCACATCTATAGCTTTTTCGACGTTTTCTGCACCACCGAAGAGGCGGGCAGAAGCAAGGATTTTCCCGATGTGTACCTGCGCGCGGCTTCAAAGCTTGGGGTCAGTCCCGCGGAATGTGTGGTTTTCGAGGACGTGCTGAAAGGAATAATCAGCGCCAAAAACGCGGGAATGAAAGCCGTGGGAGTTTACGACAAGTATTCCGAGGAGGACATTATTACAATAAGGACAGCGGCAGACAGATTTATTTTTAATTTTTTGGAAATGATGTAATTATTTTTTACAAAAACTGTTGAAAAATCCGAAAAAATATTGTATAATAAGTATGATAGGAGGGATTCTGTATGGATTCTTATATTGTTAGACAGGCGCTTGTGACCGAAAAGCAGGAAAGCTTCGGATATGAAATCCTTTATACGGATAACAGCTTCCGCGCGGAGCATACCGACGACGCTTCAGCCGCAAACGCGATAGAAAATTTCCTTTCGTCGATGGACAGCGAAAAGTTTCTCGACGGAAAGATTGCGTTTCTTACCTTTACGCCCAATCTTCTGGAAAAGGGAATACCCAAAATGTTCAAGACCAATAAGCTGGTCATTCAGATCGAGGACTCGCTTATCACCAATCCTCTTTCCCAGAACCTTATCACAAAGTATAAGCACAGCGGCTATAAGGTAGCGGTGGTGGACTTTGAGTTTGCTCCCAGATTTTTCGGTATTCTGGACATTGTTGATTACATCAAGGTCAATTTTGCCGCAGACCCTTCGTCTGTGGAAAATATTGTTAAAATAGGAAAATCCTTCGGCAAAAAGGTTATCGCCTATAATGTGGAAGATCAGGATTCTTATGACAGAGCCAAGGAACTGGGCTGTACATATTTTCAGGGTACTTTTGTGTCCGAGAAAATGCCGACTACCGTTAAAAAGGTCAACTATCTGCAAAGCAACTTCTTCCTGCTCATGGTCGCAGTTACAAAGGACGAACCGGATATCGACGAGATCGAAAACATTATTTCAAGGGACGTTTCCCTTACCTTCTCGCTGCTGAGGCTTGTCAACTCGGCGTACTTTGCTCTCAGGAACAAAGCGCGTTCAGTTAAGCAGGCGCTGGTGATCCTCGGTCTGGGACAGCTCAAGCAGTGGATATATCTGCTCAGCTTCAAACAGGACGACGGTTCTATGCCGGACGAGCTGATAAAGATATCTTTCCTGCGGGCGACCTTTGCAAGCGAGCTTGTGGAATATGCGCAGGATATGACTATTTCCCGCTCTGAGGCGTATCTGCTGGGAATGTTCTCCACCCTCGGAAAGCTTATGGGCGTTCCGCTGGAGAGCGCTCTTGAACAGCTTCCCATAAGCGACGACATCAAGCTTGCGCTTCTGGAAAAAGAGGGCAGAACAGGTTCGCTCTATAAGCTTATCCTCTCTTATGAAAAGGCGGACTGGAAAACTATGTCCTCATGCGCCGCTGAGCTTGGCATACCTCAGTCAATGATCGCGCAGAAATACTTCGAGTGCGTGGAGAGCGTAAACAACATCTGGAACGGTCTTACCAAGGTGGATAACGAGGGTACCGAATAATTTCGGAAAATTTTGAAAAAATGCTTGACAAGCCGGCTTGCCTGTGGTATAATAATTAAGCCGCGTGTTCCGGGCTCTTAAAGTTACCGTTCGGCAATGCAGTTTGCTGCCGTTTGTGTACGCCCCGTTTACAGCGAGTTTTATTGAAAAGGCAGGTGCCGCAAAATGTACGCAGTTATCGAAACCGGAGGAAAGCAGTATCAGGTTAAGGAGGGCGACGAGATCTTTATCGAAAAGCTCGACGTTAACGCTGACGATACCGTTACTTTCGACAAGATCATTGCTGTCGGAAAGGACAGCGGTCTTGAGGTAGGCGCTCCCTATGTGAGCGGAGCTACTGTTGAAGCTAAGGTAATCAAAAACGGTAAGGCTAAGAAGATCACCGTTTTCACCTACAAGCCCAAGAAGGGTTCTTCCCACAGAAAACAGGGTCACAGACAGCCTTATACAAAGGTTCGTATCGACGCTGTAAAGGCGTAATAAGTCTAAGTAATTTCAGTTACCGGAGGTGTATTCAGTATGGCACATAAAAAGGGTATGGGTTCTACCAAAAACGGCAGAGACTCAGAATCGAAACGTCTCGGCGTTAAGAGAGCCGACGGTCAGCACGTTCTCGCGGGCAATATTCTTGTTCGTCAGAGAGGTACTCACATTCACCCGGGTGAGGGTGTAGGCAGAGGTTCGGACGATACACTTTTTGCTACAGTAAGCGGAAAGGTAAAGTTTGAGCGTGTTGGACGCGACCGCAAAAAGGTAAGCGTATACGCAGAATAATTACAGACTGCCGCGGAGAAAGCGATTTCTTCGGGGCAGTTTTTTATAGTAACGCAGTGAGCGGACAGATAAAAAGCTTCGGAAAAGCGATATTTCCGAAGCTTTTTGTATTTACATTTCGTATATGATCTCTCTTGCGGTGCTTTCGTCGATCTTTACGGCAAAAACGCCGCTTTCAAATTCCACAACGCCGCCGATACCTTTCTGTATAACAAACCGAAGCTGACCGTTTCTGACCTTTTTATCGGTGTAAAGCTTTTTCACCAGTTCCTCCCTGTCAATGTAGTCGGGAATATCGGTGGGCAGATTAGCTTTTTTCAGCAGCCGTATCACGTCGTCCCGCTGAGCTTCGGTCATGTAGCCAAGCTTGTGGGACAGCCTTGCCTGCGCCGCAAGCCCGATGGATACCGCCTCGCCGTGAAGAAGCTTGTAGCCGCTTACGGTCTCGATCGCACGTCCGACGGTGTGTCCCAGATTGAGTATCTCACGCAGACCGCTTTCACGCTCGTCTTTCATTACGACCTCATATTTTATCCTGCAATTTTCGTTTGAGATATGCTCGCAGGCGGTCTTGTCAATATTGAGAATCTCGTCCATGTGCGCGTCCAGATAGTCAAACAGGTCTTTGCTTGCCATGCAGGCGTGCTTTATGGTTTCCGCCAGACCGCTGGACACCTGTCTTGCAGGAAGAGTTTTCCATGCGGCAATGTCCAGATACACCTTTTCAGGCTGGTTGAACAAGCCAATCAGATTGGTTGCAAGGGGAGTGTCCACAGCGGTCTTTCCGCCGACGGCAGCGTCAGCCGCGGCAAGAACGGTTGTCGCATAGTTGATGAACGGAACGCCCCTGCCGAACGTGCCCGCGGTAAATCCTGCCAGATCGGTAACAACTCCTCCGCCGACAGCTATTATGCAGCAGTCGCGGCGGTATCCCTTTTCAAGCATAGCGTCCTCGATAAGCTCTTTGGTTGCTCTTGTCTTGCTTGTTTCGCCCGCCTCGAATACGAACAGGTCGGCGTGGTATCCCGCTTCTTTCAGCTTGTTCAAAATATCGGCGGCGTAAAGGTCTTTTACAATGCTGTCGGTAACAACGGCGAATTTGGTGATATTTCCCACCAAGCCGTTTTTTATGTCGGATATCAGCTTGTCCGTCAAGCCGAAGCCTGTTTCTATCTCGTAGCTGTCGTCAACGACTTTTTTCAGTTCAACGTTAAAGGTACTCATAATTTACTCCTTTCGGTATTGTATCACGCAGGTATGACAAGGTACAGAACGAAATCTACGGCGATAGCGGCAAGAACGCATACTATAAGCGGAGCTTTTTTCCATGCGAGAACGCCCGCGGCAATTCCTCCCGCAATGCCTATGTAGGCTCTTTCGGAGTCCACGGTGAATACTCCGGGGACTATCAGCGCGGCCATAGCAGTGTAGGGAATAAGCTTCAGGAACTTTTCAAATTTCGGACCGAACTTCATCTTGTCGATAAGCACGGCGGGGATTGCTCTCGGAATGTATGTCACCGCCGCCATGCCGAGTATCAGAAAAATAATTTCAGCGCTCATCGGAGGAGACCTCCTTTTCGTCAAGGTCAACGAAAAATACGCCTATCGCCGCGCATACCAGCGTGGAGGCTATCATTGCCCAGCTGGACGCAATAAATCGGCTGAGAACGGTGTTCATCACAGCCGTGAAAGCCGCAAGAAGTCCCAGACGGAAATTGTGCTTGAGGTTCGGCATAAGCAGGGCTATGAACATGGCGTAAAGCGCAATACCGAGACTTGCCGTCAGTATGGGAGGCAGAAAATCGGAAGCGAACGCTCCTATAGCCGAGCCTGTCACCCAGGAAAGATAGGTAACGGAAATAAGTCCAAGAAAGTAGGACATGGTGCAGTTTTCCTGCTTTTCGGTGGTAAACACCGCAAAGGACTCGTCGGTAACCCCGAAAGCCGCAAGCAGTTTAAGAGAGTTCTTTTCCGAGCGCATTTTGTTCATAATGCAGGTACTCATTATAAGGTGTCTCAGGTTGAGAATAAAGGTGGTCAGTATCAGTGCAACCACACTTGCGCCCTGTGCGTACATTCCCACAGCCATCATCTGGCTTGCTCCCGCAAAAACGGCAACGGACATAAAAACGGTCTCCGCAGCGGAAAAGCCCGCGTGCCGCGCCATGATCGCATAGGCTATCCCCACTGGGATAAAGCCGAAAATTATCGGTATACCGGACTTCATACCGGCTTTGCACAGCCTTTTGCTGTTCTCTTTATCGGACATTTTATTTTACGACATTCCTTTCCAGAACAATACATTTTTAGTATAACATTTTTGGAGGAAAAAATCAATACCTACACTTTGGATTTTACGGGAATCAAAATTTACCGTTGAAAATTGTGCAAAACGTCAATAGCCTTACATACAAAAATATGCTATCATTTTATTGGGGACGGCACCCATAACAAAAAACGGCAGGACATATACTAAAAACAGAATAAGAAAAGTAACAAGAGGGGAGGACACCCATGGCAAAAAACGTTATTGTTACAGACGAATTTGATAACCAGATCGGTCTGACGTACCCGAAAAGGGCGCGTGGACTGATAAAAAACGGTCGGGCGGAGTACGTCTCGGACGACCGGATAAGGTTGCTCAAAGGCGCTCATGCTCCGTCCGCGAATAACGATACGGAGGATTTTAAAATGAGTAATATTATTAATTTCAACGCCAGAGAGTTTAAATTCGATGAGACTTGTCAGTCAGCGGACGGCAATCCCGTAAACGCAGGAAGCAGAATGTTTATTTCCGATTTCAGCGGCGATAACGCCGAGGTATTCGAGATAGGCGACTGGCATTGGACGTGGTCGCAGATCAAGTGCGAAAAACAGCTTGAACCCAATACCGACTATCTGTTCCGCTTTGCGGTGCAGGGCGGCGTAAACCATACGGGCGACGGTCAGTCCCGCTTTATAATCAGGCAGGACAAGAACTGGGAGGACAGGCTGGAGTACCCGCTTGAAAGAAGCCGCTTCAAGCCCACGCTGAGCAAGCGCACGGAAAGCGGTTTGTTTAGGGTCTACGAGATACCCTTTAACAGCGGAGAGAGCGGAAATATTACGCTCATATTCAGTGTTCTGCATTTTATGGAGATCATTATGCCCGCAAAAGAGCTTGAAGCTTATGCCGAGCTGGAGGACTATACATACGATCAGTGGTGGCAGGAGGCTCACAGACAGTCGGGAAACGGAGATTTTTTCCGAAGCAACGGAAAACGCGGCAATATTGATTTGAGCGGTGCTGTGATAAACAGCAACAGACTGCTCAAAAAATTTATGGATATGGCTGCAAGAGGAATTGATGTTGATTTGAGCGGTGCTGTGCTTGGCGGCGATGACGACGAGGTCGATTGGAGTGAATACGACCAAAAGGCTGCCGAAGCCGACGCCAAGGCTGAAGAGTACGACAGACTGGCTGCCGAAGCTGACGCTATGGCAGATGAATACGACAAAAAGGCAATTGAAAAAGAAGCTATATCAAACGCCTACGAACAGGTAAAGGCGCAGTATGAGGCTATGTCTGACGGAAACCCTGGTAAATTCGGATTGAAAGCGGCTCTGGAGAGACTTTCAATGTTAATGTAATTTTACTCAAAACGTTTAATAATTTTTAGCAAAAACAGTCCCTCGACTTAGGTCGGGGGACTGTTATTGTATAGTTAACCTCCAGTTTTACTGGGGGTTAAAGCTTAAAGCTATGACCCTGACCCACCCCCGGTGTTTATTCGCTTGGAGAGCATTTACACAGTTTATAATAATGTTCAATGTTAAGTTAGTTTTAATTTATGATAATTGTTTTTTGAGATACCGCAAAGATTACAAAAATCTGTTTAGTATGTATGGATATTTTTCAAATCTTTGACTTTATTGTCACAATTTTCACCGATATTTCACTTTATTTGCTATAAAATTAACATTAACTTAATGTTAAAAGGTTATTCTTAAACAGTGAACAGATACAGTGATTTTTGATAGGAGGAACAAAATGGGCAGCAAATCTAAAGCAAAGAAAGCGGTTATTGTGGTAATAAGTATTATTGTGGCGGCAGGAATATGCGGCGGAACATTTTTTGCATTAAACGGCAGATCTGAAAATGTGTCTGCTGAATCGGCTTATCGTGAATATACTGCTTCAAAAGGCAGCATTACCGTGGGAATATCCGAAAGCGGAACAGCGTCTGTAAACCGTTCATACATATCCTTTCCCGTAAGCGCCGAGGTAGAGGAGGTCTATGTAAAGGTAGGTTCTGTGGTGAAAAGCGGCGACAAAATAGCCAAGCTTTCCACGGACGACATTGACGAGGTAAAGACTCAGTATGAGTCCCAGCTTTTTTCTGCAAAGCTGGAGCTCGACGCTGCGATAACAGAAAGTAAAACAAAGCTTGCTCAGGCTGAAAATACATACCGGTCAAACCTTCTTGAAAGCGGTTCGGCGGAAGAGACCTATCAGCTTTCGGTCACAAAGATTCAAAACGATATTTCTTCAGCAGAAAAAAATCTTGCCGATCTGAAAGAACAGCTTGCGGAATACGAGGCTTTGGCCGGCTCCTATCCGTCGGACTATAAGGTTTATTCGGAATATGACGAAAAATATGATACATATAACGAAACCTATGAAAGCTACAGCGACATATATGATGGATATAAAGACGTCTATAAGCAATATGAAAAAACTCTTAAAGAATATGAAAAAGAGCTTTCCGATATAAAGGACGAATATAACGAATATCTGGAAAGCGTTCAGGACGATATAAGCGAGCTTACTAAGCTGCAAAATAATATTGAGCAGGCAAAAACAGCATTGGACGAAGCCTACAAGGCTCTTGAAAGGGCTAAAAATTCATCGGTCAGCAGTTCAAGTGATGATTCCTCTTCGGGAAGTGGCAGCTCGTCACAGAGTTCAAACAACAGCCTTAGTTCTGCTCAGGAAAAATATAATGAAGCATTGGAGAATTACGACGAAGCGGTGAGTGCTTACGGCAGCCCTGAAAAATCACGGTATCTGACAATTGAAATGCGAAAAGAAAAATATGAAAATAAAGTCACGGCAGCGGAAAATAAAATTACGGAATATAAGGAAATGATGGAGGATTATTCCGAAATGATGGAGGAATACGCCGATATGATGTCGGATCACTCCAAGGAAATGAACAAATATAAAGCTGAGCTTGATGAATATAATTCCGATTATACTAAGCTTTACGGAAATATGGACGAGGAGGACATTGCGAAAAAAATATCCTCTCTTAAATCGGAAATTAAAAACGCGGAATATGAGCTTGAAAGAGTTACTCTGAATTCAGAAGATTCGGAGCTTTCTGCTCTGCAAATCAGGGACAGTTCAATTCTCGGAGCTTCAACAGCAGAGGAAACATATAATCAGACTGTTGCACAGATAAACAAAGGCATAAGCGACAAACAGGACAGCTATAACAAATTGGAAAAAGAATACAACACACTTCTTGAAAATCTTGGCGACGGAATTTATATTTACGCGGATTGTGACGGTTCGGTGGCTTCAGTAAATATGTCAGAGGGAGGTACTATAGGCGCAAATCAGTCTGTTGCTTCGATAATGGATTCCTCCGAGGTCTATGTTTCGGTATCTGTTTCCGAAGACGATATTTCTTCTGTCTCAGTTGGTCAGGCGGCGTCAGTAACCCTTTCCTCATATGAGGGTATTGCCATTGACGGCGAGATTGACACTATTGCGGTAGAGCCGTCCAGATCGAGCGGTTCGGTATCCTATGCGGTATCTGTGAAAATATATCCAAGTGAGAATATAACGATCTATGAGGGCATGACATGTGAAGTTACATTCCTGCAAAAGCAGGTCAGCAATGTCGTATATGTGAACGCTCAGGCCGTTGAGTATAAAGGCAACGGTATTTCGGCAGTTCTGGTATATGACGAAAACGGAAGTGTTGCAGAAAAAGAAGTTATAACAGGATTTTCCGACGGAAGATACGTTGAGATCATCAGCGGACTTTCCGCGGGAGATACCGTTCTTGCCGAAAGCGCGGTGAGAATGTCATGAAGCTGATTGAGCTTTTACGTCTTGTTTTTATAAATATTCTGGCAAACAAATCAAAAGGAATGCTTACATCTCTTGGTATAGTGGTAGGCTCGGCAACGATAGTTCTTGTAATCGCTATAGGTCAAGGCGGAAAGTTGGACGTAGCGGACCAGTTTAAAAATCTTAACGCCGGGGCAATAGAGGTCACTGCGGGAATGTCTGCCGATACTATGATGGAGCAGTTTATGAATAACGCAGGAGGCGGACCCGGCGGCGGAGGCGGCATGCCGGGAGGCGGCGGAGGTATGCCGGATTTCGGCGGCGGGAATATGCCAAACTTCGGAGGAGGGGGTATGCCTAATTCCGGAGGTGGTTCTTCGGGCGGCGGAAACCGTTCCGGGGGAGGAGGTATGCCGTCAGGCGGCGGAAATATGTCGGGCAGCGGCGGCGGAAATCGTTCCGGCGGCAGAGGCAGCGCACAAATGGCTGCACAGGGCGCAACGCTGACCGAAGATGATGTTGAGGATATCCTTGCTCTTGTACCTAATGTTGAAAGCGCTTCCCTGCTTGCAAGCGGAAACAGCGCCGTTGACGGAGGCGAACTGGAGGAGGAAACAAATTTTACTGTAGCGGGAGTTCAGCTTGACTATATGCAGATAAGCAATCTGGATATACTGTACGGTGATTTCTTCACGGAATATGATGTTGAGGATATCGAAAAAACGGCAGTTTTAGGATATAAGGCGGCTCAGGAAATATTCGGGACTGCATATGCCGCAACAGGAGATATAATCACTATCGAAGGCAAAAATTACGAAGTTATTGGCGTTCTGGCTTCAATGGGTACTGTTTCCTCAGGTATAAGCCCTGATGACGCAATATTTATTCCATATACCACAGCGAAAAAATATGTTTTCGGAAATGAAATTTCTCCGCAGATAACCGTGGTAGCGTCAGATGTTAAGGAAGTGGAAAATGTCATTGAAAATATAAATATTCTGCTTTCGGAAAATTACCCCAATGCTGCGTTTACGCTTACCGATGCGGGAAGTAAAATGGAAGCGGCCTCAAGCTCCGCGAATACGCTTTCAATGCTTCTTATTGCGGTAGCGGCAATAGTCTTTGTTGTTGGCGGTATCGGAATAATGAACGTGCTTTTTGTAACGGTAAAGGAGCGCACACAGGAAATAGGCTTGCTGAAAGCTCTTGGAAGCCGCAAGAGAGAGATCCTTTTGGAATTCCTTATGGAAGCAAACCTGATATCGCTTTTCGGCGGGGTTGTCGGAGTTGTCCTCGGATTTGCTCTTATTCCCGTAGTAGAGATGACAGGAATGCGGTGTGAGCCTGTAGTTTTGGGAGGGATACTTGCTCTTGTTTTTGCGGTAATAACAGGAACAATATTCGGTTTTTACCCTGCTTTCAAGGCTTCCAGACTTACACCTATAGAGGCATTGTCACAAGATTGAGATGAGAAAGGAAATTATTATGAAAAAATATACCATAATACCGATTTTTTTGGCTGTCGGAATTCTTGCTGCCGGCTGCAAAAAGAATGATGAAGGCAATGCCGGCAACACTCCTGCCCCGGAAGCTGCTCAGACAGAATATGTAATGCAGGACGGCGACATTCAGATCGTCGGAGAAGTTACCGAAATCGTCGGAAATGAAGTAACTCTTGCTCTTGGCGACGTAAGTGAAAATAATTCCGCACCGGAATTTTCCGATAATGAAAATATGCCTGATATGGAGGATCTCCCGCAAATGGGAGGCGATGAAGAACCTTCTCAAAGAAAAAGAGGGGAAGGCTTTTCACAAATGGAAAACGGCGAAGGATTTCCTCAAATGGGTGACGGCGAAGATTTCAGACAAAGAGGAAATGAGGACGGATCACCAAAAATGGGAGACAGCAATGATTTTTCTCAGAGTGAGAAACGAGGCAGAGGAAACAGGTCATCGGCTTCCATTGAAAAAAGCGGAGAAACGGGTTCATATATAATTCCCGTGGGAATGACAGTTATCGGCGCAAGCGGCAGAAATAACGATTACTCCGCGGTTTCGGCAGGAATGATCTTACAGCTCACCGTTAATTCGGATGGATATGTTGTGGCGGCGGAAATATTATAATACTGATTTTTTGATTAAAAAACAGCACAAAGAAAGGCGATAAAATGGAGAATGTTATTGAGCTTACAAATATACGCAAATCATTCCCGATGGGTGATAATGTTCTTGAAGTTTTAAAGGGCATATCTCTTACAGTGAAAAAAGGAGAATTTCTTGCGGTGCTGGGTCCATCCGGTTCCGGAAAATCAACGCTTATGAATGTTATCGGATGCATGGACAAATTTGACAGCGGCGAATATTTTCTTGACGGCGAAGCTATCCATGGAATGAATGATTCAAAGCTGACACGAATTCGCAATGAAAAGATAGGATTCATTTTTCAGAAATATCACCTGATAAATAAATATTCGGTGCTTAGAAATGTTGAGATACCTCTGCTTTTGAGAGGATATTCCCAAAAGCAGGCTTCGGCCGCTGCCGAAGAAAAGCTTGCCAGGCTTGGTATGGAAAAACGTCTTGCTCACAAGCCAAATGAGCTGTCGGGAGGTCAGCAGCAGAGAGCGGCAATAGCGCGCGCTTTAGTCGGAAAACCTGCTTTGCTTCTTGCCGACGAACCTACCGGCGCTCTTGATTCAGCAACGGGAAAGGAAGTTCTGGAACTGTTTTCAGAGCTTCATAGGGAAGGCAATACAATTGTAATGATCACGCACGATCTGAATGTTGCAAAAAGCGCGGAAAGGATCGTTCATATTGTTGACGGAGAGATCTCAGAGGATTAGACCGATCCGCAGTACTAAATCGGTGCTGCGGATTTTTACATCTTTTCAAGGCAATTTTAACCTATGCTATGTCAATTAAGTGAAAAATCCGTCATATAAGTGATTTTGTCCGAAAGCAAAGGTTTCCGAGCTATCAACCGCTATTAAGGTCAAGGAGCAAAAATTGCAGTTCACGCTCCTGATAAATCAAGCAGGTACGGAGTACAAGCAGATTGATATTTGCTATCGTTTCAGCATTGCGGTTTATACTACCATTGCAGACCGCAGGGAGTGTGACAAAAGTAATACGCAACATTTATAAAATTCTTTAAAAATACTTATTTATCGTGCTCGGCATTTTGATTGACATTTTTTCGGATATGCGATATAATTATTGTAAAATAATTTCCTGTTCGGAGGGGTGTCAATGAAAAAAATTCTTGTGGTTCAGGGCGGCGGCAGACCAAACGGAAACACGGCACAGCTTATAAATTCCTTTGCAAGGGGCGCGGAGGAAAGCGGTCACTCGGTCGAAATTATTTCCCTTGTAAAAAATGAAGTCAAAGGCTGTCTTGGATGCAACGCCTGCCGATACGGAAAGCCCTGCGTTCAAAAGGATTCTTTTAACGATATCGTACCGAAAATAAAAGCTGCGGACTGTATAGTATTTGCTTCGCCGCTTTATTTCTGGACGGTCTCTTCGCGTATAAAAGCGTTTATCGAAAGATTTTACTGCATAGCGGAGGAGGACGCTTCACCGCCCTTAGGCAGGTATGAAAAATACCCGATAAAGGACTGCGCTTTGCTTATGACTTCGGCGGACAATTTTTTCTGGACATTCGAGCAGGCAGTATCGTATTACAATTTTACGCTTGTAAATTATATCGGCTTCAACGACCTTGGGACAGTTCTTGCAGGCGGCTGCGGGGACACAAACGGCAAGCCGCAAATTGATAAGACAAACCATTTGCAGGCGGCGTACGAATTCGGGAAAAATATTTATTCAGGTCAATAAATCTGATGATTTTCGGCGATAAAAACATATGAAATAAGTAATTTTTATATAAAAAGAATTTCAGAAATAACATTTTTTCTGACAGTAATTAGTTAAAATAACCTGAATAAAAAATTATAAAAAAGCAAACCGTCCGAGAGAATTTTTTGGGCGGTTTGCTTTATACCCAAAGGTTTAAACTGATAAACTAAAAGGAACTTCTCAAAATTGTGAATATATGCTAAAATAAAATTACAAAATAAATAATAACGGAGGAATCAAGTATGGAATTTGTAACTTTAAACAATGGAATTAAAATGCCTATTCTCGGCTACGGCGTATATCAGGTAACTAACGAAGAATGCGAAAAATGCGTGTTGGACGCGATTTCTGTAGGCTACCGCAGCATTGACACCGCGCAGGCTTACGGCAACGAGGAGGCTGTGGGAAACGCTGTGAAAAAGTGCGGAGTTCCCCGCGATGAGCTTTTCATTACCACAAAGGTTTGGATATCCAACGGCGGCTATGAAAAAGCAAAGGCTTCCCTTAAAGAATCTCTGAAAAAATTGCAGTCGGACTATATCGACCTTGTGCTTATCCACCAGCCGTTCAACGATTATTACGGAACATATCACGCTATGGAGGAAGCCTACAAGGAGGGGTGGATAAGAGCTATCGGAGTATCGAATTTCTATCCCGACAGGCTTGTAGACCTTTGCAGTTTTGTTGATGTAAAGCCCGCAATAAATCAGGTGGAAACTCACGTTTTTCAGCAGCAGAAAAAGGCACATGAATATATGGAAAAATACGGCGTGCAGCACCAGTCATGGGGTCCCTTTGCAGAGGGCAGAAAGGACTTTTTTACAAATCCCGTGCTGACAGAAATAGGTCAGAAGTACGGCAAAAGCTCTGCGCAGGTTGCATTGCGTTTTCTTATCCAGAGCGACGTTGTGGTAATTCCGAAATCGGTTCACAAGGAGCGCATGATACAGAATTTTGACGTGTTTGATTTTACTCTTGACAATGCCGATATGGACGCTATTCGCAAGCTTGACGAGGGCGAGAGCCTGTTCTTCTCCCACTATGACCCTGCCGTTGTTGAAATGCTTACGGGACTTCACAGATAATGAAAAATTTCATTGATTTTAAGATTCTCAAGGGATACAGGATGCTTGTAATGTTCTGTATGATGCATACCTAATGCAGATTTTGCTGTATTCTTTAAGCTTTTATAAAAACAAGGTATACAACTTCAATAAAATAAGTTGTATACCTTGTTTTTTTATGGTCTCATACTGTTTTTGAGGGTTTGCATAAAATTATAAATTAGTCAATAACATTCGTGCAAATTAATATGCAGGTTTCCATGTACGTTCATAATTAAATATATACATATAAAATTAATTCTGTTCTTGGGAAAATTACTCAAATCTGAACGATTTGAAATCAAAGTCGCTGCCGGGCAAAAACGCAAATGAAACACTGCGTTTTCCGCTTACTCCGCTGATAGTAAATTCTCGCTCGGTGTAATTTTCCGCACCCGAAAATTCCGCAAGAACCCGCATTTCTGTGTTTCCGTTCTCTGCGCCGAATATGACATGAATACTGTTCACAGCCAGCGACGATCTGCCGGTGATGACTATTTTTTTCGGCGGAAGCTTGTCAAAATCGAACTCGCCGAATGTTAAAACAACGTTGTTTCCGATTTCGGTAACGTCCTCTGCATTTTTAGTAAATTTGTCGCCGAATATGTTTTCTGCGTTTGCGGCAAACAGCTCCGCGCGTTCTTTTTGCTTTTCCTCGAACACAAAGCCCTGAACGTTATACGCATCGTCCGACTCTATAACAAATGTGTGTACGCCTCTCAGCACACGGTCAAGCTTAAATGTTTCGGGAGTGTAAACCATCCATACAGGAGGCTTGTTATACTCAAATTTACCGATAAGCTCTCCGCCCTCACCGGGAATGCCGTCATAAAATCTTATTCCCACAGGCTTGTCAGTGTCCGCGAAAATCGGTACTGTAACGGTATCGCTGCCTATATCGCCGAAATCTACATTTTCAAAACCAAATGCGCCGTTGCCCTTAAATGCCACGCCTTTTTCAATGCCTTGAACCACAGCGCCGATCTTGACGGTAAACAGTCCGCCCATGATAAGCTCGTATGGATCAAGGAACGCCGCTCCCAGACCCTCTCCGCTGAATCTGACGGAAGACATAACGTGATACTTATCCGTACCGTTTTTGCACAGCGCACGGAGGTAAAATTCACCGTCCCCCTTGCAGCTCACAACGATACTGCCGTTCTCTGAGGATACGATCTCGCCCAGCTTTGAGGCGATACCCTGAACGTTGGTGATACGGAACTCGATCTCGTCCTTATAGGAAGCATTTTCGGGGAGAACCTTTACCTTGACCGCTGTCTCACGCCGTTCGGGAGTGAATACCATGTTCTCGGCAGCAAGGTCTATCCTGCGGACAGGAACTTCCGCCGCACCTGCTGTACAGTCAATGTCGCGCGGCACATTGCATTCGCTGAAAGAAATGCCATCGGGGACAACGGACGGCTCTGCATTAAAGCGGATTTCCGCGTCCGGAAGTCCCTCGGAGCTTACCCTTACAATGACCTCGCCGCTCTTGTCGGTTGCCGCAACTATAGCCAGCAGTTTTCCCGAAAACAGCCGTCTTGATACTCCTTTATACTCGTCATAGTCGGTGGAATCGCCGTTGTCAAGACCGATAAGCCGACCTGCTCCCTCTACGGTTACAGTAACTCGGTTGTTTGCGTTTGCGACGAATACACCGTCCTTGTCGCAAGCGTCAATGTCAATGAACATAAGATCGGTACCATTGGCTTTGAACACGGAATTTTCGGCAGTAAGCCTAAGCTCCGCCGTATCTCCGAAAGAGCGTACCGAATCACGGGCTTTTTCGGCGCCGTTTTCGTCATATGCAACAGCGGTAAGCTCACCGGGTGCATAATCAAGTATCGTATCAAGAGTGAGCTCCGCACCGTGCTTGTGGTCGAGACGTTTCTCCGCCACAAGCTCTCCGTTTCGGAACAGCTTTACCAGCGGCGCATTTGTTGCAACCCGTACATCAACGGTCTGTCCCTCCGAGAAATCCCAGTAAGGATAAATGTGTACGAAAGGCGCTTTCTCAAAATCCGTCCATGCACTTCGGAAAATATATGCGCTGTCCTTGTAAAATCCCGCCGTATCTATCTGCCCGAAGTAACTGTTCTTGGTGGTATAGGGCGTCGGCTCTCCGATATAGTCCCAGCCCGTCCAGATAAACTGACCTGCGCAGTATTTTCTGTCACGGTCGGCGGTTATGCAGTACTCCGTCGATTTCGCTCCCCAAAGAACAGTGGTATTTCCCAGAGCGGAGCATTGCTCGTCGTCGTCGGTAAGTATCTGCTCCGAAAGGGGAAAGTGATATATACCGCGGCTCTGCAAAACCGAGGAGGTTTCCGAGCCGTATATCATCCAGTCGGGGTGCTCTTCGTGATGCTCGTCGTAGAGCCGTTCGGCATAGTTGTAGCCCGCAAGCTTTAAAATATCCGCACACTTTCGGGCGTTTTCCCACTGCATATAATTAGACCCGTGAGTAATATACCCATTGCGGAGCGGGTCGTGCAGACGCACCCTGTCAGCTAACATCGAAACAATTTCCTGACCCCGTTCGTCCGCATGAGTATCATATATTTCATTGCCGATGCTCCAGCCGATAATGCTTGGGTGATTGCGGTCGCGGCGTATCCAGGAGGCAACGTCGCGGTCTATCCACTCAGGGAAGAAGCCGGCATAGTCGTTTTCGGTTTTATGGCGTTCCCACATATCGAAGCCCTCGGACAAAATGAGGAAGCCCATTTCGTCGGCAAGCTCCATAAGCTCAACAGCGGGCATATTATGGGAAGTTCGCACAGCGTTTATTCCTATAACATGAAGCTTTTCAAGCTGTCTGCGGACAGCATTTCTGTTGACCGCCGCTCCCAAAGCGCCAAGATCGTGGTGCTGACAGCAGCCGTGCAGCTTGACATGCCTGCCGTTGAGGAAAAATCCGCGGTCGGGTGTAAACTCGATTTTTCTGAATCCGAATCTGCTCTCGTCACGGTCGATGACATCGCCGTCACGAATAAGCTCTACGGTACATCTGTACAAATGCGGGTTCTCGATGTCCCAAAGGACAGGCTTGGATATTTCAAATTCAAAGTTGTTTACGGAGTATCTGCACCCCTCACGGCGGACAGGCTTGGGTATCGCACTTGTATCCGCGGCGGTGCAGTCGTTTTCAAGGACGGCAAGACAGCGTTCTCCGTCAAAGAGCGAGCACCGTACACGCAGACCGTCAACGGCAGTGCCGACGGGACGTGATGCCTCCGAGGAAACGAACACTTTTCCCGAAATATCTGCGGAAATATAAATGCCGTCGCTTAAGAGATGAACGTTGGGATATTCTTTAAGCCAGACACGGCGGTAAATTCCCGCTCCCGAATACCACCTCGAATTGGGCGCACGGTAATCAACACGGACTGCAATAAGATTTTCGCCGTCCGTCAGATGATCGGTTATGTCAAATTCAAATGTGGAATAGCCGTATTTCCATTCACCCGCAAGCTTTCCGTTTACATAAACGCGGCTGTCCATATACACGCCCTCAAATCGGAGCGCAGTGCGCAGACCTTGTCTTTTGACGAAGTTCAGCCTGCGGCGGTACCAGCCTGTGGAGGTCTCGTACAGATCCTTGACCTGATATATCAGCCAGTCGTGGGGGATATCAACGGGTTTCCAGTCCGCAGTGTCATTATACTCTGTGTCTATGGGATTTTTGGAAAACTCCCAGCCGTCGCAAAAAAGTCTGTCCGTACTCATAGTATATCTCCTTTATCAAATAATGCTCCTGTTATAGGAGTGCTTCCTTTTATAATAAATTATAAGATTTTTTATGTAAATTGTCAATAATAATAAATTAATCAGCTAAGACAATTTTAAATTCAAACAGGCAGCAGATATTGCGGTAAAACCGTATAAAACATTAAGTATTTTAACTTTATATGATAATATTAACCGTTTGACCGTTTCGAGATTTTCTGCTGTAACAATACAATTTAGTTATATTGATACGCATTACAGCGATGTGATCGAGTCGGGAACGTTTTGCAGCCTAATACAGGTAACCCCCGGTATCTTTGCAGACTGTTCCGCAAACGCCTCGGTATGAGATCTCTCGAATACATAACTCAGCGGTGCATTCAGCAGGCTAAGGCCATACATCCGTGCGAGTGGATGTATTCCCTGAATAAATACCCTATAAGAAAGTCATGCTCCCTATAAATAAAACGGACATAATGAGCGGAAGATTGATATTTGTATCGGTTCAATATCGCGGTTTATGATGTAATCGCCGAATGCAGGGACTGCGATAAAAAGAGAAATGCGGCGTAATTGCGGCCTTCTCAAATACTTCTTTATCGCATTGAGCTTTTCGAGGCGGTGATTTTTTATTAGACAGGCACTGCTAAAATAACAAGCAATACTATATAATTTTACAGATGAATTTTGTCGAATCTTAACAAAATATGAGTAATTATATGTTTTTTTGACAATTTTGTGTTGAGGCTGTTGCGTAAATGTTGTATAATAAAAATACTGCAATTGGCAAATAACCAAAAGGAGGTCTGATATAATGGTTTACCGCAATACGGTTGAATTTTCCGTAACGGCGGACTATGCTTTGTTTTCCGATATTCTTACGCGGACAGGCGGAGAAAAGTTTAGCTATCCGATACCGACTTACGAAAGTCTGAAGGGTATACTGCATTCAGTATACTGGAAGCCGACCTTTGTCTGGATAGTGGATTCAGTAAGGATCGTCAACCCCGTCAGGACTGTGCGCAAGGGTGTAAGACCGCTTAATTACGGCGGCGGAAACGATCTTGCGTACTGCACGTATCTGTGCGATGTGGAATATCAGGTCAGGGCGCATTTCGAGTGGAATGAAAACCGTCCCGAGCTTGCGGAGGACAGGAACGAGCATAAGCACCACAACATTGCAAGGCGCATGATCGAACGCGGCGGACGGCGTGATATCTATCTTGGAACGCGTGAGTGTCATGGATATGTCGAGCCGTGCGTTTTCGACGAGGGCAAGAGTTGCTATGAAGGCGAAATTCCTTATGCCTTAATGCTGCACGGTATCACATATGCCGACGAAGCTGTCTGTCCGGAGGACAAGGGCAAAATGACGGTACGGCTCTGGCAGCCCGTAATGAAAAACGGCGTGATAGACTTTATCCGTCCCGAAGAATGCACTATAAAACGCTGCATACGTGAAATGGACATAAAACCATTCGGAAAATTGCAGGGCAACTTTATCGGTGCAGAGGAATTTGGGGGAGGCGACGTGATTGAGCTGGACTAACGAGCTTTACAGCGTTTATGAAAAGAACTGCGGAAGAACGGACTGCGTTCCCGCTCTGCTGCCGCTTTCGCACTCCACGGCAAACGCTCAGATAGAGGTGACGCTGAGAGAAAACGGTGATTTTGTCAAGGCGGACAGAGTAAGCAAAGCCGACGTGGAAACAATAATTCCGGTGACAAACGATTCGGCTGCACGTTCTTCGGGAATATCTCCTCACCCGTTTGCGGACAAGCTGGTTTATATCGCGGGAGATTACGGAAAATATTTCGGCGGCAAAAATTCCGACAATACTAAATATTTTGGAGCGTACATAGAACAGCTGAAAAAATGGTCTGAATCCGAACACTCTCATAAAGCGGTGAGAGCAGTTCTGGCGTATCTTGAAAGGAAATGCCTCATAAGCGATCTGATATCCGGCGGCGCGGTCATTGCCGATGAAAATACGGGAATGCTGAAAAGCGGCGAGAAAATTGAGGGTATCCCGCAGGAGGATTCTTTTGTGCGGTTCAGGATAAATTACAGCGATATTCTGCACGAAAGCCGCACATGGGCTGACAGCTCGCTTTTTGACAGCTTTATCGACTATAATTCATCGCTGGAAAGCGATATGCAGCTTTGCTACGCAACGGGAAAGATTTTGCCGATTACCTATAAGCACCCGTCGAAAATACGCAATGCGGGGGACAAGGGCAAGCTGATCTCCGCAAACGACGAAAGCGGCTTTGCTTACAGGGGACGTTTTCAGAATAAGGAACAGGCGATATCCGTAAGCTATGATTTCTCGCAGAAAATGCACAATGCGCTTAAATGGCTTATTGCAAGACAAGGCATAAGCATTAATTCCCTTACGCTCGTAGTGTGGGAAAGCGCGCTTCGCGAGCTGCCGAATATTACAAGATCCGCAGACAGTTTGATGTTTGACGACGAGGAAGAGGATCGTCAGTATGCCGACACATATCAGGCGTACAAAGATATGCTGGGGAAATCTATTTTCGGCTATAAGAACCGCCTTGACAAGGATTCAAAAGCAATGGTCATGGGCTTGGATTCCGCAACAACCGGACGGCTTTCAATCGGCATTTACTCGGAGCTGAGCAGCTCGGAATTTCTCGACAATATCGAAAAATGGCACAGCGATACGGCTTGGTTCGGCTATAACGGAAAGCAGCACAGATATGCTGTGAATTCATTTTCACTGAGGGAGATCATTGACTGCGCTTTCGGAACCGAGCAGGGCAATTTCATAGAAAGCAAGCCCGAGCTCAGGACAGACTATACTTGTAAGCTTGTCCCGTGCGTTACCGAGGGAAGAAGAATTCCCAAGGAAATAGTCAGAGCTTTGGTAAACAAGGCTTCAAGCCCGCTTAAATACAGTAATTCATATAACTGGAACACCGTGCTTGGGATAGCCTGCGGAATGATAAGAAAAGAAAAACTTGAAAATAAGGAGGAGTGCGGAATGGCACTTGACGAAAACTGTACGGACAGAAGCTATTTATACGGACGGCTGCTTGCCGCTGCGGACGCCGCGGAATCAAGCACATACGAAAGGGACGACAGGCGGACTACCAATGCAAAGCGTTACTTTGAGGCGTTTTCAAACCGTCCCTGCACCACATGGAATATTATCCGCAATCGTCTCAGTCCCTATCTGGAAAAGCTGTCGGAGGGTTCAAAGCGGTACTACGAATCGCTTATTGACAACATTACGGATAAATTCGAGCGCGAAGATTTTACGGACAATTCAAAGCTTGACCCTCAGTATCTTCACGCTTACAGCTGCCAGATCAAAGCGATCTACGGCGGAAACAAGAAAAATTCTGCAAATAACGAGGAGGAATAAATCATGAGTACACTTTCAAACAAGATAGATTTTGCGGTAATTTTTACTGCCTCAAACGCCAATCCCAACGGAGACCCTCTCAACGGAAACAGACCGAGAGAGGATTATGACGGCTACGGAGAGATATCCGACGTGTGCATAAAGAGAAAGATACGCAACAGACTTCAGGATATGGGCGAAAACATTTTTGTCAAGTCCGACGACCGCTGCGACGACGGCTTTGACAGTCTCAGAAGCAGAGCGGACGGCTGCGGCGATGTAAGTCAGTACTCCAAGGGCAAAAAGACCGACCGTGACGCTTATGCCAAAGCTGCCTGCGAGCAGTGGATAGACGTAAGAAGCTTCGGACAGGTGTTTGCGTTTAAGGGTTCGGAGGTCTCGGTCGGAGTGAGGGGACCTGTTTCAATCGGTATCGCAAAAAGCGTTTCTCCCGTTGACATTATAAGTATGCAGATAACAAAAAGCGTGAACAGCGAGGGCGGAAAAGAGGGCAAAAGCTCCGACACAATGGGCATGAAGCACCGGATAGAATTCGGCTTGTACAAGGTATGCGGTTCGATAAGCTGCCAGCTTGCGGAAAAAACGGGCTTTACCGATGAGGACGCGGAAAAGATAAAACAGGCGCTCGCAACCCTTTTCGAGAACGACAGCTCGTCCGCAAGACCCGACGGAAGCATGGAGGTTTGCAGAGTTTACTGGTGGAAGCACAGCGGAAAAACTCCCAAATATTCGTCGGCAAAGGTTCACCGCAGTCTGAATATAAAGCAGAAGGACGGCGTTAAAAAGCCTCTTTCGGTCAGCGATTATGATATCTCTCTTGAAAAACTTGAGGGTATCGAGCCTGAGATAATTGATATGATATGAACGGATATGATGAGGAAGATTACCTGATGATATCGGGTATACAGCATTTCGTATTCTGCCGCAGGCAGTGGGCGCTTATACATATCGAGCAGCAGTGGGAGGAAAATTACCGTACCGCTGACGGAGCTGTTATGCACAGAAATGTACATAACAGCAGCTTTAACGAGACCAGAAAGGACAAGATAATCGTAAGGGCGATGAGGGTATCCTCCCGCGAGCTGGGTCTGAGCGGGGAGTGCGACGTGGTGGAATTTACCAAATGTCCCGACGGCATAAGCCTTTTCGGCAGAGAGGGCAAGTACTCGGTAATGCCGATCGAGTACAAGCGCGGCGAGCCAAAGGAGGACGACTGCGACGCCGTACAGCTCTGCGCACAGGCTGTTTGTCTTGAAGAAATGCTTTGCTGTGAGATAAACGAGGGCTGCATTTTTTACGGCGAAACCAAAAGAAGAACAAAGGTGGTCTTTGACGAGGCCCTTAGGCAGCGCGTCAAGGCGATAGCGGAGGAAATGCACAGCTATTACAGCAGGCAGTATACTCCTAAAGTCAAGCGTACAAAGGCCTGCAATGCCTGTTCGCTGAAAAATTTGTGTCTGCCCGTTATTATGAAGAACAAAAGTGCCAAAAGTTATCTTAAAGCAAATCTTTCGGAAGTATATGGGGAGGATACCGAATGAAAAAGCTTCTTAACACGCTTTATGTGACTTCTTCCGACAGATATCTTTCGCTGGACGGAGAAAACGTTGTTATAAATGCCGATGGTGAAATTATCGGCAGAGTTCCGCTCCATAATCTTGAAAGCATTGTGACTTTCGGCTATACGGGAGCAAGTCCCGCACTTATGGGAAAATGCGGTGAAATGGGAATTGATCTGTGCTTTATGAATCAAAACGGAAGTTTTTTGTGCAGGACTCAGGGCGGGATCAGCGGAAACGTTCTGCTTAGGCGGCAGCAGTATCGTATTGCAGACGACATTGAAAGATCTCTTGCGATCGCGAAAAACATAATTGCGGGAAAAATTTTCAACAGCAAGTGGATACTTGAAAGAACTTTGCGCGATCATGCAATGAGAATAGATACGGAAAAATTCAAGGACAAATCGGCTTTCCTGTCAAACGCAATAAAAAGCTGTGCCGACTGCGCTTCTCCAGACGAACTGCGGGGAGTTGAGGGAGAGGCGGCTTCGGTGTATTTTTCGGTATTTGACGATATGATTTTGCAGCAGAAAGAGGATTTTGTTTTTGATACAAGAAACAGGCGTCCGCCGACGGATAACGTAAACGCAATGCTTTCTTTTGCTTATACACTTGCGACCGGAATGTGCGCGTCGGCTCTGGAAGCGGTGGGTCTTGATCCCTTTGTGGGTTTTATGCATACCGACAGACCGGGAAGACGTTCGCTTGCTCTTGATATGGTTGAGGAATTCCGTGCGGTAATGTGCGACAGATTCGTGTTAATGCTGATAAACAAAAAAATGGTGTCCGCAAAGGATTTTGAAAAGCGCGAGAACGGTTCTGTACTTATGACCGACGAAGCGCGCAGGACTTTTCTTTCGGCATGGCAAAGCAGAAAAAGTCAGATTATTACACACCCGTTTCTTGAAGAAAAGGTGGAGTGGGGAATGCTGCCGTATGTTCAGGCGCTGCTGATGAGCAGATATATCAGAGGCGATCTGGATGACTATCCTGTATTTTTATGGAAGTGATAGAATTGCTTGTGTTAATAACATATGATGTAAATACGCAGACAAAAGAGGGAAGAACGCGTCTGAGAAAAGTAGCAAAGCAGTGCGTGAACTACGGGGTAAGAGTACAGAATTCGGTATTTGAATGCATAATGGATCCTGCGAAATGCCGGGAGGTCAAGGCTATCCTTGAAAATATAATTGATAACGGCAAGGACAGCCTGAGGTTTTACTATCTGGGAGACAAGTACAAAACCAAGATCGAGCATATTGGTGCAAAGGATACCGTTAATGCCGATGATCTTTTGATTTTTTAGTGCGAATGGCAAGCGCACATAAATTTACCGTGACATTCGCACCGAAAAAAATATTATTTTTTTAAAATTTTTTCTATGCTATAGTTTTATACTGGAAAAAAATGTTGAAGAT
The DNA here is from genome assembly GCA_014799785.1 of Ruminococcus sp. Lineage (GTDB taxonomy): Bacteria > Bacillota > Clostridia > Oscillospirales > Ruminococcaceae > RGIG8773. Next base: position 47,543 of record JAAVHI010000028.1, read on the forward strand.
TTATAATATTTATGCTTACTTAAGGCACAAATATTGTATATTTTTGCTGTCACCCTCCTTGGGAGGGTGTGGATTGAAATCATTTTCGGCGGGCTGATCTCCGCTCCCCCGCCGTCACCCTCCTTGGGAGGGTGTGGATTGAAATCGCAAATGGGAAAAGGACGGCGACGAACATACGCCGTCACCCTCCTTGGGAGGGTGTGGATTGAAATAAACCAAGAAAACAGAATTGCTTTCAAGACTATAGTCACCCTCCTTGGGAGGGTGTGGATTGAAATAACTGGTTTGGGTTTAGAGGTTGGAATAGCGTCGTCACCCTCCTTGGGAGGGTGTGGATTGAAATAGATCGGGAGCAACGGAAAAGTACCGCCCGAACGTCACCCTCCTTGGG
>JAAVHI010000029.1 GCA_014799785.1 Ruminococcus sp.
AACAGAAGAAGCAGGCTTGTTTTGGCTGACAGGCTCCCAGCAGTATAATATGATAAAAAATGTTCGGGAATCATTGGCAGGCAGAGTAGGCATACTCACGCTTTGCGGCTTGTCACAAAGGGAAAAATCGGGAATAGCATTTGAAGATCCACTGACGTTCTCTTTAAATGAACTGCTGGAACGGCAGGCAGTTATTCCTGCAAACAACATAAACAATGTATTTGAGCATATATGGCTCGGAGGTATGCCGCAGGTTCAGAACGCCAACGAGGAACAGCGTCAGGAATACTATAGTTCATATATAGACACTTACCTGCTTCGCGACGCAGCGGAAGCAGGCGGAATCACGGATTCGCTTAAATTTATAAAATTTATCAGAGCCTGCGCCGCACTGACGGCAGAACAGATAAATTACGCCTCGCTCGCGAATGCCTCCGACATATCGGAGCCTGTTGCCAAAAACTGGCTGAAAATACTTGAAGGTCTTGGTATAGTATATCTGCTTCAGCCCTATTCAAATAATGAATTCAAACGTCTTACCAAAACGCCAAAGCTGTATTTCTGCGATACGGGACTTTGCGCGTATCTTTCAATGTGGCTCACAAAGGATACCTTGATGAACGGCGCGGCAAGCGGACATTATTACGAAAACTATGTTGTCACAGAGCTTCTGAAAAGCTATGCGTATTCAAAGGTGAAAGCAAATCTCAGCTATTACCGTGATTCAAACGCCAAAGAAATAGATGTGTTCGTAGAGACCGATGGACTGATTCATCCTCTTGAAATAAAAAAATCCGCATCGCCCGACCGCAGAGAAGTGAAAAAATATGAGCTGCTTGACAAAGCGTCCGTGCCGAGAAGCAGCGGCGGAATAGTTTGTATGTGCAGTGAGCCCATGCCTATAGACGATAAAAACTGCTTTATTCCGAGCAATCTTATTTAGCGGAGCGTCACGGTGTTCTCTTAGCTTTCTTATAAGCATAATAATGCTCCCTTTTGTTAGACTTTATTTGAGTGTATTTCATTATACCATATTGTCTAACAAAAGGGAGCATTTCAACTCAAGCCTTGTTTTTATAATTTTCTGTTTTTTACCCAAGCATGTTCTTTTCCGCTATTTTTGGGACATGTCCCCGGTTGGGGTCTGCCTTCGCTTTCAAGGCGGATTGTTTTTTTCCCGCATTTCTTGCACATCCATTCAATTCGCGTACTAGCCATATTATCACCTCACAAGATATATTAATTAAATTTACACATAGACATTTTAAAGTCCTGTAAATCCAGTCTGAATAACACATAACGGTATAACTTTAATTTACAAATACCACAGAATCTGTTGTATCGTCTTTACATATGAGCATGTTTCTGTGGCATCTTCATCAGATGAATTTAAAATTTTAGTGTGGACATTAACTACAGTAATTTTCAATGTTTTTTCTTCATCAAGCTCTTGCACTTTATCAACAATTTTACGCGGAAGATACCAAAATCTGCCGTTTTCTTCTACCAGCTGAAATTCAGAACGATCAGCATGGTAAAGTTCCCACAACAATTTAGGGGTTTTGATTAATAAATAAATGACCTTTGAGGCAAAATCGCCTTTTTCGGCTATAGCATTCATTGCCTCTAAAGAATCCGGATATATTTCTTCTGCCAATTTTATCAACCCATTATTATACTCTTCCCGTGCGCCGCTGCCGCCGGATTCGGTATAACTGCCAAACTTGGCAGATTTCAAATTGTCTTTAAGTTCGGACAGCTCACTGCTTTTTTGTAACAATTCATCACTATACTCAGCATATCGGTTATCTCCTGCCATTTTTCTATAATTGCCGGACATACTCGAAGCGCTGCTTGCGGCAGATTCTAATGCTGCATTTACCAAACCTTTGCCTATTTCCTTGAAAACTTCTCCGGTTGATTTTAAATAGTATGTACCTTTAAGTTTTTTAGCTTCTTCATTATATAATCTGATTAATTCAACAAATGTTTCATCTGCATCATTATCTCCGCAGCCCATATGAAATACTGAATATTCTTGAACAGACTTTGGAATAGTAGTTTTTTCAATATTGATTTTTCTGACAACAATAGATTTTTTCAGTATTATTGCATAATGATAGAAAGACAGACCAAATATATCTCTTGCCTTATATATTGGAGAATCCTTCTTTTCCTTTACTATTTCCCACATATCGCTTTCAGTTCCGTTGTACAGCTTGTCAAAAAAAGGACACATTTTATCCGTAATTGCTTTGGAACTTGCAATTTCAATATCACGCAATTTTTTTAGTTGCTCTCCCGCAAACACAACACCGTTCTGTACATATTTTTGAATCTGCTCAAATACGGATTGCGTTTTTCCGAGTTTTAAAAGCACATCTAACAAATCCAATATATAGTCTTTGTTTTTACAGTCATAGTCCAACGCTTTAGAAAAATTGTCATATGCGTCATTTATATTTTCATTGTTTAAAGCCTCTAATCCCACGGTGTGCAATTTGGCAGCATAAGTTATTTTACTTGAAGAAAGATTTTGTTCCTGCTGTTCAATAAATTCAGAATTATCAGTCATTTCCTTTATTTTTTCAAGAGTATTCTCTGCATCATTGAATTGTTCAAGATCCAAATATTGTTCCATCATACAAGAAGCAGCTTCCTCAAAAAAACGATTAAACTTCATGGCATAAAGCAGAAATTCTCTGAATGGTTTGTCGTTTATATTTTCGCAAGCGGAACCAAGTATAAGCCTTGCGGCAATGTCCTTAATCTGCATTGTATTTATTGTATCGGCATAATCTGTTTTGTCAAACTTTTGTATAAACTCATCCAATATGTCATACTGTGTTGCTGAATTATAGTAATATGTAAAAATATCATCTAACAGTTCCGGAATATAGCTGTTATTTTTTTCACAAACTATTTGAAAAAGTTCACAAGTTTTTTTATTAATTGATTTTTTGACGTTATCAACAGTTTGTCTGACTAATTTGTCAATCTGAAATGATAAATCCGAAATCTTCAAAAGATATGAATATTTTTCAACACAGGCATATGCATCTCCATAATTTTCTAAAGAAAAATTGTATGAAAAAATAATAAATACTGCGTCTGCTGCTTGTGCATCGTTAAGTCTATTTTTTGACAGCAGATTACAAATAACAGAGTAATTCTTCCATTGAGAAAGCTTGCCTTCATTCTCTAATGACTCTTTTAAAAGAGAACTAATTAAATTTTGCATGGTTTTTTCACAGCATTCTCTGCATTGTTCATCTGAAGCACTAACTTCTTGAATAACTTTTTCAAATAAATCCACAATTGCTTTACAGCTCGCTATATTACTATCATTTTCAGATGTAAACCAAAAAGTAAAGTCCTTGTTATCATTAAATGTTCCAATCAAATTTGCTTCACTATATCCAAAATAATTATACACAGGTATGTAATTTACAAAGTCTATATATTTGAGTGAGCTTGTTGTATAATCGGTGCCATGAGGAGAAATGAATTTTACATATACTGCCTTATCGGTAAATATCGCTCCACCTGTTTCTAACTTAGCAAACAGCTTGGGAACAACACGATAGGCGATAATTGTTTCATCAGTACCAATTCCGTATGTACGACACACGGCATGTATGTCCTTAATCTTGCTTAAATCGCAATTAAATTTAGGTATTTGGCGGATCTCCTGTTTAAGTTCGTTTGAAATGGTATAGTCCATAATAAGTTACTGCCCTTTCCTAAGCATTTTATAATTTGCCGCAATCAACTTGAATTCATTCAAAAAATATTTTGCTTGTATATTATAAAATTGTACCATACAACAAATATATTTTCAAACGCTTTTAAGCAGTAAAAAATGTTGCTTATTCGCACTTGATGTGTTGAAATCGGTATATTATAATAATTAAAATAGGAGATGAGTAGCCATGTGTTCCGAACGCCAGAACATTTCATTAGCTGTTGGCACAAGAATAAAGAATTTTCGCACAGAGAGAAAAATGAGCCAAGAAACGTTAGCACTTGCCGCCGAAGTCAATCATACATATCTCGGTCAGATTGAGCGTGGAGAGAAGTGTCCCACGATTAGTACCGTATATAAAATTTGTGATAAGCTGAAAATCAGTCTTTCACAGCTTCTTGATTTTGATATGGAAATAAAGCCCACAAATGAAGAAGCAAGATACCGTATAGATAAAGTTTTGTCAGACCTGCCTGACGACAAAACCGTGGAACTTGCGGAAATAGTTGAGCGAATAGCAGAAATGCAGCATTAAACAGAAAAATTCCTCTCCGAAAATACGGAAAGGAATTTTATTTTTTGTAATAAATATCCAAATGCTCGATCTCATTTACCTATAGTATATTCGACTATAACAAAAATGCCAAATCGCTTATTAATTAAATATTCTTTTCCACATCTTCCTGCTCATCCGCACAGACCAGTTCTCCCACCGCCTGACCGTATTATTGCTTACCCCGTATAATTTACCGAATTCACCTTTACAGAAAAATAAAGATAAGCATGTTTTTCCAAATCACCATACAAAAAATAAAGGTGGACCAGCTTCAATGTCGGTACCGCCTTTAAACGATATAATTTTTCACCTTACATTTTCAGATAAAAGCTTGTTCATTATCCATATTGCTTTTATCTTTTTCCTTTTGACTGTCGGAAATAGCCTTTTTGAGCTTCCGGCAGCCTATTTCCGTAAATATCTTTGCAAGTGCGTTGTATGTAGCTTTTTCAGAGTTAGGATTGTGAAACCTGAACACAAGTTCCTTCTGCCGCATAACCTCAGCTCCCTTTCTGTCATAGTAAAGTATATTCCCGAACACAGATATAAATTCTGTATCTCAAAAAAATAATATATAACTTCACTAACTAAAGCCGACACTATTTCACAAAATAGCAGAGCAGGTATTGCTTTATACATAACTTTGCATATTCAGATATGGAATAATTGTACAGTAATAAAAAAGATAGATCGCCCTAAATTACCCTTTTATTTAACTTGACAAATCCATAAATCTGTATTATAATTTTCTAAATCAGCATAAAGAGGTGAGCAAATGAATATTGCCGCATACTGCCGCGTTTCTACGGATAAAGAAGATCAATTAAACAGCCTTGAAGCGCAGAAAAAATTCTTTACGGAATATACCCAAAACAACGGTCATAACCTTATAGGACTTTACGCCGACGAGGGAATTTCAGGTACAAAGATAAAAAATCGTACCGAGTTTCAGCGGCTTATGCGCGACGCTCAAAAAGGTTTGTTTGAAATGGTCGTTGTTAAGGATATTTCCCGTTTTGCAAGAAATACGGTTGATTTTCTCCAGAGCATACGTCAGCTGAAAGCTCTTAATATTGAGACCGTTTTTCTTACTGCAAATCAAACTGTTCTCGGCAATTCAGAATTTATTCTTACTATTTTCGGCGCGCTCGCTCAAGAAGAATCTGCCAACACTTCAAAACGTATAAAATTTGGCAAGAAGATTAACGCGGAAAAAGGGCGTGTTCCTAATCTTATCTTTGGATATGATAAGATTTCGGGTGACTACTTTAATCTTGCCATTAATGAAAATGAAGCAAATATTGTTCGGGAAATTTTTAATTTGTACACTGTCGAAGACCTTGGCGCACTGAGGATAGCAAACCTCCTCAATGAGCGCGGCATAAAAACCAAACGTGGCTGCAATTGGACGCAAAACGCTGTTTCAAGAATACTGACAAACAAAATTTATATTGGTAAAATCATAAACGGCAGAGAGGAAATTCAGGATTTTCTCACAAGTAAGCGCCGCAAACGTGATGAAGCTGATTGGTTTATAACTGAACGTCCTGAGCTTAAAATTATAGATAATTCTGTTTTTGACCGAGCGCAGACAATTATGAACAAGCGAAAAAATGATTTTTCTGTCAACCACGAACGAAGCAGCAGCAAGCACTTGTTCAGCACACTTATCAAGTGTAAAGAGTGCGGTCGTTCTTTCCGTAGAACTGTCTATAAAGGCAAAGGACGCTGGGTTTGCAGTGTCCGAAACATCAGCGGAACAACTGCCTGTGCAAATGCCGTAATCCTTGACGAAGATATTCTTTTGGAAAAGCTTCAGGAATATTTCTCAAAAGTAATAAAAAATAAAACAGCCATGATAAAAAACATTGCTGCTGAATTTGAGCTGGTCTATAAGACTAAAAACGACAATGAAGCTTACGGCGCTGACCTAAACGAAAAAAAAGCCGCTCTTGAAAAAAAGCGGCAAAAGTATATGGATATGTATATTGACGAAATTATTTCCCGAACGGAACTTAATGAAAAAGTCAAGGCAATTGATCTGGAGCTCGAAAAGGTAAAAAGCGAACTTACGATAACCGAATACAATCTGAGCCGCAGTGATATGCTTGAAAATATCCTCCGCCAAACCTTTGACAGTATTGAAAACATCACTGACATATCCTCCATGACAAACTCGGACATGAAAAAAATCATAAACAAAATTGAAGTTGACAAATCAGGACAAATTGACATTTTCCTTAATCTTTTCGGAGAAATAGGTATTGATGAACAATTTCTAATTTGCGACAACCATACATAAAGACATAACAGAAAAGCTCCCCGTCATATGTCCGCAGATGTACCCTGCCGTTAAAGAAATTTTGGAAATAAACAAGCAGGAACGTCATATTCGCGGCGGAATGGCAACAAAGCACAAATACGAGGAACAAAAACAATAAAAAAACGCGGCTATCCGTTCGGATATGCCGCGCTTATTTTTACGCAAAAAAGCTGTACAGCCTAAGCCGTACAGCTTTTTGATCGGAAATAATTATTCCTTAACGCCGCCGAGAGCAACACCCTCAACGATAAATTTCGAGAAGATCAGGTAAACAATTACTACAGGAACGATAGAGAGCATGATAGCGGCATATTTTGCACCGAAGTCAGCCAGCTTATCGTTGGAAAGAATTGTATTTACCATCATAGGAAGCGTCATCTGCTTACTGTTTCTGGAAATCAGGATCATGGATGGCATATAGTAGTTGTTCCAGTTTGAAACAAACGCAAATATTGCCTGTACCGCGATCGCAGGCTTCATCATGGGGATTGCGATCGTAAAGAACGTTCTGTACTCGCCGCAGCCGTCAATTCTGGCAGCTTCAACGATTTCAAGCGGGAACGATGATTTCATCGACTGACGCATGAAGAACACTATTGCAGGAGCCGCAACAGCAGGAAGTATCAGCGGGAGGTAAGAGTCGGTCAGACCGATTTTTGCCATAAACTGATAGAAACCAACCGATGTTACCTGAACAGGAATCATCATTACGGCGAGGATGAAAGTATAGGACGCATTCTTGAGTCTGAAGTCGTAAACAACGATACCGTACGCAGTCATAGCGGAGAACAAAACCGTTAAAAATGTTGTGGACAGCGCAATGATACCACTGTTAAGGTAACCTGTAAGCGCATTGTACTCAACCTTGCCGGTAGCCGTCCAGTCCTGGAGTGTAGCGATATTCTTGAAAAGGTTCAGACCCGGAATAAGCGAAACACCGCTGCTTGTGATGTCACCGCTGCTTCTGGTGGAGTTCACAATGAGTATGTAGAGCGGCAGAATACTCAGAACGCATATCAGAAGTATAACCACTGTAATGATAATATCCTTGGCTCTAAGGGAACCGGTTTTTGCTGCTTTATCTTTTGACATAGAAACACTCATGATCGTAAACCTCCCTTAATTACAGCAATTTGTTTTGCTTCTTGCGTTTCTGATGCTTCTGATCCTTGTCCCTGTTCATTGCAAAAGCAAATGCACCGAGGACACCCGTCAGAATAAACAGCAGAACCGAAGCAGCCGCCGAATAACCGTAGTTCGGGCTTACCGCACTGTGGAAATGGTTGTAGATGTAAACCGCAACTGTTTCAACGTGTCTTGTAACGGTTGTGCCGTTCTTATAGAGGTAAGGCATATCGAACATCTGGAGACCGCCGATCATTGATGTAACTACTGTATAGAGCATGATAGGTCTGAGAAGCGGGAGTGTGATTCTGAAGAACTGCTGAGTCATTGTAGCGCCGTCGATGCTTGCAGCCTCGAAAAGCGAACCGTTAATACCCATAATACCCGACATAAGCATGATGGTAGTATTTCCGTACCACATCCAGGTCTGGATGATCATGATCATAATTCTGGATTGACTTACACCTGTTACAAACGGAATAGGAGCATCAATCAGCTTCATTTTCAAAAGCAGGTTATTGATAGCGCCAAGCTCTGTACCTGAAAACAGCATTACAAAAAGCGCTGCTGAAGAGGCGGCTGTAATAATGTTCGGCAGATACATCAGTATCTTATAAACGCTTTTACCCTTTATCTTCAGGAGAGAATTTGTAAACCATGCGGCAAGAACAAGTGAAATAAGTATCTGCGGAATAAAGTTACCTACCCAAAGGATAATGGTATTGCCCATAACACGGGTGAAGTCACTGTGAGCCGCTTTCCACGCACGTCCGCCCTTGTTGCCGGCGTTATCACCATATGAAACCGTTCCGTTTTCGCCTACCAGCAAAGCTTCAAAGTTGTCAAGACCGACAAATTCCGTCTGAGTAGAGCCGTTGCTTTGTGTACTTAAATAAAATGTATTTACCAAAGGATATATCTGAAAAACAAAATATACCACAAAAAACGGAAGAATAAATAAATATCCGTACTTTGCATAACTTATAGAGCGAACTCTTTTGCTTGAAGTATTTGCCATAAAAATTCTCTCCTCAAAATAAATTGTAGCGCATATTTACATCTATGGGGCAGGCATTAGGCCTGCCCCACGGACATAAAAGCATTTTCAGTGTTAACTCTCAATTATTCAAAGTCAGAGTAATCGAGGTTAGGAAGAGAACCTGCTACGTTATCGATGAATGCATCAATTGTAGCGTCAACAGAATCATATGTGCCTCTGCAATACTCTGTTACAGCGTTGTTGAATGCATTCTTGATTGTAGCGTCGTACTCTGTGATACCGCCGGCCATGTTGATGCCGTCAGCAACTGTGTTCAGAACTGCGAAGTGGTTCTGTCCGCCGAGAACGCCGATGCCCTCATAGCTTGCATCGTTCAGAACAGCTTCCATAGCCTTCTGGTTGGAAACATACTCACCCTTTGCACGAGCATAGCTCTCTGCGCCTGTAGCGTCAGTTGTGAAGTATGTCATGAATTCCTTAACGAGATCGTCGTTGTTGCATCTGTTAGCAACAGTCATCCAAGTACCGCCCCAGTAGAAAGGCTGAGGACCAACTACAACGTTCCACTTGCCGTAGGTTGCGCCGCCTTCAAAGCCGGCAGCCTGAGTAAGGATGGAATCGCCGAAGCCCCATGTGGATACGAAGTAACCCATTGTCTTGTCGGTCTGACCTGCAGAATACCAGTCGGTGCTCCACTGATCAAGATCCTTCATAACGTAACCGTTGTCGTACATGCTCTTAGCAAAATCAATGTAGCCCTTAGCGCTATCATCGATCTGGAGCTTGCCGCCGGAAACCCAAGGAGTGCTTCTGCCTGCGGAGAATACCTGCCATACGCCGCCCATTGTTGTTGTCAGAGCAGTCTCACCGCCGGAAGCCTCGCTTACTTTCTGAGCTGTATCGAGGAACTTATCCCAGTCGGAAACGAGAGCCTGCATCTCATCGGGAGACTTAACGCCGAGGTATGTCTCAGCGAGGTCAGTTCTGTAGCAGAAACCGCCTGCAGCAGCCTGCCAGGAAAGACCCTTCTGAACGCCGCTTGTGGACTTACCGATCTCAACTGTGTAGCCGTAAAGATCGCTGTAGTCGCCGTCGGAGAATCCGATGTCGGAGAGAGCCTTTGTGCCCTTGTCAGCGCTGTCATCATTGATGTACTTGAGAGCCCAGTCAGCCTCTACGAACATGATGTCAGCGTCGTTGCTTGCATCGCTGAGGTAGTTGTCATAGTTCTCAGCAGCCTCGCCGCCGCCGCAGCCGAAGTTCTGGATGTTGAACTCATCAGCAGTGTGGTCTGTGTTAGCACAGAAGTTCTCGATCATAGGATTGATATCGTCTGTGTTCCAGCAGAGAACTGTCAGCTTAGCGCCGTCAGTGTTGTCTGTGCTTCCGCCGTCAGCAGCAGGTGCTGCGCCGCCGTCATCGTTACCGCCGTCTGCAGCAGCAGGTGTGTCGTTGCCGCCGTCGCTTGTGCCACTGTCAGTTGTACCGCTGTTACAGCCTGCGAGCATGGTTCCAGCACATGCAAGAGCTGCAAGAAGAGCGATGTTTTTCTTGAAATTCTTCATTTCATTTTCCTCCTTAAAATTATATTATATTATAAATAATATAATAACTTGGTTTCGTCACCGCCGGATCTCTCCGACCGATGACCCCTCTCTAAGACAACCGTCGATCATCACTGCAGGTGCATCGGCGGGAATCTCCTTTTTTATCAGTGCGATAAGCTGTGAAGCGGCGGCTGCCCCTATCCTGTCCGTATCCTGTCTGAAGGTCGTAAGCTTCGGACTGAGAAACGAGGAAAGGATTATGCCGTCGTATCCCATTACGGAAACGTCCTCGGGAACGCATTTGCCCAGCTTTTCAAACGCAGTCAGCGCGCCTACCGCCGAAAAATCGTCCGGCATAATAATGCAGGTCGGCGGGTCGTCAAGCAGGACAAGCTTTTCCGCAAGCTTTTCCGCAGACGCAGGGTCGTGATATCTTCCCTGCATCAGATAATCGTCTCTGACATTTATATTCAGGCGCTCCAAGGTATCCTTGTAGCTTTGCAGCCTGACCGAGGTCACTCTTGAAGTTTCGCCGTAAATATACGCAATTTTTCTGTGTCCCATCGAATAGGCATACTCCACAAGGGATCTCATGCCGAATTCGTTGTTTGAAAGCACCGCGGGACAGCTGGGGCTTTCATAGTCTATCGTGACCGTCGGCACAGAGCTTTCCAGCAGCTCCGTGACCTCCGGGTCCTCGAAATCGTCGGCGCAGACAATGACCGCGCCGTCTACGTTCCTGCATACGCAGTGTTCGTAATATGTCATTCTTGTGCCGCCGATCTGACGGCTGATAAAAGTAATATCGTATCCGTTTGCTTCCGCTTCATTCTTAAAGCCGTTGAGCACGGCCGCGAAATGACTGTGGGTAATACCGCTCTGAGCGCGTTCAGCAAAAAGGACTCCGAGATTGTATGTACGGTTGGTTTTAAGCGCCCTCGCCTGGGAATTTGGAAGATATCCCAGCTTTTTAGCGGTTTCCCGAATCATCGTTTTTGTTGACTCGCTGACGTCTTTATGGTCATTCAGGGCCTTGCTGACCGTCGCGATTGAAACGCCGCAGGCGGAAGCGATGTCCTTAATAGAAACCATAACACAACTCCAGACCGCAAGGATTGAACGCAAAAATCCCGAAACAAATTTTTTTAAACGTTTTCGCCGTTCATTGCCGTTCGTTAATAATATACAACTGATTTTAAAATATGTCAATGGTTTTTGAAAATAATTAGTTTAAAATAGTCTTTTTGCATAACATATCAAAAAATTTTTAGTATTTTTGACTATTCATTTTTAAACAAAAAGTGAACAGGATTTTTATATATCCCGCNGTTATTGTCAAAAGCGACAACTGTTTTCAAATTACGCACTGTATTTTGTTAAAAAAATCAATTAAACGTTTAAGGAAAAATTTGCCTCTACGAATATGTCATATCAAACCGCGCACAAGACCTATTCGCAGTCCACGAAGCCGACCTTGCGGTACGCCTTCAAAACCGTCCTGCGGGACATCTTCAGCGCCTTTTCCGCGCCCTTTGTGTAGCACTCCTTCAGATACTCCTTATCNGCAAGCAGTCTTGCGTACTCGTCTCTCACGGGCTTGAGATGATCTGCGACCGCTTCTCCCACCGCAAGCTTGAAATCGCCGTAGCCCTTGCCCGCAAACTCCTTTTCGATATCCCCGAAGGACTTGCCCGTTACCGACGAATANATGGTCATAAGGTTGTTTATACCGTCCTTGCCCTCGGCAAAGCGCACCTCAGCCTCGCTGTCGGTGACCGCCCTCTTGAACTTGCGGATTATCACGTCGGGTTCGTCAAGGATATAAATGCACGCGTTCGGGTTCTCGTCCGACTTGGACATCTTTTTCGTAGGCTCCTGCAAGGACATTACCTTTGCGCCCGTCTCGGAAATAAACGGCTCGGGGACGGTGAAAAAGTCGCCGTACTTGCCGTTGAACCGCTGAGCGATATTTCTCGCCAGCTCAACGTGCTGCTTCTGGTCGATACCCACGGGAACAAGGTCAGCCTTATAGGCAAGGATATCCGCCGCCATAAGCACGGGATAGGTAAAAAGTCCCGCGTTTACGTCGTCGGGGTGCTTTGCGGACTTGTCCTTGAACTGGGTCATTCTGGTAAGCTCGCCGAACTGTGTGGAGCAGGCAAGTATCCAGTTAAGCTCCGCGTGGCTTCTCACATGGCTCTGGATAAACACTATGGAGCGTTCGGGGTCGATACCGCAGGCAAGCAGCAGCGCATAGGACTGCAGGGTCTGCTGACGGAGCTTTACGGGATCCTGACGTACGGTTATGGCGTGCATATCCACAATGGAGTAAATGCAGTCGTACTCGTCCTGGAGCGCGCCCCAGCGGGACACCGCGCCGATGTAGTTGCCCAGCGTGAACGTGCCCGTAGGCTGAATNCCGCTGAAAATTATCTTCTTTCTTTCTTCCATGATTATGACCATTTTCCCGTTAGGGAAAATGTGTCCTCCTTTCTAACGATGTTAAAATGACATAAATGTCATTTGTGGTTTTGCGTCAGCAAAATTCTGAGCGTCAGCGAGGAAAACAAAACTCGCAGTTTGAAAAATCTTTGATTTTTCAAACTTTACCTCCGAAAAATTCTGTCTGTATCGGAACAATTATACTATATATAGTATAACCGTTCCGCAGCAAAACATCAATTTGTATTTTTTGCATTTAATCGAACATTTCACGGGACATTTTTCCAAGTATCTCGCAGCCCTTTACAAGCTGCTCGTCTGTGGGAGTTGAGAAATTCAGCCTGAAGCTGCTTGTGGGGTCGTCCTCGTGNACTGTGAAAGCGTTTCCGGGAACTACCGCNACCTTGGCTTCNACCGCCTTTTTGCAGAAGCCCATCATATCGCAGTCCGCGGGAAGCGTCGCCCATATGAACAGTCCGCCCTGAGGGTGAGTTACGGAAATTTTCTTCGAGAAATTCTTTTCGATCTCCGACAGCATAAGTCCGCACTTTGCGCGGTAAATGCCCCGTATCTTCTCCAGATGCGCGTTAAAGTCGTACTTGTTGAGGAACTCGTCCGCGATTATCTGAGCNAGGATATTTGTGTGAACGTCCGCGACCTGCTTGCAGACAACGATCTTCTGAATGACCTCCTTGGGCGCGGAAACAAAGCCCACGCGTATACCGGGGGCAAGCACCTTGGAAAAGCTTCCCACATAAATAACTCTGCCGTCGGTATCGAGGGACTTTATCGACGGAATGTTCTCNCCCTCAAAGCGTATCTCGCCGTAGGGATTGTCCTCCAGTATCATCACATCGTACTTTTTCGCAAGCTCGTAGACCTCTTTCCTGCGCTTAAAGGACATACACTTGCCCGTAGGGTTCTGGAAATTCGGGATAAGATAGATTATCTTCACGTTCGGGTTGGACTTTATCGCCGCCTCCAGCTTTTCAAGGTCAATACCCTCGTCGTCCATCTCAACGCCCACAAGGTTTACGTTGTAGGACTTGAAAGAGTTGAGACTTCCTATAAAGGACGGCGACTCGCAGATGAGAGTGTCCCCCTCGTTGAGGAAAACCTTGCAGGAAAGCTCGTTGCCCTGCTGACCGCCCGAGGTTATGATAAGGTCGTCAATGTCGCCGTTATAGCTGTTCTGGGACGCTAAACGCTTTTTCAGCGTCTCTCTCAGCGGAGTATGACCCTCCGTAATGCTGTACTGCAAAGCCGCTACGGGATTTTCCGTAAGTATGCGCTCGGTTATCTCCTTGACCGCGTCCGCGGGAAAAGCTTCGGGAGCGGGATTTCCCGCCGCAAAGGAAATAACGTCGGGGAACGCCGTAAATTTAAGTATCTCACGTATAGCCGAGGCTTTAAGCCCCGTTACCTTGTTTGAAAATGAATAGTCCATATTCTGAGTACCTCCTGTTATCTTCTGAAATGCTGAATTTTACCATACTGAATATATTATAACACATATTTGTCCGTCAATCAACATAAAATTTAGAAAAAAATTGAAAGGGACGATCCTGTGAAAAAGCAAAGCTTTCTGGAAAGCTCGGCAATACTTATTTTATCCGCTGTTGTGACAAAACTGATGGGGGCGGTTTTCCGAATACCGCTGGCGAATATGCTNGGCGGCGAGGGAATGGGATATTTTTCCTCCGCNTACGGTATCTTTATGACGGTCTACGCGGTCTCGGTAACGGGACTTCCCGCCGCNGTNGCAAAGCTTACCGCGGAAAANTCCGCTCTGGANCGTTTTGCCAACGTCCGCAGAGTAANGTCGTCGGCTCTTTTGTTTTTCTCCGCGGCGGGACTTGCCTTTACCCTGCTTATGCTNGCGGCGNCGTATCCGTTCTGTATGCTCACGGGCGGNAGAGAGACCGTCCCGTCGGTNCTGGCAATAGCNCCGTCNATATTTTTNGGCTGTGTGACCTCGGTCTACCGCGGCTATTANGAGGGCTTGCGGAACATGATACCCACCGCCGTTTCNCAGATAGCCGAGGGACTTGTCAAGCTTGCNGCGGGACTTGCNCTTTGCCTGTGGGTACTGAAAAATCCTGACANGGCGGCTTCGGTGTGCGTATTTTTCGGACTTCCCGCNNANTCNGTNCTGTCCGCNGCAGCGGCGGCNGCNGTTCTNGGAATAACCCTTTCCACCGCCGCAGGGACGNTTTTTCTCGTCCTCCGCGACAGGCTTTTCGGCGACGGCATAACNCCCGAACAGATTTCCNCANCAAGCGGCAAGGGCTGTACCGACAGCAGNAAAACNATCATANCCGCTCTGCTTAAAACNGCCGTTCCCGTGGCAATAGGCGCNCTNGTGACAAATCTTACGTCGCTTATCGACCTTGTGACGATAAACCGTTCNCTNNGCAGAGCGGTTTACGCCTCNCCCGAATATTTTGCCGAGATCGCNCCGGGAATACCTCCCGANCGGCTTCCCAACTTTCTTTTCGGCAGCTTTACGGGACTTGCNGTTACCGTGTTCAATCTGATACCGTCCTTTACCAATATGTTCGGCAAGGGTATCCTGCCCAATCTTTCNGAGGCNTTCGCGGCGGGAGATAAGGTCAGGGTGCGGGAATGCGCCGAAAAATCCCTGCTTGCGACGGCTCTGATNGCCTTTCCGTCGGGCGTGGGGATAAGCGTGCTTTCGGGNCCTATCCTAAGGGTGCTTTTCCCGCTGAAAGGACTTGAAACAAGCCTNTGCACNCTTTCCCTGTCNGTGCTTGGCATAGGNGTGGTCTTTCTGTGCATATCGTCAACGGTGTTTGCCGCGCTTCAGGCNGCGGGACGTCCCGAGCTGCCCGTAAAGCTTATGCTGCTGGGGGTNGCGGTNAAGCTGACNGGAAACCTGCTTCTGGTGCGTATCCCGGAGCTTAACACCGCAGGAGCGGCGGTGTCCACGCTTCTGTGCTATGCGGTCATATGTATACCTGCGGTAAATATTCTTATAAAAATTACGGGTATTAATAAAAATCACATTTATGGAATTTTTTGTAAAATATGTTACAGCTCCCTCCACTGCGGCGCAGGGGCTCTGATTGCCGCAAAAATGCTTCCCGACACCCTCGGAGATGTGCTAATTCTATTTATTTCCATATTAATTGGTGTAATTTTTTACATAATTAGTACATTTTTGTTGGGTATTTTTACGAAAAGTACGTTAAAATTGCTGATTTCCTAAAAAATTTAAAAAAACCCTTGAATTTCTTGGAATTATAGGTTAATATATTAAAGTACCCGTTTTTTAGGGCGCGGCTTCGGGAGGTGTCTTATGGATTTTCAGTTCAAGGAAAAATACGATATAAACGATCTGCTGGAAATCATGCGGATACTCCGTTCCGAAAACGGCTGCCCTTGGGACAGGGAGCAGGATCATAAGTCCATACGCAAGGATTTCCTCGAAGAGACCTACGAGGTGGTCGAGGCTATCGACACCGAGGACAGGGAGCTGCTGCTGGAGGAACTTGGCGACGTGCTTTTGCAGGTTGTGTTCCACTCCCGTATCGAAGAGGAAAAGGGCGGATTTGATTTCGGCGACGTTGCAGACGGTATCTGTCAGAAGCTTATCGTCCGTCATCCACACGTTTTCGGGAACGTTACCGCCGAAACAAGCGGTGAGGTTCTGAAAAACTGGAACAACATCAAACAGCAGACCAAGGGGCAGGAAACCTACTACGAGACCCTTGAAAGCGTCTGCACCGCGCTCCCCGCGCTTATGAGAGCGCAGAAGGTCGGTCAGAGGGCAAAGCGCGCAGGCATGGACTTCAAGGACGTTTCACAGGTGCTGGACTGTCTCGAAAGCGAGATCGCCGAGCTGAAAGAGGCTATGGCAGAGGGTACGGCGGAAAATATTGCCGAGGAAATGGGAGACGTGCTGTTCTCCTGCGTAAATCTGTCAAGACATCTGGATTGCGACGCGGAGGAATCCCTCACCCGCTCCACGGAAAAATTCATGAAGCGGTTCAAGGAGACCGAAGACCTGATAAGGTTCGACGGGATCGATATGCGGTCCCTGAACATAGACGAGCTTGACGTCTACTGGCGGAAAGCTAAAGCTAAGTAAAAATGGCTTGTCCATTAAAAATTTTGGAGGTAGAAAAATATGACAAAAGCAGAACTTATCAATGCGGTCGCTGAAAAGAGCGAGCTCACCAAGAAAGACGCTGAAAAGGCTCTCAACGCTGTAGTGTCCTCTATCACAGACGCTCTCGCAAGCGGAGACAAGGTTCAGATCGTAGGTTTCGGTACATTTGAGGTTCGCGAGAGAAGCGCTAAGGAAGCTATCAATCCCAGAACCAAGGAAAAGATCAAGGTTCCCGCTAAGAAGGCTCCCGCTTTCAAGGCAGGCAAGGCTCTCAAGGACTCTGTTGACAAGTAAGCCGAACAGGATTCGCGGTCTCAGAGTATGCGCATTATGAGGCTGACATAAAGCTTAAGAGCAGATGGGGACTTTACCCGTCTGCTCTTTTAATTTGGAAAGGAAGATTTTATGCGACTTGACAAGTACCTGAAAATAACCCGTCTTATCAAGCGGCGCACCGTTGCAAACGAAGCCTGCGACGCGGGAAAGATCGTTGTCAACGGAAACGTGGCGAGAGCGTCCTACGACGTAAAGGTCGGGGACGTTATCGAGATAAATCTGGGACAGAAGCCGCTGAAGGTAAAGGTGCTGAACGTAACAGAGTACGCCACTAAGGAAAACGCGTCGGATAACTACACGGTCATTGAATAAAACGAATAAAAACAACAGCGCGGAGAAGCTTAGTTCTCCGCGCTGTTTTTAATTTTATCTGTTTTCAGCTATATAGTTGGAAACACGGTTCTGGATTATCTCCGCAACGTCCGCGGCAGATTTCTGTCCGTCAAAGAAAGCTCCCGCTTCCTCGTTGATGATGTTGTTTACCTGATCATCGTTACGGCTGATATTCTCGGTGCTGTTGATGAAGTCGATTATCCTCTGGTTGTCCTCGTCGGTATTTACGCCGATATTTATGGAGGAGCTGCCGTTCCAGTAGGTGTTGTCGTAATACTCCTTGTTGCCGTCCTCGTCCTCCCAGTAGGGTCTTTCCTTGGCCGCTTCCGCAAGCTTTTCAAGGGAAGATTTCTTTATGGGGAAACGATAGCTGTCGTTGGTCGTAAAGATATCCTGATACTCGTCGGAAAGGAAGTACTTGACAAAGTCCCATGCTCCGTCAGGGTTTGAAGCCTTTGAGGTTATAGCAATTTCGGTATATGCGTCGAACACCGCGCCGTTGCCCGAAGCTCCGGGGAAGCCCTTGAAGGTTATGTCCTCGCCGAACATACCTTTTTCCATCTCACGAATTTCGGTAAAGCGGTTGAGAGTGTAAACGCTGAGAAGCGCTCTTCCCTCGCGGTATGCGCTCTGCTGCTCGTCCCAGTAGTTGGGATCGGAGTAAAGCTGACTGTAGTCTATCTCCTTGGGGAAACGGTTGGAAAATTCCATAAGCTTGATGAAATCATCGGAATTGAAGCTGCATTCGCCTGTATCCCTGTTGATAAAGCGTTCGGAGCAGACCTGGAGTATAGCGGAGAAAAATTCGCTTCTGCTGATCTCGTCGCCGAAAACGGACACATTGGGATTTGCGTCAACAAACTGAATAAACTCTTCAACCGTCCAGCCGGGGTCATTTCCTACCATTGAGGACTTGCCTACGACTGTGCTTATGCTGAAATTGGAAACCAGCTCGTAAAGCTTGCCGTTGGTCTCGTAAGCCTTGAACACGCCCTCCACATAGTCGGAACGGTTTATGGTCTCGTCCTTGTCCATGAACTCGTAAAGGTCTGCAAGCAGTCCCTTGGAGATATAGCTGTCAATAGGCATATTTGTGTTCAGCACGATGATATCGGGAAGATTTCCCGCGATCATATCGTTGTTGAGCTTTGTTATAGCGTCGTTATAGCTGTTTACCATATAGTCCTGATAGGAGGTAAGCTCGATCTCGTATTCGGGATTGTTCTTGTTGAATTCCAGTATCTGTCTCTTTATATCCACGTCAAGATAGAGAGCGTAAAGCTTGATGAGCTTCTTGTCGGGAAGCGTGGAGGCGTCTACCTCGCTGAGTATGTTTATGATCTGGTCGTTGTTTGACCAGCCGTAGCTTCCCCCGCCGTGGGAGGTGTAGTTATAGGTAACGCAGAGTATCCTGCCGTCCTGAAGCACGGTGGTACAGCCGCTGTTCATTGCGGTGTTGTCGAAGCCCGACTTTATCCAGTCAATAATGGTTTCAATTTTTCCAGATTCGATATCGTAACCAAAAAGTCCCGAATCACGGGAGATGAGCAGATCGTACTTGTCAGTACCGTTCATAATACTGCCGTTCTGCTCGTAGACATACTCTGAGCTCAGCTTTTTGGCGACGGTATCTATCTCGCAGATATTTGTTTCGGAGGTATAGTTGTCGCCCTCCATTTTGCTTGTGGTGATAGAGGTTACCATACGTCCGTCGCCCGTTTTGTAAAGACCGCCCATCCATGAGTTGTCCGAGGCGTTTTCGTTCTTTATTGCGCACTGATATTTGCCGTTTGCGTCGAGAACGAAGATCACATTATTGGAGTTTATGTAGATCGAACCGTCGTCACCCACGATAAAGGTGTCCACATAGAAATAATCGTTGCCGGTTTCTTTCTTGGCAGCCTCCTGTATATCGTTGAGGTCGGTCTCGCTTACAAGCTTTCCGTCTCCGTCGTACTTGACAAGATACCACGCCTCATGAGATTCTCCCGTTGTCTCGTCCCACGAATAGCTGTTCTCAACAGATATGAGACCGCCGTTCTCGTCCACCGTCATAGAGGAAATATACCTGTGCTCCGAACTGTCCGAGCCGTCGTCCTTTGTGAGAACGATCTCGTTTTCAAGCGTTCCGTCAAGACCTACTATCTGCATTATAGTCTCGCTGGTGTAGGTCATGTTTTCACCCTCGCCCTCACGCGTGGTCTTGTCGCCGATAATAAATATCTTGCCGTTTGCGTACAGAAGTCTGTTCACGTAGTCCAGACCTCCGGGCATTTCGATCTTTTCCGCAGAAAATATATGCTCCTTAGACGCTATCTGCGATTTTCCCGCCTTGCCTCCGCAGGAGGACAAACCGAGTGTCATTGCCGCAGCCATTACCACGGCCGCGATCCTTGACGCTGTTTTTTTCATTCAGTGACCATTCCTTTCTTTATAAGGGAAAATTTTCCCTGCTTAGTATTGTATTATCGGCTCAGCCTTTCACCGCGGCCTTCCTGCTTTTCCGCATTGCTGAGATGCTCCGCACTCTGTCCGGAACGCGTTTGAGCGCATTTAATGCTTTTCCTAAAAGCTTCTTTCTGTTTTTCACCAGCAGGTGCAGCAGATACGCCGCCGTGCATACAGGAAAAATCAGAAAAACTATTTGAAGCGCCAGCAGCAGCACCGATTTATCCTCGGTTATCCTTGCTGCATTCTCCCAGAAAGGATAGACCACCGCGCCGTCCACAACGGAACGCATACCGAAATCGGCAATTATCTCAAACCGGTTTTTCAGACCGTAGCGCACGGAATTTTCCACAATGCGGACATCGGTATTCTCCTCCTGAACAGACAAGGCTTCAGTAATTATCTGCTTTCCCTGACCGGTTACCTGATTAGGCAGACAGGCTTCGTAGCAGGTGAAAACGGCCTCTCCGCCGCCCAAAAGGCTGTAACCCTCATAAGGCATGAATATCCGCGGGCTCATTCCGTAGACCCTTTCCACGTCGGAATTTTCGCTCTGTCTGAACACTCCTGAAATGACGTAGTACGTTCCGTCCACCCTGACGGGCTTTCCCGCAACATTTGAGGAGCCGTAAAGCTGCCAAGCCAGAACTTCGTCTATCAGCACTCTGTCATGCATAACGTCGTCGTCGGAGTAGTAGTACCCCGAAATTATCTCAAAGGGGTGAAACAGGAAGAAATCCCCTCCCGTTGCGATAAGGTTTGCGTCGGAGGTAGCCCTGTCGGTGGATACGGATATTTTTCTCTGACTTGAGGAAAATGCGTCCGCCCATACCCTTGCGCCCTCTTTTTCAGACGCAAAGGAAGCTTCGGTAAGCTTCTTTTCGATATTGACCCTCGCCATGAAAACGCTGTTGATATCCATTGCCGAAGCAGCTCCCGCAAAAATGCTTACCTGAGCGTACGGCATTTCCCCGCCCGCCCAGCGTTCAGCCGCGTGCTGATCGGGCAGAGATTTCTCCACTGCCGACGCGATAACGGAAAGTACCGCAAAGACCAGAAGCAGCACGGCGTTCAGTATGCCGAGAACTAAGTATTTGGATTTCATAGCTGCCTCCAATCATTCAACAAGTCTGACCTGCATACCTGCCTCAATGGGCTTTGTGGAAGTGGTTATAATAAATTCGCTGCCGTAGACCGCGCCCGACACCGCCGACGAGGTATCGTCCGAAGCAAGTATCTCAACGTCCACTCTTTCGGCGATATAGCGGTTTCCGAGGGGACTGCTCTTTGCCACAACCGAAAGCACGAACTTTCCGTTGTTGTCCTCTCTTATGGCGCTGTTAGGAACGATCATGTCGTAGTTCTGACCCTTTGAGCCCATAGCAAGCTGCAAATTCTGTCCCGGAGTAACGTCGCCTTTTACCGCGAATTTCAGTATCTTGTTCTTTGCGGGATTCTGCGAATCGGTTGTTATGGACTGGAGCGTTGCAGACGCGTCGCCGTACCAGAAGTACTGAATCTCGGCCTCGTCGCCGATCTTGACCTTTTTCGCCTGCTCCGTTGTAACGGTCATTTCAAGAGTGTAGCCCTTTTCGCTCATCTCTATCATTGCCACCGTTTTCTGCGCCTCGGCTTCCTCGCCCGCCACAACGTTTATTTCGGTTATCTTTCCGCCCACCTGAGCGTCGATCTTTGCTCCGACAGATTTTTCCTCCAGCTTTTTAATAGCTTCCTCGCAGTCGGAAATAACCTTTTTCTGGTCTGCGATCTTGGACTGCTTATCTTTCATATCCAGACTGTTCTCGCCTGACGTCTGAGCGTCCTGACGCTGCTTGAGCTCCAGATCGAGCTTTGCTTCCGCAAGAGTACGCTCCATCTTGCGTATCTCGTCCTCAGCCTCCTCGACGGTCTTGTCCGCCTTTTTGGCAAGAGCGTCCTCCTCCGCCTTGGCTTCATCATAAAGAGCCTGAGCGGCTTTCTGCTTGTCTTTCAGCTCTGTCTTTATTGCAGCGAGGGTTTCATCGTATTTTTTCTTTCTGCTGTCATATGTTTTTGTTCTGTTTTCAAGAGTTGTTTTTTCCGCATTCAAAAGCTGCTGATTTTTTGAATATGTATAGGATTTTGCCATCTCGTTATTGTATTTTTCACGGAGGTGAGTAAGCTCCAGATTAAGACTTTCGATAGTCTGCTGATAAGCCAGCTGCTCATCGGCGCTCAATGCCATCGCCATTTTTTCTTCCGCCTGAGAAATTTCAAGTATCTTGTTATCGACCGCTTCTTTAGCAGCGGATATAGCGTCGCTGTCTCCTCCGGAGGCTATCTCGCTTTCATATTCCTTGATCTTTTCCTCGGTCTTGCCCTTGGATTTTTCAGCCTCCTCCATGGAGGTTTTCGCCGAGCTTATCTGATTGTAGTAGCTGCTTCCAAGCGAAGCATAATCCTCCGAATTGAAAGCCGCCAGCTGCTCCTCCAGATCATTTACCGCGGTTTCGCAGTCCTTGGTTTTGGTTTTGGCTTTTTCGTAAGCCGACTGATAATCCGCCAGCTTGGACAGATCCTCCTTGGCAAGCCTGATATCGTCCTCCTGATTGGCAATGCTGAGGTTTTCCTTGCTGTAGTCCACGCCTATCTTCAGCAGAGCCTTGTCATAATCAAGCTGAAGATCGTCAAGCTTCTGCTGCTCGGATTCCAGATTTTTCTTTGCCTCGTCAAGCTCCGCGCTCTCCTTATCCTCGAGAGTAAACAGCGTCGCGCCCTTTTCGATCTCGTCGCCCACCTTAACTTCAACGCTGGCGATAGTCCTTGTCTCGCTGATCTTCACCTCGTAGCTCTGATTTGCCTCCACCGTACCGCTGCCCCGTATCTGCTCCGAGAGAGTTCCGCCCCTGACATACTGAGCCGAGACCTCGGGAAGCGAGTAGTTCATTATAGTGTTGGAAAAGAATGTAAGCAAAAGCATTACGACCAGAAAAATAATTATCGCATTCTTGACCCATTCTCTTCTCTTAGTACCGTTTTCCATTTTATGGTGTACTCCTTTCAGAAATTATCCTTTTATACCGCCCGAATAGGCTATGCCCTCGACCAGATAGTCCTCGCCGTAAAGGAACATAAGCAGCGTTGGTATCATGTAGATTGTCGCAACCGCAAAAGCAAGTCCTATCTCGCCCGTGTTGATCTGTGACAGAAACACCGACAGCGGATAAAGGCTTGTATCCGAAAGCAGTATCAGCGGCTGCTCGACCATGTTCCAGTAGTCTATGAAAACCAGTATTGCCACCGAAAAAAGCGCGCTTTTGCACAGCGGCATACAAATATGTATAAATATCTGAAGCTCTCCCGCGCCGTCAAGCTTAGCCGCCTCTATAAGCGAAAAGGGTATGCGGCGCATTATCTTCGACAGCAGGAATACCGCAAACGGCGTAAAAATGCCGGGCAGTATTATCGCCCACCGTGTATTGAGGATACCCAGCCAGTCCGACACAAGATAGTTAGGCACCAGCGTTACCTGATAGGGCATGAGCATTACTACCACATACACAAAGAAAATTATTTCCTTAAGCCTGCCCTTGAGCCTTGCAAACGCATACGCCGCAAGAGACGCCACCGCAAGCTGGAAAATTACTATCGGTACCACCAGTATCACCGAGTTCCAGAACTTGAACAGATAGTCGGGACTTTTGAAAAGCACCGTATAGTACTGACTGAACGACACCATATCGGGAATAAATTTCAGATTGATCTTTTCTGAAATAAAGGTCTTGCCGCCCTCCTCGGTCTTTGCGAAGATCGCGCCGTAGTTTGCGTTTATCTCCGACGCGCTCATAAAGGAGTTCGCCATTGTAAGTATCGTCGGCAGCAGGAATATCAGCGCGGCTGCGGCGGCAAACACCGTAAGCACGCCCATCAGTATCTTCTGCCCTCTTTTTGAGAGACTTCCCCGTCTTTTTTTAGCGGAGACGGCCGTTTTAGACTTTATCACCCTTCAACGTCCTCCCCGAATTTATTTTCCGCAATAAACAGCGCACCTATTATTGCGACCATTACTATCGCCATCAGTATCGCCGCCGAGGACAGCTTCTGATAATCGATGTTGCGGAATGTGTTGTTCATGAAGTGCTGAAGCATATACAGACTGTCGTAAGGATAATCTCCCGTAAGCAGGTAGACCTCGCGGAAAACCTTGAATGAGTTTATAAGCGAAAGCACCGTAACAAACAGTATCGTAGGAGAAAGGTACCTCAGCTTTATGCGGAAGAATTTATAGAACGCGCCTGCACCCTCCAGCGTAGCGACCTCGATTGTGTCCTTGGGAATATTGTTCAGAGCTGACAGGAACAGTATCATATTATAGCCCAAATTTTTCCATAGAAACAGCGCCACGATCACGACCTGTCCCTTTGTGGATTTGAGCCAGTCGATCTTGTCCACACCGAAGTTTGCCAAAAAGTCGTTCAGCGCACCGTTGTAGTGGAAAATTACCTGCCATATAAGCACTACCGACGCCACGGGAACCATCATGGGACACAGAAAGCTTGTACGAAACTGGCTTACAAAGGGTATCTTGCAGTCCAGCAGCATAGCCAGAAGCAGGGATAGTATCACCGCCAGCGGCACGGAGGAAAGCGAAAACGTAAGCGTATTGAGCGCCGCACGCCGAAAAGCAGTATTTTTAACTATATTTATGTAATTCTGCAAAAAAACAAATTCCCTGTTTATGGGATTATCTACCATAGAATAGTAAATTATAACGCAGAACGGGATTATGAAAAAAATCAGAACACCGATAAGGCTCGGCAGCAAACACAGATAGGGAAACGCTTCGTCGCTTTTCAGCGTTCGCCTGAAAGAACCTTTCCGATTTTTTTCCTTTATTTTTTCGGTACCGCGTACCTTTGTATCAGTCTTGACGGGCTGTTTGTTTTTGAGTTTCATAGCTTACTTTTCCGTATTAATGCGGAAAATCTCCTTTCCCGAACAGATTTAACTGACTATTATTATAGCATATAATTTTGTCTTTTTCTATTATAATCGAAAACTGTAATCATTTTTTAAATTTTTCTTCCGCATTGTTACATTTGTAACCGTATTGAAATGTTTTTGATAAAAAAGCTTGAGGGTTTTAAGTAAAAATTTGTTTAAAATGCCAAACAGTAAGTTTTTGTGACCTGATTTCAATTCAGCAGTAAATTTTGATTTTACGCATCATGTAGCAAATCTTAGGCGGCGAAGCCGCAGACATCAGCTGGTCGAGCTGAGCCCAGCTCGCGAAGTCCAGAGGCGGAGCCTTTGGTCGCGCTCCGCAGAGCGCGAAACTCCCCTCCCCGCGCCCGCAGGCGCATATCCTCCCGAAACGGAGCAGGAGGTGAGAAACGGCGAGAGCCGTTTCGAGGAGGGGCGAACACGACCGCCCCTCCTTGTTGCGGTACGCGACAAGGTTACTCTTGAAAACAGTCCGGTGGACTGTTTTCAACGGACAATACTTTGTTGAGATTTCAAAGCGCAATTATGAGTTTATTCCGTCCAAAACGTCACACTGTGA
>JAAVHI010000030.1 GCA_014799785.1 Ruminococcus sp.
GCTGTCGCATTTCTCACCCCTTTCACCGTTCCGAACGAAAGGGATTTCGCCGCCTGCGGGCGGCGACCAAAGGGCTCCGCCCTCTGGACTTCTGCGAGCTGGGCTCAGCTCGACCAGCTGATGTCGGCGGCTACGCCGCCTAAATGTTTGTTACAAGTGCGTGGTGCGCTAAATCAAAATTTATCGCCTTTATACACAAACTTAAACCTCCTGCCGCTTTGACAGGAAATTTTACTATCTTTTATTTTCATGCCAAACGTCTATCTCGCTTTTGTCGGGAACTTCAAACATTCTCTCAAACTTTGCGGCAAGATTGTCGTCTACAAAGTACGCCGCCGTATTTCCCGCGGACACCGCCGCGTTCCGNTCGGCAAGATTTTTCTTCCACNCNTCGTCGGANATATCNACATAGTGAAACTCACAGGGAACGCCGCGGCTNTTGTAAAATTCCCGCGCGTNNTCCCTGTCCTCACGCTGCCANAAGCCCCAGTCGAGAANNACNTCNNTNCCNACCTCNACNATTTCAAGGGACTTTTCAAACAGGTATTTCTGCGTGCGCTCGCATATCTCNTCNTGCTTTTCACCGATNTGCTGTCCGAAAAGNGAGAGGGTTATCTCGTCCACGGACAGCATNACCGCCCCGTGTTCTTTCCNAAGTCTTTCGGCGTAAAAGCTTTTNCCGCTGCATATTTTCCCGCAGATNAGAATTACNTTNGCGCTCATGCGNNGCCTCCTTTNGGGTANTCAGACACGCCACCTGTNTCCGCAGCTCTGGCAGACGGCTTCGGTGTGNGTNCGNGTCTTGGTTTTCGTCCTGCTGTTTGTAACGGCGGGAATGATAAGTATNAGTCCGCAGGTGCACAGNGCNAGCAGTATCCACATTGCCCAGCCCANNCAGCCGCGGTGNTTTGTTTTGGTNTNGGTNTCGGTTATCGCCTGAACGGTAACNTGCTCCGAACCGCATTTCGGACAGATCATATAGGCTCCCCCTTTAATTAATATT
This sequence comes from Ruminococcus sp., assembly GCA_014799785.1. Lineage (GTDB taxonomy): Bacteria > Bacillota > Clostridia > Oscillospirales > Ruminococcaceae > RGIG8773. The sequence continues at coordinate 1,004 of JAAVHI010000030.1, forward strand.
TNCAATANTNNGGNANANAACTTTCCCTNTATATATTATACATCATATAATATTAAATTGCAATACCTATTTTAAAATTTNTGCAAAAAAAGGGAAGTCCCGTCCTGTNTNGGACAGGGACTTCCTCANTAGATTACATAAGCTTGTTTCCGCANTCTGCGCAGAATTTCGCNGTGGGACTTGTTATTCTTGCNCCGCACTGGTCGCAGAACTTTACCTTTACCTCTGCGGGTTCAGNNGGTCGNCTCNNCNGNANCCGCAGNNNCGGNAACTTCTTCAAGCGTNGCNACCTCAGGNACNGNNACNTCNGGTNCNGCAGCGTNTTCNGCAAAGNGTTNCNCANNGGGNTCGNCNGCAAGCTCCTCGGCAGGNNCNGTCTCGGANACTTCCTCCTCGTAGTAATCGTCAACNGNGGGAGCGGAAATTTCCTCAAGCGNNGCNGGAGCGTGGGGNGGNTCTGCCTGACGGTATTCCGCTTCATAGTTCNCANCNGGNTCNTCGGCGGGAACTTCGTGAACTTCGGGAACGGGAGCGGGAACAGGCGCGGGAGCGGGCGNTGNCATAGAAGCTGCCTGAACGGCTTTCTCCTGCACCGCATTTTCGAGAAGCTCTTTCATACGCTCGGCTGAACGNCTGTCGTGAATAAAGCTTACAAGAGCGGTGAGAGTTTTCGCCACGTTNTCGATAACGTCCTTTTTCAGGGAGTTNGGCAGCTCGCTGGAGTCGCCGTTTTTCTCCACNGCCGTAAGAACNGAGTTCATCAAAGTCTTTTTCGCCTGGAANGACGCNATNTCGTCAACCTTGATACGCTTCATAACGCCCCTGTTGAAGATGTGCAGATATTCGGTGGTCATTGTGAAGCTGTCGCCGTTNTTGCCCTCGTGAATGAGTATCGGCAGCTCGTATCTTCCNGCGGAAACNTAGGTATTGCAGGCGTTTGCGTACTTGTTGATAAACAGTCCCGTCATNCCCGGAACNGCCAGATGCACCGCGTTTATGCCGTATTCCGCCATGTCTCCGGTAAGGTGACTGATNTACTCTTTCTGTTCATGCTCCTTAAGNGANGCNATGTGAGCGTCAAGNGCGTCGATATACTTGTTCTTGGAGCTTTCGTCAAGAGGCATGGTATTGATACGTCTGATAAGCTCGCTTGATTTTTTCGCNGAAAGCTCGCTGATATTTCCGCANAGNTCGCGTATCTCGCGGTCTGCGATATCGGCAATGGCGGACTCAACAATACCGTTGTACTTTTCTTTCAGNTAATCGGGACAGCCNGCGTATTCGCCGATCTTNATCTGAGCCTGAATAAGCTGTTCCTTGTTCATGGANTCGATACCCTCGATATAGGAATCCAGCTCCGCGGTATAGAGAGCGGTGATCCTGCTGTCGATACGGGCGGCGTAGGGAGCGATCTTTTCGGGAGAGAAGCCCTCCTCGGCAAGNCGTGCTCTTACGCTTTCAGCCTGCTCGAAGCCGTAGGACTCGATATCTCCGCATATCTCCTCGATAGCCTGATCCTCNANNATATCTTCTCTTTCGTCCGCCGCGGCAATGCTTTCCTCGTAAAGGGTCTCGCCGATCTCCGAGCGTTTTTCCTCGGCGGTCTTTCTGAACTCGTCTACCTCCTCGGCCGTCATGGAAGCCACGCTGCCGATGATATTTCTGTATTCCTCCAGCCTGAATAGCCTCGATNCGGTTATTGATAGCCGTGATATANTCGCCGCANAGGTCGGCNTAGCGTTCCTCGTCGAGAATNCGGTCCTTGAGCTTTTCGAGAACGTCTGTCTCCGCGTCTTCGATACCCGCGCAGAGCCTGTCAAGCTCGATCGTNATAAGCTCCTGCTCTCTCTCGGCGATCTTTCTGTAGTAAACGTCGGTAAATTCCTTGTCGTACTTGTCGTCCGCAAGCTTTTCCTTAAGCTCGTCAAGCTCGGACTGCTCCATGGAGAATATGTATTTGCACAGCTCTGCAAGCTCGGAGTTTTTCAGCTCGCAGTCNCGCTGAGTTATCTTGTCAAGATACTTTGAGATAAGCTCCTCGTCGAAGCCCTTTTCGGGATCCGTGATCTTTCCGCGAAGCTCGTTCAGCTCCTCCTGGGACATATTCTCTATGCCCTCGCACATTTCGATAAGCTCCTCGTCCAGAAGCTCCTTTTCCCGCTTTTCCACCANAAGAATGTAGGGCGCGAGNATATCGTCGCTGAAATGCTTTTCCTCGATAGCGAACTTCATTTTTTCAAGCTGCGCTTTGTCCGCAAGNTCNACGCCCTCGAANGTGCGCGCGGCCTCGTTTATCTCGTAATTGTTGAGAGCCTCGGTGACCTTNTTGATAAGCGGAAGCGTAAGTCTCTTGGGGAAATCGCTTTCNTTAAGAGTGTCGATAAGTCCCGANAGCTTTTCCTTGCTGAAGCTTTCAAAGCCGTCCGCAAGAGCGTGAAGCTTGGCTCTGATATTATTTTCCTTGATCTCCTCGACCTTGTTTCTGTAGTGCNCCGCNATAGCGCTGTCGTATCTGTCCGAAGCCAGTCTTGCGGAAACTCCGTCAAGCTGTTCGTCGTTCATATCCTCGGCGCTTTCNAGCATTCTCTCGATCTCGACGGTCTGCGCCGACGAGAANGCGTCCCTGATCTTTGCGGCAAAGGGCTTCACCACNGCTTCGGGNTAATTCTCCTCCGCTATGTTTTCNNTCAGNTCGGATATNTCGTCAAGGGTCATGAGCGGAAGCTTAAGGCACTTCTGNTCCAGCACCGCCGACTGNACGGTGTTCATTGCCAGCTTTANTTTAAGCTTGTATTTGGANTTTGTGCTTGCGTCGAGNGTNGTGTTGTCGATATGCTCTTCGAGATCGTTCAGCTCCGATTCGTTCAGCGCGGAAAGGTTCTCGCACAGCTCCTGAACATAGACCTCNTTCTTTACCGCAAGCTGCATTTCCTCGGGGGTATCGAACAGCGTGCCGTTGAAGGTCCTGCGCTCCTTGTCGAGNATNTCCATGCGCTGTTCAAGCTCGTCAATGCACTCNCGGTTNGANAGGCCGTACTTNTCGATGACCTTTGTGACCTGTTCTTTAAGTATGCGTGATTCCTCGTATCCNGCNCAGAAGCGTCCCTGCTCGTCGAAGTTTTCGTCCAGCAGATATGCGCCGAGAACAACGTTTTCCATNTCCTCCTCGGACAGCGGAACAGCNTCCCANAACTCNGCNATNGNGGCAAGATTTTCCGCCTCTTCGGGGTACTGNCTGTTNGCAAAGTAGAATACCCTGTAATCCTCCGGTCTGTTGGAAAGAAGCTCGGAAACCAGGTATTTTTCNTCNTCCNCNCTGTAGCTGCCAAGCTCCAGCCTGCGGATATTTTCTCTGTAGAAGGANGCGTCTCCCGCGGAGTATTCTATCTTGTCGGGGTACTCTTCATTGACNGCCGCAAGGAAAGCAAGCTTTATGCAGTCCACGTCGTCGTTTCCGCANCGTGCGCCCAGCGAAGCAAGCTTTTCNGCGGTATCGGAGCCGTTTAAGATNGGGGAGTANTATTTCTGNNCNAACGCTTCNTTTGAAAGGTTTATTCCGTTTTTCTCAAGAGCGGCTGCNGCAAGGTCAAGCAGGAAATCTATAGCGGAAAATTCATAGCNGCATATTTCCATTATTTCCGCATTGCCGGAAAGAACGTCCGCAATGCTGTTTATTCTTTCAAAGAACTTNTCGATCGTTCTTATNCTTGTGGTGTTCACGTCGATNGTTATNTCGCCGCCGAACAGCTTGAAATTGATGGTTGCGGACTCGGAAAGNTCGGGCAGCNNTTCGGAGCAGCGTTCAAAAAATTCCTTGAAGCAGCCGTCCAGATACTCTTTGTCAACGCNGATNANNTCGCCNGGAGCNGCGGNNTTCCAGAAAAATNCNCNNGNATATTTTTTNAAGCNGAGAACTTTATTTGTCAGAGGCGTAACGGGAGCNTATCTTTTGCCTTTTTCGCGCATATAGGCTTCGCTNACAATGATAGTGTCATTCTTGCCGTTTATCATCCANTCCTCNGCTAAAAAGGCGTCCTCGCCAAGGAGGTCGGTGATATAGATATAGCCGTCCTGTTCGGCGATCCTGCGNGCTTCNGTCAGATTGAACGCAGACCATTCCTCGCCGTCCTCNGACATAAGGAGCATATCCCTCATTCGGCANATNTAATCCGCGTTGCTGTGCGCTTCTTCTTCGCTGCACACGGATATCANGATGTTTTCCGCAGCGGGATGACATATAAGNCCGCACGACGAAAAGCANCTGTTTTTCAGCTTTTCGGGAAATTCCTCGCATTTCTCCTTGAACCTGTCATATTGTTTAAAAATTTCCACAGCTACAACCCCCGGTTTATTCAATATATATTATATATGATAACAATTTATCGCCNGATTGTCAAGGANATTTGCACACTTTTTACATTTTAGCATATATTATTTACCCATTATTATTGATATTGCCANTTAAACCCTTGCGGGGANTCCCNGCGGGCACTTGTACGCAGTGCAAGAAAGTCACGCCACGATGTTAAATNTCAGAATGTTTTCCTTGTCAAGCCCTCTAAAGGGGGNGNGTAAATTTTGATTTAGCGCATCACGCACAANGTAACAANNCTTTAGGCGGCGAAGCCGCCGACTAAAGCTGGTCGAGCTGAGCCCAGCTCGCAGAAGTCCAGAGGGCGGAGCCCTTTGGTCGCGCTCCGCAGAGCGCGAAATTCCCTCCCC
>JAAVHI010000031.1 GCA_014799785.1 Ruminococcus sp.
ACGGAATTTATCAAGAGGATTTGATTGCCTGCGGTATGGCACAGAAGAAAGTTGCTGACCTGTTTGACAGTTCGTCTAATAATGAGAAGATTTTGGCGTTTAATAATTCCGACCTTATGCGGATTGTTCATAACTTCAGAGTTGGATATGATTTGATTTTTACGGGGGCATAAGGAACAAAACCCTTCTTTTCTTTAATCGAGAAAAGAAGGGTTTTGTATAAATAATTTTTTAATTATTCGACAAAATATTGTTAAAAGTAAGATTAAGATTGAGAATAAAAAATTATTTTCCGCACCGTTATATGCAGCATGAACAAGGGGTAAAACAATAACTTGTTTCAATAAAAGCACTGTGTCAGAAGCTAATAAAATAACCGATGAAAAAGAATCCATCTATATTCTCTCCGAATTATATTTAATTACATAGTTCTGCAATGCCGCTTTAAAAGCCCGCAGAGAATTTCGGCTGATATATACTTTTTCTTTGTTATCCAAAATTATATCGGTACTATTATGAGAACGTATATGAAAAAAAGAAACTATATACGCTTTATGACATCGGAAAAAGTTTTCATTTGAAAGCTTTTTTTCGATTTGTTTAATATTTATTAGGATCTCATAAACATCGTTGACCGTATGTATAAAAGTATGCTTTTGAGCCGCTTCGCAGTATATAATGTCAGATTCTTTTATTTTTACAGTTCCGTTATGTGTGTTGAAAACTAAAAAACGTTCTTTATCTATTTGCTTTTGATAATCATCAAGAGATTGGAAAAGCTTTGTTTTATTTATCGGTTTGACAAGGAAGCGAAAAGCGTTTACTTCAAATGCATCCGGTGCGGTGTTGGGAAAAGCGCTTATAAAAATAATGGTACATTTATTGTTTGCACTCCTGAGCTTCCGAGCCGTTTCAACTCCGTTAAGTTCCGCCATTTGATAATCCATAAAAATCACGTCAAATATCTTTGAGCTTTTTGTCAGAGACAGTCCGTCAGAAAAATATGTTATATACAACTCAATATGTCTTTTGTTTTTGTATTCATTAAGCAATACAGCAACGGCTTCTCTCCAATAGCTCTCATCATCACATACAGCAATGTTCATAAAACCGCCTCCTTGTAAATAATTATAACACAATTTATTTATTGTTTCAACACACTAAAACAGTTTGTTTGAAATTATATACATATCTTCCAAAATCTATTAAAAAATATTGTTGATTCTGTTGTTCTGTAATCGTAAATCACAGAGATGATCCGTGTTTAATGGATTTCTGACATTGCACATGCTACATTATTTTTAGAGAGTGATAGACAATAACGATCCGCTTAACAATGTTTTTTACGCTTATGTCAGTGTAAGCGGTAATTTACATTAACATTATGTAATATTTTCTGTCCGCAAATTTATGCGGACATTTTTATTAATTTAATATCTTTGATTTAGAAATTATCAGTTAATAACATGTCGTTTTATGTAACTATTAATACTTGTTGTCCGCTATGTATTGAAAATAAAAACGAAACATGTCAAAATGTTTATGAGTATTTATGTGTCTATATTATATATTGGTTATTAGGAGGAAAAAAGATGAGGTCTGACAAAACATATTTAAAGAGGATAGTTTCAGCAATACTGGCGGTTTCGCTTATATTCAGTGTAACGCCTGTTTCGGCAACAGATGGAACAGGCGAACCTGAAGTTACGGTAACGGATGTTCCGATTACCGGTGAGGAAACTATTCCCACGGATAGTGAAACAGAGGGTGTTACAGAAACAACCGCACCCGAAATTTCTGAACTTCCCGAAACAGGCGAAACGGTTACAGAACCGCTTGATTTTATAGAAAATGATTTTTCGTTGTTCTCGGCTGCCGTTTCTGCTATCCAGTTAAACAAAGTATCGGAAACAGATTCAAGCATAACAATTTCTTGGAGTGGTGTATACAGTGAAGTGTTTTCCCATTATGAGGTATATTGCAACGGTGCTGTCGTTGAGACAGGTATAACAGAAAATACATATACCGTTAATGGACTTGCTGGCGGAAATGAATACGGTATATCTGTATACGCCTATGACATTGAGGGCAATATTATCGGAATGAGCGATACCGAATATTTCTATACAAACTGGACTATTTCGGGGGATACTGTTCTCGCTTCCGATAAAACTGTTTCAAACCTGTACATTAACAGCGGAACATTAAACCTTAATGGATATACTCTCACAGTCAAGGGAAACGTATATCTCGGTGCAAACGGAAGCTACGCATATCTTAATATTAACAACGGTAAACTGTATGTAGAAAAAAATTTCAATATATGCAGAACAAATGGTTATGGTTCTTATGGCGGCCTTACAATGACAAATGAAGATGATTATGTATTTGTTAACGGAAATTTTTATGTATACGCCCACGCTAACAGTAGTCTCAGTAACGGAACAATAGAAGTAAAGGGAGACTTCACACAAAAACTTTATGGATATGCGAATAACTTTGCACCAATTGGAAACCATAGAGTTATTTTCAGCGGCGAAGGTTTGCAGACAGTAAATTTTGAAAAAACGGAATCACGTTTCAACATTCTTGAAATTAGAAATTATTCTGCGGACGGCGTTGTATTTTCCACACCAGTAACAATAAATAAATATATTGATAACGGTTGTAATGTAACTTTTTCCAATGGTGAGCGCACAGGCTGGACGTTAGAGGAAGATGAAACAATTGAGGGCGATGTAAACCTTGCAAGAGGAACGCTCGATCTCAACGGACACAAGCTGACAATAACGGGAAATCTTATTCATTCGGGAGGAACAGTACTTGTCAATGGCGGCGAGCTTGAAGTGCAGAGGGATTACCGTGTACAGGCTCTGAACGGAACAAGCTATACAAACAGTACGGGCATTCTGAATATGACAAACGAAGCCGATACCGTAAAGGTACACGGCAGCTTTATCATGCAGTCAACAGCTTCGCACAGCGGAAAGCTCACGGCGGGAACGCTTGAAATCGGCGGAAGTCTGACACAAATCAGCGGTGCAAACAATTACAATTTCTGTACGTCGGGAAGTCATACAGTAATTCTGAATGGTACAGAGAAGCAGACGGTAAGTATTGCTAATAACGGCAAGGATTATTCCAGAATCAATAATTTGAAAATCACAAATACTTCGGCTGATGGCGTGGACTTTGCAAGGGCAACATATGTAGTCGGAAACCTTTACAACACGGAATCAAAGGTCGAAAATGGACTGAACATATATATTGTAAACACAACGAAATTCCCTGATAATGCTTGGAATCATACGCTTCGCTTTGTTGAAAACTGGACGCTGCAAGAGGATTTGCATATAGGAGGTCTGCTTTCTCATGAGGGAGGAACGCTGAATCTTAACGGACATACTCTTGTTGTCGATGATGAATATTATCTTTGGAGCGCAACACTTTACATAAACGGCGGACGTTTGGAGGTAGGCAAGAACTTCTATTACGGAACGGAAACTTCGGACAGCAACGGCGTTTTAAATATGACAAACGAGAAGGATTACATTCTTGTAAATGGAAACTTTACGGCTCACGCTTGGTACAATCAAAGCGGAAAACTGACTGCGGGTGTACTGGAGGTAAAGGGCGACTTTACTCAGAGAAAGCGTGGAAATGACTGTAATTTCTATCCCACGGAGACTCACAAGGTCATTCTTAGCGGTGAAAATTTGCAGAAAGTAGATTTTACAAGCACCGGTTCAAGATTTAATATTCTTGAAATACAGAATTATTCCGATGACGGTGTAGTATTCAAAACAAATGTAACAATTATTGAATTTATTGACAATGATTGTAACGTAAGTTTCGCAAACGGCGAGCGTTCGGGCTGGACATTGGAACAGGACGAAACAATCGAGGGTGACGTAAACCTTGCAAGAGGAACGCTTGACCTCAATGGTCACAAATTGACGATAACAGGAAACCTTATCCATTCTGGAGGATCGGTGCTCGTCAACGGCGGCGAGCTTGAAGTTCAGGGAGATTACCGTGTACAGGCTCTGAACGGAACAAACTACACAAACAGTACGGGTGTTTTGAATATGACGAACGAATCCGATACCGTAAAGGTACACGGCAGCTTCATCATGCAGTCAACAGCTTCGCACAGTGAAAAGCTTACAGCGGGAACTCTTGAAATTGGTGGAAATCTGACGCAGGCGGGAGCGAATAACTACAATTTCTATACGTCGGGAAGTCATACGGTAATTCTGAACGGTACAGAAAAGCAGACGGTAAGCATCAGCAGTAATTACAAAGATTATTCACGCTTCAATAATCTGAAAATCACAAATACATCTGAGGACGGAGTAAATTTTGCAACAAGAACTTATGTTGTGGGAAATCTTTACAACACGGAATCAAATGTAGAAAACGGACTGAACATATATGTTGCAAGCACAACAAAATTTCCTGATAATTCTTGGAATCATACGCTTCGTTTTGTTGAAAACTGGACGCTGCAAGAGGACTTGCATATAGGCGGTCTTCTCTCTCATGAGGGTGGTACACTGAATCTTAACGGACATACTCTTGTTGTCGATGATGAATATTATCTTTGGAGCGCAACACTTTACATAAACGGCGGACGTTTGGAGGTAGGCAAAAACTTCTATTACGGAACGGAAACTTCGGACAGCAACGGCGTTTTAAATATGACAAACGAGAAGGATTACATTCTTGTGAATGGAAACTTTACGGCTCACGCTTGGTACAATCAAAGCGGAAAACTGACTGCGGGTGTACTGGAGGTAAAGGGCGACTTTACTCAAAGAAAGCGTGGAAATGACGGCAATTTCTATCCTACGGGAACTCACAAGGTCATTCTTAGCGGTGAAAATTTGCAGAAAGTAGATTTTACAAGTACCGGTTCAAGATTTAATATTCTTGAAGTACAGAATTACTCCGATGACGGTGTGTCATTTGTTACGCCTGTAACAATTATTGAACTTATTGACAACGGCTGCAACGTAAGCTTCGCAAACGGCGAACGTTCCGGTTGGACGCTGGAGCAGGACGAAACGATAGAGGGTGACATTAACCTTTCAAGAGGAACGCTTGACCTCAATGGNCACAAGCTGACAATAACGGGAAATCTTATTCATTCGGGAGGAACAGTCCTTGTCAACAGCGGCGAGCTTGAAGTTCAGGGAGATNACCGTNTACAGGCNCTCAATGGAACAAACTACACAAACAGTACGGGTGTTTTGAATATGACGAACGAATCCGATACCGTAAAGGTACACGGCAGCTTTATCATGCAGTCAACAGCTTCGCACAGCGGAAAGCTTACAGCGGGAACACTTGAGATTGGCGGAGATTTGACACAGGTCGGCGGGGCGAACAGCTATAACTTCTGTACATCTGGAAGTCATACAACAATACTTAATGGTACGGAAAAACAGAGCGTAAGTATTAACGATAATTACAGAGATTATTCCCGTTTCAACAATTTGAAGATCACAAATACCTCGATTGATGGTGTGAATTTTCCAAGAACAACATATGTAGTCGGAAATCTTTACAATACGGAAACCAAAATTACAAACGGAGCAAATCTTGTACTTACAGGATTATTTGCGGATAACGCTTGGAATCATGATATATGGCTGAATGAAAACAGAACTCTGAGCGAGGATACGGAAATCGGAGGAAATCTGTATCTTAACGGCGGCACATTAAATCTCAACGGACATACACTAACTGTAAAGGAAAATGTATATCTTGGAGCTGATACAAGTACAACATATTTAAATATCAACAAGGGTAAGTTGTATGTAAATGGAAACTTCAATATGCGCATGACAAATGGAAATTGCTGTTACGGTTATCTTATAATGACAAATGCAGAAGACTACGTATGTGTAAACGGAGATTTTAATGCATTTGCATATTACAATTACAGTAAGCTTACAGACGGAACGTTGGAGGTAAAGGGAAACTTTACACAAGGATACAGTCGCTATGCAGACCATTTTGCCCCCAGCGGAAATCATAAGGTAATCCTCAGCGGCGAAAAGCTTCAGAAGGTTGAGTTTGCAACAACACAATCATATTTTAATATTCTCGAAATAACCAAGCCTCTTGATACGGGTTATGTGTTCAGCAGAGTACCTCTTTGGAACGAACTTATTGAGGGTAAAGCAGATACAGAAGCGCCTACTGCTCCTAAAAATCTGAAATTTGTACGTTCAAATTCATCTTCTATATCAATGACATGGAGCGCTTCTTCCGATAATGCTGCGGTATATTGCTACTACATCTACCGGAACGGCGAGCGTGTTGGCAATACCACAAAGACCGAATATATCGACAACGGTCTTAAGAGCCATACTTCCTATGAATACTACATTGTAGCTTGTGACACTTCGGGAAATCTTTCCGAATGGAGCAATATTCTTGAAGCTTCAACAGACGTTGACGCGTTTGCTCCCACACAGCCTGCAAATCTGGCGGCAAAAATCCAGTCCGAGGGTGTTGTACGTCTTTCCTGGACAGCTTCTTCCGATAACGGAACTGTTGTTAAGTATAACGTATACAGAAACGGAACGCTTATCGGTTCGTCGAATGGTACTGCTTTCACAGACTCCACAGCTTTCGGCGGATACTATGAATATTATGTTGAAGCTGTTGATAACGAGGACAACGTTTCAAGGGCGAGCGCAAGCGTGTTCATAGACAATCTTGCTCCGAGCGCGCCTGTTCTGACACTTAATTCCGTTAAGGACGATTATGTATCTCTTTCATGGGAGTGCAGCGATAATGTAGGCGTTGTGAAGTACGATCTGTACAGAAACAATGTTAAAATCAAATCCTTTAATGCAAATATGTATATTGATACCGATGTAAGTCTTGATACAAACTATACATATTATGTTGTAGCTCATGATGCAGCGGGAAATGTTTCCGAAAGCAGTAATGAGGTTACGGTTTATACGGGCGAAGATACAGAAGAACCTGTTGTAATAAAAATTACATCGCAAAAGTCAAAATATAATAAAACAGCAGTAATTGCAGTAAGTGTTAAAGATAACATAGGTGTTTCATCTGTTGTTATCCAATGCTCTTCTGATAATAAAACATGGATTGATTCAACAAGCGAAAAAGCTAATGGCAGGGCTTATGCTACGGTTAATGTGGCTGTTGATACAACAGTATATAGCGACGGGGAATTGTATATTCGTGCTGTTGCAGAAGATAACAGCGGAAATATAAGTCAAACAAGTACATCACCTGTTTGCAAAATAGTTGTAGATAATACTGCTCCTGATAAGCTTGATAAACTTAATATAGACACAAACAATAATCAAATTAAACTGAATTGGGATAAGTCCGCAGCGCCGGACTTTGCACACTATAATTTATATAGATCTGCTGATAACGTTAATTATACAATTATAAGTGATAGCTTGACTGGAATTTCATATATAGATATATCGGCATTAATTGGTGTAACATATTACTATGCAATTTCTGTTGTAGATGCAGTCGGAAATGAAAGTCTTTTATTGTATAGCACTGCTTGTATATTGGAAACTGACTCAACATCTCCTAAAATGTTAAGCATAAACCCTGTCAATGGATCAAAAATATCAGAAAACCAGGCAATAAGTATCTTCTGTATGGATAATACAGAAATAAAAGATATATCAGTCTATATTAAACCCAATGATTCCAATGACTGGGAAAGTGTTTATTCCGAAGAAATTAACACTAACAGCAAACTTGTTAAATTCAATCTTAACACTGAAAATTTGAGTAGTGGAAAATATCAGTTAAAGGTTATACTTACTGATAAATATAATAATGTTTCTTCAGATACCATTGTTACATATACTTTGGAAAAATGTGAACTTTCAATGCCGGAGCTTTCGGTTGAAGCGGGTAACCTTTCTTCCAAATTATCATGGAGCATGGAAAGCGAAAAAAATATTTCTTACTATAAGGTTTACCGTCGAAGGTTAGGAAACTTTGTTTACGTAGGAAGAACAACTGAAAAAAAATATGTAGATACCGACCTTGAAGCCAAAAAATACACATATTATGTTGTTGCTGTAGATAAATTTGGCAACAACGTAACCAGTGAGCGTGTTGACATTACGCCATTGAATATTGACGGAAAAGCTCCAATAGCAGATGCCGGAACGGATATTGTTGTTTTTGAAAATGAATCTGTAATTTTTGACGGAACTCGTTCAACAGATAACGTAGGAATTGTTGCATATAATTGGGACTTTGGAGATAATTCTTCATCAGATTTAGGATTGACCGCACATACATATGCAGAAGCAGGCAATTATACAGCAACTCTTACTGTATATGATGCTGCAGGAAATTTAGACAAAGCAACAAGAAAGATTACTGTTTTAGACAGCAGCAATTTAGCCGCTGAACTTTGCGTCGTATCAAATGGAAATCAGCCGTTAAGTAACGTAATGGTTTATTATGAACTTCCTGACGGAACAAAATCTACGGTTTATACTGATGTAAATGGAAAAACATTAATAAAATCTGGTGAATGCTCTGTAACAGTTTATCTGTATAAAAAAGGGTACTCTCCGTTGAAAAAAACAATTAATGTTAGTAAAAACAGTTTAAAGCATACTATTGAATTAAAAAAGCAGGATTTGGTTGTTGGAGATATTAAAGTAAAAGAGCTTACTCTTCAGGAAATGATTGATCGCGGAGTGGATATTACTGCAACGGAAAATCAAGCAGTATTTGAAGCAAGCGTGCAAGTCGCATATGCAGAAGATATATATGGTAACTCGGAAATCAATGTTTTAATTGATGCAAAAGGCGACATAATACCGGGAACTATTAAGGTAGAAAGCGATCTTTTTGAGGTAAGCTATGATACTGAAAGCGGGACAGCTTCTATAAAGCCTAAAACCGGAAACGGTTCAAGCACTTCAACCACAACCTTTAAGCCTATTATTGGCGGAGAAAATGAATTAGCCGGTATAGCAGTGCTGAGAATTTCTCAAAATGTTACATGGCTTAAAGAATGTTTTGATGTCGAATTGTCAGTAACAAATCTTGCCGATAAGGAATTCCCTATAAACGGCGCTGTTGCTTCATTAATTACTCCGGATGAACTTTCTCTTGCCAAAACTGACGTAACACAAAATCTTAACGTATCTATGGGTAATATTCTGGGCGGAGAGACTAAAACTATATCTTGGGCTGTAATGGGTTCAAAACAAGGAGAATATGATGTAAGCGCAAAATTTTCCGGAACACTTATGCCGTTTGAAACAGATATATCCGCTTTGTTTAAATCATCGGAAAAAATAAAAGTATATGGCAGCTCTGCCTTGGAGTACTACCAGTACAGCCGCGTATATACAGACGATGGAATGAAAATCAATACCGTCTTTACTGTTACTAATGTTTCTGACAAATCAATTTATAATGTTAGCGCAAACCTTGGCGATATTGAAGAACTTAATGACGTAAAAGAAATGAAATTGATATACCCTGATGGAACGATCATTTATGTTTATCGAGACAGTGAAGTTAACCCCAAGCCTGAATTTTTACCGGCTCTTCGTAAGTCAGACGATTATGGATACCTTGAACTGAAACCCGGGGAAAGTGTTATAGGAACACATACAGTCAGTGTATCGGAGGCTGCTATGCAGTCTGCTGCAAAGTCTGTAAATAATTTAAAATTAACTCCTGATTCCAATGGCAAACTCTGCGGATCAATCGGAACTGTTGATGTTAAATACTACGAAAATTCGGTAAGAGCAATTGCAGCATCGCTTGCAGCAAAAGTGAAAAATGGCAATATCCGAAAAACAACAGGTGGAAAAATTGATTCCAACGTACTAACTGTTGCAGTTGATATTTCAACCGGAAACGTTTATTGGGGATTAAGCAACAGAAAAGACGGAAATCCAACGTTTTCAGGAAATGATAATATATGCAAATTTATTTCCGAACGCATAAAGGATGTCAACTACCGCTACGGATACACTGCAGAAGAAGGCGTTGATGGAAGAGGCTTAATAAATTGTGGAGAATATAACGCAATTAACAACGCCATAAACTGCGGCGCCGATCCTGAAAACCTATATGTGTACAGCGTGGTAAAAAAGAACGGCGATTACATTCAGGCCTGTGTAAACTGTAAAACAATGTACAAAGGATATGTTCATTTTATCGGAGATAACTCAGACCCTGCCAATCTTGCAGCAGAAACATTTGATACGTATGATACATACACTCCTCAAATGTATAGCTTAAATGCTGCTGCATAAAACATTAGAAGTGCCTATGTCCGAACCTAAAAGTAGGACATAGGCAGGTAAGGTGGTTAAATGTGAAAAAAAACGTTTCAATGCTGAATATCAAAGGGAAATTTTGCTATGGCATAAAACTTATAGTAAAGCTGATTGAATATTATGATTATGACTATAATAAATGGTATGATTTTCTTGTTGATTTGACTGATTATACTTTAATTGATTTCTATTCGGGGTCAATTGGAAGGCATTCAAAACATTGGTCACCGTCTGAATATTCTCCCGCCGAAATACTTGAGCCTGTTTATATGCCCGATAAAAACGGTAAAGATTTTTATCCGTGCGATATATGCGAAAAAATCAATTGGCTTTTTTCTGATAACGGAGCCGAATCAGGATTTTGTCTTAACTTTAAAAACTGCAGTTATGTATCTAACCATTATCGGTATGCTCGTCCAAATAAGGATCAGTATTCAACGGGAAAATATAAAAAATATTATGACTTATTTATGAGTGCTGATATAAATTTGCTTCGCATAATTTACGACACAATTTCCTTGACAGATGAAACATCAGGAGAGCTATTTAACGGCAGTCGTGATCCACTTATGTTGGATATGCTATCGGTATATGAATCTATCGGCATTGAAATGCCCGATTTATCAGGAATACCTGATGAAGGTTTTGGTAAAAGTATACCTTGCAGTTTTGATTGTATTGAACTAATAACCAGAAAGGATATCTAAAAATGTATAACGTTTCTTTTAAAAGATGTATTTCTTTTATATTAAGTATTATAATGATGTTTAGCATTATTTTTACTGATGGAGCAGTGCTGTGTGCATTCGCGGAAGAAGCTAAACAAAAGGTATATACCTACAATAATTTCAACGTTGAATATATAATTGAAAATAAATGGGACGGAGCACAATCTGTAAAGATGAAGATTACAAATACCGGTGATGAATCAATTTTAAACTGGTATTTGAAATACAGCTCCGGCGGAATAATTGAAAATTTATACAATGCAGTAACATATTCTAATTCAGAAACAGAGTGTATTTTAAAGCATAATGGATATAACTATGAAATTGAGCCCAGCAGTTCAGTTGAATTCGGTTATATTCTCCGAGGAGAAAACTTAACATTTCCAAATGGATTTGAACTATGCAATAAACGTGTTGAAAAAAAATCCGGATATACTGTCGATTTCAATATTACAAGCGAGTGGGATAACGGATTTAATGCTGACATTGTCATAACTAATACTACTAATAAACCTATTGAAGCATGGGCATTAACATTTGATTCAAATTTTGCAATTAATAATTACTGGAATTGCAAACTTCTTGACAATACAAATAGCAAATATACCATTGCAAACAAGCTCTGGACCACCCCTATAGTTGCGGGCGGTTCGGCAACTTTTGGATTTTCTGCTAATTTAATTGATGGTGAGAAACCATATGCAAAAAATTGGACTTTGACAGAAGTTGTAATTGATATTTCTGAGGAAAAAGAAGAAGCGGACTTCCCTATAATTGGTTTTGTTGAATATAATAATGAATCTAATTCACTTATAATATCATGGCTTACAGAATTTGAAAACGGTTCTTTTGAAATTTTAAGCTCTGACGATGGAAATAAATTTAAATCAATTGCAACCGTCAACGATGTATATAGTTATGAGTATAAAATTACCGATTCGTTTTTAAAACGATATTTTAAAATCAGACAAACATTAAATAGCGGTCGAATCGGCGAATCTAATGTCTTACTTGTATGCAAGAATAAAAATGGTTATGCAATGGAATTCACTGATACAGATGATGACGGCGTTCCGGATTATTTAGAAACGGGTCTTGGTTTGGACATAAATAAAGCTGATACAGATGATGATGGTTTAACCGATTATGAAGAAATGTTTTTGACAGGCACGGATCCTATGGTATACGATTCGGTTAAAAAAGACGTATCTGATTCAAATGCTGATTCAGACGGTGACGGTCTGTCAAATAAAAAAGAAATAGAATTAGGAACTGATCCTGTATTTGAAGATACAGATGATGATGGGCTTTCCGATGGAGAAGAAGTTAATACATACAATACAAATCCATTAAAAGCCGATACAGATGATGACGGCATAAATGACGGTGATGAAATATCCATGGGCTTGGATCCGTTAAATCCGAATACTTATGGAATTCCGGATAAAGAATATACATTTAATGTTACTCTATCCGAGGACAGCGAAGCTATGTCTGAAATAAATGCAGACAATGACTACAAATTGTCAATTGAAATAACAGCAGCAGGTAATGTAGAAAAAAATATCGACGTGCGGGAAAGCAATTATTCAGAAACAATAAAAAATTCTGCTATAATCGGAAAATCTTTTGACATTGAGTATGATACATCATGCACAACAGAAAGTGCTGTTATTAAATTTAAATTGGAAGATTCGTTAGTAAATGAGTCTGAAAGCAATGCCAATATAGAGCGATTTTGCGTCTTTAAGCTTTTTGAAGACTATAATGTCATTTTACCTGTTTACACAGAATATAATTCAAATGACAACTTAGTTTCCGCACAGATTGATGAACTTGGAACATATTGCCTGATGGATATGGAAAAACTTGTGGATAACATATCAAGCAGTAATTCTGAAAACAAAGAATCTGTTAAAACACTTTCTTTTGTTGATAAGCCTGTTGTATATGCAAATCCAAGAAATATTTCATGGCAAAGTTCAATAGATAAGTCTTCAATTAATGTTGTTTTTATTATGGATATACGCAATAATATTGATAGGGAAACATTTGATTCTGTTAAGAGCAATGTTATCAACGCAGCATCCGAGGTACTTAAAGAATCACCTAATGCAAAAATATACTTAATTTTGCAGCATTATGATAAAGAGTCAAGAGATAATCTGGGTTATACGCTCATTGAAGATGAAGATGAAATTTACTTTACTGATCCTGTCAGAATATTTGATGAATTGGATTATTTACGAACATGGTCTGTAAATAAGTACAATAAATATTGTATTCTTTCCGATGCTATAAAGTATGTTTTTGACAATTGTGATAACAGCAAAGGTACGTATTGTTTCAGCATATTTGATAGTACTGATGTAGTTTATCGTACTTCTCTCGTAGGAGAGGATATGATCGGAGTAACAGAATCTGATGACTACGGTTACGAAGTGCTTAACAGACTTTCTGAAAATCAAATGGATGTAAGTATTATTTCAAATATCTCTCCGGAGTATAATCTGGGATATGCTATAGATATATACAAATCCACCGGAGGAATTTATATTGATGGCTTATATGATTTTTCCGATGAAGTTTTAAAGCATATTTATGGATATGTTCCAAATCATGATGTTGAAAGCACTGTCTTTTATAATGGATTGAATTTTGAGGAAATGAAGCTTGATAGAGAGGTTACAAAGGATTATCTGAATGCTGCCAAAGAACTTAAGGAGGCAACTGAAAAAGCTGAAAAGACTAATAAGTATTCCGATATTAAATCTATAAGAGCACAATACAGTTCATTTGCAGACACAGATAGTGATGGTGCATATGACTTTGAAGAAATTGATATATGCAATCAATTAATTAAATGGGACAATGATAATATTATGTTGCCTACCCTGCAAGAATATTGCGATGAGATTAACAATTCTAAAGTAAAAAAAGCGATGAGGGAATACGTTAAAGAAAATTGGGAGCCTTTGTTAAACATAAACGTAATGCCTACCACTTCAAATCCAATGAATGAAGACAGTGACGGTGATGGTCTGCTTGATGGAAAACCATATGAATATAATGATGAGATTTTAGCGCCAGCTGACAATGATCCGCTTGTGCCTAATGGCTCAAAAGACATATGGCTTACACATATAGAAAATGCTAAAAACAAAAATATTCCTGAGGAGATCGGTCATTGGTACGGATATACCGACCCGCAATTGAATAATACGGAGTTGGCAGGATTCCAAGCTCTTTATGATGAATTCTTATATCTTGTAGAAAATGATAAAATTGACTTGTTAAAAATTGACGTAGTTACTGATATGAGATGTCTGATATATTCATGGTATTTATATAAAAGCGGAGATACAGCTGGATATGCAATAGTACAATATTTTATGAATGAATTAAAATCCAAAGTGGTCAATAAGGATGAAGCTAATGAAGTAATGGCAAGTTTGGGTTCAAGATTTTTGAATTTCAAATCTGACAGCACAATCGGAGGCTATGACGGAGTTATACATTCACAGCCCAGAAGTTGGCAGTTTGTCGGAGGATATAATAACTTATACGATATTATATTTGGTTTTGGAACAAACGATAATATTGGAAAAGAGAAATTTCCGTTTACTGTTGAAGCAGATGATATGGAGTATATTTTATGGATTTGGCGCGGTGACTATCTAAATTTAGGAGCAGGAGCGGAAATAGGAATATACAGTCGCCCAAGTTATTTGTCTCAAGACCCTGATTTCTTTGACCATTATTTTGTTGATTACGATTTGGCACTTCCCATGCAGTTGTATCTTTATGAATACAACGGTGCTGATAAAATTAATAATGTATTTTCATGGAGACCCAATGATGATCAATGGTGGATAACGGGATTTAATCCTGAATATGTTAACAAAGTTGATGTTAAAAAATTAGTTTCTGTTGGATGCATTGATTTTACGGGGCATGAAGAAATGTATGATGCTTTAAAAACAAGCACGCTAAGACAAAATACAATAAAAGATTACGCTATTTTTGATGACATCAATTTAGTTGTTTGGTTATGTTGGTATGAAAGGAACTTATTGCAATGAAAATTAAAGCTATAGTTATTCTGTTAATAACATCAGTAATTATATGTGGCTGTACTAATAATTCAATTGAATCTCCGAGTCAAATTGCACGACAGTATGCTGATGATATCTTATATTGCTTTGACAATAATGACATTTCAAAATTAAAGGCGCTATTTTGTGAAAGCATAGCTAATTCTCATGACCTTGATACAGAAATACAAGAGGCGTTTGAATTTTTTAATGGAAAAATTGTATCTAAAGGGAAAAGTATTGGAATGTCTGAGGGTGGAGTTTTAAAAGAAAATGGAAAAATTTCTAAGCAAACAGTTCATCCTAATTTGTTAAATATAGTTACTGATAACGGATCTGAATACAGTATATATTTTTGTGCTTATTTGGTTTATGAAAACCACGATGAAAATATTGGCATAACATATATAAATATATTTAATTCAGAAAACGAAAAAATAAGCATTGGCGCTGATATAATATAATAGCAATTATACAATAAACTATGCAGTAAATAATCATTTAATGGGTATGGCCATGTCATTAGAATTTATAACCGCACAAATAAATGAACTTGAGCTTGCCGGTTAAGGAGTAAGTAATGAAAATATTAAAAAAAATAATTACACTATTTTTGACATTTTCAATTGTTCTTTCATTATCAGGCCGTTTTAGTTTTTTGCCACGTGCACTATACTGGAACAATGACGAAATGATTGAACAGGCGATAAAATATAGTAACATTACCTGGCTGAAAGAACTTCTGTCCGACTGCAATAATGATAAATTATTGCAATATTTTGAAAAAGCACTTACTTCAAGTACAAGCAATAGCAGGTTTTCTTTTGCTGACATATTTTATAAAATGGGATTAAGCTTTGGCAACTATCCCATTGTCGCGCATACGTCAAAACGCTTGTCATATGATGAAACACTTTATTTGCTTAAATTGGGCGCTGATCCTAATGTTAAAGATTCTGACAGTTATTCCCCTCTTTATTATGCTTTAGAAAATGCAAGCGGACAGTGGGAAGCTTCTGGATATTACCTTTCAAAATTGCTTATAGAATATGGCGCGGAACCCTATCCCGAAATGTTCCGGAACGAATATGAGGGCGACCCCGAAAGGAACGTGGGCAACGGCGCGTACCGTCAGATAGCCCATTCGCCTATGACGGCGAGGTTCCTGCTCGGATTACTGCTTGAAAGCGGGCAGGAAAGCGGCTTGCCGAAAGCGGTGGAATACGCCGTGCTGGGCAAATGTGAAAAGTCACTTAACGAGCTAAAAAACGGAAACACCGTTTCCGACGTTGATATGGGACTTATAAGCTACTATTTCGGATATTTCGGTACTATGGAGCAGTATCAGGCGTTTGCGGACTTTTGGGGGAAATACGCCAAACCTCCCGCCTCGTGCGTTGCAGGGGCGGGAAACGCGGAGGTACTGAAAAGACTTTACCTCGACAAAGACCCCAATAATGCGGATTCAAAGGAATTTGTGCTCGATTTTTCAAGCTGCGGTATTTTAATATCGGCAATGCAAATGGAGCAAATTGATGTGATGAAGCTTCTTTTAAGTTATGAAAGCATAAATCATCAGTGGACAAATGAAGTATGGCTCAGAGCTTTTTATGGTGGATATGAGGGCTTTTGTTTGCTTTATGATTTCTGGGAGGCAAATGTTGACGGAGGATTTAAGGAAGAATTAATTGAACAATTTTATCCTGATCGCGGAATGACATCAAAAGATAAGTATAAAAAGATTGACTTTCTTTTTGATAAAGGGTATGATTGCAGATACGTAAGTTTTGATTATTGTAATTCTGATACAATAAATTATCTTTATAAAAAAGGCAGACCATTAATGCCTGATGATTTAGAATGGGCAGCATATGATGGCTCTTATGATGAGATTAAAGCTGTAATAGAAAAAGGAATTGATGTTGAGTACACGTTTAGTTTTGACATTCGAAGTTCTCGTGATATTAAAATAAAATATGACAATAACACTATTCTATATGAATATGACGGGTATTCTGACGTTGGCAAGGGTTTTATGACGTATGAAGATTTATGTAATTCAACCGTAGCAAATAATGGTTTGAGTATATATGCTAAACGTCATTTACCTGAAACTCTACAATATGTTATAGACCAAGGACTTGAATTACCCGATGACTGCCTTTTGAACGCATATCAATATTCCGCTGCAAATGTAAAGGTATTGCTTGAAAACGGCGCAAATACCAAGATCAAAGCTGATGTGATACCCGCCGGCTCAATGAGATCCGGCGCTATAAAGCGGGGAGAATTTACACTAAAAGAATATTTCGAGGCATACAACAGACCCGATTTAGTCAAACTCATTGATGAGTATGATTAAGATCATATGGTCCATTAGCATATTTTTGTGCTAATGGACCATGCTAAATATTATAATGAAGGAAGATAAGAATGGAAAGTAACGTTAAATACTGTAAGCTAACTCGTGATGTTTATAAATATACCAATGATTTAAACCCTTGTATTATTATGGAATTGTTTAAAATATATGTGCAATGTCAACCATATTATCCGCCGGGATTTTTCTATAATGCAAGTTCACTTTGTTTAGGTAAATTAAAAAAACATATATGCTCAAAAATGAATGAATTTGTAAAAAATGCCGAATTATTTGAAAATGATGTGATGAACAAAAATTTTAAATTATCTAAAAAGCAACTAAGCAGAATCTTAAAAAAGAAACCTAAAAAAATAAGCATTTATGTAGCAGTTATTGTTTATTTTTTAATTCAAGAAATATTAAAAAGCAATGAAAAAAACAAATTAATTGAATTAAACACAAGATTAAGGTTAAATTTAAACGATAAAAGTGGATTTTATTTTATGCAAAAAGCATATGTTGCAGTAACAAGATCAATTGAGGAAGATAACGATAATAATAATTTTGTAGAAAAATCCGCCAATTACATAATTGATTCCTTTAATCGTATTGATGAAAAATTTACTAATGTAGCTGATTGGTATGAAAATAGCAAAAATGAAGTAAAATTTGGATATCCATATTAAAAATAAGATATTTAGAGGAGGCAAAAAAATGCAAAAAAAAATAAATAACGAAAGCATAGCTATATTATCTGCGGTTGCGTCGGGATTAGTGGTTGATGCTTTATATCCTGCTATCTCAGATTTAATAGAATTATGTGAAAATCTCATTTTAAATTATTGTTCGATATCAAAGTGGATTATAGATTTGTTATGTGCATTTGTAAATGTAATTTTAGTATTTGTTGTTTTTTTGTTTGTATGGAAACTGTGTACTTATTATATACCAACATATATTCGTTATTATGAAATACGGAAAAAAATAAGGTATATTCCAAGATCATCATCCGAGGAAGTAGCTTCTTTTTACAAGGTGTTTATTGAAACGATGAGACTTAAAACAGATAATTTAGACTCTGACACTTGCATCTCCGACTTCTATATTACATTGAATAAAACATTGGATTTAAGCAATAGATTAATACTGTCAACAACAAAGCATAAAGATCCCATTATATTGAACTATAATAATATAAGGACGCATACAAAGAATCAACATTATTTAAATTACAGAAAATATATAAATTCCTATGAATTGGTTGCAACTATAAATAAGCTTTTAGAAATTTTAAATAAATTAGGTATCACACGTAATACATTACAACTTAATGATACATCAATGAACCGTGATATAAGTAATAGTATGGAACGTTTAGAAGAATTAAAAAAACAAATTTCTAAGGAAACGTAATTTAAAATTTATTATGCCCAATTATTGATTACGCATAATTCAAAATATGTTAAAAAATTTTTGTCGACACATGGAAAAATTCAAACAAGTTTTCTGCTGTTTCAATCGACAGACTAAAATTAGCCACGCCGATTAAAATAATGGCAGGAAGGACACAACGTGAACATAAGCAATATAAATATTTTCATATATAAAATCATTTGGGCAAATTCCATTAGCTTCAATACAGTCCGCAAAACAACAAAGGTTTTTGCGGACTGTATTTTTTATAAAACGTTTTCACACATATACATTAGAGAACCTCCGTTCTGATTTGATCACCCGACCAAATCAAAAAAGAACGGAGGACTTTTTTATGTCTGAAAAAAATTATTATATTTACATTAACGGCAGCAAGGTTGCCGTAAGCAAGGAACTGTGCGATTATGATCTGCGGTCCGAACGAAAGATTACATATGCGGAAGTTGACAGAAAAACCGAGCGGTTCAAGGTTGACAAAGAAAATCTCAAGGCAGAATTTATTCCAAGCCTTGAAGATTCGCTGGACAGGCTGTCGGAGATTGGCGAACAGTTTGCTGAAAAGGATTCCGATTTTAGCAGCCATGCTGATATGCGAGTCGACCTTCGACGAGCCTTGGAGCGGCTTTCACATAACGAACGGGAGCTTATTTATAAGCTTTTTTTATGCCAAACCGAAAGAGAGGTTGCTGATGAACTTGGCATTTACCATAACGCTGTGCATAAAAAGAAGCTTGCAATTTGGGCAAAGTTGCATAAATATTTAAAAAATTAAAATTTCAGGTGTGCAAGAGATTTTCCCCAGCGGCAAAGAATATGAGAGGTAAAATTGCCTTTCGGGAAACTTGAAAATTAAATAGCAGTATTTCAGATACGTTACTCTATGCAACCCGCAAGGGGAAAGCGATGGAAACTGCTTCGCCATGACGTTAAATGATCTCGCGCAGGACAAGCACGGCGCTTAGCCGATGAGCATTGACTCATCATAAGTCCTGCCTCCGATATCATAACCGAGCGAGAAAAGCTGTTTCCAAAGACCGATCGGCAAACGGTTTCCGCCATGACCTGCATAGACCATAATGATACTTCCGTCCGGTCATAGAATCACGCAGTGAGGGCGGCTTTGCGAGACCCGCATCGGGGCGAAATCCATGATGTCTGCCAAGACAGTCTGAAATATTCCCTCAGGTGGCAGAAATGCTGCCTTGTTTAGCCGGGGGAGTCTTGGACAAATACAGCGTTACAGGCTGATCAAATGCGGAGATGATCCGCTTAAACGCGGCGGCTTTCTTAAACAGAGCTGCTGCAATATATTTGATTTCCGGTCAAAAGTGCAAAAAATCCGCACATCTTTATTTGATTTTATTCTGCACCTTTTGACCGGAAATTCAATTACATAACGAAAGGACAAAAAATTATGGATAAAAAAATCGGGCGAGGCGATATTTATTACGCAAATTTAGACCCTGTCGTTGGCAGCGAGCAGGGCGGTATCCGTCCCGTTCTCATAATTCAGAACAACAAGGGAAACAAATTTAGTTGCACAACTATTGCGGCTCCCATTACTTCAAAAAGAACACAGAATTCTCTCCCTGTCCATGTTTTTCTTACGAAAAAATATACAGGACTTGAAGATAATTCCTGCATACTTGTGGAGCAGCTCCGTGTTATTGACAAGCGCAGACTTCTGAATAAAGTCGGATACGCCGACGCTTTTGTAATGAAGCAGGTGGACAGCGCGATACGCGTCAGTACGGGACTTAAAAAAGAATATAACTAAAGGGTGATATTATGGGAAATCATAAAACGGCATGGCTTTACTGTCACGCAGATAAATGGGAGGGTAAGGATGAAATATACCGTCAGGTGCTTATACTCTGCGATTTCTGCAAAAGCAGAGGACTGTATATTCACGGCGTTTCCAAACGGATCGGCGAACGTAAGCCTCCTGAAAGCTTCAGCGGTTCGGATTATCTTCTGGTGACCGATTTTAACAGAATTTCAATTGATTCCGCAAAGCTTGCGGAATATATAAAATACGCAGAAAACCTCGGTACAAAAGTAGTTGAGGTTAATGCGACGGTTGAGGTGTAGAAAATGATAGACAATGAAGCGGTATTGCAATACAAATTCTACTTGTGCAGAAAATTTCTTGAAAAGCTTCTGCACGAAGGTCTGATTTCGGAACAGCAGCGTAAAAAAACAGAAGCTGCCGTTCTGAAAAAATTAACGGTTTGAACTCCCGAAAAAAAGTTCCATTTTTGTTGGATTTGATAGAGTGAGCCGTAGATATTTCATTGGTTTTGGTGATAGATAAAACGCCGCAATTCAGGTATAATGTGTCGTGAAAGGAGTGGTAGAATGGCTGAAATAACTGTAATTCCCGCCGCAGAAAAATGCAGGAAAATTATCAGAACTGCCGCATATGCAAGAGTGTCAAGCGACAGCGCGGATCAGCTTAATTCCTTCACGGCTCAGATACGGTACTACAGCGAATTGCTGAAAAACAGCTCCGACGCTGTACTGGTAGATATTTATGCTGAAGAGGGGATTTCCGGAACGAGTTCCGCAAAAAGAGACGAGTTCCAAAGGCTTATGCGTGACTGCCAAAAAGGAAAGATAGACCGTATCTTAACCAAGTCGGTATCGCGGTTTGCGAGAAATACAAAGGACTGTCTTGAAGCGGTTCGTGAGCTGAAATCCATTGGCGTATCGGTGTATTTTGAAAAAGAGAATATCGATACCGCCGAAATAAGTTCGGAAATGCTTCTGACAATGTACAGTGTATGCTCGCAGGAAGAATCGCTGTCAATATCGAAAAACTGCCGAATGGGTGTCCACAAACGAATGGCGGACGGAACATACAAAAACAGCACAGTTCCGTATGGATATGATTTCATAGACGGGCAAACAGTAGTAAACAGTCAGAAAGCGGAAATTGTTAAGGAAATATTCAATATGTTTCTTAATGGTCATGGAGTAAATGACATTGCGAATTACCTTAATCAAAATAATGTTCCGGCATCGCAATATGCTAAAAAATGGGATCATACTTCAATAATGTTTATACTCCGAAACGAAAAATATATTGGAGATTCGTTATTCCAAAAACGGTATACGACAGATACGCTTCCGTACAGACTTGTAATAAATAACGGAGAAAAGCCTCAATACTACGCAAAATCGACCCATGAAGCAATCATATCAAAAGAAATTTTTGAAAATGTGCAAGCTCTTATTAATGAAAGAAGAAAAAATCCCGAATCAAAAATTTATAAAGCCTATCCATTAAGCAAAAAAATATTTTGCGGGATATGCGGCTGCTGCCACAGGCGAAAGAAAAGAAATTCGGGAATATATTGGATATGCAGAAATCATGATGACAATAAAGATAATTGCAGCTCAAAGCCTATCCCCGAAACCGAAATATACAGCGCATTTATACGTCTGCAAAATAAGTTGGCAGCAAACTGCAAAAATATCCTAACGCCTATGCTCCGACAGCTTCAGGATCTTTCCAGTAAAGGAATATCAGGCAATGTTCAGATATCGGAAATCCGAAAGGAAATTGCAGAGATAAAAAATCAGCGGCACCTTATGGCAACGCTGAAATCTCAAGGAATTTTAGACGCGGCATACTACACCGAGCATTCGGCACAGCTTGACAGAAAGCTTCTGAATCTGCAAAATCAACTCCATAGCCTTATGGGAAACGATGAGGATGACAAGGAGATCGACGGCATAAAGCTGCTCATATCGGTTTTTGAAAATGCCGAGCCGATAGCGGAGTTCAATGAGATAATGTTCGGTCAGATTGTTGAAAAAATAACCGTACAATCAAGTACGGAATTGACATTCAGACTTACAGGCGGCGTTGAATTCACCGAGAAGATACGCAGAAAGGAGCGGCGCGGAAAATGAAAAAGAACAGAAATATTCCATTCGGCTACTGCATGATAAACGGGAAATATGCTGTCAATTTGACTGAAGCCGCTGCGGTAAAACAGATTTTTACCGAATATTCCGACGGGAAGTCCCTTAACGAGATTGCCGCAAAAATGACCGTTCCCTACCATTCGGACAAGCCTGTCTGGAACAAAAATATGGTAAAGCGTGTACTTGAAAATAGACGATACATAGGCAAATGCGGTTATCCGCAAATAATTGAGAGCCAAATTTTTAATGATGTGCAGAACATAAAATCAAGAAAAAATTATCGTACCAAAATAAAAAACAAAGAGCCGGAAATCAAAGAATTGCCGCCAATACGGAAATATGAGGTTACGGAAAATATACGTCGCATTACAAATGAGATAAACCGTTTACTGGACGC
Source organism: Ruminococcus sp. (assembly GCA_014799785.1). Taxonomy (GTDB): domain Bacteria; phylum Bacillota; class Clostridia; order Oscillospirales; family Ruminococcaceae; genus RGIG8773. The sequence goes on from JAAVHI010000031.1 coordinate 23,283, forward strand.
TCCCAATGCGGACAGAAATGAAATAAAGCAGCTCATTTTTAAATGTGCCGAGGAAAAATACAACGTACTTTGAAAGGGTGTGAATTTATGCAGAACGCCATGCGTGAACCGCAGGTAATTGTGATACCTGCAAGAACAGAAGTCAAAAATAACATATCCCAAAGACAACTGAATGTTGCGGCATACTGCCGTGTCAGTACTGATGAGGACGAGCAGGAAACAAGCTTCGAGGCGCAGATAAGCTACTACACCGACAAGATAAACGGCAGCGCAAATTGGCGCATGGTCGGCATTTTTGCGGACGAAGGCATTACAGGAACTGTGGACACCAAACGTCCCGAATTTTTGAAAATGATACGGCTTTGCAGAAATAAAAAATCGATCTGATACTTACGAAATCAATTTCGAGATTCGCCCGAAATACTGTGGACTGTCTGAAATATGTCCGCGAACTGAAATCTCTCGGAATAGGCATTATATTTGAAAAGGAAAATATTGACACAATGCGTATCGACAGCGAAATGCTTCTGACGGTAATGAGCAGCTTTGCCCAAGCGGAGTCAGAGTCTATCAGCAAGAACGTGTCCTGGGGAATCCGCCAAAGCTTCAAATCAGGCAAAGTTCCCATAAACTACAAGTTCATGCTTGGCTACAGAAAGGGTGTTGACGGCAAACTGGAAATTGTTCCCGATGAAGCCGAGATTGTCAAGGAGATTTTTAGGAAATACCTTGACGGCCGCAGTCAGAATCAAATTGCCGATTATCTGAATGGCAGAGGAATTACCACTAAAACTGGCAGCAAGTGGTGTGATGTGACGGTCTCAAATGTTCTCACCAACGAGAAATACACGGGGGACGCTATTCTGCAAAAGACCTATGTGCTTGACTGTATCAGCAAAAAACGTTGCATAAACAACGGTGAGCTTCCAAAATATCTGGTGAAAGGTCATCACGAGCCGATAATTTCACACTCGGAATTCGACCGTGTACAAGCCGAAATGGCTCGACGAAAGAGCAAACGGAAGGTTGCCGAGAAGCTGACCAAGACCGAGAACGGCAAGTACAGCGCAAAATTTGCTCTGTCCGAGCTGCTGATATGCGGAGAATGCGGCACTCCCTACCGCCGCGTGACATGGACGGCAAAGGGGTTCAAAGAAATAAAGTGGCGGTGTGTGAGCCGATTGCAGTACGGTAAAAAATACTGTCATATTTCTCCTACCATTGCCGAGGAAACACTCCACAACGCAATCGTGGAAGCTATAAACAAGTTCTGTGAGGTACAGTCGGAGGTATCCCAAACCCTTCGGGAGAGCCTAACGGAAGTCCTTGACACAAGTCTGAACGGCAGCGTTAAGGCTGCGCAGGAACGTATCGGCGAGCTAAGCAGGAATATTGACGAGTTGATAAAGCTTGCGGCTGGGGGTGATACAGAACAGTCAATGGCTGACATTCAGAAATTTAGCAATGAGATGACTGCACTAAGGGAATTTATAGAGTCCGAAAAGGCAAAACAATCGGCTGCGGAAAAGGATAACCAACAGCTTGAAACGGTACTCGATATGCTTGAAAAGGAAGCTTTCAGGCTGACCAAGTATGATGATGTGGCGGTTAGGCACTTGATTGAGTACATAAAGGTGATTGACAAAAATACCATGCTGATATGCTTTAAGGGCGGGTTTGAGGTCAGAAAGGAGCTTAATATTGGAAGTTGAGATACCTGTACAGCTTTATGAACTGCTTCTGAAAGAGGCGGCGGAAACGGGTTCTGCGGTTGAAGAAATCGCGGAATCAGCTTTTAGAAATTATATTGAGAGGAATGAGGACATTGCCGACTAACGAAAAGAAAGGCATTACAGTCAAAATAGACGCGGGACTTCATGCGGAGGTCAAACAGTATCTTGAAAGTCACGGAATGACAATGGCAGAATTTGTTACGCAGGCTCTGCAGGACGAGCTGCATCCGAAAATAAATATGCAGGAGGAAAAGAATATGGGAAATATGAGGACGATTGCTTTTCAGGTACCGGAGGAACTGTTTCAGAGAATAAAGGATTATCTGCAGAACAATAATATGACGCAAAAGGAATTTATGCTTGGACTTATTGAGAACGAGTTGAATCGTGATCTGACGCAGCGGGCAGAGGTGACCGAGGCTCAGCAGGAGATTGAAGAAACCGCTGAAAGCAATTTTGAGGCAATTTCTGAAGAACGGGACAGTGCCGACATTTCTGAGGATTTTGAGGAGGTAAATGATGAATCCGAGGATATTGATGAGAATGAGACTGAGTATATTGGTATGGGGATGTCGATGTGAGCGGCATCCTCTTATGTATTTTAAGGCGTGGAGTTATACATAATGATATGACATAAATTGGCAAGACATTGCATATTATGACCGCTCATCGACAAATTTTAACCGCTCGTCCTAAAGGTTATTGACATTTTTCGCTAAAAAATGTATACTGTTATGCAAGAAAAACGAGAAATATTTTCTATAAAAAATAAAATGCATTTCATTCCATTTTTTATACCGTTTGTCAGATTTCTGTTGATTTTTGTCGGAACTTGAGGTATGATATAAAGGATTAGGAGATACGTTCGGATAATTATTTATATTTTTTTAACTGATATTATACATCTAAAATCAAGAAAATTTAACAATGTGACATATTGTTTAAATATGACAATTGGTATTTTTGCAAATTATTTTGAATTTTTGGTAAATCCGTCATTATAGGCTAAGGAAGAAAATGGATGTTAATACTTTAAAGCTATGTGTATTCCTTATATTTAGATGATTTCTCACAATACATCCCATAATTTTTAAGTGCTTTTTGTTAATTTTGCTGATTTTGGTAAAAAGAATGTTACAAAAAACTGTATATTGTGTCGTATTATATAGAAATATGTAAAAGGGTAGACTTTAAGCTTTACATATAATTGGGGCATATGATAATTGTATATATTGGATTTGAAGATAAAGTATAGTGAATATTCTATTATAACAACCATTTTAAGGAGACCAGCTATGAGAAGTCAATAGAAAAAAGCGAGAATTAACAAAAATTTTAAAAAGCCAAAAAGTGTGCACCCCAACAGAAAAAGGCGAGAAAAATAAAAAAATCAGGCGAGAGCAAATGTAATATTGTTATTAAGAAGCTTGAGGAGTACACGCACAAACTTATGAGCAGTATGACCGAGAGCCGAATAATGAGAAAGCCCTTGAGCGACCTTAGAATCGTAATAACGTTTAAAAGTATCGTTATTAAGGGAAACATTCCAGGCAGCGTTGATCAGAGTGTACCGGAGCAGCTTAGAACCCCGTTTGGATATTAGTGTACGTTTAGCATTGAACTTTCCCGACTGATTTATGACATGGTCAAGACCTGCATAGGCAAGCAGCTTGGAAGAGTTGGAAAAACGCTTAATATCGCCGATTTCGCCGAGGATCATAGCTCCGTTCAATTTGCCGATACCAGGAACGGTCATAATAACCGAATCAAGCGCATCAACAGCAACTTTAATGAAAGTTTCCAATTCAGTCAACTGGCTTTCAATTAACTCAATCTTAGCGATTGTCTGAGCTATTTGAATAGATATGTAGGTGTTCTTCACGCCAACGGACGATGCTGCCAGACTTTTGGGGGATTGGGCGTCCTGCTTTCAGAAGCGTCCTCTGAAAGCCTTGGAAAGAATGTTACTTAGTTTAGTTAAGTGTAAAGCGGCAATGTCGTCCGGTGAGTAACATACCTTCAAAAGCTCATAACAGGTTTTGATGTGTAGCCCCGATTTAAAGAAGGACTGAAGCTCGGGAAAGATAACATCAACGTAGGAAGTGAGCTGAATTTTAAGGTGTGCTTTGGACTTTTTCAGGTTCTGACGAAAACGGCAAAGGAATTTGAGTTTCAAGGTCTTGATGTCATTTTCGGTATAGTGTCTGAAAAAGTTTACCATCAATGTTTTGCAAATGAGCAAAGAATCAACCTTATCAGTTTTAGTCTTGCGAATGTATGTTTTACGCATGTCAGCGGTTTGAACAGGGTTTATGACTGCAAGCTCAAAAAGGCTGTGCAGAAAGAAAATCACATTTTCCGCATAGTGAGCGGTTGAGTCGAGACTGATAAGAACCTTGCTCTTATCAATAGTTTCAAGCTTTGATTTAAGGAGTTTGAAGCCCTCGTGGTTGTTTGCAAAGAAAAAAGGCTCAATGATGATAACGCCGTCTGCATTTACAGCGGCAACATGGGTCATCTTTGCAATGTCAATTCCAACATAGATCATAAAAGTTTACCGTCCCTTTTAATTATTTGGTACTGTTTTCCTGCCACTTAGTTTTATTTCCGTAAACTTGCTTGATATTAAAGTTCTTTAACTTATCCAGCTATTAACATTGTAAATAAAACTGTGGCTTTACACTCATTACAGTAGTCGAGCTACAGAAAATTATCAAAAGTCCATAGCACCTGTTTTTATTTTACCACATTATTCGAGAAAGGAGTAGTATGATTTAGGCTTTACTATATCATACAAGAAAAATATGTTTGAAATTCCAGATAATTTAAAATTAAATAATAATGAATATTATTCTGTATTATCAATAATATTTATTCAAGTTGAGAAGCTTTTGAAAACCCCACTACATATTCATTATACGGATCATAGTATTACACATAGTACTAGAATATTAAATATAATATCTAAAATAATAGAAAATATTGATTTAAAATTTAATGAAGAAGAAAAATTTATTCTTTTATCAGCAATATTATTACATGATATTGGAATGCAAACTCCTGATTATGCTGATTTAGGAGAATTACCATTAAATACAGAAGCTCTTGAAAAAATAAGAAAAAAACATCATGAATATTCGGAAAGATTAATTATTGATAGTATACAATACTCTGAAAATGAAACATATTTTTTGGGGTTAAATTCTAAAGAAGAGTTTGTTGATGATATAGCTTTAGTAGCCAAGTATCATCGAAAAATGAATATAGCTGCCTTAGATAATGATGTAATTGGAGATAAGGTTATTAGATTGAGATTATTGTGTGCTCTTATGCGTTTAGGAGATTGCTTAGATTTAGATTATCGGAGAGTGGATATAAAAAGATTATTGGTATTTTCCAATATACCCATCGAAAGTAAGTTTTATTGGTATTCACATTATTACATAAATGGATTATTAATTCAAAATCAAAAAATACATATATATTTTAAATTTCCAAAAGAATATGAAAATAAAAGTGAGTTCACAAATAAAATTATTGAATATATGACTAGCGAAATTAGAAATCAGATAGATGAGGTTTATGATATACTTGATGAATATAATATACGATTTTATAAAGATATTATAGTACATAACCAGTATTCAAATGCTCAGAAGAAGATGCCAGTTGAATTAGAGCAATACATTGCTACATCGAATAGCGAAAATGTTTATCGTGGAGTTATATATGGTAAGCTAAACATAACTAATAGAAAGGATTTATTAGGTGCTTATGTTAAAAGTTTAAAAAATACAGAAAGTTTTAGAAATATGGTAATGGGACCATATTTTTTGTCGCCAAAGTGGTATAGAGAAAGAGTTAATGCAAATTGTAATCACGAAGATTTTGACTCAAAATTCTTTGAGTTTATAAAAGAACAGACTAGAATAGCCGTTAACGAAAATATTAAATTAATTTTTACCAATACCAGCAGATATGAAGCTAAAGTTAAAAACATCTTAACTCCATGTGAATACAATAGATTTTTTGAAGAGGTTTTGGAAAATATAAGAATAGTTTGGGGAGAGCATGCTGAAAGAGGACCTATGTTGTGTTGTGTTAATCCTGGGTATATGCATATTATTACATCTACTGATAATTGTGCCATCATAACACAAAGGTCCGGAATAATGGAACCTACTCACCAAGGATATATTACTACTGATAAAAATGAAATAGAAAGAATAAATAAAAGCTTTGATGATATTTTTAACTACAATTATACTACGCAAAAGCAAGAATTACAGAAGTTGGAAGAGTTCATTTTTAGTATTATGTGATTAAGGAGAATATATGGATAAGATTGAAATCACATTCAATGATATTACACCTGATGAATGGTTGCAGATGAGAAAAGCAGTTGGATTTCCATTATTTGATAGGGAAATTGCACAAAAGGCTTTAAACGGATCGTTAGGAGTACTTGGAATTAAAAAAGATGGGACTCATATAGGCATGTTGCGAATATTGGGTGATGGAGCATATTCATTTTATTTTAATGATGTTATCATAGTTCCAGCTTTTCATAGAATGGGGTTAGGGAAAAAATTAATAAACAAAGCTGTTGAATTTATTCGAAATAATTTTTGTACTGAGACAATGTTTTCAATAAGTATATTTGCAAATGCTATGTCTGAGGAATTTTATGAAAAAGTTGGATTTTCGGTTAGAAAAGAAATACCAATGAAAGTATTTGTACGAGATATTCATGTTGGTTCAAGACAAGAGTGCTTAAATAAAAATTAAGATTAGCTTGAGGTAGGGTGTTTCTGATGAAGAAGATAATAGAGTGTTCTTCAATTTATGCTATTGATTTTGCAGCAGTTATTTATAGTATTGTTAATGACTATGATGATGAATATATATTATATATAAATGATGTTGCAGATACAAAATCTGAATACCGTAAATTTATTTCTAGGCTAGCGCTCCCCACACTTAATTGGGAGTTGGATCCTCAAGGACAACTTAGGCAAGTACATATTCCTATAGAGAATTTAACAAAGGATGAATTTATTAAAAATGTATGTAAAGCTTTTAATAGTTATATTGCAACAGATTGGTTAAATGATAAAGATAATTATTTTATTGAATTTAAAAGTAAATTATATGAAAGGATATTAAAATGCAATGATTTTGGTATTGAAGCATACAAAGAATTAATAAAATTAATTATTGAATTGGTTACTGGAAAGGAAGTAAATATTGCCAATTTTTCTGAGATACGGATTAAAGGCGATTATGGCCGTGCAAAAAAATTTATGCATAATGTATATAATGATATATTAGCATTGCCTGTAGGAGATTTTAAATTTGTTAAAGGTGGGAAGATAGAAATATATGCTGATGATAAATGGATTTCAATTGGTAAATTTAGTAAACAGAAAAAAATTTGTTTTTATGGCAATGATGGAAAAACATATTCTTTTAAAGAACTGCTATCAACAAAAAAAATAAGATTTAGAGGTCCTTTGGAAACAGTATTTTTGTGTCAATATGGAATTTTGATTGATTTACCATGGTATTTGGATGCAGATATATCTGATAGTTCTAATTTTGAATATATAGGAGAAGAATACATAAGTCCTATATCAGTTGATTCGCTGAAGAGAGTTTCAAAAAAGGTAAATGGAGATGGCAATAGACTAGTCCCGAGCGGATATTCATTAATTGAATATAAATCTGATAAGGTACTTAGATTATTAGAAAAACTGTATAATGAAGATGTAATAATACAATTAGAAGATTTAAGGGATTGGAAAAAATTAATAAATAATTATCCAGTAGCATTTCAAAAAATAGCCAAATCACAAACATCTGTACATGAACTGTGTAATATTTTGGTGAATTGTCGATTCAAAAAAATCACAAATGGTTTGTCATCTGAAAAAATAGTATATAAAAATTATATTACTTTAGGTGAAAATTTAGTGGAACTTTGTACGTTGATGAAGTCGTTGAGAATAATTAGCAATCGTAAATCCCCGTACTATTGTAAATTGGATTATATAAATAATTTTTATTTATCTATAGGTAAAGAACATTGTTTAAGTGAATTATATACGGATGTTCTAATGATTTTAAATAAATGCTTAGATTTTTTTGCAGCATTTCAATATAAAACGGAGATTGTTCTAGATTGTAAACTGGAGCTAGAAAAAAAAGAGAAGGTATTTAAACAATTATTTTTGTGTTATGAGTATTTGTTTGATGATACGGAATTTTATCATAGTGTAAGTAAAATTGAAGGTAAATTAAAAAAGTGTTTGTATACGTATTATGAGTTAGCTACATTTATATCAGGTGTATTGTTAAAAGCAAATATTTTTGCTAGTTATTGTTTGTTGGGAAATGAATATAATTGTTGTATTAAAGAAATTATTGCACAAAGAAAAATTAAAAAATTATATTTTAAACCAATATATATTGAAAGGAACTAATAATATGATAAAAGCAATATTATTTGATTTAAATGGTGTTCTAATTGATTCAGAAGAATTAAACAGAGCGTCGTGGAAGATGGTATTTGAAAATTATGGTCTAAATTTTAGTGAAAAGTTATATACACAGTTAATTGATGGTAGAATAACAAAAGAAATAGCACAGGAATTTGTTGGTGAAGAAAAAATTAGAGATTTTGTAGAGTTAAAGGATAGATTATGGTATGATTTGTTTGCAGAGAGAGGAATGACTATTTTTGATGATACAATACCATTTTTGACAGAACTAAAAAGTCAAAATATTAAAACAGCAATAATTACATCTAGTAGAAAAGTTAAATATATTTTAGACTATTTGAATATGTCACAGTATTTTGATGCAGTTATTGGTGGTGAAGAGATTACCTGTGGCAAACCAAATCCGGAAATAGTTTTAAAAGCAATAAATCTTTTAAATATGGATGCCTCAGAAGTAGCTTTGGTTGAAGATTCAGTTGCTGGATTAGAGGCGGGAAGAAAGGCAGGAGTCTATTGCATTGCCATTAAAAGGAATGCAAAGAATGTGTTTGCTGAATATGACCAGCTGATTAATAATTTAAGTGAAATAAAATTAAATAAGGAGGTAAATCATGAGCAGATTTAGATTTATTGAGAAAGGGCTTTGTTGTGATGTCTATTATAACAAAAAGAGGAATATTGATAAATGTGCATTGTTTTTGTATGGCTTTCCAGCTACTATAGGGTCAAATAGTTTGACAGAGGTATTAGTTGATAGAGGGTATACAGTTTTACATCCCCATTATTACGGAACGTATGACAGTATAGGTGATTTTTCACCACAATCAGCCTTTGAAACAGTGAAAACCATTGTTGATATTGTTAAAAATTCATTAGTAAAAAATTTGAAGAGTGGTTCAATGTACAAATTACCAAACACAATTTCGATTTGTGTGGGTTATAGTTTTGGCGCATATGTTTTAAGGCATTCAGTACAATATTTAAAGGATTTGGAGGAAGTGCTTTTATTTTCACCAGTTATGAGTAATAATCCAACAAATAAATTATGTTGGGTCAATGAAAACGGACAAAAGCATTTAAATTATGTTATAAACACACGTCCATTCACTTATAGAATAAAAGATAAGGATACATGGATAAAGAATTATGTTAATGATATATATGTTGAAAAAAAACTTGAAGAAAATAATATTAAGAATGTTTTATGGTTTTATGGAAAAAATGATGATGCAATGATAGAAAACCAAATTAAAGAAAAATACTTGGTTTCGACAAAGGAATGTTTAAGCCTTAATGCTAATGTAGCTATTTATTGTATAGATGATGGGGATCATGGAATAAATACTTTGATAAATAATGAAACAATAGGGATACTAGATTCTGTTCTTTGATAGTTGAATCACCTGTTGAAGTCTGCTCACACGGTTTGGAAACCGACAGATAATTTATTTTACAATATAGCAAAACCTCTTTAAATTGGAAATAAAAAGCCAAAAGTACTGAAACTTGAATTTCTTTATGCCAAATTTGAACTGGGGAAAATTGAATCACCTATCGGAATCTGCCCCCACAGTCCGGACAACGGTATGTGATTTTTGTGAAAACTTATTTTAAGATGTTTTCTAGGTTATCATATTTGAAATTTAAAATAGACACTTAAAACAAAACAATCTAAAACCGGGAATAAAAAATGAAAAAGGAATAAATCTGAACCCAAATAGCTTGTTTTGAAATGTATGAAATCCTTGTAATAGTGAGAAACGTTATAAAATAGTCTTTTTTGAGTGTGTCACTTATGGCGTTCATGATATTTAATTTCTTTCTTTGAAGGTGTTTTGTAACCGTTTTTAGTATGCAGACGTTGTTCATTGTAAAAAGTCATATAGTTATCAATTGCCGTTCTAAGTTCTTTCTCAGAACGGTATTTAGTTCTATATAAAAAGGAGATATTGCAAATGGAAACATTGAATAAACAAATAATTGGAGAAAACATTCCGATTTTTATCAGGGAGTCTTTGGATGATACGGGCGATCACCGTTGCATAAATCATTCTCCGGATATCATCGTACAGAAAATCAAGCTTTCGGATCCTATCAAATATTTGGTAAATACATATTCATCTGATATCAGCCAAGACGGTGACGGCTCGGGAAAAATGTATATTTATGTTCGTTTTAAAAATACATCAAAGTATTCTGTTGAGAATTTTTATATTCATTTATATCGAAACCACCTCGGCTTGTACAATGCTCCTTCCGATTGGAAAAATTATGAGCTGAGGACAGAGGATGGAACCCCCGCAAAAATATCGTCTGTTGCTCCTGGAGAAATTGGCGTGAGCCCTGCGTTTGTTTACGAAAACCTTAACGTAGGTATTCATCCAAATTGTTTTGTGGCCGTTGCAACAAAGGAAAAAAATCCTGACTTTTCTTCTATAAATAACAATAATAAATATAAAGAATGGATAGATCAAAAAAATGTTGCTGCGCGAAATGTCAGTGTAAGACAGTTCCCTAAAGGGCGCAGTGAGCAATTTATCAAAATATCTAATATAGAAGATAATGATGTATCGGTAGGACTTTACGTTTTAGTGCAAGGTAAAACTCCGTCGGGAACAAAATACGGCATACAAAATGATGAATTGGGTATAAAAGATGAATACATTTTTATCAAAGAAGATAATAAATCATCTTACATTTTTTTGACAGCAATCTTACCCGCAAAGTATTCGGGAGAGCTTTTGGTTTGGAGCGAGGTTCCCGAAAGCGGAACAGCCGATATACTGGTTACCTTTTGGAAAATGGAAAATGCAATTAATGGTAAACTTGAACAATGCGCTGTATATATAAACAATATGCTTACAGACGGTGATAAAAAGGAATATTTCTTTAAAGACGAGTTACATTTATTAGGTGGCTGCAATGTTATAAATATAGTGGAATGAGGACTTTTAATGAATATAAGCGGTTTTAATGCACTTTGTTTTGAAAATAACGGATATGCAATGATCCCATGGAAAAGTATAGAAGAAAACAAATTTTCCATTTGTGTGAAATGCTTAACAGACTCATGGAATGAACATGGGACAATTTTCTCGTTGGGATCATTATTTTCGGTTGAAGCTTCCAATGGACATATAAGTTTTAAATCCGATAATATAGAAGAGATATCCGAAGAAAAAATTCCTCTTCGTTGTCAAAATACAATTACCGCTGTGTATGATGGAATAAAAATTCTGTTATACTGTAATAGCTTTTGTATTCTTGAAATAAAGGTTTCTCTTGATTGCTGCAATGCAAAATTTCTCAAAATAGGGGAAGGACTTACATATACTGTTGTCTTTAAGACTGCAATTTTTAGCAAGTGTCTTGATTTTAATGAAGTGCGTTCAGCAATTGCAGGAAAACCTACGGATCCTTATTGTCAGATCGATTTCACAACCCCCGTAAAAGATCCGGAAATTATTTTAAATAATTCCCGCATAGAAAATTTTGTTTATACATTGGATTGCAGCGAAGGGAAATTAACTGTCCCGAAAACTGTTTTCCCCGATAATTTTACGCTGCTTCTTTCATTTTTTGCGTTGAAAAATAATTTTTGCGGCGGAATATTATTTAAAACTCCTAACATTCGTGTTGAGCTGTGTAATTTTAACAGCATAGGCACACTGCTTTTAAAAATAACCTACTTTGATAAAATAGGTAATTCAAGTTCAGTGATAAAAAACAATTGTTGGACAGATCTTGCAATAATATTCAATAATGGAGAAATTCAAGTGTTCTTTAACAATGATGTACAGCTGAGATTTAATTGTGATATATCGTCGGAGAAAGGGAAAATTGAATTCGGGAAATTTTCAGGATATATTAACAGCTGCTATATTGCAAAAAATGTTTTAAGCACTGAACAAATACAAGGTTTTTTTAAAAATCTGCCAAGTGATTTTGATAAAAATTTTTTACGCCTGTATAATTTTGCGGAGGAATTGCTTTGGGAAAATAATGAAAAATTTATTTTTGAAGGTGCAAAGCTTGTCCTCGTCAAAGGAACGGGAACGGGAACTGCAAAGGAGACAAACCGTACGCTTCCCGACGCAAAGAAAAATTACAGTTCTTTTGCGAAGTGGCAAATCAAGGTGCTTATCTGTTTGCTGGTGGATTGGGTATACCAGCTGTTAGGAGTTTATCCCAACAGTGGTGTTCATAAGAAAGCCGACGGCGACTTGGAAATAGATGAGAGGCTGTATGAGTTTGTTTACCGCGAAATTGCGTCTATGAAAGAAGCTCAGATTTTATTAAGCCATTATGATTCTTTGGAATCGGAAGAGTTATATGCACTAATTTGCGCTATACAGAAAAACGGAACATTAAAAAAACTTTTAGATTATCTTTACCAAAAAGATGATGAGCAGGATTCTATTACCGATATTTTGCTGGCAATTCTTGCTGTGGCAGCACTCGCTGCAATTTTGTCGTCAGTTGGAAATGCAATTACTGATGCGGGTGTTTTACCAAAACCTCCGAAATATAACAGCGACATCAATAACGATGACGATGATGATGACGACGATGACGACGATGACGACGATAAAAAGAAAAAAACTTATTTATCTATAAAGCAAACGTTTTTAAAGAGCGAATTAAAAATTGAATCCGATACAAAAGATATTGACAATAAAAACATATCGGGAATTCTTGTAAAAAACGATTCAAAAAAAGTTTCTTTAGATGTAGAATTGTCTTACAAAGGTGACGATGATGAATTTACAGTATATGCAGAAAACAAACAGGGAGGTACAATACTTAGTGCGGAAAAAACAGTTTACCTTTCCGGGAAAAAAACTGTTAAAATCACTCTTGATGTGCAGCGTGATAAATTTAAGCGTAAATACGGAAAATGTACTGAGGAACTTCGATGGAGGTGTGAGTCCGCGGATGGAGAACAAGTGCGTTTTTTGGGTGAAACAAGCGTTGATATTTATTTTCTGGAGAACACGCCATGTGAGCCTTGGGACAAATCAATAAATATTGAATGTCTTAAGCTGTGCGCAGAATGTTCAGATGATGCGGGTGACAATTCCAAGGGCTTTGTGGAGGATTATGCCGCTTTTCTGAAAAAAAGAAATCAGCCGCTTACCGCCGGTATAAAATCTGTATACAAAAAGGCATATTCAAAAGCCCCCGATTTGTTAAAACGTAATGCGATTTTTGATTCAATAAGTTTTTCAAAGGATTTGTTGGGAAGAAATCAAATTTCAATGACCGATTTAACGCACTCTCATGTTATTTTCAGCCGGCTGAACGGGTACAAGAATATAAAATCTGTGTTGATCTCTCCTGTTTTCAGCAATAGTGGCAAACTGCTGTTAAAAGATAATAAATTGATTGACAGTCACTACGCTGTTGAAGACAGCGAGGGAAGGATTTATGATCATGAACTCAAATCTTTTGGATTAAAGTTTTCTAAGGATCAAAAATATTTGCTTACAGGAGATACAAATAGCGAATACTATCGTGAAAGCAATTATCTTCCTGATTCCTACTGCACGATAACATATACGATTAACAAATGGGAACTGGGGTGTTTGCCTGATGAAAATTACCGCCTAAATAGCTTAGAACCAAAAGAACCAAATGTAGGTTGGGTTATAAGGAAAAATAACAGAGTATATGAACATAGTGAAAGAACTGCAACCGATTGGTTTGTTGTTAATTATATAAGAAATAAATATCGTGATGATTACCTCGGAAATACAGTATGTCACAGTATTAGTTCTAAATATATAGATGATGCTATTGCGGGTATTTTCAACAGCGGAAATTATAATTTTGAGCCGCTTTTGAAAGCTTTGTACCCGAATGACATAATAAATTATGACGATGTCGTTACACGTTATTATAATTCGAGCCGACGTATGGCGAACACTCTTGCCAGGGCTTTGAGAACGGATAATGAATTTCTTCAGCAGCTTATTTTACATTTCTGTTTTCTTGCGTCAAATTCACCGGCAAATCTTCGTATAGGAAACAGCAGCTGGAATGTTACGATCGGAAAGGAATTTGATCCAACGTCATGGTTTTATTATTATGGAGAAGGAACGTATATTTCCAGTGAAAGAGGATATAGCTGTGAGCCATTTAACAATAACAAAATGCACGAGTATTACGGAAATGTTCCGGACCCGCTATATTCGGGATTTTATCTGCCAAATCGTGAAGACGGAATAAGAATAAGAAAAATGCGGGAATTAAATTTGCCTGTAAGACTGATTTTAAAATGCGTTTTCGAATTTTATGATAATGAAAACCCTCGTGAATATCCTTTTATGTACAGTTCAAGCAATAGATTTATATATAGAGAAAACAAAGAAAAATATGTTGATTTGTATGCAGCGAAAGGTGATATCTACTTTTTATACAATAATGAATGGGTACCTATTTAGAAATATAGCTTAACAATTGTGAAGCATCTGTAGAAATCTTAAATCACAAAAATTGAAACAGACTGTGCAGACGAGAATTATCAACAAATTTGAAGCATTTCACAATAAAGCAAGAAATTTATTTTTATAGTTTGCAAAGCCCAAAATTATGTCAAAGTCACTTTCAAAGCATTGACTTTTGTTAAAAAATATATTATTATAATATTAAAGGTGGTGCTAATTATGCCATTTCATAGTACGTCAGCATATATTCACAGGTGGCTGCAAAGTCAATCGGCTGTAAAAGAAGAATCAATAACTGACTGGCTTCTTTTCAATATTTCACAACAAACTGACATGGTATACTATAAAACATTTACTCGAAACGAGGAAGCTGTTAACGGAAGCGATTGGGAATGGTGGATCATTGCGGATGGAAATTTTGGAATACAGGCTTATCGCTTTTTGGTTCAAGCAAAAAAAATTAAATCAAAAGCTGACAACTATCCGCTGTTATCATATAGCAATAGAAATGGTATGCAAATTGATTTATTAATTAAATCCGCTGAAAATAAAAATGCTATGCCGCTGTATGCATATTATTCATGTTGTAAACCTGACATTAATAATCAGATAACAAATATTGATTATATTAGTGAAGAGTTGTTAAAATGGTGTCAGGATTGTTTAAACGGATGTTTTTTTGCATCAGCTTTTGCAGTAAAAAATTACGTTTTTAATAAACCTAAACGAATTATATATGATAATAAACTGATAGATCGTTCTTTTGGATTATCATTGTTAGACTTACTATTTAGCAGTGAAACTAAAAGTGTTTGCAAAACATTTGAAAATTTAAATGAACATTTTATTCATAGCTCCAAATTAAATAATAATAATAATAATACCGAAAATGACCGAGGAATTATTTATCACCTAAAGGATATACCTTCTTATGTGAAAGTATTAATTGAAAGAAGTGATAACTTAGATTGGTATGAAAATGAATTTCACAGTGATATTAAAAACTTATCAGGAGTAGCAATAATTGATGCGAGAGGAAATTGCGATTAAATCTTAATTTTTCATTATTATAATTGGGTACTGTCATATATATGTTTAAACCAATAAAAATGTTAAGAGTTTCATGACCTTATATTAAACGTTATTTTTGATAACAAGTAATTGTAGGTATGACTTATTATATATAAAATAATACGGGAATTTAAAATGACAACATACAACAATAAAACTAAACGGAGGCTTTTATGAATAAAAAAGTAATTTTTATTAAATTAAAAAATATGGTTTGTACGCGAATTGAATATTTTGAAGAATCATTTGATTCTTTTATAAACGGTGAGGTCGGTATAAACTATTATAATTTTCCCATGGATCAGGATACGTCTTATATCAGTGAATTGGAGGACGGCGATGAGTATTATTTTTTTGCATCGGTTTATGATTATGATCAAGAAAATAACGGTATTGTATTTATCAAATCTTTTTTAGGTGTCGGAAAGTTTAGCCTTAACAACAAAAGCTTGAAGATTACAACGAAATACAACAGCAACGAAAACACCATGCTCAGAAGCTTGAGAGAATTATCAGCTTTGAATATTAACGAAGACTTTGCTGAAGGTGAGTATGTTACAATAGAAGAATCAGAGTATTTATTTAATCAGATTGACTTTATTCTTAATGACGTATATGTATGTGAAAAAACTAACAGAAGTTATGATACAATTGATTCCGAAGAAAATCTTCATCCATTTGCGCAAAGAAATGAATACTGCCGCAGACAGTATAATTTTAGGAAACCGCAGCAAAACAGAGGGGAATTTCAGCGTGATTATGAACGTATAGTTCATTCAAAAGCTTTCAGACGAATGGTTGATAAGGCACAGGTTTTCAGTGCTTCAAAAGGCGATTATTACCGTACTCGAATGACGCATTCCCAGGCTGTTGCTCAAATTGCCAGAGGAATCGCCTCCGAATTAAATCTTAATCTTGTTTTGACCGAAGCAATCGCTTTGGGACATGATATAGGTCATACTCCGTTTGGTCATCAGGGTGAAAGAACGCTTAATGATATTTTAAATAACAAAATTAAAATAATTAAAAATTGTAATTTGTTTAGCGATCATTTTGGAGGATTTAAGCATAATTATCAGTCTGTACGCGTTGCCTCGCAGCTTGAAGAGCAGTATTTTGAAATTGAGGGAATGGATCTGAGCTATCAGACATTAGAGGGTATGCTCAAGCATACAAAGCTTAAACGGGAAGAATATAAACTTGATGAATTTATAAAAGACGATAACGCTGAAAATGAATTGTATTTTGACAATGATTTCTGCTCAACATTAGAGGGACAGATCGTTGCTGTTGCAGATGAAATTGCTCAAAGAGGTCATGATCTGGATGACGCGTTATCTTCCGGAATAATGTCGCTTGATGACTTTAAGAAGAATATGACATTTAAAAAGGTGCAAAGCCTTGAAGAAAAAATTGAAGCTCTAACAAATGAGATGAGTAATGCAAATAATCTGCACAGAAAATTTTCAGATGTAAATGAGCTTATGAACAGTAGAATTGTTTCAACTATCATTGCATATTTTATAAATGATGTCATTGTTGCATCAAAGGAAAGAATTGAAAATTATTCTGCTGATAGTTTTAGAGATAATGGATTTACGGTTGATGAAAAGCTTATTGATTTCTCGGAAGAAGCGCTTAAAGTAAGCCAGTTTCTGGAAACGATTATTACAAATAATGTAATTAACAGCCCTGAAATTGCATTGTTTGACAACAACGGCGCAACAATTGTAAACAGCTTATTTAAAGCATATTACAACGATCCCAGACTGCTGCATAAGGGAACTCAACGCAGAATTTATGTGGAAACTCGTCGTTTTACACAAAATGTTGTAGATTTTGAATTTGGAAATCATGCGGTTATTCGAGATGAAATTCAAAAGATTACAAAGGCTGATTTGGAAAATCAAGACGAAATTCCCTTGGAACTTTATGATGAATACTTTACTAAGCGAAGGATTCTTGTCCGTAATATTTGTGATTTTATTTCGGGAATGACTGATACTTATGCTATTAATGAGTATAGGCGGATTGAAAAACAGTTGTGAATGAATTAAGTGTATAAAGTTTATCATAAAGGTTTGTACAATTAAAGTCTTGTTTTAAGAATTTAAAGAATGTCCATTTTAACACATTTGAAGTTTGAAATTTTTTGTCTATATTTATATAGCAATGATAAAAAATCTTTTTTCCTATACAAATACATTATCATCTCCGCAAAGCCCGTAAAATAGGCGTTTGCGGAGATGATTTTTTGTTTTCAGCCGCATTTGGTCATTGAATGGTCTTTATTTAAAAAATTTTCTAATGACCATTAAAAAATAAATATTCCTTCTGTAACTTTATGTAACTTGTGATACTATGCAATTTCCCCTTCATTGGAATAAGTCAGCGGAAGTGCCTCTGCTACTGCCTCCATTGCGGCAGCCTGTGCCGTCTGGAACGTGTGCAAATAGACCGATAAAGTTGTTGTCGGCGTGGAATGCCCTAAACAGCTTTGCACAGTCTTTACATCTACACCCGCATTGATAAGAAGCGAAGCATTTAAATGACGCATAGAGTGGTTTGATACGTACCGCATACCTGTTCTCTTGCAAAACTGCTTGAAGAAATATCCGGGTGCTGAACGGTCAAGGGTCAAGCCATTCCA
>JAAVHI010000032.1 GCA_014799785.1 Ruminococcus sp.
AAATAGCAAATCAGATAAAAGATGAAATATTAAGCGATTATGGTACTGCTGAAATTGCTTTGCGGTATGCAATGGCACTTGTCAATGCGACTGACAAAATGTCCAATGCTGATGACATATTGAAAATAGCAAATCAGATAAAAGATGAAATATTAAGCGATTATGGTACTGCTGAAATTGCTGAACAGTATGCAAGTGTACTTGTCAATGCGACTTACAAAATGTCCAATGCTGATGACATATTGAAAATAGCAAATCAGATAAAGGCTGAAATATTAAGTGATTATGGTACTGCTGAAATTACTGAAACATATGCAATGACACTTGTCAATGCGACTTACAAAATGTCCAATGCTGATGACATATTGAAAATAGCTAACCAGATAAAAGATGAAATATTAAGTGATTATGGTACTGCTGAAATTGCTAAACAGTATGCAACGGCGCTTGACAATGCAACTGCCAAAATGTCAGACGATGATAAAAAGTGACTGAAATTCCATAAGTAAAAGCATATCCCCGCAGGTAAGTTTCCTGCGGGGATATAACTTTATTTCTCCTTATTTTTAACCTGCTCCAACACATCAAGCAACTTGGGCGGATACGGCAAGCCCAGTTTTCCTGTATTCTCCAGCAAAGATATAACCTCATTCGCTGCGTAGAAAATAATCGTAATATTTCTCAGACCAGCACCGCAGCCAATAATCTGAACGTCAAGCACGTTGGCAACCGCAACAACGATCAGCATAAGGATTTTCTTTGCGATACCCTTTGCGCCGACCTCACTGGAAAGCTGCTTTTTCACGATCGCAACGATAACGCCTGTTATGTAGTCCGCGATAATCAGCATAAGCAAGGCTTTGTACAAACCGTCGAACTCTCCGATAAGAAACCCCGCAACGCCGATAATACCGCTGATAATGCTTTTTAAAACGTTGCTCATGATAGCACCTCCTAAAACCTTTTTATAAATGCGTCGGGATAATCTTTCTTCACCGTCTCCAGGTATGCCCGCGCATTGGCTTCACTTGAAAACGCTCCGACCTGAACATAAAATTTATCATCAAGCGCGGGAGAATCCTTACCCATTGCAGCGGCAACGTCCTTGCGGAAACCGTCCATAGTGTATGCCATTCCCAGACCGTTCCAAAGATGTTCGGGGTCTCCGTGGTTGGAAGCAATACCACGCTTGTGTCCCTCGCAATGGCTTACGATAACGCCGTCCGCAAGAGGGTCAAAGCCGAATTTTTTACAAAGGTACGCAAACAGCTCCACAGCGGAATTGTAAGCCGTTTCGCAATTTTTACGCGCCGTAGTCAGGTCGGAACAAGTAAACGTTGCTCCCTGTATGTACTTGATACAAGCAGGCTCTCCCATTTCAACGCCGATATGGGTGTCGTTGGACGTGCCGCCGCCATGCCAGCCGCGCATAGTCCACGGCAAGAGCTGGATCACCTCTCCATGATTCGCGTCGATAACGCCGTGTACGCATATCTGTCTACCGTTAGGCTGAAACGTGTTGAAGCTGTTTGCAAAAACCAACGCCGACGGCTGATTGCACCCCACACTATGGAGCATTAAGCCCTTTGGTGTAAAAGCTTTCCCCACCTGATAACACTGATTTTTTGTGCAGATTTTTTCAATAATATTCATTTTAATTTCCCTCCATCATCATTTTAGCAATCTCGTTGTACTCCTCCTCGGAGATCCTGCCGTTAAGCAGGAAAACGTCCAGCTTGTTCATCATAGCGTTCCGGTCAAGAGTACCTTTCCGCTTCTGAACGTCAATAGCCTTTTTTATGATCTCAAAAGTCATACCGAACCCTCCTTTCAGCCAATTCCCAGCTCAATGCACGACAAGCGGTATTCAAAATCCAGATTGATCTCCGCCTGTGAGATACCCGACGTTTCCTCGATAGGTTCATCTTCAGATAAATCGGGAACAGCAGCCGAAACGGGATACCCGAAGCTGTCAGTCTCCGCATTGTACTCCATTCCGACCTCAACCGCCGCGCCGTCCGTGACGTGCATAAGTTCCGCGATAAAATCCGCGGGATATCTTTCTCCGATCGGAACATCGGGGAACGCGGGGTCAATGTCGGGAATTACCTCCGCAACAACGCCGCCGTCAAGTCTAACATACATAACACCACTCCTATCCTAAAAATTCGATGTATACAACTCCCGATGTACCTGCTGTAATAGCATTCGCTATTATCGTAGGATCACTTGTAACCTCGGTAACGCTTGAATCAGCCGCTTTAATATATGTCAAAAGTGAGCTTGCTGTAATGCTCGGTTTTACAGATGTGCCTACCGTACACGCTACACTTTGATTCAGCGCCAAATCAAATATCCCTATAGTCATGTCGCCGCATTTTCCGGGAACGGCATAAATATTTATGCTTGTCGCCGTTGAATCTTTTTTGACATTAATACTATTAATACTGCCGACACCACCGCCCGCGCCGTATCCTAATCCGGAACATCCTAATATTCCACCATTCCCGGAAGAAGCATATGGAACGCGAGTACTGCCGAGTATTTCTAACATTACAGGAGTTCCTCCGTAGTTCATACCATCGAAACCACCGTATCCTCCGCAGGTAGAAATGTAAGCCACGTGACCTGTTGTTCCTCCCGAAGCAGACAATAAGCTGCCAAAGGACGTTGTGCCGCCCGCCGACTGCAATGAGCTTGTGCCTCGCACACCTGCTGATACGCCTCCGCTTGCGCCGCCTCCAACGCAAACGACTTTCCACGCCCCCGCTTTCGGACACGTCCAAGTTTGTGATGACTTGATCCAATAAACCTGCTGCATAAAAAATCACCCTTTCTAAAAAATTCTGAATAAGTCGGACGGACGTGCTTGCCGTCTGACCGCGTTTGAAACCGTTTCGGCTGCACCTGTTTCCGAGGACGGAGTATAGCCCAGTGCTTTTGTGACGTTATCCTTTGTCAGTTCCCCGCGAATTGTTGCGGAGGACTTGTTTTCAACATTTCCCAGACCGATGTTATCCGCTGTAATGTTGACCTGACCAATCCTGTAGGACGATTCCGCGCCGCCCTTAACGCCCGTGATACTGTTGACCTGCGCGCCCTCCGCAATGCCGTCCAGCTTCTTTTTATCGGTGGAGGACATCAAGCCGTTAGCGGACTCCGTAGCCGCACCATAAGTTGTATTTTCGGTGGGCGGAGTGTACCCCAGTGCTTTGGTGACGTTATCCTTTGTCAGTTCCCCGCGAATATCAGCGGAGGACTTGTTTTCAACGTTATCCAAACCGATCTGGGTCTTAGTGACCTTGTGAGGATTATCCTCATTCGACGCATGATTTGCTGCCTCGTCAAGAGCCTCCTGCAAACCCTCAATATTTTCCACAGTATGTCCGTGACTGCCGTCTACAACGGCAAGTATGCCGTTTTCTTCAACAATGGTTTTGCCGTCAAAAAGCAGTCCGTAATCCTCAAAGGACTTGTCACCCTCAACCGTAACGCCGTTAATGCTGGGCTTGTTTTCTAAGAGTGTATAATCGCTGTCAACAACGGTTTTCGGCTTTCCGATATTGCCGCCGATCTTTTGTACAGGCTTGATAGCAGCCTTAAATCCGCACAAATCACATCACCTCCATTTCGCCCAGAGCCGGGAGAACCTGAAACGTGCTTGCAACGACCGCGGTATAAAAATCCTTGCCGCCTATGCAGACCGCCAGATCGTAAAGATATGTACCCGTCTCGATACCGACGGTATCTTCGGGAGCAAGCTTTATCAGCAGTTCGCCGTTTTCCCCGCAGTCGTCGGGCATGATGATTTTTTGTATGATCGGATTTTCCCGCATATTGTCCCTGTACTTAACGGTAAAAACCGCATAGTCCTTTTTACCCAGCCTGTACGGTTTGCCCGACGCGTCCGTCAGCGTGACTTCCAAGTACAGCGTATTTCCGCGCGGAAGCTTTATCATGCAAACACCCCCTAAATAACCCGGAACATATCCGCAACGCTGTGACGGCTGCGTTTAAGCATGGCGACGTCCTGCTTTAATTCTTCGTTCGGCATAGTGATTATGATATTTCCGTCTTTAAAAAGCACCGAATCAAGGAACATCTGCCAAGCCACTTCATACGCAAACTGCATTTGTGATATGTATTCGTCCGCGTCGATCTGCTCAATAAGTCCTGCCACAATGCCGCAAACGTCCGCGTCAAACCGCTTGTCGGCAATGTCGCTCTGCTGTATCTCCGTAACATTGGCACCGACAGTTATTTCCGCCGCGCAAAGATCGTACACGGAGGCTTTGCGGATAATATCCGGAGGGACGGGCGTTTCCGCCTCATTTCCCATTATCACCGCAGGATAAATAGACCTCGTTGTCATATCAAGACGTATAACGACCCTGTCGATACGCGGATATGTCCCTCCATACTGCAATTTAAGTACGTCCGAACCGTCCGAATAACCCGTATAGCCGTTTATAAAGCAGCTTCCCGCCGCGACCCGAACCGTAAGCCCGCCCGCCGCCTGAACCTGCATTGAGGTTGCGGGATTGGCATAAACGCCGTTTCCGATAAACTGACGGAAATAGTCCGCCCAGTCCTCCGCGCTGTATTTGCGGTCGCCCAAATAGCTGTTGAAAAATCCGCTCCGCATTACTTTTTCACTCCCTTTATCAAGTCAATGACCGTCCGCAGAGCCGCGCCGAATACCGCGTCAACACTTTTTGTACCCGCCTCGAAAACCTCCGTGACCTCCTCGATCTGTTTTGGGTAGGACGTGTTCCGTTTGGTATCCTCGATATAAACATAATCGCCCAAACGCCACTCGCTGCGGTATCCGTCACCGACCGCCGTCCCCGAAAAGTTTTCGGTGTAAGGCTGGTAATGCTGCTTGCAGATCGCAAGCAAATTTTTATGAGTGGTCTCATAGTCAACCTTTTTAATGATTACAGTTATGGGATTTCCCTCATCGTCGTATATGATCTTTTCTTCTTTGACGATCACAGCTTCGATTTCTTCATAATAATTGGTAAGTTCCAAGCCGTCCAACGCCTGACCGCCGCTGTAGTCCTGACCGCCCAAAGCGGCATAGAGCATATTCCCCTTTGCGGGATCAAGTTCAGCCTCTTCATCGGTGACGATCGCGCGGCACTCTACCAGATTGCAGCACCCCTCCTCGGAGTAGCTGTATTCGGTGTTACAGAGATTTCGGTTTTCCTCGGAAAACACCACGTCGGGACGGCTTGTTCCCGAAACTATCCTGCATACCATTTTCTTTTCGTCGGGGTAAAAGTCGATTTTCACGGCGCGGTTTTCGGTACGGAGCAATGCCCGCGTGTAGTCGCCTAAATTCTTTCCTATAGCCGTATCGCCGCCCCAGTTGTCGTAATCTTCGGTATCGGATATCTCTACCGACATACCGGGATAGCCGAAAGAGTAGTCACCCTGTATATCTTCAAGGTACATTTTAAGTGTTTCCCGCAGAGACGAGGAATGCCCCTTGTGAGTAATAGTCCGCTTGTCAAGCAGTCCCTCCAGAAAAGCACCGGAAACAACAATAAGCCGTTCGCCCTCCTGCGAGGTCTCACCGATAGATTTAATAAAGACCGTTTCTTCCGCGTCGGGACGGTACAGATACCTGTTTTTCCGCAGCAGCGCGATATTGTTTTCCGTCATGGGAGCGCGAAGCTCAAAGCTTCCGACTTCATAAAAGCGCGGAGTCCAGACCAGTGACTTAAATTCGTCGATCACTCCAAGTTCATTAAGTTCCGAATCATACACTATCAGATCCATTTATATCCCTCCGTATTTTGTATCAAATTTGCAGACGATATCCACCGCCCGATCGCCGCCGCTGTCAACGCTGTACTTGATAGGATTGTTACCGCAAACGAGCTGAAAGAACTCCGAACCTTTTGTGCGGCGGCTGAAATAATTCTGACGTACTCCGTTGTGCGTAAACCAAACGCTTCTTTTGCCCTGCTCCGTGCATATCTCCAAGATATCACCCGCATTCATAGAGACTGAAATCCGGATAAACTGTTCCGTTCGGAGATTTAAAAGTTTTGGATTGGTACAGGGCTGATTTGCTCTTATGATAAACAGCACACCGCTTTCGACCGTTCCGCCATTGTAAAGGTCGGTTATCCTCCCGGACCTTATTTCGCCGAACTCCATACCGCTTGCAGGGATACCGATGATAAACTCAAACATGGGAATAAGTCCCGCAATAACGACGGAATTATCGCCGCTTTTCCTCCAGTACGGGTCGGGGCATATAAGGGATATCTGCGTTACCATAGGGTATGTGTTAGGCGGCGTGTTGACCTGCTCCGTTCGGCACTGTATGTATACGTCTATATTTTCCGTAACATAGCGGAGGCGGAGTTCCTTTTTACTGTCAAGCAGGCTGTTCAGTCGAAGCTTGCTGCGTTCATGCTTCCATTTCGCGCCGATATACCGCACTACAAGGGATATGCCGCGCTGCGAAAGTATGCTGTTTTGATACATACTTCCGTCGCGGTCGTACAGCTGCATTGACGATATTTCGGAAGAAAAACCGATACCGTCCGCAGAAACTATCCGTATCTCGACATCATTGTACAGATCGACCTGCTCCGCCGTTTCTCCGTTTGTGGAGATTTCCGACAAGATCAATTGTCTTTTCACATTCCGCCTCCTATCTTATTACCGACGCAAGCTGTAAGCCCTGTCTTGTCTGCCTGTTTATAGTTGCAGTGTCAAGAGCTTTGGGACTGTTATTGATCTGGGTAAAATTAATACCGCCGCGGTCATTTCCGACGCTTGCTCCGTACCGTTTCCGCCTTGTTGCAGCCGCGTCCACCTCAATATCAAGGTCAAAGTGTGTGGGGACTGCTTTCTGCATATCTGCGGATATTTTCGACATTTGTTCCGTGAAGCCTATGCCTACGCCGTCCGCAAGATTCAGTCCGACCTCTTTTTTCAATTTCCTTGATG
This sequence comes from Ruminococcus sp., assembly GCA_014799785.1. Taxonomy (GTDB): domain Bacteria; phylum Bacillota; class Clostridia; order Oscillospirales; family Ruminococcaceae; genus RGIG8773. Next base: position 6,970 of record JAAVHI010000032.1, read on the forward strand.
GACTGTGAATATCAAAAAAGTCTTTAAATGCATTCATGATTTTTTCGCCCGCCGCGGAAATCTTTTCTTTAACAGCAGTAACGCCGCTTATTATTCCGTCGCCGATACCTGCCATAATATCCGAACCGATTTGATTCATTTTTGAAAAATTCTCTTTGAACCCGTCAATAATTGCCGTTATGATTTTTGGTATCGCTGATACAATACCGATAATGATTTTCGGCAGGTCGGAAATAATGGCAATAAACAGATCTATTCCCGCAAGCGCAAGTTGGGGAGCTGCTTCTATCAGTCCGTTTATGATTCCGTCCGTGATCTGCGGAAGCGCGTTTACGATAGCGATTATAATATCAGGGAGTGCGCCGATAAGTCCGAGGAATAAATCCATACCCGCCTTTATAAGCTGCGGGATCGCTCCTGCAATGGCGGTAACTATGCCCGTGATGATCTGCGGCAAAGCGTCAACAATGGTCGTGATAATTTCGGGCAACGCGCCTATAAGTGCGACAAGCAAATCAATTCCCGCCTGAATTATCTGCGGAACAGCTTCAAGCAGAGCGGAGATAATTCCGTTTATGATTTCGGGCAATGCCACCACGATCTGCACTATCGCGTCGGGCAACGCTTCCGTAAGAGATACAAAAAACTGTAATCCCGCGTCGATCAACAGAGGAATATTTTCTATGATTGAATTGCATATAAGCGGGACTATTTCAACTACTGCCGTAATGATAGAGGGGATAACCTCCGCAATTGCAGTAACTATGCCCGCAAAAAACAGTGCTGCACCTGAAATCAGAGCCGGGATATTTTCCACAAGCGTACTTGAAATATCGGAAACGATCTGCGGAAGCATGGGCGTTATCTGTGCAATGACCTGATTAAGACCGTCCAGAATGCCCTTGAACAACGTTACCGCGCCCTTTAAAATCGTGGGGACAAAGGACGGTATTTTCTGCACAAGACCGCTCACAAGGCTTGTGCAGCCGTTTATCATAGCCGGGAGGATTGAATTTATTATCTCTGGCAACTTTTCAATTATAGTTTGAACAATTTCCTGTACACTCTCTAATATAGCTGTCGTAATATCAGGTATCATTGACAGCAGCGTATCCAACAATTGTGGAATTAAACTTGATACCGCTTCAAGTAATGCACCTGTTGCTGTAGGTAAAGCCTGCACAATATTGTCAATTATCGGAGTTATGTTAGCTACAACGTTTTGAAAAGCGTCTACTACATTCTGACATAATTGCCCTATATCTGCATTTTCGTTTCCGAATCCCACAATAAGATTTTGTAATGCCGACTGCATAGAGTTTATGGAGCCTGAAATCGTACTCTCTGCTTCTTTTGCAGTTGCGCCAGCAATACCCATATTTTCCTGCATTACATGAATTGCCGAAACAATATCAGCATAGGAATCAATGTTATATTCAATGCCCGAAATTGCTTGTGCATCGTCTAAAAGCCGCTGCATTTCTTCTTTTGTGCCGCCATATCCAAGCTTGAGGTTATCGAGCATGTTAAAGTTTGATTTTGCAAAACCCTGATAAGCGTTTTGAATACTTCCCATGTCAGAACCCATCTTGTTAGCATTGTCTGACATATCAGTAATAGCCATGCTGGCATATTCTACTGCTTTTTCTGTATCTCCGCCTAAAGATTGAATTAGCGACGCAGAAAACCCAGTGACTGTTTCCATATAGTCGTTTGCGTTCATTCCCGCCGTTTTGTAGGCGTTAGCAGCATACTGTTGAAGAGTATCTGAGGATTCTTTGAAAAGAGTGTCAACGCCACCGACAAGTTGTTCATAGTCTGCATATGCAGAAACAACTTCTTTACCCAGCTTAACAGCAACAGCTCCCGCAGCAGTAGCCGCTGCACCTAACGCCGTACCTAAAGCTTTTACTGCGTCAACGGAAATTTTTACACTTTCGTTGGCAATTTTTTTAATACCTGACGCAGCCTTTTCTGCGCCTTCCGCAATTCCATCAAGGATTTTTTGATGATTTTTTGAGCGTAAATTTTCAATTTCTTCATTGTTCGCCCGTTGCGCCGCCGCAAGCTGATTTATATTTTTCGTAGTATTGTTTGCCTGTATCTGATAATCGTTCAGCTTTTTTGTTGCAGCCGCTACAGCCTCGGAAGCCTTTTTCGCCTCATCGCTGTTTGCGCCGTACTTTTCAGCCATTTCCGCCGCGGTCTGCGCCGCCTTTGCCTGAGCCTCCCGCGCCGTTTCTACAGCCGATTGCAGTACCGACAGCTTTTCTTTTTGGGAATCAAGCTGCTTACCGTAAATGTCGCCTTTGGCTTTAAGGTCGGAGATCGACGCGCCGCTCTTGTCAAAGGACGATACCGCAGCCCCCATTTCGGAGGAAAGCACCCGCAGTTCCTGATTTATATTTGTTATCGCCGCCTTGAACTGCGCTTCGCCGTCCAGCTTCAAGGATGTACCGATCTCTCGTTTAGCCATGTCATTCACCAACCTTAAAAAGCCACATCTGAATTATTTCTCCCGGAGCGGTGTTATTGATCTCCTGATAGTTCATTCCGAGACAATAACCCCGCTGGAACAGGCGTGCAGCGGTCAGGTTGCCGCACGCCCTGCCTCCTTTTTTTCACGTTCGATCTCCGCAAGATCGGGGTCTTTTTCCGTCAGCTCTACGCCGTCGGGTATCTCATAGTCCGACCCCAGATTGAGCGCACCGAAAATTTCGGCGCGGTAGGTCAGGATATCAGAAACGTTGAGAATGTTTATAAAATAATCGTCGGGAAAAAGCGGTTTTTTATCTCCCTGCTCCAAGCCCAGCGCAATGTCCGCATTATGCTTGATAACCGCGCCGTTTGCAAGATCGGCAAGTATGTAACTGAACCTTTCCAGCATTCCGGCAGTGTCTTTGCCATCGTCAAGCCATGTACCGATAGTGTTTATATCTCCGCCGACCCGCTCTGAAATGTGCATAAGCGCCCATGTGGAGAAAAACAGTTCGATCTTTTTTTCGTCAATCTCGATAACTTTAGACCTGCTCATTTTCTGTACCTCCGTTATCATCTGTATTATCCGTACCGCCGCCCGCGGGCGGGTCTCCGCTGGATTCCGAACCACTTTCGGTATTGCCGCCCGTGCCGCTGTTGTCGGAAAGCTTGAAGTAATCTTCAAGATATTTCCGCGCCTCCTCCTCGGTGGAGAACTGCGTTACCTCCTCATAAGGATCATTTTCAAAGCCGGAAAGCGTCTCGATCGTACCCTCGCTTTCGTAAGTGCCCCACGAAATGGACTTCTCTTTTGTCTTTGCACTTTCTTTCGGAGGCTTGAATTTCGTCTTGTAGACGATAGTGACCTGATAAAGCTTCTTGTTGTTTTTCATAAGGGTTTTAAAGTACCCGAATACATGATACGGCGGAATATCCGAACCGCCCTTTACAAGCCTTTCGGGTTCGCTGTTGTCAGCCGCCGTGTAAACGTGTCCGTACATTTTTGACTGAGCTTCAAGGGTCATGTGATCCACGCAGATTTTCAGCGTACCCTCCTCAAACGCGTAATTGTCCTCCGCCTTTTCGTCGTCAGCCCAAAGGGGATTGTCCGAAAACTTGATATCTTTCTCCGCGGAGATCATCTTTCCCACAACGAAAGCCGTACCCGGTTCAATTTCGGGATACCTGCCTTTTATGTAATTATTGCAAGGTGCTGCGATAGGATATTTAAGTCCGATCATAGCCATAATTAAAAACCCTCTTTCTCTAAAAATTTATTGAAAACATCTTCCATAGCCGATACTGCTTTGTCCTCGGCTGATTCTTCAACCGCGTCAACAAAGCGTGTCGGCGGTTGGTTCGCATTGCTTTTTCCGTAATGCAGAATAAATGCCTTTTCAGCATTCCGAACACCCTTTCGGTCTTTGCCCTGCGGGTAAATTTCCTTTGCCGATACGTCGCCGATCTTTTTTATACCTTTTGTCGGTGCAACGCTGCGTGCCATATCTCCCGTACCGCGACCGTCAGGCTTAGTAGCCTCCAGTATGCCGTGTATCCATTCTTCGGCAACGACCTCCGCGCCCGCGTACAGCATATCCGAAACAAGCTCCTCATTATCGAGTTGACCCAACCGCTGCAAGTCGGCGGCTAATCCGTCAATACCGCTTACCGAAAACTTAGCCACCTCCGAACACCTCCGCAGTATAGGCATAATGGGTAAATCCCGTATCGTCCTCATAATCAATGACGGGATCGTCAATGCAGATATCGTCATACGCCGACAGTACAGAGGTGATTTCCGCAGGGGTGCTGCTGTATTCTTTTTTTGTATAAAAGTCAACAGCAATACGCATACCGCTTTCGGAAGAAACACCGTCAAGGGATAGTCCCTTGATTTCCTGCCAAACGATGTAGTTATCCGCCGACTTGTGCGCCTTTTGGTGATAAACGGAAACGTCGGGGATACTGCATAAAACATCACGAAATTCACGCAAAGTCATAATTGCTCTCCAATCTCCGCAGGGACAAAAGCTTTGTATGCGGTCTGGTGTCGGTCTTTGTCTGTACCTGCTCAATGCTGTACTGGTTTTCGTCCTCGCTCACAAGGATAACAACGTCCTGCGGTGATACCTTGATTTTTTTCGGTATCATTATCATGCGGTCTATTTTCGTGTCCGCCTGTTTCGCCGAAAAAAAGCGTACCGCGCCGACAGTCCGATTTTCAAACCTTGCTTTGCGCCGATCGGTAAGCTTGTCCGCAGGTTTGTCGCCGGGCAAAGCAGCGTTTTCCACCGTGTAGATATGTGCAATGCCGTCATTAAAGGATACCTGTTTTTCAAGCATTTTCCTGCTCCTTCCGCTCTGCAAGCACGGAATATTTTATACGCTGGGAACGTATCGTCTCCGCAAAATTCTTTCGGAAATCCTCGTAAGCGTCGTTATAGATATAACGGCAAGCGTCAAGGAAAAGCTGTTCTGCTTCCGTTCCGCTGCTTTCGCTTTCCGTGGATTCCTCCGCAGAAAGGTCAACGAATTGCAGCCAAACCGCACCTATAAGCTCCCTTACGGAGGACTGGGCGCGGGCGGCAGCTCCTTTGACCCTGCCGTCCGTGTCCTCGTCCTCCCAAGTGATATTGAGGTAATTTTTCACATCTTTAAGAGCAAGCATTTATACGACCTCGTTTCCCTGATTTTCAAGGATAGCGTTTACAATATCCGCCTTTTTCGGAGAGCCGCTGCCAATATTTACACCGCGGGCGGAAGCGATATCAAGAAGATTCTGCTTTGTCATAGCTTCAAGCTCCGCCTGCGTGTAAATCGTTATATCAGCAGCGGCGGTCATTCCCCCGACGGGTTTTCGTCTTCGGCAGGATCATCAAGCTCCGGAACGCCGTTAGCTTTGCCGGACTTGTCAACCACCACGACCTCCAGAGCCGCCGCTGCAAGCTCGGAAACGTCGCAAAGCACAAAGGCGTTGTTATCAAGGGGACGTCCGTTGCCCGTAAATTTCGCCGTATAGGTGCGGTTATCTTCAAGGAACTTGTATTCGTCGGAATATTCGATCTTTCCGTCCTTGCTCATGCCTATACCCGCGAAATATCTTTCGGGCAAGCCTATTACCGCGTTACCCTCCTCGATCGCCGCCGACTGGATTATCTGCATAGGATAGGGGAGTACGTCGTTGCGGTATGTGCCGTCCATGCCCAGAACGGTCGTTGCGGGCATTACCTTTCTGAAATAATCAAAAGGATTTACCACAAAGATCGGGTTGACTACGGGACGCGCCGTTCCGTCAATGTTTTTCGCGATTTCGGCAAGAATACCGCCCAGAACAGCAGGGGAAAGCTTGTTAAGCTTGACTGCCGTCTTACGGGGATATACGCCGCCAACGACAGAAGCAGTATCCGATACATCGCGCGTCATGCCGATGTACTTGTCGTTGCCGTCGCCGTCAACTACGGCAGACTCAACGCTAAGCGCGATAAACTCCGAAAGCAGTTCGCGGACAAAACGATCGACCCACGCGGGACCAAGGTCAAGCATATCTTTAGGGATATACATAAACGCCGTAAGCTTTTTAAGCTCCACATCAAAGTAATCAATGTCGCCCTCCAGCTCGTTTGTGATCTTGGAAGTGACCTTACCCCATACCGCAGCGGGCTTGCTTGTTTTGTTGTATATGTACTTTGTGTACAGGGACGTGTTGCGGAAGTCAATGCGGTCAAGCAGCGGGTGCGCCTTGCGAATATCCTCAACGACCGTATCAATAACCGTCACGGGGATAGCCTCGTTTACGCTTTCGATAGCCTGTTTGGGGTTAGGAGCTTTCGCCGCCGCAATAAATTTATCGTAGAAATCCGTTTCCGCCTGTGTAAGCTGACGAACTCCCCGTGAAGCAAGTACGACCGTATCAACCGCGCCGTTTCCCGCCACCATGATCTCCGCCTGTACCGCCTCTCCGATAAACTGTGAATATCCGTCCAGAGCCGCGTCAAGCTTGCTTTCGTCCTGCTCTTTCATAGCCGTAACGATAGCCGCGGAGCATTCCGCTTTTTTCTGTTTCAGTTTGTCAAGGTTCATAATTGGCATTTTTCACATCTCCTATAATCTAAAAAATTTTGTTATTTTATTTTCCGCAATGGAAATAAAATCCGTCTTAGAGGATTCCGAATGTCCCATATCCGTGCCGCCCGTCATTTTGGGACAAGCGGGAACTTCCGCATTTTCGGGCTGTTTCGTCTCTGTCTGTTCCACCTTTGCAGTTGACTGCAAAATGGGACTTCCGACCTGCTCTGAAACCTGTTCCGCAGTCGGAGGACTTGCCGCCTTTGCCGCCGCGGTTTTAAGCCTGTCGATCATCTGTCTGCATTCGCCGTTTTCGGAATTTTCCAAAGCCGCGATCGCCGCCTCAAGGTCAATATCCGCGTCCGCCATTCTGTCGGCAAGACCCAGCGAAATGCATTCCGCCGCGCTCCAGTAGGTCTCCTGTTCGTACATCTCCGCAAGCTTTTCGGCAGTAAGTTTGCCGCCCGCCTTTTGAAGATACGCCTGCATTGTGGATAAAGAAATTTTATCAAGCTCGTCAGCGGCTTTCCGCAGGTCAGCGGAATGTCCCCGAACGCAGAGCAACGGCGCGTGTATCATCATCATGGTGTTGGAGGGCATTACAACTTCGTCCCCCGCCATAGCGATAACAGAAGCTACCGAACAGGCAAAGCCGTCAATATATACCGTCTTGTGCGCCTTGTGTCGGCGGAGCTGATTATATATTGACATGCCCTCCATGACCGAACCGCCAAGACTGTTGATGTAAATATTGATCTGGGTCACATCGCCCGCCGCTTCAAGCTCCTTGCGGATATGCTCCGCGCTGGTCTGACTTTCCACCTGCTCACCCGTCCACCAGTCCCAGTAGTCGCTTTCAACGTCGGTGTAGATGTACAAATCCAGTGTTTTCGGCGTATTGGCGTTCATTTTCAAATCAAAAAACTTGTTCTTCAAGATTTTTCACCTCCTCCCATTATGTTAAGATTTGTAACTGGTTCTTGATTCTTAGTGCAGAAATGCACTTGCGCCCAATCTTCGCCCGTGGGGTGCAGTCCTGCACGTTCCCTCGTTTCGTCAACGTTCGCAAACGCGGAGGAAATAAGCTTCTCAATATTCGGCGCAAGGCTGAATATGTCAATATGCTTTATGTTCGTGGTATCCGCCGCGATGTAATTTCCCGCAATGTAGTCCTCCGGGGTAAACTCTTTCCCGGAAAATTCCTCGGAAACCACGTTAAGCAGAGGGTCAATGCAGACCGTCAGCATATAGTCTATAGCGTCGTTTATGCCCGATACCTCACCAAGCACCAGCTGGGGCGGGACTTTGAACGCTTGCGCCGCACGCGTTACTGCACCGTCAAAAATGCTCTTTATGTCGGAAATCTCTTTACCGCCGCCGCTGCCTTTAAGCTCGGTGTACTTCATGCCCTGAAATAAAGTCAGCGTTGCGTCACGCGCTCTGTTAAATTCTCTCATTCGCTTATTGAGGGATTTGCTGTATTCCTCCTCCAGCTTAGGATCGCCCGCAGGAAGTGTGTCAACCTCGATAACACCCTTAGACCCTCCCGAACGTATATAATTATTCGCCGCCTCGCTGTACAGTGCCGAATACACCGAAAGCACGTCGTTGATAACGGGTTTGACCTTTTGGTTTGAATACTGTATGTAAAATACCTCGGAAGAATGGAACGCCTTGTTAAACGTAAACGACCCGCGGGTCACTCCCGTGAAAACATTTTCCCACAGCGCGTATTCGTCAACGCTGAAACTATCGGCGATAATTTTCTGACCGCCAATCGGAACAATAAGGAGCTTGCCCTCATAAAGCAGCTTTGAATATGCCTCTTTCCAGAACTCTGTAGCTGACTGATTTACGTTAGGGCGAATGTTGAGGTTGTGCCACTCCAAGCCCTTGAAAGGCTTGCCGTTCTGGTAGGTTTTAAGCTCCGCCGCCGCGCAAAGAGAGGCGACCATATCAATGACCGCGAAAACCGCAAAGGCGTTGATCGCTCCCGTATAAAGCTCCTCATAACTTCCGCTTTCGGACGTAACGTCTCCCGACACGGATTTTGAGGGCTTTTTAAAGAAACTTCCGAGAAATTCTCTGAATGTCATTTTTTCACCTGCCTTGTGTCAAATCAATAAATATTTATTGTAAACGGCAAGCTTCTAAGCTGCCGCTGCGCCTTGTCGTATTTCTCCAGTTCGGAAGAAAAGCACATACCCGCCACAAACGCCTTAAATGGGTCTGTCTTGCGGCTTTTAGGCTCTATCTTGCCGTAGGTAATATTACCGTTTGGAGACATTATTTGCTTGCTGTTCCATGCCGCCCACCGCATAAGCGGATTGTCTCCCCAAACAAATAACTTGTTTACAAATCCCGACGTTATGATCGGCGATATCATCATTTCATTTGATGGACGTACAAGCATGACCTTTCCGTTTTTCTTGTCGCTTGTAATGCTTACCGATTCAGCCGCACGTCTAAGCCATGCAAACCGAAAATAGTCACAAGCAAATTTTATTATCACAGATCCACGCCGTGCCGCCTCGTTTGCTATCCAAATCATAGGAAGCTCCGGGGGAATTTCCTGCGCGTCCACAAACGTAAGGTGTCCGGCTTTTTCCCAATCCCGCAAAGGGGCTTTTATGCGGTTGGCTTTTAGATCGGCGGAATTGGTGCAGACCCATGTGTGAGTTACCCAGATATATTTTCCGTCCACAAAGTAGAGCAGACCCGCCGAAACGAAGTCGTTTGTTTTCGCATAGTCCACCGCCCCGATACAGGGACGGTTTTTCAGCAGACTTTCAACGATAGGCTGATTTGTAGCCTCTATCTGCTCCCATTTTGCGATACCGCCCTCTTTTTCCTTTGACGGGAAATTCATTCGCTTTGTTGCGAACGCCGAATGTGCTACAGGATTTTCGAGATAGTCCCCCAGTTCCTGCTTGATTTCCCACATAAGCGTGGGACGGTACTGCAAGCTGGGATTAGCCTTGTACCACATCGCAGGATCGGTTATCTCCTCCTCGCTTTCAACGTGACATAAAAACGGGAGCGTTCCGTTGTCGGGGACTTCGCCATTCAGTATCTTTCTGCACTTTCCAAGCAGATCGTCAAGGTATCCGCCCCGAACGTCTCCGTCAGTGGTGCAGGTAGTACGCCGCGGGTGGTCTACCTTTCCGAGACCCGTTATGCTTGTTGTCAGTGCGGAGGTATCTTCAAACTCGTGTACTTCATCATGATTGACCTTTCCGGGACGGTAACTGTCGCCTGTTTTGGCGTTGTTCGCCATGTACCAGTATTCCGACCCCGTTTTTATATTTTTGATACATTCGCTGTTCCAAGTGAAAAACCGCGATAATTTTGCCTTGTTCTGAGGATCGTTCATTACTTCGTAAACGTCGTTCCAAGACCTTTTTGCTTGTTTTTCAGAATTGGCGTAATCGTAAATATTATAATTTTTCACCGGATTTGCATTAGTAAGCAGGCAGAAATTTTCAAAGGCTAAATATCCGTTCTTGCCAAGTCCGCGCCCGCCGTAAATAACCAAATGGCTGAACCGCGGGAAACCGTCCGCAGTGTATGTGCAATTATGCAGCGCGAATAAAAATTTCTCCCAGGGAAATAAATCATACGGAAAATATTTCTGATAGCTTAGATATTTTTCAAGCTGTTCATCATCGACATAAACGCCGTCCTCTCCGAGAACCCGCTCCACCAGATCAATAAGCTGTACCTGCTCCGTGCAGACAGGATATTTACCGCTCTTGACAAGCTCGATATATTCGAGGATATGAGGGTTACAGTTCTTCATTATCTCCGCCGATAACATTCGTGGTCTTGAAGTCAAGTTGTTTCAGAATGCACATTTTTCTGTTGCTGACGTTAAGTGCAAGCTTCTGATATGTTTCCCACTCCTTAGACCCGACCTCAGATTTTTTCAAGCAAGTCCAGATGTTGCGCTCTGCCTTTTCCCAGTTGCAGTAGTCCTCGATAAGAGACGCAAAAAACGGAGAAAAACCGCCCCTTTTTTCAAGCTGTTCCAGCAAGCTTTTTTTGATTTTATCAACAGACGGCTTAGCCATGCCGCAACGTCTCCTTTCCGAAAAAATCCTTTTCCTGTCTGAATTTCGTCTGACCTCAACTTCACGAAAATTTTACATATACGCGCGTGCGCCCGTATGTGATACGCGCGACCCGCTCCCGAACTTGTCTTGATTGTCCCCTGCGGTGTACCGCCCCCTCTTGAAAGCCATTTTTTTGAGAGGGGGGTATGGTTTTCAGAATTTTTCCTCGTTGGTATAGCCCTTGCGAGGACGGGTGCCGACTTTGAACGTTCTGCCGTGGAGTTCCTCATGACAGCGGAAGCATACTGCAAGGAGCTGTCTGTGCCGCACTCCGTTTTCGTCGGTGTAGTATCTGCTGTACGCTAAGTCGGGACGATCTTTCAAGTGCTTGACATGGTGCAGAATTTTAGCGGGTGAATATCTGCCTTTTGATTTGCATATCTGGCATTCGTTGTTCTGCTCCCGTTTGACATCTTTGGAAAATCTGCGCCAGTACTTAGAGTTATAGAAAATATCAAGCCTGTTATCTTCAATAAGCTTTTTGATCTGCTCTACTGTCAGCATTGCCATAAAATCACCAAAAGACTAAATATCCGTCCTCAATTATAATCATATCACAAATTATGAACCCACTACTGACAACTTTTTCAGCCTACGGTCAGACCACGGTATTCGGCAAATTTATTCCGCGCCGCTTTTAAGTCGCGGTATGCGGAACGCTCGTCGGTATGCTCCGACAGTGCATACTCGCGCACGCGGAAAGAAACCGTGTTCTTGCGGAGCGGCAAGCTTGCGTCGGTGAAATATACAGCCTTGACCGCAGAAACTACGGAGGGCTTTACTGCGGAAAAATATTTCAGCATATTTTCAACCGCCGCCATATCCTCACGCTGCGATTCAGTAACGTTCTTTGCCGACTTTGCCGCAACAGCATAATCTCTGAATGCCGCTGTTGCGTAATCCCGCACCCTGTCCTTTTTCATCAATCCAGCCTCCTCAAAAGATACTTGATAAAATTCCCGCCCGTAAGCTCATCCGCGCCGCTGCGGATAGAGTCTGGAACGATATACCAGCCCTTAGGCGCTCTGGGCTTGTACCACCTGTCCGCGTCGATCCACTCATAGACGATCTTCGGACGCTTCAAGCCGTGACTTGTATTGTAACGGCGTTCGCCCTTGACGTGTGTATCGGGCTGCCTGCCGCCCTTAGTGCGGTCAACAAAGTACACAGCAAGGTCGTACCAGTCATAATCGGCACGGAGCTTACTGTTACCCCGATACTGCACTGAACCGCCGCCCGCCTTGCTCCAAAGCTCCTCGATAATTTCAAGGTCACGATGATTGTGCAGAATGACATGATGATGTACCGCACCCCGCTTGCCGACCTCGGTGTTATAGATATAATCGGGCTTGTAGCCCATTTTACGGCAGTACGCCGTGTACAGCCGTGCAAACCGTCCGAATATCTCCTTTGCCCCGGCAGATGACAGGACTGTCCCCGCAGGATATGTAAAGGCAAGGTTGTAGTCTCCCGGGAAAAAGTTTGACAGCATGAGGTAATACAGCTTTTCAGCAGCACGGCGTAGGTTCTGCTTTGCCTTTTTCTCTGAGGTTGGCATTAGCTTAGGCTCACGCTTGCCGCTTTTACCCAGCGTAGGCATTTGGCATTTTGTTACAAAGGTCATGCCGTTAGGACAAATTACCTGTTTTTTGTAATATCCGTCTTTTTTTAACATTCCCATAAAATCACCTAAATTTTTACAGACTGCGAAAAGATAACCCTTTAACCAAGACCGTTAAAAGGCTCTTGCGTCCTTTGAAAAATACTATTATATAGTATAGGTATATCGTTTGTGTGCAAGGTCGGCAAAAGGGCAAGCCAAGCAGCCCGCCCGTGATACCGTGATTATTTTGTTTCCTCTACATAGCACCACGACTACGGCGGTCTTGTTTTTCCGAACTCGGAAAGTTCTTTCGGCGTGTCGTATATCACAAGCCGGAATATATACCAAGCATATGGTACCGCACCTTTTAAATAAGAATGAAGCTCATAGCTGTTCAGACATGACCAGTAACAAAGCTGATCCTCTTCTTCTATGTAGTCACTAAGAATGTATTTATATCCCTCAATTATCGAGCATATAAATTCGCCTATTACTTTTCCTTGTGCTACACCGCATTTCTCTTTGTTTTTGGTGCAGTATATGTACACTTTAAAAGGCGTTTTAAGTTTTGGACGGTTCTTGCGGATTTCAACCGTTTTCCAGCCGTCTGCAATAAGCGCGCACCATTTCGGTTGTATAGACATAAGTACAGCTTTACTCATAATTTACCTCCTATCATCAGGCAGAACCAGCAGTCCCGACGAAAACCCGCTCCAAGCCATAATAATAAAATTAACGATCGACAATACAGCAGCTGCGTCGAAAGGTATATCACCGTTATCCATGCCGCCCGCGATCAGGAACATCGCAAGCACCGTCAGCAGGAATATTATCTGTTTCAGTTTTTTCATATGTTATTGCAATACTCCTTTGCAACCTCAATAATATTTTCATTCAGCTCTACAAGTCTTTCAGCAAAGGTCTGCTGTTCTTTTTTATCCTCAACATCTTCCAGCACATCTAAAATATTATCGAGACTGTCTTGGACTTGTTCAAACAGCAGACGGAATTTCAGAGAATTATCCGTCCGCGCGGCTTTGAGCTTTTCCTCAAGCTCGGAGGCTTTTCTGACCGCCTCGGACATATTTTCCTGCTGCGCCTCAAGCTTTTTCTTGTAGCCCTCCACCTGATTTTTCAAATCCTTGGAAGCCTCCTTGACAGCCTTGTCCTTTTCCTTTTCAAAGGCTTTCCGTTCTTTGTCGATAGCTTCACGGACCGCCTTGTCCTGTTCTTCCTTGGCTTTGGCTTTGAGTTCCTTTTTGACCTTGGCAATCTCCTTTTTAGCATTATCCGCCATAGCGTTTGCAGGCTCGGATTTCAGACGTTCGATCTCTGCTTTCAGGTTCTCGATTTCTTCGGAATTGTCTCCGTTCTGATTTTCGGAAACCTGCTCCTGAAGCATGGATATCTGTTCACCTTTCATGCTGTTTTCCTGCTCTAATTCTTTAATACGCTTTTTAAGTTCGGGAACCGATAATTCCGAAACGTCGTTATTATCCATAAAATCCGAACGGTCAAGTGCGGGGACGTGAGTGAGAAGCTCCAGTTTGGTAATTCCAAGCTGTGCATTTGACTGCAAAAACTCTTTTCCCAGTTTTTCATAAGCCGTTATGTAATTGTGCGCCTGCCGCTTTCTTATGTTGGCTTTTTCCTCGCAGTACGTCTCAAAATCCTCATATCCAAGACTTGTATAAAGCTTTTCGTCCCGCATACGCTTCAAGCTGCGGCACATCTCATACAAAGCCTGCGCCGCGATCGCCCCGTTTGCCATTATCTCCTGATGAAGCTTTAAAGCCTCCCGGTACTCCGCAGTTATTTCGCCGGGAGCAACATCAACAATTTTATTCTCCATAATTATCAACCTGCCTTTTTAGTATTTTTTGCAATAAGATTTTTGTGCCATTTTCGGACTATCTCCATAATATTTTCGGGAGCCGATTTATTTTTAAAGCCCCTGCATTGCCGCACATACTTAAAATCTCCGGAAAGCTCCAGCGTGTACATGGGAATGTCGGGAGCGCTGATATTCCGTATGCCGAAAATAATGCATTCTCCGTCGGCATATTTTTTTGCATATGAAGCAACGCAGTGCCGCAAGTATTTAGATTCGTTAAAAAGTTCCTCCCATGACATGATCGGCGCAATACGGAAATTATTATCTTCGTAAATAATTCCCTTGACCTTTGCAATATTTTCCGCAGCAGCCGAAAGTTCACCTGCATATTTTTCGTAATTCTGCTTATAATGCGCCAAACGTGAATCGACCTCCGAGTCGGCATGAGCAATAATAAGACTTTTCGGATTTATCGTAGCGGTGTCCTCCATATTGTAATTTGCCGCCTTTGCTTCCCGAATGTAATCATCATAGTCGCTGATAACCGTCCCGATTCCGCCGCAATCCTGCTGTTCGTATAATTTCGCCTGTTCTTCGATATACCGCAAATAACGTGAAACAGGCTGATATTCAAGTGCAGAGGATATCGCCGAAAAACAGTTTGAAAATTCTTTAAGCTGCTTCCATTCCTCAATACCTGCACGCTTATGAAGCAGGAGCTTGTACAGCTCCAATTCGTTATAGTCGGGATCATAAGGTATTATCTCCCGAAGTTCACGGCGGTTAAGTCCCAGAATATGTGCAAGACTTGCGCTTTTCCCGGTACCTGTTTTACCGTTTACAAATTCGGCGACGCTGATTTCGTCGTGATACCGATTTAAATAATCATACGCAAGACTGTTCATACCGATCTTTATAAGGTACTCGATCCACGGGCGGCGGATAAGTTTTTTAATTATTTCAAAAAGCCGAAATTTATTGCCCGTAATTTTTGAGACCTTATTCCAGGGGATATATTTAAGCTGTTCGTAATTGCTCAAAGCGTTCCGCAAATTGCCAGTGTAAAACCTTGCGGAATAAAATGCGTTGTTAGTCCTGCACCAGTAATTTGTACCCGTCTGCATAAAATTGTCCCACACAAAGCCTTTTATGTAATTACCGCCAAGGTCAAGAAAAACCCTGCACACTTCACAATATCCTGTGGACTTGTTCCACTCATATGTAATTGGTATGATCTGCTCCTCGTCAGCTCCATAGGTCGTATTTTTGCATAAATTATAATGCACTTTAAAAAGTCTTACGCAGCAGCCCTCCGAGGTCTTTTGAACATACCAAAACAATTCCGTATGGTGTTCTATCCTGCCGTCTCTGAGCCTGCCTGAACAAATGAGCTGCGCCCTTTTTCTACAATGAGGACAAGTGATATATTTCCGGTGCTTCCATTTGCTTTTTCCACGTTCAATTTTTTTCAGACAGTGACTGCACACTCCGAAGTTATCGCCGGTATGGTAAATTACATGAATGCTGCTGCTTTGGTGCTTGAGCCATTCGGTAAACGGCTTGACTGGCTGTCTGATTTCCAGCATACATTCTTCCGTAGCTTCGCGAATTTTGCGGTGCCGCTCCGAGGTTTTATTATTACGGATCCTTTTCTGCAAAGAATTAACGGTCTCCATGCCTTGCTCTAAATCACGCCAGTAATTTGCCGGCGGCAAGGTATCATACTTATGGTACATATCAACGTACCGCTTTACGGTTTCACCTGCTCCGTCAATAGGAATATAGGTCTGACTGTACTCTGTAATTCTCTCAACGCCTGCGGTTGATTTTTTTGGATTTCCCGCCTTTTGAGTGCAGTATTCGGTATTGGTTATAAATGTGCGCCACATGAATTTGCTGTCGTGATAAGTCGTAACGACAAGCATATCCTCAATTATTTCTGCAAGGTAAAGGAAATTCTTCACCGTTTGTTTGTATCCGCCTGAATATGCGTTCTTGACAAATACCGACGTTTTAGCGGGTATATCGGTTTGCGGCGCGGGCGGGACGGGTATTTTTATTAATCCCTTAAAGTTCATGGTACCGCCTCCTAATCCAGCGACACCGTATTGAAACGGCGGCGTTTAGGTTTGGACTCTTTTTCATTGGCGGCTTTTACGGGTATGCCGTAATAAATGTGCAGAAGCGGGATAACTATTTCTGAGGTCAGGCATACGCCATTGCTTTTTTTCTTTTTGGCAGTTTTGGTGTATAAATCTCCGATCACAGCGACTTCGTTTGAATTATCCGCCACATCTTCAAGCTTGATACCTTTTATCACGGCAATAGCGTCCCTGCCTGCTGCGGCTGTATCCTTATCGGACTTAAAGTTTCTCATTGAATTAGCAATTTTCCATATTCGCTCCATAAATGTTTCAAGGTCAGTATTCGGCGCAAGTACTTTCAATGCATTGCTGTCGCTTTTCAGAAGCTCAGACTTTACATATTCGCCGAGATTTCTTTCCATAATGCCGCCCGACTTGATTTCTTCATTGATTTTTTCAATTGCTTTTTGTATCATAATGATCCTCCGTTTTTTTGCAGTCAACTGCAAAATCACACTTGACAAAAAGCGGATAATGCGGTATACTGACAATGTACATTTTTGTTTTTGCTGCGTTTGTGATTATTCACAGCGCGGCTCTTTTTTTGCCCGTATATTTATCATACCCTCGCTCTTCGAGCATTGGTGCGAGCTTATCAAGGACAAGGCTTTCGATCTCTCCCGAAAATGCGATCGCAGCCTCGCGTCCGTTGGTGAATTTTTTATTTTCACCGTTTCTGAGGTCGATAATTATTACGTCGCTGCAAATGCGGAATTTCAGTCCGCAGCACTCAACAGTTTTTATAGTCAATTTTCTCCTCCTCCCGCGCAAACAGCTCCAACGCTTCGGGAACGTCCAGAGTTGTGTTGATAAATGTCTTGAAGAAATCTTTTCTCCAACCGGAAAGCTTGCCGCTGATATGCTCGTCCTGCGGAAGCTCTTTCGGAACTTCTCGCGCATATTTAGGATCGTATTTCATATACCGTTTGCGCAGAAATTTCCACAGGCATTTTTCCCACGCCTGACGCTGACTGTCGCTGAACGGCGGGTGTCCCAGCTTGCGCCTCTTTACTGTATCCTCATAAAATACATTCAGGACGGTGTTGTTGATGTTCAGATGGTAATGATGTTCCAAAGTGTACGGACATACTCCGGCAAAAAGATCGGTCTTTCGGTTTTCGCGTTCTCTTGCTTCTTTTTCGCGATCCTCCTTGCTTTTTTCACGATACATACCGTTTTCCTCTTTCTGTTCAAGCAGCGGTAAAGCTGCATAAATACGGCTGACGATTTCACATTAAAATCGCCGAAACTTGTTATCCTGCGATTGTTCCCATGTTGACCCCACGGACGGGTACAAATTTATAAACCTGCTCCGTGCATGGATTTTCTCGCTAAAAACCCATGAAAAACTTGCTGTTCGGCATTGGACGCTTTTGGTGGGACGCGTCCGAACCCGCCGTATTTTATGCAGTTTTACCGCTGCTTGAAATTTTATATGTATGCTGTTCCGGTTATTCATTAAGCGTATCGTTGTTTTCCGCGATTTCTTCCGGGTGACCTTTCATATAGTTTATAAAGGCTCGCTTCGGAATCTTTGTGCGGCTGCCGATAACGATAACAGGAAACCCAAGCGCCTTTGGGTCTTGCCGTGCGAGGAGCGTTATTCCGTATGCATAACAGCCCAGAACCTGCGCTACTTCCTTGGGGATAAGATATTCTCTGGGGATTTTCTCGACATCTTCAAGTGTCAAATGCTGTGCCATACCTGCTTACCTCCTATGATGATTTAACCGTTTCAATTCCGACAAGGTAGTCAATAGTGCAATTGAACAGCATACACATATTTTTAAGCTGTGTTTCGGGAATATTTCCGGATTCTATCCAATTATAAAGTGTACGCCGTCCCACTCCGAGGCGTGCTGCAAGTTCTGTTCTTGTAATGCCCATGCGAGCACGTTCGGCGTCTATGTTTGGGTACTTCATCGGCTTCATTGTATAACCTCCTTTGCTACACAATTTGTGATTTATTGCACAAATTGTGTTTATGGCTATATTATAGCACATTTTGTGTATTTGTCAACACAATTTGTGAAAATAATATGCACAAATCGTGTATGCAATTTTTGTGCATTTGTACAAAATGTGCCAAATGATGTTGAATTACGGCACATAATGTGCTATAATGCGGTTGTAAGAGGTGATACAATGTTTGAGGATAGGTTAAAGCGTTTGCGAGAAGCGCGAGGATTTGGTCAAAAAGAAGTAAGTGACCAATTGAATTTAAAATTAAGGACATATTCCAGTTATGAAAATAACGAACGTGAACCAAATTCAGAAGTGCTTGTTGCAATGTCAAAGTTTTTTGGTGTATCAATTGATTATTTGCTTGGTGTTGATAAGCTGCGAGTTAAACAAAATTACAGTACCAACCCAAAAGATAACGAATATATACACAAATATATTGGATTGAATGAAATTTCTAAAAATGTAGTGAATTGTGTTATAGACTATGCCGAACAGGCAGAAACGGCAATGCCGCAAACAACAACCATCTATAGAGCAGCACGATCTGTAGATAACCACCCCGCAGAAATAGTTGAAACAACAAAAGATTTTAGTAAAATACCGCCGACAGATATCAAATTATAATAAGAATAAAAAAAACTCTGACAGTAGAAAATACTGTCAGAGGTGATAAAACTGAAAAATACAGATGTATATGGATTGTACATGCGATACCAAAACGCCCGCGACGCGGCATGGAAAGCTTTGATTGACTTTCATGTGTGCGAACTCCCGGTGTCGTTGTCGGGAATATGTAAGGATTTGAGTATTACTATTCTTGATAATAAGCACGCTGATGAACTGCAACCCAGAGAAAACGGTATTGCTGTAATGCAAAACAATAAGTGGTACATTATATTTGACGATACAGATGTTTACGGAAAACAGAGGTTTACTGTTGCCCATGAGCTGGGACACATTTTAATGGGACATGAAATGAAAAACGGCTACTATACAAGGCGCGACAATATTTCCAAGCCAGCCGATGAAACCGAGGCGGATATTTTCGCCTCAAGGTTGCTTGCTCCTGCGTGTGTCTTGTGGGGCATAAACGCTCAGACAGCGGAGCAAATTTCGGAGGTCTGCGGTATCAGCCATGCGGCGGCAACGATCCGCGCTGAACGCATGGAAGTACTCCGTAAACGCGGAAAATTTTTGACATCACCGTTGGAACAGCAGGTGTACAAGCAGTTTGAAAACTATATAAAAAATAACCGCCTGTAACAAGGCGGTTATAAAATATAAATATGGAGGAATGTAAAATGAAAAAGCAGTTTATTTCAGCAGCTATCGCGGTACTTGTAACTATGACAGTATCCGCACCATTAACAGTAAGTGCTGATGAATGGGTTAAAACAGATTCGGGATATGTATACGAATACGATAATGGTACAAAGGCAAAAACTGGCTGGCTTAAAATTGATGGAAAAACATACTACATAAAAAAAGACGGAACAAGACAAACGGGGTGGCTCAAAACCAAAACGGCTAACTATTATTTTGATAAAAATGGTATAATGCAAAAGAGCAAATGGATCACAATGAAATCCGGAGCAAAGTATTATTTGGATAGCAAGGGCAAGGCTGCAAGCGGCATTGTCACGATCGATGATATCGAGTATAAATTTGATACTGACGGAAAATGTCTCGGTGAAAATACACATTTTATTCTTAATTCGGATACTATGTGTTTGCACTCAAACAAAAAGTGCCGTGCTGCTTTAAAAATTGATGAGGAAAATTATTCGGAGATTGATATAGGTTTTAATGAATTTAAAACTTACTCCGATGACGGTTACTGGGCTTGCGGTGTAGGCGGTTGTAATGATAAGGATACAAAGAAAGCACTTCCAAAACCTAAAAAGTAATTCGGAAAGATAAGAGACATAAAATGAAAAATCACGAAAAGCTTAACGCTGCGTATCAAATATTTATAGTCCTGCTTGCGCTGCTGTCGATCATACTGGTTATTCTCGACTTGTGCGGGAAAATCAGTCTTGCGAGCGGCGCGTTATTCTGGACAGATACAATTATATTGATAATATTTGCAATTGATTACATAGTCAGATTTATTCTTGCAAAAGGAAAATGGCAGTTTTTCAAGAAAAATATTTTTGACCTGCTCTCAATTATACCGTTTAACTCTATATTCAGCTTTTTCCGATTTGCTCGTGTTTTACGAGTTGCAAAATTAGCCAAACTCGCAAAGCTTTCAAAGTTTACAAAGCTTGCCCGGCTTACGGCATTGTTTGGACGTTTCGGAGTACGCGCAAATAAATTCCTGCATACCAACGGATTTATTTATGTACTGTATACTTCGGGCGTGCTTATTTTGACCTCCTCATTTATAATGATGTACGCAGAGGGCAAGAACTTTTTTGACGCGCTGTGGTGGTCTATCGTGACCGTAACGACCGTTGGCTACGGCGATATATCACCAGCAACGGGTATCGGGCGTGTCATGGCAATTGTACTAATGATTTTCGGTATAGGCTTTATATCTATGCTGACGGGTACTATAACAACGTTTTTCGCAAATCGGGCAACGGAAAATAACACCGAATCAGCAGCAAAGGAACTGGAGGATATTATTTCTGATATGGATAGTGAGGAACGAGAAAAACTAATTGAAATTGCAAAGATACTAAAAAAATAAGTTACTATAGAAAATTCATATTTTAAAAAGGAATGATTAATATATGAAAACAAAAGTATTTATTAGTTGGTCTGGCAAAGATACTTCGAGTTTTGAAGTGGCAAAAAAGCTTGCGGGTTGGCTTCCAAAGGTTTTACAAAATACAGAACCGTTTATGTCAGATAATATTTATGCTGGGTCTCATGCTATTGCTCAAATTATGGATAATTTGGCTAATTCAAAGGTTGGTATTATTTGTATTACTAAAAATAATATTAATTCTCCATGGCTTAATTTTGAAGTGGGTGCTTTGAATAATGTAGTTACAACTCAAAGTGGAGTTGTGATTCCCATTTTAATTGATATGACAACAGATGAGTTTAGTAAATATAGTTCACCTATAAATAATTTGCAAGGTAAAGTGTTTAACAAAGAGGGAATAAAACATATGTTAATTAGTATTAACACTTGTCTTGAATATCCTCTTCAAGAAAAATCACTTGATGATATATTTGAAGTATGGAGTTCTTCGTTATTTAGTGAGAAAAAATCAATTCATCTTTCTCCTTATACTCCTTTTCTTAGTTATGAAATAGCAGAAGAAAGTACAAGCAATAATCAAAATGATACTGATATAATATCAGAACGTTTGTTGTTATTAAGAAAAATAGCCTCAAGTAAATCAATAGTATATAGTGAAACAAAATATAAAAAGCTTGAAAATGATTTAAAATATTTAGAATCTAACGGATATATAGTAATAAATACTAATGACAAAAATGTTTTTCATGTAACAGTCACATCTTTAGGCACTGCATTAGTTAACTCTTATTTTTGAAATAATTTACATATTTCTATTTGGAATTTTGAGATATAAAAAGGAGCTGAACATATGAAACTTCCAAACGGCTACGGCTCTGTATACAAGCTTTCGGGAAACCGCCGAAACCCGTGGATAGCCAGAATAACAACAGGCTGGAAAGCCGTTGAGGGCAAGAAACCTCAGCCGATTTATCAGGTTATCGGCTACTATCCCGCGCGTGCCGCCGCGCTCCAAGCATTGGCAGAGTACAATAAAGCTCCATATGATATCAACAAGTCCAAGATCACCTTTGCGGAAGTGTATGATAAATGGTCGGAGCAAAAATTCAAGGAGATCACCGATTCAGCGGCACGGACATATAAATCTGCTTTCAGCTATTGTTCACCGATTTATGATGTGAAAATGTCAGATCTTCGCCCGGCTCAAATGCAGCACATAATTGATACGGCAGATGTAGGCGCAACTACAAGAGCGCGTATAAAGTCGCTTTTCAATATGATCTATGATTATTGCTTGCTTCATGAAATTGTGCAAACCAATTATTCAGATGTACTTCGCCGTCCAAAAGTCGAGGTTGAGAAAGACAAAGTGCCGTTTACCCGCGAAGAAATCCAAACGCTTTGGGACAACCTCGGAACGTCTTATGTTGATGTGATATTGATTATGCTCTATACGGGGTGGCGTGCAGGGGAAATGGTGCTTATCAAGCATAGCGATGTTTCAGACGGAATTATAACAGGCGGAATAAAAACAGACAGTGGACGTAACCGCCAAGTTCCGATACATCATAAGATACAACCGCTTGTTGATAATCTCATGGATCAGCCGTATGAATATCTTATTACCGATAAAGAGGGGAGACCGCTAAGTTATACCCAGCTTCATACACGATTTATCGCGGTCATGAACGATCTGAACATGAACCACACCCCGCATGAAACCAGACATACCTTTATCACGGAACTTGATAATCTCGGTGCAAACAAAACCAGCATTAAGCGTCTTGTAGGACACAAGCGCGGTGATGTTACGGAAAAGGTGTATACTCACAAAGATATAGAGCAGCTTCGGAAAGCCGTAGAACTGCTCGATTTTTAAAGGTTATTTGTTACTAATGAGTATCTAACGTGTTACTAACAGTGTGATTTTTGCCGTTGCTATAGTAAATTTTCACAAAATAAAAAACCGCGTAAAATCGACATTTACGCGGTTTTTATTATTTAATTATGCGAGAATTACTTTTTCATAGCTTCCTCAACCGCAACAGCGCAGGCAACGGTAGCACCAACCATGGGGTTGTTGCCCATACCGATAAGACCCATCATCTCAACGTGAGCGGGAACGGAGGAAGAACCTGCAAACTGAGCGTCGGAGTGCATACGTCCCATAGTATCAGTCATACCGTAGGAAGCAGGACCCGCAGCCATGTTGTCGGGGTGGAGAGTACGTCCTGTACCGCCGCCGGAAGCAACGGAGAAGTACTTCTTGCCCTTGTCAACGCATTCTTTCTTATATGTACCTGCAACAGGGTGCTGGAAACGTGTGGGGTTGGTGGAGTTACCTGTGATAGAAACGTCAACGCCCTCTTTCCACATGATAGCAACGCCCTCGGTAACGTCATTTGCGCCGTAGCAGTTTACCTTAGCGCGCAGACCGTCGGAGTATGCCTTGCGGAAAACTTCCTTAACCTCGCCTGTGTAGTAGTCCATCTCTGTCTCAACGTATGTAAAGCCGTTGATACGGGCGATGATCTGAGCAGCGTCCTTTCCGAGACCGTTCAGGATAACACGGAGGGGCTTCTGACGAACCTTGTTAGCCTTTTCGGCAATACCGATAGCGCCCTCGGCAGCTGCAAAGGACTCATGTCCCGCAAGGAAAGCGAAGCATTCGGTCTCTTCTTCGAGAAGCATTTTGCCGAGGTTACCGTGACCAAGACCAACCTTACGCTGGTCAGCAACAGAGCCGGGGATACAGAAAGCCTGAAGTCCCTCGCCGATAGCAGCAGCAGCGTCAGCAGCTCTTGTGCAGCCCTTCTTGATAGCGATAGCGCAGCCTACGGTGTAAGCCCACTTAGCGTTTTCAAAGCAGATAGGCTGAATGCCCTCTACCAGCTTGTAGATGTCCAGACCCTTAGCCTTGGTAACTTCTGCCGCTTCTTCGATAGAGTTGATTCCGTAGTGAGAGAGAACGTCAAGGATTTGCTTTTCTCTTCTTTCATATGATTCAAATAAAGCCATTTCAGTGTACCTCCTTATTCCTTTCTCGGGTCGATAACCTTAACGGCGTCGTTAACTCTGCCGTACTGACCCTGAGCTTTTTCAAAAGCGGTGTTGGCGTCGTCGCCTGCCTTGATGAAGTCCATCATCTTGCCGAAGTTTACGAACTTGTAGCCGATGATCTCGTTGTCCTCGTTGAGGGCAATGCCTGTAACGTAACCGTCGGTCATTTCAAGGTAGCGGGGACCCTTTGCAAGAGTACCGTACATTGTGCCTATCTGGGAACGAAGACCCTTTCCGAGATCCTCAAGACCTGCGCCTATGGGCAGACCGTCCTCAGAGAACGCGCTCTGTGTACGACCGTAAACGATCTGGAGGAACAGTTCTCTCATAGCAGTGTTGATAGCGTCGCATACAAGGTCGGTGTTGAGAGCTTCGAGAATGGTTCTTCCGGGAAGAATTTCGGAAGCCATAGCTGCGGAATGTGTCATACCGGAGCAGCCGAGAGTCTCAACGAGAGCCTCCTGGATAACGCCGTCCTTAACGTTAAGGGACAGCTTACAGGCGCCCTGCTGGGGAGCGCACCAACCCACGCCGTGAGTAAAGCCGGAAATATCCTTGATTTCCTTAGCCTTTACCCATTTAGCTTCCTCGGGTATAGGCGCTGCGCCGTGAGCGACGCCCTGCGCCACGGGACACATTTTTTCAACCTCATGTGAATAAATCATATGTACATACTCCTTTCAGAATTTGCTGCGTCCCGAAGCTGACTTCGAGGGACGTTTGCATATGTATATATTATACACCAATCCGACAAATAAAGCAATAGGTTTTCGCAATTTTTTGTATATTTTTTAACGATTTTTGCCATAAAAGCCTGTTTGGCGGGCTTTAGGGCAGGGGAGTGCCGTTACCGTTTTTCGGAATAGGCGTATCCGAAATTTATCGGAGGAGCGGTGACGGAAAGGTACACAAACTCGGTGCCGCCGTCATTCAGCAAACCGTGGACGTCCTTGTCCGCAAAGCGCACCACATCTCCCATGGAAAAGTCCTTGGTTTCGTCGTTGGCAAGCAAAAGCTTTCCGCTGCCTTTGAGAGCGTACCATATCTGTTCCGACGCGTCATGGGTGTGACGGGGCTGAATTGCTCCCGGTTCGAGATGTACCTCGGTTATAGTCACTCTGGTGCTTTCGGAATTTTCGGGATTAAGAAGCTGGCGGGACACCACTCCCGGATTGGCAAGCTCCTTGATATCGGACGATCTGATAAATTCCATAATAGTTCCTCCTTATAATGGTTTTATAACAGAATGATATATACCTGTGGAATAAGCTCCGTCATAACGTAAAATGCCGTTGTCGAGCGTGGTTTCATATTCAAAACCGCATTTTTCAAGAACACGCCTTGATTTATTGTTATCGGGAAAATGAAATGCTGTTATTAATTCAATATCTGTTTCTTTGAAAGCATATTCGACAGCCGCTTTTACCGCTTCGGTCATATATCCGTGTCCCCAATATTCTTCCGCAAGGGCGTAGTTGATAAACTTCGCGCTGTTCCGTTCACTGAATTTTCCGCGGTTATGGTCGGGATAAATTTTCAGTTGCCCGATTACTTTCATTGTTTCCTTTAGTTCAATAGCCCATATTTCGTCGCTTATTATGTATGATTTCAATACCTGTAAGGCTGTATCTTTATTTTGAAGCGGGTTAAGATTTGCTGGATAAGCAACATTTGGATTTTTAGCATATTCAAAAAAGTCGTCCAAATCATTAAGTTCCCATTTGCGAAGAAGCAATCGTTTTGTTTCTATTATTTTCATATTTTTTCCTCAGCGTGCAAAATAAAAACAGCAATCACGATATATATCATGACTGCTGTCCAATGTGGGGTGGGAGATGGGTTTCGAACCCACGACCTTCGGGACCACAATCCGACGCTCTAACCAGCTGAGCTACACCCACCATACTTTGCATATTGTTACCACAAAACATTAATCAATCGCGCGAATAAATGTCCCGCATTAATGTGCGGAACATTTTTTTCGCTGCGGCGCGTTCGCCGCTGGCGCGCCTTACTGGATTCGAACCAGTGGCTTACTGCTTAGAAGGCAGTTACTCTATCCAGCTGAGTTAAAGGCGCAAATTTGAAAATCTTCGATTTTCAAATCCGAGTTTTGTTTTCCTCACTGTCGTTCGGAATTTTGCTTGCGCAAAACCACAAAACATCGGAGAAATGAGAAAATCTAAATATTCGGCAACGTTACAAATGCAGCGTTACCGAATCAATGGAGCGGGTGATGGGAATCGAACCCACGCGACCAGCTTGGAAGGCTGGAGTTCTACCATTGAACTACACCCGCGTGATCACTCAATGACAAAAAATATTATAGCATACAGCGCAGAAAATGTCAAGTGTTTTTGCAAATTTTTTCGGAAAAATTTTCGGGACACGCCGAAACGTGTCCCGAATAAGCTTTTAAACCGCTTCCACTTCGATCTCGCCCTTTTTCTCGCCGATCTTTATCACCGCAAAGGGATTTTCCCCGCTGTTGATTATAAGCGCCGCGATCTTATCCTCGATGTCCGTGCGGATGACCTTGCGTATGTCACGCGCTCCGAACTTTTTGCCGTGGGATTTCTCCGCGATCGCCGTGAGAGCCTTTTTGCTGTACTTCAGCGAGATGCCCTTTTCCGCCAAAGGCTCTTTCATTTCGTCCAGCATAAGCGCCGCGATCTGCTCGTAGCTTTCCATAGAAAGCGGATTGAACACCACAATCTCATCTATGCGGCTTAAAAATTCGGGACGGAGAAAATCCGACAGTGCTTTCATAGCCTTTTCCTTGGAAATATCTCCCTCGGTCTTGTTGAAGCCCACGCCCGTTCCCTTGTCGGTAGAGCCCGCGTTTGAGGTCATGGCAATGATGGTATTCTCAAAGTTTACCGACCGTCCCTGAGCGTCGTTGACATTGCCCTCGTCAAGAATTTGCAGCAGAATGTTCATAACGTCGGGATGCGCCTTTTCGATCTCGTCGAACAGCACAACGCTGTAAGGCTTTCTCCGAACCTTTTCGGTAAGCTGTCCCGCCTCGTCGTAGCCCACATATCCCGGAGGAGAGCCTATCAGACGCGAAACGCTGTGCTTCTCCATGTATTCGGTCATGTCAAGTCTTATGAGCGGCTCGTTGCCGTCGAAAAGCTCCGACGCGAGAACCTTTACCAGCTCGGTTTTTCCCACGCCCGTAGGTCCCACAAATATGAACGAAGCGGGTCTGCGCCGTTTCGACAGCTGAACTCTCGTCCGCTTGATAGCCTTGCTCACAAGCTCCACGGCTTCGTCCTGACCGATTATATGGGCTTTCAGAGCGCCCTCCAAGTTCGCGATCTTGGTGTACTCGCTTTCCGTGACCTTGCTTGCGGGGATACCCGTCCATAACTCGATTACCTTGGACAAGTCCGCCTCGGTGACATAAATATTATTGACCTTTTCTTCAAGCTCTTTTTTCTCGTTTTCCAGCCTCAGGACTTCCGCCCGCGCTTCGGCGATCTGAGCGAAATCGGGCTCGGAGGCTTCTTCCATTTCGGTTATGCTGATCTCGGTGTTCACAAGCTTTTCGCAAAGCTCGTCGTAATCGCCGATCTCCTTGCTTCTTATGCTTGTGCAGGCGCAGGCTTCGTCCAGCAGGTCGATAGCC
The DNA here is from genome assembly GCA_014799785.1 of Ruminococcus sp. GTDB lineage: Bacteria > Bacillota > Clostridia > Oscillospirales > Ruminococcaceae > RGIG8773. The sequence continues at coordinate 34,578 of JAAVHI010000032.1, forward strand.
TTGTCGGGGAGAAATCTGTCGTTGATGTATCGTTCCGACAGCACCGCGCAGCGTTTCAGAAGCTCATCTGTGATCTTAACGCGGTGGTGTTCCTCATAGTATCCGCGTATGCCGAGAAGCACGCTTTCCGTCTCGGAAATGTTCGGCTCGTTTACGGTGACGGGCTGGAAACGCCTTTCAAGCGCGCTGTCCTTTTCGATATATTTTCTGTACTCCTTAAATGTGGTCGCGCCTATGACCTGTACCTCGCCCCTTGAAAGAGCGGGCTTGAGGATATTCGCCGCGTTCATTGAACCCTCGCTGTCTCCCGCGCCAACAAGGTTATGCACCTCGTCGATAAAGAGAATAACGTTTCCCTCGGCTTTAACCTCGTCGATAAGACCCTTTACGCGGCTTTCAAACTGTCCGCGGAACTGAGTTCCCGCCACAAGAGCGGTCAGGTCGAGCAGGTAAACACGCTTGTTTTTCAGATTAAAGGGGACTTCCCCCGCAACTATCTTCTGTGCGATACCCTCGGCAATGGCAGTTTTTCCCACGCCAGGTTCGCCGATAAGACAGGGATTATTCTTCTGGCGTCGGGTGAGTATCTGGATAGTTCTGGCAATTTCCTTGTCTCTGCCGATAATGTTGTCAAGCTTGCCCTCCTCGGCACGCTCGGTAAGGTTGGTGCAGTAATTATCAAGAAACTTGCTTTTCTTTTTCTTGGCGGAGGACTTTTCTTTCGCGTGGGAACGGCTCTCGTGGACGTGTCCGCTGTCCATGGGGAATTCGTCGGAGATACTGCCGTCCTCCTTTTTGTTCAAAAGGTCGTTGAGATTTTTGATAGAGCCTCCGAAAAGGTTCTGGATAAAGCTGGGCAGAGAGCCTGTTCCTCCCCGCTGAAAGGAATCGCCGTCTACCGCCTCGGAAAAATCCGTCATCTGATCGGCAAATTCCTCCACATTGTCGTCGTCAATTCCCATCTGCTCCATATACTCCCGAACCTGCGGGATACCAAGCTCCTTTGCGCACACAAGGCAAAGTCCCTCGTTCCGCTTTTCGTCGCCCTGCATTGCAGTTATAAATACCACCGCAGTTCTCTTCTTGCATCTTGTACAAAGCATATCGCTGTTGTCCTCCATATCTTAAAGTTCAAAAGGGTCTATTTCAGTATCAGCGAGAGCAGGAAAAATGTCCCGCTGTAAAGCCGCTTGAATATGAGCGTTCCGGATATTATCTCCGTGTTCAGGTACTCGTTTGCGTCTGAGGTAAGGCTTATAAAGACGTTTGCGGCAACGCTCAGTATTACCGTAAAAAGCAGTCCCTGCAAAAGCCCAAGAAGTCCTCCCGCAAAGCTGTCTGCGGAACTTACGCCGGGGATATGTCTTATAAGACCCGCCGCCCGCGCGATTATCGACACTATCAGGGACGCCGCCGCAAAGGTAACAATAAACAGAGCAGTCCGAACGGTTTTCATCATAACGGGACGGATTATTTCCCGCTCGATTATTTCGGACACCGACTCCTTTTCCTCCTCCGCAAGCTCCGTGACCCGCAGGTTTTCCGCTTCCGTCTCGGAGATGTATCTGTCCGCCTCATCCAGAATCTCCTCGGGGACTACCCCCGAAAACGCTTCCGTAAGAGCGCGGCAGTATTCCGTGAACATATGCTTCACGGCAAAGCGAAATTCCTCGTCGGTAAGCAGCTGAGCGTAACTTTCGCCCTTTTCGATAATGTCCTCAAGCTGTTCGTCGGAAAGGTCAATTCCTTGCGCTTCGAGAACGGCTCCCAGCTTTTCGGGAGAAAGATACTCCTGTGCAAGCTCTTTGGATTTTGTATCCACAGCCGATATCACCGCAGGCTTTACCGCCTTTTCGTAAACGTACTCCGAAGCGGTCTTGCTGACGAAGATCGCCGCCGCAAAAGCCGCCGCGTATCCCGCTATAAAAATAAGTGTCTTTACCGCGCCCCTGTGTCTGCCTATCAGGACGCATATTATTACTACGCCGATGACCGCGGCGTCAAGCAGGTATTTCAATCAATCATTCCAATCAGTTATAGTCTATTCTGTTTATCTCGTCGTATCCCAGCAGATATATATATTTTCCCATTCTCAGAAAACCCTCGTACTCGGTGTCAAGCTCCACGGAGGAAATCATGTCTCCAGCGGCAGTGCAGGACTCTATACCGTTTTCCGTCTGCATATAGACAGTATCCCCGCTGACCTGAATATTAAGCGTTTCGCGGTCAAGAGTTTTTTCCGATATCGTACCCGCCGTGCATTCGATGGTCACAAGCTCGGAGGTTCGGCGCTCTTGGTTGGAGAATATCAGAGCCGCGGTATTTCCGTCCGAGGAGTAGTCCACCAGACTGCGCTTGTACGAGTAGCTGTTGATGAACGTTCCGTTGGTGTCGTAATATGCGCACAGGCTGTCGCCGAAAACGATTATGTTATTTTCGCCGAAAAGCTGTACCGACAAAGCCAGAGTCTGCAGCTCCTTAGTCTGCCACACGGGCACGGGATTATCCATTTCGTCCCTGTCTATGTGGTCGAATCTGTAGTACAGGATCTTTGAGACGAGAAGTCCGCCCGAAACGCCGATAGTGGTTATATAGCAGCCCGAGCTGTCCGCATTGAAGGTAACGTCGATGATACGCGCAACAGAGCGGTAATTAAAAATATTCTTTCCCGACGAATCATATACCATCAGCGCGGAGGGGTATTTGTCGCTTTTTGTGACTATCGCCGCCGTATCGCTGCTTCCTATGCGGGCGATCAGTATGGGGTCGTCGGTGGTTTTGCTGTAAACGTTTTTGTACTTGCTGTAAAGGCTGAAGCTTTTTCCGCCCAGATCGTACAGCAGAGCCTTTTTGTTTCCCACAGTTATAACGGGATTTGCAAAGGTGTGCTGCTCGGTGTAGACTGGCTTGCCGTCCTCGTTGTAAACAAAGAAGTGAGTATCGTCCGCAACGGCGAGACTGCCGTCAATGGCTTTAAGCTGATACCTTGCGCCGCCCTCTATGGACAGGGGAAAATACCCCTCTGCAAGCTCGGCAGTGTTTTCGGGGACGGGGATTTTTGTCAGTATACCGTCAAGCTTAGGATACCACAGATTTTTGGTCAGTATCACCTCCGCGATCACAGCTGCCGCAGCCACAACGATAATAAGCTTTTTCAGAAGCTTTACGGCTTTCTTTTTCTTGCGTCTTTCACGCAGCATGGAAACGTCGGTTACTGCCAAAATTCTCCCTCCCTTTTAATAGTACACCTTGTTTAAGTACAGTCCGTGAGCGGGAACGGTTTTGCCCGCAAGGTTTCTGTCCCGCGCCGCCAAAATGCGTGGGATACAGTCCGCAGGGAGCTTGTCCTCGTTTATGAAGATAAGCGTACCTACCATTATCCTAACCATATTATACAAAAATCCGTCGCCTTTTACAAGCAGTTTCACCAGATTTTCACTTTTTTCCACTCTGAAATATTCTATCGTCCTAAAGCTGTCCGCCTTTTGGTTTGCAGTCCCGCAAAAGGACGTGAAGTCGTGTCCTCCCACGAAATCCTGAGCCGCTTTTGCGATAAGCTCCGTGTCCAGCTCATAGGGGTAATGCAGGGCTAAGTCCGCTAAAAACGGGTCTTTTTCACGCCTGTTCAGTATAAGATACATATACTCCTTGCTCTTGCAGGAGTAGCGGGCGTGGAAATCCGCAGGGGCTTCCTCGCAGTCCAGTATCGCCAGATCGTCGGGCAGGAGGGAGTTCATTCCGCGGACAATATTTCCGCATGGAATTTTATGCTCCGTCTCAAAGGAGAAGCAGTATTCCCGCGCGTGGACGCCCGCGTCCGTCCGTGAGCAGCCATTAAGCTTTACCGCCGAATCGGTCAGCGCGGAAAGCTTTTCCTCCAGAATGTTTTGTATGCCCACCGCGTTTTCCTGCCGCTGAAAGCCGTGGTAAGCCGTTCCGCGATAAGCCATTGTAACTTTTAGATTTCTCATAATTATGACCATTTTCCCGTAAGGGAAAATGTGTCCTCCTCTTTCGTATGTTTAAAATGACATAAATGTCATTTGCGGTTTTGCGTTAGCAAAATTCCGAACGACAGTGAGGAAAACAAAACTCGCAGTTTGAAAAATCTTTGATTTTTCAAATTTTTTATCCCATCAGAAAGTTCAGAAGCAGAACCGCATCTAAAAATATTACCGACAGCCCCAGCGCAAAGAAGTCTCCGCCCGTGGAGTGAAGCTGCCTGAGACGCGTCCTGCCCTCGCCGCCCTGATAGCAGCGGCATTCCATAGCGGTGGCAAGCTCCTCCGCGCGTCTGAAAGCCGACACGAAAAGGGGAATGAGTATGGGCGTAAGAGCCTTTGCACGCTGTACAAGGCTGCCTGTTTCCATGTCCGCGCCGCGTGCCTTTTGGGCGGACATTATCTTGTCCGTCTCCTCAATAAGCGTGGGTATGAACCGCAGAGCGATCGTCATCATCATGGCAAGTTCATGGACGGGAAGCTTCAGCTTTTTCAGCGGTGACAAAAGCCGCTCTATAGCGTCCGTGAGGGTTATGGGGGAGGTTGTGTAGGTCAGCAGGGAGCTTCCCATTATCAGCGCGATAATGCGTATTATCATGAACGCGCTTGTGCGCAGACCCTCTACGGTGATCTTTATAAAGCCAAATTTCACAAGCGGCACTCCGTCCAGGAAAAATATATTCAGAACCGATGTGAAAAGAATTATCGGAATAATAGGTTTAAGGCTTTTCATCATCAATTTCAGGGGGATTTTCGACAGCAGAAAGCTTACTATGAGAAAAATTCCTCCCACCGCAAGACCGAGAAAACCGTCCGCGGAAAAGAGCATGGCGATGAACACGCCTGTGATTATTATTTTGAACCGTGGGTCGAGGCGGTGTACAACAGAGTTTCCGGGGAAATACTGACCGATGGTGATGTCCTTAAGCATTTGCCCCACCCCTTTTCTCAAGGTACTCAAGAATGGTTTTCCGTGCAAAGTCAACGGTGTAAACGTCCGTGCGGATATCTATGCCGCTCTGTTTCAGACGGTTGAATACCCTTGTTATCTGGGGTACGGCAAGACCGATATTCTCCAGTTCCTCGGATCGCGCGAACACCTTGGGAGTGTCGTCGTAGCAGAAAACCTCCGCCTTGTTCATAACAAGGATTTTATCGGCAAATTTTGCCATGTCCTCCATGCTGTGGGAAACCAGCAGCACCGTGGATTTCTTGTGCTGATGATACTCCTTTATCTGACCCAGTATCTTGTCTCTGCCCTTGGGGTCGAGACCCGCAGTAGGCTCGTCCAGAATAAGAGCCTTGGGCTCCATAGCCATTACCCCCGCGATAGCAACGCGGCGCTTCTGACCTCCCGAAAGCTCAAAGGGGGACTTGTAGAGATTGTCCTTGTGAAGTCCCACAAGCTCGGCAATTTCCTTTATGCGGCGGTCTATTTCCTCGTCGGGAAGTCCCATATTTTTCGGGCCGAAAGCAATGTCCTTGTAGACGGTCTCCTCGAATATCTGATATTCGGGGTACTGGAAAACCAGTCCCACCTTAAAGCGGATATCGCGTATTTTCACGTCCTTGCTCCAGATGTCCTCGCCGTCAATGTAGACCTTGCCCGACGTTGGCTTGATAAGACCGTTAAAATGCTGTATCAGCGTGGATTTTCCCGATCCCGTGTGACCGATTATACCCGCCAGCGCGCCCTCCTCGATTTCGAGGTTTACGTTGTTCACGGCAGTTTTTTCAAAGGGCGTGCCCATGCTGTAGGTGTAGGTTAGATTTTCGGTTTTGATAACTGACATTTAAATTCCTCCGAAACGGAATACATTTTGCATTTGGGCAATAATGTTTCCTGTTTATGCGGTTTGTACGGTAGAACCGATCAACTGCTGAGAAGCTTCAGCAGTGCGTTTACGCATTCGTCCTCGTCTATGATATGAGTATCCGACGGCAGATCGCTTTTACCCAGCAGATACATAAGCTCCGTGACCTGCGGGACGTCCAGTCCCACCTTTTTCATCAGCTCCACGTTGGAAAATACGTCACGCGGAACGCCGTCCATGATTATCTCGCCGTTGTCCATGACCACTATCCTGTCCGCAAGAGCGGCTTCCTCCATGTAGTGGGTTATTAGGATTATAGTTATGCCAAAGTCGGCGTTAAGCTTGCGTATCGTTTTCAGCACTTCTTTTCTGCCCTTGGGGTCAAGCATGGCGGTAGGCTCGTCCAGAACGATACATTCGGGACGCATTGCTATTATTCCAGCAATTGCAACACGCTGCTTCTGACCTCCAGAAAGCTGGTGAGGGGAATGCTCGCGGTACTCATACATACCCACGGACTTCAGCGCGTCGTCCACGCGTTCCCGCATTTCGTCGGGAGGAACGCCCATATTTTCGAGAGCGAAAGCCACGTCCTCCTCAACAATTGTCGCAACGATCTGATTGTCGGGATTTTGAAATACCATGCCCACCCTGCGGCGGATATCGAACAGCTTTTCCTCGTCGCAGGTGTCGATACCGTCCACCCAAACCTTTCCGCCGCATGGCAGGAGAATGGCGTTCATATGCTTTGCGATGGTGGATTTTCCCGAACCGTTGTGACCCAGCACAGCCGTGAAGCCGCCCCGCGGGATATCCAGCGAGACGCCTTTCAGCACCTGCTTTACGGGCTTGGGCGTTTCGTTTTCCTCATAATCATTATAGTGAAATTCCACCTTTTGGGCGGAAATAATATTCTTTTCCATATCTGCACCTTATTGATGTTTTGTTAGTTTTCCCCAAAAATATATAGTATAACAGCTATCCCCGCGGCGGCGTAAAGTATACGCAGAACGAGTGTCCAAACGCCTTTGAGAGTTATCCCCCTGATGCGGCGGAAACCGCCCTGCCGCCTTGAAAAAGCCGCCCACAGCAGTATTATACCCATGATAACGGTAATAGCCGACCTCATAGTTCCCTCCGAAAACGGGGGTTACGTTTCACTGAGAAGCTTTATCCCGCTGACAAGAGCGACAACAAGCAGAAGCGCACCCACGGTAATATAGGTGATCTGTACCGCTTTCACTTCCTTATCGGAAAGGGGAGTTCCCATTTTGGACTTGTAGGCTTTTCCTTTTTTTATCAGTCCTACCGCAATGCAGTAAAGTCCGCCCAGCAAAGCTAAAATCGGCATAATTAAATTCCTTTCGCATTAAACCGTTGAGATACATTGCTGCTTACCCGCCCCCTTGAGGGGCTTTAGAACAGTAAATGTCTGATGTTTTTAACTATGGGGGAGACTCAGCCCGCGGGGGCCCCCCGCCGTCCATATAGCTGTCGAACCGCAGGGAAGAACCCCGCCGCTGCTTTCAACGGGCAAGCCTATTTCGTCTGCCGAGACCGTTCCGCCGAATTTTTCTCCCACAGTCTCCCGCAGAATATACGCCATTACCGACGGAGAAAGTCCCGTGGTGTAGCTGTTAAGCAGGAAGAAAAGCGGTTCGTCGCTCATTACGCCCACGCATAATTTTACCAGATCGTATATGCTGTCCTCCAGCTTCCAGACCTCGCCTGTGGGACCTCTGCCGTAGGAGGGCGGATCCATTATCACAGCGTCGTAGCGTCTGCCACGCTTTATTTCGCGTCTGACGAATTTTTCGCAGTCGTCAACTATCCAGCGTATGGGCTTTTCGGACAGTCCCGAAGAAGCGGCATTGTCCCGCGCCCATTGGACCATTCCCTTTGAAGCGTCCACATGGCATACGGACGCTCCCGCGTTTGCGCAGGCGAGAGTTGCCCCGCCCGTGTAGGCAAACAGATTCAGGACGCTTATAGGTCTCCCCGCGGAGCGTATCAGGCCGTCCATGTAGTCCCAGTTTACCGCCTGTTCGGGGAAAAGCCCCGTGTGCTTGAAGCCTGTGGGACGTATGTTGAACCGCAGGTCTCCGCAGCTTATCAGCCAGCTTTCGGGAATTTTCTTTTTGAAGCTCCACTGACCGCCGCCCTTTTCGGAGCGGTGGTAATGTCCGTGAGCGGTCTCCCACAGGGGCGACCTGCGCTCGGTTTTCCAGATGATCTGCGGGTCGGGACGTATCAGTGCCACGTCTCCCCACAGTTCAAGCTTTTCGCCGTCTGTGCAGTCTATCAGACGGTAATCCGTCCAGTTTTCGGCAATTCTCATTTTTTAATCTCCGAGTTATATTTTTATTCGTTTTCAGGACACCTTTCGCGTATCTTATCCGCGATCTCCACCGCCATAGCGTTTATCTGGTCGAATCGCTTACCCTCTATCATAACGCGGATAAGCGGCTCCGTGCCGCTCTCGCGGACAAGTATCCTGCCGCTTGAACCAAGCTTTTTCTGGTTCTCACTGATTATCTCCTCGATAACGGGATCGTTTTTCCATGCCTCTTTCCATTTGGGGATTATCTTCACGTTCACCATTACCTGAGGATATCTTTCCATAATGGAGCTAAGCTCCGAAGCCTTGCGCTCCTGACGCTTCAGTACGCTGAGAAGCTGTACCGCGGTAAGCTGTCCGTCTCCCGTTGTGGCGTAGTCGTGGAAAATAATGTGTCCCGACTGCTCGCCGCCCAGATTGTAGCCTCCCGCAAGCATCTGCTCCACTATGTAGCGGTCGCCGACCTTTGTGGTTATCATGTTTATGTTGTTGTTCTGGGCAAAATGCGTAAAGCCCAGATTGGTAAGTATAGTGACCACGGCAGTGTTCTTTTTGAGCGTACCCTTATCACGCATATCCCGCGCAAAAATAGCTATAAGCTTGTCGCCGTCGATAAGAACGCCGTTTTCGTCCACTGCAAGACATCTGTCCGCGTCGCCGTCAAAAGCGATACCGATATGACATCTTTTGTCCACCACAAATTTAGAGATCGTCTCCATGTGAGTGGAGCCGCAGTTCAGGTTGATGTTGATACCGTTGGGGGAACAGTTCACAAGATAGACGTTTGCGCCCAGTCCCGCGAAAAGCTTCTCCGCCGTAGCGCTTGCCGAGCCGTTTGCACAGTCGATCGCGACCCTAAGTCCCGACAGATTGATGTCCACGGTTTTCATAATGCCCCTGATGTAATCCCACTCGGCGTTCTTGTCGTAGGTTATTCTTCCCACGTTTCCGCCGCCGCTCATAGCCGCCGCGATCTCTTCGGGACTGTCAAGCACAAGACGTTCTATTTCCTCCTCCATGTCGTCGGAAAGCTTGTAGCCTGAACCCGAAAAAAGCTTGATGCCGTTGAACTCCATGCTGTTGTGGGAAGCGGATATCATCACGCCCGCGTCCGCGCCCCGCTTCTTGACCATAAAAGCCACCGCGGGAGTAGGTACAACGCCCATGACCACAGCGTCCGCGCCCATGGAGCATATTCCCGCGATAAGCGCGGCTTCGAGAACGTCCGAGGAAATTCTCGTGTCCTTTCCCACGTAAATTTTCGGCTTGTGGTGAGACTTTGCCGTCAGTACCATAGCTGCCGCCCTGCCTATCTGCATGGCTGTCTCACAGGTAAGCTCGGTAAGCGCAACACCTCTCGCGCCGTCTGTTCCGAATAGTCTGCCCATTGTGTATTTCTCCTTTTTTGCATTTTATCTTTTTTTATGGAACGGCTTAAAAACCGCTTACAGCTCAAAACCGCTGAAGCGGTTTGCCGTTTGTATCATTCAAAAAATGTCTGCTGAGAAGCGTCAGCCTTTTCGTCCTTGGTGTATTCGTACCCCATATGCCGATATGCAAGAGCCGTCGCGCACCGTCCGCGGGGAGTGCGGGCGATAAATCCAAGCTGCATAAGGAACGGCTCGCACACGTCCTCCAGCGTGACCGATTCCTCGCCGATAGCGGAAGCAAGGGTCTCCAGTCCCACAGGACCGCCGTTATAGCCGCGGATAAGCATATCCAGCATTCGCTTGTCAAGATTATCAAGTCCCAGAGAATCTATCTCCATGCGGTCGAGGGCAATCTTGGCGATGTCCTCGGTTATTTTGCCGTTGCCTATGACCTCGGCAAAGTCCCGAACTCTTTTCAGCAAACGGTTNGCAATACGGGGAGTACCCCTTGCNCGCCGCGCAAGCTCCATAGCTCCCGCCTTGTCGCAGGCAATTCCNAGAATTACCGCGGAGCGCATTATAATNTCGCAGAGCTGNTCNCAGGTGTAAAGCTCCAGNCTCTGGAGCATACCGAANCTGTCNCNNAGCGGGGAGGTAAGCTGTCCCGCACGGGTTGTCGCNCCTATAAGNGTGAACTTCGGCAGGTCTATNCGCAGNGANCGNGCCGACGGNCCTTTGCCNATGATNATGTCCAGNGCNTANTCCTCCAGCGCAGGGTACAGGACNTCCTCNATNGCGCGGGAAAGNCGGTGTATCTCNTCTATGAACAGCACGTCGTTTTCCGCCAGATTTGTCAGCAGCGCGGCAAGGTCGCCNGGCTTTTCAATGGCGGGACCCGACGTTATGCGGATATTTACCCCCATCTCGTGAGCGATNATAGCCGACAGAGTGGTCTTTCCCAGNCCNGGAGGNCCGTACAGCAGAACGTGGTCNAGAGGCTCGCCCCGCTTTTTTGCGGCTTCGATGTAGACCGACATATTCTCCTTTACCTTGTCCTGACCNATATATTCCGACAGCGTTTTCGGACGCAGGTTAAGGTCGGGCTCTTCCGAGTCGTTGGGAATGACTTCGGGGGACACCGTCCTGTTTTGGGGACGTTCAAAGTTCATTTCGCTTGATTCCAGCAATTTTATCTTTCCTTTCGGGATTTTGGGCTGNTNGGGNTTANAGCAGCTTTTTCTGCTTGTATTCCTTGGTNTGCTTGGTNGNAATGATTATCAGAGGTATNGTCATTTCNTCCTCGGTGAGACCGCCGTGGTTTGCCGCATGGGGCGGCTTGGGCTTAGTGTTCAGCGTAAGGTACTTAACGCTCTTGTCGGCAATGGCGCAGATCATGTAGTCGCCTATAAAATCGGTTATCTTCGGGTGAGATCTTCCCTCGCCGAGAAGNCCCTTTGTGAGAATGTCGTTTTTGGACAGCAGTATAAAATCGTTTCCAAGGTGATTGTGGAACGCCCTCTCAAAGTCGGTGCGCCTGTCGTTCTTGACAAAGCACGCCGCCGCGCGGCTCTCCACAAAGGGCGGGATAACAAGACACTCCATAATGTCGGGAATATAGTTTATCTTTATTTCCTCGGTAATATCCTTCATGCCGTGGTCTGCCGAGACGATAATAAGCGTGTCGGTAAGGTCTTTGCAAAGCACCTCAAGCTGCTTGTTTATGGATTTCAGCGTTGCCGCGGTCTTTTCACCCGTAACGCCGTCCTTGTGGGCAACGTCGTCGGGACTGTTCCACTGCACATAGGTAAATGTGTTCTGGTTGGTTATGCAGATCATTTTCAGCAGCTCGCAGACCCGTTCAAAGCTGTCCGCGGTCTTGTGGATATTTCCCTTTTCGGAGATGCTGACCTTTTCGTTTGTAATGGTAAAGGGCTGAACGTCGCCGACAATGGAGTCCGCAATATCCCGGTATATGGTCTCGTAGGGCATGACAAACTCGGCGGCGTTTGCGCTTGCCACGGGAGTTTTCGTGTAGCTGTCAAGGTTNGTGAAAATGTCAACAGTGCGGCAGAATTCCTTGAAGAACAGCGATCTGCCAAGCCATGCGTGTTCGTTTGGNGTCACACCGGTGTAGTAGCTTATCATTGCCGCCGCAGTTGTGGACGGAAATACCGAGGTAAGATTTTCGGTAAAATGGCGTCTTAAAAAGCTCGTGGGGGAAAGGTTTCTCTCCATCATGTCCGTGCCCATGCCGTCCAGAACTATCAGTATAACGTTCTTGTAGAATTTGGACAAATGCGCGTCCAGCTTTGGCAGGGTGGGGTAAACGATAGGCTCGCGGTAATATTTTCTTATCGACGAGATAATGTTTACGGGACACCTTGTATAATCGGGGTAAGACAGCATTTTGACCGCTCCTTTTCTCTATAGTATGCCGAAACAGCGTGTACGTTTACTTTTTTACAAATTTGCTTATAGATTTGCCGCCATTTTTTTCAGGGACAGGCGTATAAGCTCTTCAACCGACAGGGACGGGTCAAGTCCCGCAACGGCGGAAGCGGCTTCCGTCTGGGAGTACCCCAGAACAACAAGCGCGGCGATAGCTTCGGAGGTGTTGCTTCCCTCAGAAACCGCGGAGAAGTCAAGGTCTGCGCCTCCCGCAGCGGAAAGCTGTTCCTTGGTGATCTTGTCTTTAAGCTCCAGAACNACCCTCTGGGCAAGCTTGGGACCTACTCCCTTGGTTTTGGTGAAAGCCTTGTAGTCTCCCGTAGCGACCGTAAGAGCAAATCTTTCGGGCGTTGTGTCGGAAAGAATGGCAAGTCCCGCCTTGGGACCCACTCCCGAAACGGATATCAGCATTTTGAAGCAGTTAAGCTCCTGCTCCGCGGCAAAGCCGAACAGCTCCACATTGTCCTCGCGGACGTGCAGATAGGTGTAGAGCATGGCTTCATCGCCCGTCCTGCCAATGCGGGAAAGGGTCGCAAGCGTGGTTCGGCAGGCGTAGCCCACNCCTCCGCATTCGATGACGGCAACGTCCGTACCCTTATGTATGATCTTTCCTCTTACACTGTATATCATAAAAAATCTCCTTATATCAGTATCCCTCTAAAATGTACAGAACCAAAGCCCTGCCCTTTTCGGTAACGGCAAGCAGTATCACGGTCGGAATTGTCAGCGACATCAGCGCAAGAAAAATTCCCGTGCCTATGCGTTTTTCGCGGAAGGCTCTGACAGATACGAAGCCTCCCAGTATCGGTACGCTGACAACCACGATTATGAGTATTGCCGTGCGGATAATATCCAAAATCAACTCTTCGGCGGTGTGAAGTCCGCACAAATGCAGTATCAGCGCTAAAATGACCGCAAGCAGACCCACCGTTATGAAAACATCGCGGATCATCATAATTCGCCTTACCTTTGGCGAACAATTGCTGTAGTCCCTAAATAATCTCATAGCTTTCCCTCTCTGATGTTNAGCCTGCCTCCCGAATGTCCGTGGCAAATGGCAATTGCAAGCGCGTCGGCGGTGTCGTCGGGTCTGGGGACTTCCGCAAGCCCTAAGATTTTCCGCGTCATTTCCATGACCTGCGGCTTTTCCGCACGTCCGTATCCAACCACCGACTGCTTGACCTGCAAGGGCGTGTACTCGAAAATGGGAACTCCCGCGTTTACCGCCGCAAGCAGGGTAACTCCGCGCGCCTGAGCAACGTCAATGCCTGTCTTTTGGTTGGTGTTGAAGAACAGCTTTTCTATCGCCATTGCTTCGGGTCTGAACGTGGTCAGCACGGTGTTCATGTCGTCGAAAATCGTTTTCAGCCGCAGGGTGAANTCNGTCCCTGCCTGTGTGGTTATCGCNCCGAAATGTATCGGAACGAAGTTATAGCCGTCGTATTCCACCACCCCGAAGCCCACGATNGCGTAGCCGGGGTCTATTCCGAGAATCCTTGTTTTTCCCAATAAGCGCACCTGCCAAATCATNATTAACAATTTATTATACCATATAATTGAAGATTCTGCAATATTTTTTTTAAACTTATTGTATTTTTAAGGTTAATATTGTATAATTAAAGCATATTTAATTTTATCGGAGGANGTTTCAGATGGATTTACAGGAACTGAGAAACCNGATTGACGATATCGACAGCGAGATNNTGNAGCTGTTTTCAAGGCGTATGGAGGTCTGCCGCGGGGTTGCGGAGTACAAAAAGNAGCANGATCTTCCCGTTATGCAGGGNGGNCGTGAAAANCANGTNCTTGAGCGGGTCAGAGCCAACGCTCCCGANGGNNTGGGGGANGGCGCGGTCATGCTGTTCCAGAACATNATGGANATCAGCAAATGTCTGCAAAACGANGANATAGANCGTACNCACAAGCTTTTCTCNCCAAAGCCGTTCNTACCCGAAAATGCGNCNAAAATAGCNTGTCAGGGCACTGCGGGGGCGTACTCGGAAGCTGCCTGNAAAAAGCTTTTCGGCGACAAGCCCGCTGTTTTCTATCACGAGTTCGAGGACGTTTTCAACGCCGTGGAAAGCGGCGAAGCGGACTACGGTATACTTCCATTGGAAAATTCAACCATTGGAACTATTTCCGAGACCTACAGCCTTATGTCCAAGCACTGCTTTAATATCTGCTCGCTGATACGGGTAGGGATAACCCACTGTCTTGCCGCAGCCGAATGCGCAACTCTCGAAAGCGTAAAGCGTGTCTACTCCAAGGAGGAGGCTCTTTCCCAGTGCTCGGAGTACATCAAAAGCCGCGGACTTATCCGCCGCGAGTACGCAAATACCGCGCTTTCGGCGGAGTACGTCCGTGAAAAGAACGATCCCGAGGCGGCTTGTATCTGCTCCAAAGCCTGCGCGGAACTGTACGGTCTGAAGATACTGAACGATCAAATTGCCGACGCGTATCCGAATTACACCCGGTTCATCTGCTTTTCCAAGGACTACATAGCTCCTGTCGACGCCGATACCATAAGCGTTTGCGTGGCTATCCCCAACACTCCGGGTTCGCTGTACCGTATGCTTACAAAATTTTCCGTTGCGGGACTTAACCTTACCAAGATCGAGAGTAAAAACATTGCGGGAAGCGACTTTGAGGTGCTGTTCTACCTTGATTTCAAGGGAAGCTGCTCCGACAGCAAAGTGGTATCGCTGCTCCATGATCTGGAAAATGAAATGACGTTTTTCCGTTTTCTGGGAAGCTTCACAGAAGTCCTTTGATTACCGAAAAGGAGTACCCAAATGAATGAGATAACAGTATCCGCAATTATAGCCTGCGCGGGCAGCTCCACCCGCATGAACGGCGTAAACAAACAGCTTTGGGAGCTTGACGGCATACCCGTCGCGGCGCGCTCCATGCTTGCATTTGAGGGAATAGAGCAGGTGACGGAGATTATAGTTTCCGCGCGTGAGCAGGACATTCCGCTGATCGAGGAGCTTGCGGAAAAGTACGGTATCACAAAATTCAAATGCGCCGTAAAGGGCGGCGAAACCCGTCAGCAGTCGGTGTTTGCGGCGTTCATGAAAACCGATAAGGCGACACGGTTTATCGCAGTCCACGACGGAGCGCGCCCGCTGGTCGATCCCGAACATATCAAAAGGTGCATCAAGGACGCTTCCGTGTTCGGCGGAGCGGTTTTGGGTGTCCCCGTCAAGGACACGATCAAGCTTGTGGACGGCGGTATGATCGTGGATACTCTCGACCGCAGGAAGCTTTACAGCATTCAGACACCGCAGATTTTCCGCAGGGATATTTATGTTAAGGGAATAAATTTCGCACAGGACAATGAGCTGGATTTCACCGACGACTGTCAGCTTGCGGAAGCGGTTGGCACAAAAATAAATCTGACAGTTTCCGATTATCGGAATATTAAAATCACCACCCCCGAAGATTTAGCTGTTGCAGAAGTGTTTTTAAGGAATATATGATATGTTATATAACACTTGATATTTAATGTATGCGCGTTATATAACATATGTAATTTAATATTCTTGGTATTATATAAACTTAATTACATATGTAATAATTGAGGTAATTAAATGATTGGACTTACCGAAAAAAGGCGTAAATTATTTTATTAAACGGAGGCTATGCAATGATAAGAATAGGTCACGGCTACGACGTCCACAGGCTTACCGAGGGACGCAGGCTTATTCTCGGAGGAGTGGAAATTCCCCACGAAAAGGGTCTGCTGGGACATTCCGACGCGGATGTGCTTGTCCACGCGGTCATGGACTCAATGCTGGGCGCTCTTGCTTTGGGTGACATAGGCAAGCTTTTTCCAGATACCGACAGCCGCTACGAGGGCGCGGACAGTATAGCTCTGCTTAAAAAGGTAACGGAAATTATTTCGGACAAAGGCTTTCGTGTGGGAAATATCGACTGTACGGTCATATGCCAGTCCCCGAAGCTTGCGCCGCACATTGAAAAAATGCGTGAAAATATCGCTTCCGCCGCGGACTGCGATATATCCCAAATAAGCGTCAAAGCCACCACCGAGGAGGGACTTGGCTTCACGGGTACGGGCGAGGGCATCGCCGCACACGCTGTATGCATATTGGAGAACTGTGGCTGACGGCTATCGAACTGTAGCTGTCGGCTATCACAGAATTAAGATGACCGGCATACTATATTGCAGGGGAAGGAGCATTGCTTTAGGCGGCTCCACTCCTGCATTTTTTCTTTTCATAATAAAGTTTTCCGACAAACGGAGAGGACAGGTAAATTATCCATGAAAAAATATATTATCTCTTTTGTTTCGGTTACAACCGCAATGAAAGCAAAGGCTGCTCTCCGCGGCTGCGGGCTTTACGCGGAGGTAGCGCGTACCCCGCGCAATCTTGCGTCGGGCTGCGGCTACAGCGTTACTGTTGCGGGAGATATTGAGACGGCTCTGGCTTGTCTCGAAAGAAACGGAATAAAATACAAGGCTGTTACGGAAGTCAAATAATTTGATCTGAAAATCATACCTTCGGAATATGGAGGCTTTTAACGCAATGATAAATTTTGACAATTCCGCAACCTCGTTCCCGAAGCCTGACGTTGTGAAAAAAGCTGTGCTTGAAGCTATGAACCGCTACGGCGGCAATCCCGGAAGAAGCGGTCACAGAATTTCCTTAGAAACTGCCGAAGCCGTTTATTCCGCCAGAACCGCCGCCGCGGATTTTTTCGGCGCGGAACCCGATAACGTTGTTTTTACGCAGAACTGTACCCACGCCCTCAACACGGCTATAAAGGGTACGGCTTCGGCGGGCTGCCATATAATAATTTCCTCCCTTGAGCACAACTCGGTTCTGCGCCCTGTTCACGCCCTGTCCAAGGGTAAGTGCAGCTACAGCATTGCACAGGTAAGTCACAGCGACAGCGAGACTGTGGAAAATTTCAGAAAGCTGATAACTCCCGAAACAAGGATCATAGCCTGCACCATCGGCAGCAATGTTACGGGACAGATACTGCCTTTCGTCCGGATAGCGGAGCTTTGCAGAAAGCATGGCATCTGCTTTATTGCCGACGGAGCGCAGGCCTGCGGAGTGATACCCATAAGTCTTTCGGACGGAATAAATATTCTCTGCACCGCGGGACATAAGTCGCTTTACGGTCCGAGCGGGACGGGGCTGCTGATAACCGACGGGAAGTACAAAATATCTCCGATAATGGAGGGCGGTACGGGAAGCGCGTCCATGGAAAAGGATCAGCCCGACTTTCTGCCCGACGGTCTCGAGTCGGGGACGATAAACACTTCGGGAGCTATCGGTCTCGGCGCGGGAATAAGATTTGTAAAAAAACTCGGCATTGACAGGATATATGATCACGAAAGCAAGCTTTGCCGGATGTTTATACATGAAACCCAAAATATTCGCATGACGGGCAAGATGACCGTTTACCGCGACGACAGAGTAAAAAGCTATCTTCCCGTGGTGTCCTTTAACGTTGCGGGACTTTCGGCAAACGAGACCGCGGCTAAGCTGAGCGACATGGGCTTTGCGCTGAGAGGCGGACTTCACTGTTCGGGACTTGCGCATACTGCTCTGGGAACTGTCCCCGACGGAACGGTAAGGTTTTCTCCGTCGGTGTTCAATTCCGAAAAAGAGGTGCGCGCACTGGCTTCCGCTGTGAAAAAGATAGCCGCGGGAGCTGTCTGAAGCCGTCCGCATTTGTCCCGCGCATAAAAATAAATAATCGATCGGGACTGTTTGAATTACAGTCGGCCGCGCCGTTTCCGCATTTGCTTGTCGGAAACGGCGCGGCGTATTTTTTTGTATGTTCTAAACTTGTCCCGCGGTACATAAGATTAAACATATCAGGTAAAAGGAGAGGACGGGACGTGAAAAACCGTGAATTATTATGCTATTTTTCGGGAAAAGCGGGCGGCGCGGTAAACAGGCTTTCCGACGCGCTGCTTGATGATATACAGGAGATACGGCTGAGAATAAACCGTCCCGCCGCGGTATGGACGGGAAAAAACGTCCGATACATCACGGAGGACGGTCAGCTTACATATAATAAATGCTCGGCGGTTATAGCCTCCGAGCAGGACGTGCGCCGCACCTTTGAGGCGGTCTGCCAGTATTCGGTACACAGCTTCCAGAGGGAGATATCCCAAGGCTTCATCACCGTCAGGGGCGGACACAGGGTAGGCTTCTGCGGGACTCCCGTAATGCGGGGCGGTACGGTGGAAAATATCAAAAATATAAACGCCGTGAATTTCCGCATTGCGCGGGAACTAAAGGGCTGTGCCGAAAAGCTTTTTGAGGACTGCTTCTCGGACGGGCTGTGCGATCTTCTAATTGCGGGCGTGCCCGCCAGCGGGAAAACCACGGTTTTAAGGGACTTGACGCGACTTCTGGGAGACCGCTTCAAGGTGTCGGTCATAGACGAAAGAGGGGAGATAGCCGCTTCATGGAACGGTATCCCCCAGAACGACATAGGCGCAAACACCGATGTTTTCGACGGCTGCGGCAAGGCGGAGGGGATATCCGCGGCGGTGAGGGTCATGTCCCCGCAGATAATAGTCTGCGACGAAATAGGCTCGGAGGGGGAGCTTTCCGCGCTCAGGGAGGCGGCCTCCTGCGGGGTCTGCACGGCTGCTACGGCGCACGCGGCGGATATGTCCGACCTGTACAGACGCTTCCCGAAGGAGGCCGTGGAACGCTTTGACATGATAGCCTTTCTTTCGGGGACAGGAAAAATATCCGGACTGGTAAATATGCGCGGAGAAAGGGGGCGCGTCGGAACATGAGGTTGGCGATGAAATTTTTCGGGCTGGTCGTTATAACTGCGGCTTCGTTTCTGGCGGGAGACCATTTTTCGCAGCAGCTTAAATGCAGGGCGGCAAACCTGAAAAAAATGAACTATATGCTGGACGACATCATGATGATGATACGCTTCGGGTCTCTGACCGTCTACGAGATAGCGGAGACCTTGGCGGAGTCGGAGCGTTTCGGCGGCTTTGATTTTCTGCGCGGCATATCCCGCTCCGACGGTATACCCTTTCAGCGGAGCTGGTGCGCCGCGGTGGAAAAGTACCCTCCGCGGGGACTTAAGACTGAGGACATACGGCTGCTTTCCGATATCGGCAGGAAGCTTGGCACAAGCGACGCGGAAAGTCAGCTGAACACTCTCGGGCTTCAGCAGGCGGAGCTGACGTCCGCAATATCCTCCGCCGAGGCGGATCACGCAAAAAAGGCGAAGCTGTACCGTTCAATGGGCGCGCTTGCGGGAGCGTTTATTTCAATAATGCTGCTCTGATCTTTACGCAGAGCGGCACAGGAGGTTAAATCGTGGAGCTTGATCTGATATTTAAAATTGCTGGCGTGGGAATAATCGTGACCGTGCTTAATCTGCTTCTTAAAAAATCCGACAGGGACGAATACGCTCTTATGGTGACCATCGCGGGACTTATCGTAGTCCTTGCCATGATAATAAACGAGATAGCGGAGCTGTTTGACACGGTAAGAACCGTTTTCGGCTTCTGAGCGGACAGGAGCGGAAGTATGATAAATATAGTTTCTGTTGCGGGAATATGCATAATCGCCTCCGTGCTTTGCAAGCTTTTCGGCGCGGCGGGGAGCGAGTATGCGCTTTACATAAAAATAGCGGCCGCGGCTGCCGTGCTGTCGGTGGTGATAATGTTCGTATCGCCTGTGACGGAGGCTATCCGCGGTCTGTACGCAAGGGCAGGAGCGGACAGCGAGTATCTGACAATACTTTTCAAGGCGCTGGGAATATGCTACATAACCCAGTTTGCCTGCGATATTTGCAGGGACAGCGGCGAAAACGCTCTTGCAACTCAGGCAGAGCTTGCGGGAAAGCTCTCGCTGCTTATTCTGGCTCTGCCGCTGTTTGATTCGCTTTCCGAAATAGTTTCGGGACTTATATGAGGACGTGCTATGAATATTGTAAAAAAAATATTTTTTATATTTGCGGCAGCGGTTTTTGCGGTGTACGCGCAGCTCGTACCGTGTGTACAAGCCTCCGCCGCGCAGGACAGCGGAAATATCGCCGATGAGTTGGGAATAGACACAAGCGGGATAAACGAGGGTCTAACGCCCGAAGCCAGAGCCGTTCTGGAGGAAAACGGTCTTACCGCTGACAATCCCGAAGCGATATCGCAGATCACTCCGCGGGACGTTTTCCGATACGTCTGGGAGGAGTTCAAAAGCAGTCTGGCAAAGCCCTTGAAGCTGCTTGTATCGCTGATGGCGATAATTCTCGTCGCCGCCGTTATCGAGGGTATGGAGGAAAGCATTCACAACAAGAGCCTGTCGAAAATATTCGGAGTGATATGCGTGCTTATCTCGTCGGGGATAATTTCGGGCTCGGTGTCGGAAAGCATAAGCCGCGCCGCGAACGCCCTCGATTCGGGAGGAATGTTCATGATGGGCTACGTTCCCGTTTTTGCGGGTATAACCGCCTCGTCGGGAGGCGTTACTTCGGCGGTAGCATACAATATGCTTGTCCTGCTTGTGGCGCAGACTACAGTCCAGCTTTCGGGAGAAGCGATAGTACCCGCGCTGTCGGTCTGCATGGCAATGGGTATAGTTGAAGCCATAAACCCGGATTTCAAGCTTTCGGGAATTACCGAAGCCGTTAAAAAGATAATCGTATTTGTGATGGGCTTTATAATGACTATTTTTATAGGACTTCTTTCGCTCCAAAGCATAGTTGGCGCGTCGGCGGACACCCTTGGGGTAAAGGCGGCGAAGTATGTGGTATCCAACTTCATACCCGTAATAGGCGGGGCGGTTGCGGACACCTACGCTACGGTAAAGAACAGTCTGGGACTTCTGCGCGGGGGAGTGGGCTTTATCGGTATCGCGGCTATATTTGTAATGGTACTGCCTCCGGTTCTGGACATAGTGGCAATGCGGCTCGTATTCGGCGCGGCGGACGTTGCGGCGGAGCTTTTCGGAGTATCGCAGATAAAGGTGCTTGTGAAGAATACGGGGTGGATACTTTCGGCGGTCTTCAGTATACTTGTGTGTTTTGCGGTGATGCTGATAATCGCGACGGCGATACTTATGCTGGTGGGACTTAATATCTCGTGATAATTTTTCAAATTGCGGATTTTGTATTTCGCAAAGCGTTATAAGAAAGGAGGAAAGATTTTCCCTGCGGGAAAATGACAGAATGTAGAAAAAGTATAAATTTTGATTTAGCGTACTATCGTGCGAGTTCTTTGGCGGCGAAGCCGCCATGGAAAAGTTTCGTCCACCTTTTCAAAGGTGGCGAGGTCCACGGGGCAGAGCCCCTGGTCGCCGCCCGCAGGCGGCGAAATCCCCTCCCCGCGCCCGCAGGCG
>JAAVHI010000033.1 GCA_014799785.1 Ruminococcus sp.
CCGCCTAAATGTTGTGCCAAATAAAAATTCACCCGCCCCCTTGAGGGGGCATAACAAAATTAATGTTCTGAACATCTTACGGTGGGGGTGACTCAGCCCGCGGGGGCTCCCCGCTAAATTAAAATTTATCACCTTTATTGACAAATAAAAAAGACTATGCAGTTCAAAACCGCATAGTCTTTTTTAGTTTGCTTATTACTTGTTAAGTCTTGCTTCGAGAGCGTCAAGCTGTTTTTCCAGTGCAGCGGGAACCTTTCCGCCCTTGTCTGCAATGTCTTCCTTGTAGTATCTTCTCATCTCTGCAATTTCTTTTTTCCAGAGATCCTTGTCAACGTCAAGGAGCTTATCCATGATCTCGGGAGTAACCTCGTCCTCGATGCCTGTTACATCAATGTCGCCCTTCTTGGGGAGGTAGCCGATTGCTGTTTCGTCAGCGTCGATCTCACCCTCGCAGCGCTTGATGATCCAGTCGAGAACTCTCATGTTATCGCCGAAGCCGGGCCAGATGAAGTTGCCCTCTTCGTCCTGCTTGAACCAGTTTACGTTGAAGATCTTAGGAGCCTTGTCGCCAAGCTTTTCGCCCATTTCGAGCCAGTGGTTCCAGTAGTCGCCTACATTGTAGCCGATAAAGGGCTTCATAGCCATAGGATCGTGACGGAGCACGCCTACTGCGCCTGTTGCCGCTGCTGTTGTCTCGGAGGATACAGCAGAGCCCATGTATGTGCCGTGTACCCAGTCAAAGGACTGATATACCAGCGGAGTTGTGGAAGCGCGTCTGCCGCCGAAGATGATAGCGGAGATAGGCACGCCCTGAGGATTGTTGAACTCGGGAGAAATGCAGGGGCAGTTCTCAGCGGGAGCTGTAAATCTGGAGTTGGGGTGAGCAAGCTTCTGGGGCTTGCCGTCCTCGCCCTTAACGGAAGTGAACTCAACGCCGTTTACCTTAGCGCCCTTCCACTCGGTAGCGTCAACGGGAGGATTCTTGTCAAGACCTTCCCACCAAACGGTGTTGGTCTCGTTGTTGAGAGCAACGTTTGTGAAGATAGTGTTCTTCTTTGTGGAAGCAAGTGCGTTGTAGTTGGACTTAGCGTTAGTACCGGGAGCAACGCCGAAGAAGCCGTTCTCGGGGTTGATAGCGTAAAGTCTGCCGTCCTCGCCCTGCTTCATCCAAGCGATGTCGTCGCCGACTGTGAATACCTCATAGCCCTTAGCCTTATATCCCTCGGGAGGAATAAGCATTGCAAGGTTGGTCTTACCGCAGGCAGAGGGGAACGCAGCCGTGATGTACTTAACTTCGCCGTTGGGCTTCTTAACGCCGAGGATAAGCATATGCTCAGCCATCCAGCCCTCCATTTTGCCCTGGTAGGAAGCAATACGGAGCGCGAAGCACTTTTTGCCGAGAAGAACGTTTCCGCCGTATGCGGAGTTGATGGACCAGATTGTGTTGTCCTCGGGGAAGTGAACGATGTATCTGTTTTCGGGGTCAACCTGTGCCTTGGAGTGGAGACCTCTTACAAAGTCGTTGGACTCGTCGCCGAGATTCTCGAAAGCAGCCTTGCCCATTCTTGTCATTATGTTCATGTTGAGAACAACGTAGATAGAGTCTGTAAGCTCAACGCCCACCTTAGCGAGGGGAGAGCCGATAGGTCCCATGGAGTAGGGGATAACGTACATTGTTCTGCCCTTCATAACGCCGTCGTAAAGGGGAGTAAGCTTAGCGTACATTTCCTTGGGGTCGCACCAGTTGTTTGTAGGACCTGCGTCCTCCTTGCGTCTGCTGCATATGAAAGTTCTGTCCTCAACGCGGGCAACGTCGTTAGCGCGTGTTCTGTGGTACAGACATCCGGGAAGCTCATCCTGATTGAGCTTATACATTTTATCCCAGCTGTCGTCGGGAAGAGAGCAAACCTCTTCTGTAAGCGCGTCAAGCTGTTCCTTAGAGCCGTCGATCCAGACGACCTTTTCGGGCTTTGTGAGCGCGATCATTTCGTCAACCCACTTGTTGACATTGGGATTCTTTGTCAGAGACATAAATTTACAGCTCCTTTGAAAAATTTTTGAATTGAAATTCGGATATTTCCGCCCCGAAAATTTTCTGCTTCGGGAATAAAACGGCAAAAATATTCAAATTTCCCACAAATACAATTATATACCAAAACGGTCAATAAGTCAAGCGTAAATCAAACGAAAATCAATTTTTGAAACGAAAGCTCATGTTACCGTTTCAAAAGCTTATTTGACATAATTCGGTAAGATATGCTATAATGTGAATGTTGCCGGCTCCTTCTTTGTCCGGGAAGGAGGTGACACCGGTATGGAGTTTTTTATTGGTCTGTTTCTTTCATTTCTTGTTTCCGTTGCAGCGGGTATTGCGGCAAACTTTTTGTACGGCATTATCTGCAAGTGGCTGAACGGACGCAGGAAGTAAAACTCAAGGCAACAACAGCACAAAGAAAACCCCGCAGTTGCAGCTGCGGGGTTTTCGCTTTTGTGAACCGTATGGAGCCGGTTCGTTTCTTTCATTATGGTTTTATTATACACCACAAAATTATTTTTGTCAATAGCCTTTTGAGTTATTCATACCGTGATAAAAGATACGCGGCATTATCTCAGCTTCGAGCCGTTTGGAATATCCTTGTCCACGAAAATAACTCTTGCGTCCTCGCCAACGTCGGCGGCGACTATCATGCCCTGACTTTCCACTCCGCAGAGCTTTGCGGGAGCAAGGTTCGCAACAACAATAATTTTCTTGCCCACCAAATCTTCGGGAGCGTACCATTTAGCAATTCCCGAAACAACCTGACGTGTGCCGAAGCCGTCGTCTAATTGCAGGCACAAAAGCTTTTTAGCTTTCGGGACTTTCTCGCAGGATTTTACTTCCGCAACACGGAGGTCAACCTTGCCGAAATCTTCTATATTAATAGTGTCGGAAATCGGCGTGAGATTTGCCTTGTCAGCGTCCTCGGCAGGAGCAGGTGCGTTTTTCAGAAGTATCGCGTTAAGCTCCTCGGTTTCCTTGTCAATGTCGAGGCGGGGGAACAGTACTTCTCCCTTTTTGACGGTAACATTTGCGGGCAGGACGCCGAATTTTCCTGCGTTTTCGTATGTGATAAGACTTTCGTCAGCGCCTATCTGCTCCCAAACCTTGGGCATTGTTGTGGGCATAAAGCAGGAAAGCAGGGTGGTGGAAATTCTGATAGATTCCAGAAGATTATAGAGGACTGTCGCCAGTCTGGCTTTCTTGCTTTCGTCCTTTGCAAGAACCCACGGAGCGGTCTCGTCAATATATTTGTTAGCACGGCTTATTACCTTGAAAATTTCCGCAAGAGCATTGTTCAGCTGTGTCTCGTCCACATACTTGTCAACATTTGTGCGGAGACCCTCCGCCATTGAGATAAGCTCCTTGTCAAGTTCGTCCGATTCACGCTCTGCGGGGAGAGTTCCGTCAAAGTATTTTATTACCATTGCAACGGTGCGGGAAACAAGATTGCCCAGGTCGTTTGCAAGGTCGGAATTTATACGGTCTATCATAATTTTGTTGGAGAAAGAGCTGTCCGAACCGAGAGCCATTTCACGCATGATGTGGTAGCGGATAGAGTCCGCGCCGTAGCGTTCGCCCAGCACCAGCGGGTCAATAACGTTGCCGAGGGACTTACTCATCTTCTGACCGTTAAAGGTTATCCAGCCGTGAACAGCAAGGTGCTTCGGCAAGGGCAGATCCAGAGCCATAAGCATTGCAGGCCATATTATTGCGTGGAAACGCATGATGTCCTTTGCAACCATGTGGACGTCCGCGGGCCAGTACTTTTCGTAATCGTCATAGGCGGAATTTTCGTAACCCATAGCGGTGATATAGTTGGACAGCGCGTCTATCCAAACATACAAAACGTGCTTTTCGTCAAAGGGAACAGGCACTCCCCACTTGGAGGTAGTTCTTGTTACGCACAGGTCTTCAAGTCCCGGTTTTATAAAATTGTTCACAAGTTCCATAGCGCGGGTTCTTGGACGAAGATAGTCTGTCTCCAAAAGCAGCTTTTCAATTCTGTCCGCAAATGTGGACATTTTAAAGAAATAGGCTTCCTCACTTTTCTCTGTTACTTCACGGTGACATTCGGGACAGCAGCCGTTTTCGTCAAGCTGTGTCTCCGTCCAGTAGCTTTCGCAGGGAACGCAGTATTTTCCCTTGTATTCGCCTTTGTAGATGTGTCCCTTATCGTACAGAGCCTTAAAAATTTTCTGTGCGGATTCAATGTGATAATCGTCGGTGGTGCGGATATAGCGGTCGTAGCTGATGTTCATGTACGACCAAAGGTTCTTGAATATCTTTACAATATCGTCAACGTACTGCTTTGGGGTAACTCCCGCCTCGGCAGCCTTTTCCTCAATTTTTTGAGCGTGTTCGTCCGTTCCCGTAAGGAACATAACGTCATAGCCCTGCATACGCTTGTACCTTGCGATAGAGTCGCAGGCAACGTTTGTGTAGCAATGCCCGATATGGGGATTTCCCGACGGATAGTAAATTGGGGTGGTGATGTAAAAGGTTTTATTTGACATTTTGATTCCTCCGAGCTTTGATGATATTGTTTTTATTATACCCCCAAATGTGCGTTTTGTCAATCGGAGGAAAAATCAAATTTCTTAAATTTAGATACCTTTATTCTCCTCCTTAAACGTCGATTTCAATAATAAGCGCTTTATCTTTCATGTTTGACGTAATAAACGCATTGCCGTTCGTCCGTGAAAAACCGTAGTTTCTGAATTCATCGGGTATATCGCATACGGTAAATTCTTTTGTGTCAGGGTCTATCAGGTAAAGCCGCGGGAGTACGGTCTCGTCGTCGGGGTAATATCCCATAACTATAACGCTGCCGCTTTCGGTCATTTCGTAATCGGCATAATCGTTTAGTTCAAGAGATACGGGAGCTTCCATAAAAAGCTCTGTTTCAAGAGTTTCGGCATCGGTGACGTAAAGCTCGGTGTCGTGACCGAGGCTGTCCCATTCGCTCTGTAACGAATATATCCTGCCGCCGCGGATACCAAGCGGGACAAGGTCTCTTGAGCCGGGAACGTCGGAGGCAGTGCCGGTGGAAAAATCATACACTCCGAAGCCGAGAATGTTTTCGTAGCCTACCGTAGAGTATGCAAACCGATTTTCGTCTATGGGGAAGCGGTATCTCTTGATTGTTACAGAAAGGTCGTATTCGCTTGTACCGTCGTAGCCCTCAGCGAGAATTTCGCCGCTGTCGGTATCAATGATATCACCCTCCCAGTTTGCAATGTTATGACCGCACATTTCCACGGAACAGTCCTTTGCGGTATAGCTCTCGGCAATATTGCTGCTGAAATCCCTGCGGACGGTCAGCACTGCCTGCTCGCTTCCCGTGACGTTTCCTGTCTCGTCATAGAGATAGTGCGTTAAAGCGTATCTGCAAAAAATATCGCTGTCCGTTTCCGCAAGCTTTTCGGAGATGATCCAGCCCGTGGGGATATCAACAGACGCAAGGAATTTGTTTTCGGCTGTGCTGTAAAACCGCATCTGAAACTTCATGCCTCCCGGGTAGTTTTCGGGCGGAGATATCATGTAGGTAATGCAGAAAATATCGTCCTTATAGGACCCATTGCCGTAGGATCTTCCGATATCTCCGCTGTCGGGGTTCAGCCTGCCGTAATCAAGAATTTTGTAGGAAACGCCCTCTGCGGGGTATTCGGTTTCGATCTCGGGTACGGTATCGCTTTCGGCAGCTTCGGTCTCGGTCTCGCCGCCTATAATAAACCGGGTATCTTCCTCGGCTTCTGTGACTTGCGTTAAGCTGTCGGATACGGTTTCAGACATATCCAAATTGTTGATAAGATCGTTTTCCTTGCTGCATCCTGCCAGCAGCAGTGCGGACAAAGCCAAAGTCAAAGCAATTTTTCTTTTCATGCCGCGCTCCTCCTTAAATTGTTATCTCGGCAATAAGCACCCTGTCGTTATTGTTGGAGATCGTCACGCGGTTTCCGCTTGAACGCGTCAGGCTGTAGTGTTTAAGCTCTTCGGGAACGGCGGCAGCGGTGTACTTTTTCGTATCCGGGTCGATACCGTACAGAAGCGCGGAGGCGTCATCGTCGGCGGGCTGGTATTTGAACGCTATGTAGTTTCCGCTTTCGGGCATGGCGTATTCAACGTAGTCGTTCCCTTTAAGGGTGAGCGGACAGTCCATAAAAAATTCGGTTTCGAGGGTCTCGGTATCGGTGGTGTAAAGCTCCGTGCCGAAGCCGTCCCATGCGGTCTTAACGGAATAAATTTTTCCTCCGTGAACGCCGAGAGGGATAAGGTCTTTTGAGTCGGGAACGTCTGTTGCAGTACCCTCGGAAAAATCATATATGCCGAAGCCGGGCAGACTTTCGTATCCAATCGTCCTGTATACAAAACGGTTTTCGTCTACGGGGAAATAGTACATCTGACGCGTGCCGCTGAAATCGTCGTCGCTTGTTACCACTTTGCCAGCAATAAGAATATCCCCGCTGTCGGCGTCAACAATATCGGGATCGCGCTCCGCAATGTTATGTCCGCAGCACTCGAACGAGCCGTCCTGTGCGGTATAGCCGTCGGTGATGTCATAGCTGAAATCGTTACGGACGGTTATTGTTCTGTAGTCCGTATCAAAAAAGCCGCTGTCCTCGTTGAAAACCGAATAGGAGATAATGTATCTGCAAAGCACATCGCCGCCGGCGTTCGGTATCAGTTCATAGGAAACCCAGCCCTCGGGAATGTCTATGACCGCAAGCAGTTCGTTTTCGGCGGTATCGTATAACCGAAGCTGATAGACTACAGGATCGTCGTCGCCCTTATCGGGTATTATGGCGTAATCGGTGCAGAAAATATTGTCCGTCAGAAAAAAGTTTCCCACGGACTGTCCTTCGCCGTACTCGGTTATCCCAAGACTGCCGAAGTCGAAAATTTCCCATGATACCTCAGCGGCGGGTTTGTCCGTGCTGTCAGTGCTCTCGTCCGTTTCGTCAGTCTCGGGAGCTTCCGTTTCGCTGACTGTAGTTTCGGTCTCGCCGCCTAAAATGTAGTCGGTCTCGTCCGCTGTTGTTTCGAGACGCAGGGTCTCCGCGTTTTGGAAATCGTCTACAAGCTCCGTTCCCTTGGTACACCCTGCTAAAATCACCGCGGACATTGCCGCCGTTAAAATAATTTTTCTTTTCATAGTTATGACCATTTTCCCGTTAGGGAAAATGTGTCCTCCTTTCTAACGATGTTTTGTGATTTTGCGTCAGCAAAATTCCGAACGACAGTGAGGAAAGCAAAACTCGTAATTTGAAAAATCAAAGATTTTTCAAATTTTACCTCCGCTTCCTATGTTATTTAAAGTATATAGGCAGCCTGCGGAAAAGTCAACAAAAGTACCGAACGTTAAACAATGTGTAACCAAACTGTAATTCCGCAAAAAGGCAAAAAAATATGCAGGGCAACTGCCCTGCATTAAGGTGAGATGAAATAAAGAAAATATGTGTAGAACAAAAGAAAGGAGACAACAAAACGGATGTTAAACTAATTAAATGTATTAGACGATTTCTAACATCGTTATTATTATAACCCATTTACTGCCCGCCGTCAACAGGTTTTGGCAAGATTTTTTCATTTTGTATACTTGCACAATTNAAGNGGCTTTTNTTTGTATATATTGCATTTTCTGNTTAATCGCTCCTGTTTTATGACAGAATATATGGTATAGATGACGCCGAAAACGTCTAAATATCACATTCTCAAAAAACATAATTAAATTTAATTATATCACANTANTTTCTNTTTGTCAAGGGNTTTATGCATATACTTTAAATATATTTTTCGGAGGTTTTTACACCGCGTAATCNGCGGGCGNNTCGGGGTGGGACGGCTCCTCGGGTTCGCCCCTGTAGAGAAGCTTCATTACCACNGGAGTTATGACGGAGGAGCATATTATCAGCAGTATCACCGAGGTGAAGTACAGCGGATCCATAAGTCCCACGGCAAGCCCTTTCTGGGACACTATCAGCGCAACCTCGCCGCGGGTCATCATGCCCACGCCGATCTTGAAGCAGTCCCTGCCNTTGAAGCCCAGCAGACGGGATATCCCNCCGCAGCCGACTATTTTTGTGACCAGNGCNACNANNACNAAGCATACCGAGAACAGCAGCAGGGAGGCGGTAAGTCCCGAAAATTCNGTCTTAAGACCGATACTTGCAAAGAAAACAGGCCCGAAAAGCATATAGGAGCTTATGTCCATCTTTTCGGCTATGTACTCCGANTCCCGCAGATTGCAGAGNATTATACCCGCNACATANGCGCCCGTGATGTCNGCNATGCCGAAAAANCTTTCCGCCGAGTANGCNAGTGCAAAGCAAAGNCACAGACCCAGTATCGGTATGCGCCGCTGGTGGAAGTACCGCTTGTCNATGGTCTTGAATACCTTATANATGACAAANCCCANACCGANNGCAAACNCAAAGAACAGANCCGTGTTCAGAANGACCNNCATNGGGTGNGCNTCGGGGTTNTTGAAGCCGATGACAAAGGTCAGCACTATAATGCCGATNACGTCGTCGATTATAGCCGCGCTCATTATNACGGTACCCACCCTGCCTTTAAGTCTGCCAAGCTCGCGCAGGGTCTGGACGGTTATTCCCACGGAGGTGGCGGTCATGATAACGCCCGTNAAAAGCGCCCTGTAGAACTGATCCGCGCCTGCGGGAGCAAATCCGTAAAAGCAGGAGTANAGCANATATCCGCCGATNAGCGGCACGGTAACGCCCATGCAGGCTATGGCAAGAGCNACGGGTCCCGTGTGGAGAAGCTCTTTCAGATCGGTCTCNAGNCCCGCGCTGAACATAAGCAGNAGNACGCCTATCTCCGCAAGCTGTGAAATNAAGTCGGACTGTCCCACCAGTCCCAGAACGGAGGGNCCTATTATAAGTCCCGCCACGATCTCGCCCACNACCTGCGGCGCGCGCAGCTTTTTNGCCAGCAGACCGAANAGCTTTGCNAACAGGATTATTATTGCAAGGTCTTTAAAAACTTCGATTTCCATAAACTCACCTCAAAAGTTTGCATACTATATATAATATGTAATATCAAAAATGTCNTGTNCGGCATACTATATAAAATTACCGCATTTTATTATATACCTGCTTTCCCGCAAAATCAATATAATTTTTGTTACATTTCTGCTGTACGNGTTTTATTTTCCCGAAACGNGNNGNNGNNTGTTCTGCTTATTATTAGAAAAATTTTTAGCGTAACGGTGTATATTTTGGCTCATATTGCACATAATTTGCACAAANGNCGGCNAATTTGTCATAATNTGTTTGTGCAATGCTACAAATTGAAAAAATCCCCTTGACAAAAAAATTGAAACGTAGTATACTAAATAAGCTGACCCGCGGGAGANNGGACAAGCGGAAAACAAAAANTTGAAAAAATTTTTGAAAAATGCTTGACAAAGCAAAATGCTTATGATATAATAGATAAGCATTCCGCAAGGGAANCANCGGAATCTTGAAAATTGAACAACAGNAAACGAAGAAGACCATACAAGGACCCTGAANCCCGGAGTTATCNATTTGGTGATNAACTGAAGAGNTAATGAAGGAAGTAAGAACTCAGGTTACGAGAGTATAAAAGAGTAACAAGTCAGTTAATGAATGAGTTAACGGGATGATTTTAGCACAGCAGAAATGCGGTGTTGAGATACAAACTTAATAAAGAGTTTGATCCTGGCTCAGGACGAACGCTGGCGGCACGCTTAACACATGCAAGTCGAACGGACGATTCAGAGCTTGCTCTGAAAAGTTAGTGGCGGACGGGTGAGTAACACGTGAGCAACCTGCCTTTAAGAGGGGGATAACGTTTGGAAACGAACGCTAATACCGCATAATATATCAGTATCGCATGGTATTGATATCAAAGATTTATCGCTTAAAGATGGGCTCGCGTCTGATTAGCTAGTTGGTGAGGTAACGGCTCACCAAGGCGACGATCAGTAGCCGTACTGAGAGGTAGAACGGCCACATTGGGACTGAGACACGGCCCAGACTCCTACGGGAGGCAGCAGTGGGGAATATTGCACAATGGGGGAAACCCTGATGCAGCGATGCCGCGTGAGGGAAGAAGGTTTTCGGATTGTAAACCTCTGTCTTAAGGGACGATAATGACGGTACCTTAGGAGGAAGCTCCGGCTAACTACGTGCCAGCAGCCGCGGTAATACGTAGGGAGCGAGCGTTGTCCGGAATTACTGGGTGTAAAGGGAGCGCAGGCGGGACTGCAAGTCAGATGTGAAATGTATGGGCTCAACCTATAACGTGCATTTGAAACTGTAGTTCTTGAGTGAAGTAGAGGTAAGCGGAATTCCTAGTGTAGCGGTGAAATGCGTAGATATTAGGAGGAACACCAGTGGCGAAGGCGGCTTACTGGGCACTAACTGACGCTGAGGCTCGAAAGCATGGGTAGCAAACAGGATTAGATACCCTGGTAGTCCATGCCGTAAACGATGATTACTAGGTGTGGGGGGATAGACCCC
>JAAVHI010000034.1 GCA_014799785.1 Ruminococcus sp.
AACCCTTGAAAACAGTCCGGTGGACTGTTTTCAACGAACAATACTTTATTTGAGTTTTCTAAGCATAGCAGGGTCAATATTCAGCTATAGTTTGTTCCGTCCAAAACGTCACACTGTGACGTTTTGGAGATTTACTTTGCTGCGTACTGTAACAAGGGGGAGCGGTCGTGTCCGCTCCCCCTCGAAATGCTGTCGCATTTCTCACCCCTTTTACCGTTTTGAACGATATGCGCCTGCGGGCGCGGGGAGGGAATTTCGCGCTCTGCGGAGCGCGACCAAAGGGCTCTGCCCTTTGGAAACTCGCCACCTTTGAAAAGGTGGACGAAACTTTTCCATGGCGGCTTTGCCGCCAAAGAACTCGAACGATAGTGCGCAAAATCAAAATTTACAATCCAAAGTGATTTCCGTATGTTTCCTCGCAAACCGCTTGACAAAATTGTAACAAATGGGTATACTGTAATTAATACCCGACTTGACGGCGTATGCCAAAGCCGTTCGTCGGACAAAAAATTGAAAAGGAGTTTTTGTCATGCTTAAAGGTAAGGTTGCTGTTATCACAGGCGGTACGCGGGGAATCGGCTATTCGGCTGCGGAAATGTTCCTCAAAAACGGTGCAAAGGTTGCGGTTTTCGGTTCGAGGAAAGAAACCGTTGACGCTGCTCTGGAAAAGCTCAAGGCTTCCGACGCGTCTTATGAGGTTATCGGCATGTACCCCGATCTGTCCGACTTCGGCGCGGTGGAAAAGGCTTTCGCTCAGGTAAAGGACGCTTTCGGGAAAATCGACATTCTCGTTAACAACGCGGGAATTTCCGCACGCGAGCCTATCGAGGCATACGATCCCGAGGCTTTCAAAAAGATAATGGATCTGAACGTTACCGCCGTATTCAACGGCTGCAAGGCTGTAGTTCCCTACATGAAAGAAGCGGGCGGAGGTTCGATAATCAACACCAGCTCTATGGTCAGCATTAACGGTCAGCCCAGCGGAGTTGGCTACCCTGCTTCAAAATTTGCGGTAAACGGTCTTACAAAGAGCCTTGCCCGTGAGCTTGGAAAGTATAATATCAGAGTAAATGCGGTTGCTCCCGGCGTTACCCGCACCGATATGGTTGCGGCTCTCCCCGAAGATATGGTAGCGCGTGTTGCCGCTCCCATACCTCTTGGCAGGATCGGCGAGCCCGAAGAGGTTGCAAGCTGCTTCCTGTTCCTTGCAAGCAGTATGGCAAGCTATGTTTCGGGTACTATCCTTTCTGTTGACGGTGCAAATATTGTCTGAGACAGACAGGCACCATAAAAATTAATTTTAACGCATAAAAACCGTGGCGATTTTGTCGTCACGGTTTTTTGTATTGTATAATAGTAATCGTCGTGGACATCAGTACGCCGCTTTTTCCGCATGGAACTCCCCCGATAAATCAAGATTTTCCGTCCGAAATCTATCTTTCCACAAAGCCTCGTATGCGACTTTTTGTAAAAAATTAAAATCTTTTTGTAAAATATACTTGACAAAAAGTAAAACGTATGATATTATGGATACAACAGGAGGCGATAAGGTGGCAAAAAATTTAAAATTAAAATCCGCACGGGCGGCAATGGATATGTCCCAGCAGGCTCTCGCCGAAAAGGTGGGGGTCTCCCGCCAGACCATAAACGCTATTGAAAAAGGGGACTACAATCCCACCTTGAATTTATGTATTGCGATATGCANNGCNTTGGGGAAAACACTTGACGAGGTTTTCTGGGACGGCTGGATTCCCCCGCAGTAACAGCCGCACAATAACTTTTGGAAAGGGAGATCATTATGGATAAGAAAAATAAAAAAGCAGNTGAAGATTATTTAAANAAGGAAATACAGCCTGACGAAATGCAGCGGGCAGTAAGCTACGAGCTGGAGCATAAAACTCTGTGGCTGTGGTATGTTCTTAATTCTTTTACAATGTGGGTAGCTTATTTTATGTTTATAGGTACGGAAAATACCGATTGGACGATACCGACCCCAATACAGGTTNTGATTGTTTTATATTATGGNGTAATGCTTTTCTGCTTGTCGCTGTACNGCATACAAGCCTCNGATAAAGGNGTCCTCAANTCGTTTTCTCACTACCAAAAGGGATTNAAAGGNNGNAAATANATAATTGGNNTNTTTAATTTATCATTCCCTATAACGTGTTTTATGNNNGCTGTCAACGGCAGATTTGAGGGAAAAGCAAATAATTATAAAATATTCTTTTTAACAGTATTTTTAATGGCTGCTGCCTATGAGTTTATAAGCGCATTNTGCGTAGCNCACAACAAAAAAGTCTGCGACAGCATTGCCGCGGACGATGANGAANCCGAAAACAACGACAATTAAGAAAGGAAGATAACNATGAAATTTTCAAACACAAATCTTATCACCGAAGAGGTAANGCTTGACGAAAGACAGAAAGCNCTGATCGGGGAAATTTCCACCGACTGCATACGNCTGTGGTATACGCTGAATATTACGGTCACAATATTTGCGGCGGTATTCGTGCTNGGACTTTCAGGCATAATAACGGTCGGCAGAGCTTACGTCTTNGCGGTGCTTGCCCTGTANTTTGNGATAACGTTTCTGTGCCTGTCGGTGTTCAATGTTAAAGCCGCCGCAAAAGGAGTTCTTACAGAATTTATGGGTGTAAAGCTCAACGGNAGAGGACGTGCAGTGANNATTTTNACGTATGTGGTTGCCATGATCTATATGGTTCATGCTTATATGACAGGCGGCCGTTATTTCGCGTATTTGGGCATTGACGGGATAANCTTTTTCGGCGTACTTGCTTTCATTGGAATACTGTACGATATTATTCTGATGCACTGCCGCAAGAAGAACAAGNCTGTCAACGAAGAAAGCGAGGAGGAATAATNATGGCTGACAAATCAAGAGAAAGAAACTATGTGGACGCATTCAGCAACTACGGACTTGACGAGNGACANATAGCGATACAGAACAAAATCATGACGAAATGCTTTAAGATACTTTACTACGGCGCGGCATTGCTTTCGGTAATATGGATTTTAGTGCCGACGCTTACGGGACTGCAAATACCNGTCGANTATGTCGCCGCAAGCTACTTTTTGCTGGCGGTAATATGCTCAAACGTATACAATATNCANGCTTCAAGGCACGGAGCNATNAACGGCATTACCGCCACTATGTGGGAGAGCAGGGGAAGTATTATCATCACCTTNTTNGTTGTCGTACCGCTTTTGATTAGATTTTTTACGGACGACGAAATGAAATTAGACCCGCCAATGATAACTATAATAATACTTACCGCAGCAGCAGTCNTGAACAGTATTATTACCCATGTGTGCGGCAAGCGCAATTTCAAGGCTCTGGACGAAGAAAGTTCCGACGATACGGAAGAAACGGAGGAGGAATAATTATGGCAAACGACGAATACAACGTTACTAAAGAAGCTAAAGAAAAACCAAAGGACACCTACGACAAGTTTTTCGGAGGCGGAGGAAACAACATTTTCAGNGAGAGCGGCTTTGACGAAATGCAGAAAACAAGGAATTACGAGATCGGCTTCAAGATATTCCGCGTGTTTTTCTGGGTGATGTACATTATGGCTGCAATAGTTTTGGTCGCGGCTATGGCAGTTGAAAGCAAGCTTGTACTGGTGATCGGAACTGCCTTTATGGCTGTGTGCGACATTTTTTATCTTTTATATGCGGCAAAGGTCTCTTCGCTGGGAGTTATGAACATTGATTTTGCAAAGCGAATGTCGCAAAGATCGACCCTNATCGCATATATATTTATTGGTGTCGTGTGGACAATAAATCTGTTCTTAGGTTCTGCGNCGGCAGTTACCGCAATAGTTATGATATTGATGTCCATACTTTACATAGGTCTGTATATCTGCGCAAAGCGGAATATGAAAGTCATTGAAAAAATGATGANNGAGGANANCGACGGTACATAATACTATTTCACTCCCAATGTGCAGACAAAAAATTCTGCACAAAATCCATATACGCAAAATTTTGCTTGAATTTTTTGTGCACATTTAGGTCGTAAAATAGTATGAATAAAAAGAGACAGCTTAGCTTCAAAAAAGAAGCTGAGCTGTCTTTCCTTTTTANGCTTTGATAAGCTCGTAGGTCTGCCGCAGAACGCCGTCCCANTTGAGACGGTTTTCAAGGGAGTAGATGTCCTCGCCCTGCGCCCTGAGCTGNTCGCGGATAAAATAGTTTTCCGCGTCGGCGGTAAGAAAAACGTCGGGAGCTGTTCCGTAAACGCCGTTGCTTGTACCGTCGGGATTCATGGAGTCGTANTCCGTNTAGTAAAAATAAATACCGCTTGCGGTNCAGAAGCTCAGCCGCACCGTGCCGTTCTTTTCGCCGCTTGTATTGTTCACGCCGACAACAGTGCCNAGACCGTTTCTTTTGAACTCCGAAGCCAGCAGGTCAGCCGCGGAAGCCGTGCTGTCGGAAACAAGCAGGTAAAACCTTTTGTCCTCCGCGGCTTCGCCCTTGACGGAAGTTTTTTCGGTGTGACAGTATAGTCCGTTTTCACTGCGCCTAAAATCAAAGATATCTCCGTTCCGCTTAAAGCTGTCCTCGGTGCAGAATATGCTGTCGGATATNTCNANGTCCTCNNNNGACAGCGCGGAAAGCACGTCATAGGCGTAATCGTANTATCCTCCCGTGTTGCTNCTTATGTCAACGATAATATTNTCNAAATCCNCNGAGNCGGTTNTNATAGTGTCGGCAATGACCTTTCCNGTNANNGTCTCCGANTTAAAGCTGTCAATAAACACCGTNGCTATGCCGTTNTCCTCGTCCCGCAGAACGCTTACGGCGTTACGCTGTNCCGCTCTTTCGTTTTCATCCGNCTGAGATATCCCGTCAAANGCTTNGAAATAATCTGTGTANTTCAGACATATTTCCGCCGCCGCTCCGCAGTAAAGCTCTGCGGTTTTTGTTTCGCCGNCNGCNGTTATGTACTCGATACTGCACGGCTCTCCGAAGCCGTCGTTGAAGATAATGCTGTCACGGAACGGCTTGCCNGCNNCATGGTCGTATTTCAGCTTATAGGCGGAGGAAAAAATGCCGATAAANTCGTCGGCGGGAACTCCGTTCACCGTCAGCAGAACAGCCNTGTCCGCGCCGTANTTGTCTCCCTCTGACACCACGCCTCTATANTCCCCCGAATAGTAGCTGAANACTATTTTATTCGGTTCGCTTTCGTAATACTTCGCGCACTCNNAATGAAGCGTCTCAAACCAGTAGNCCTGNNCNTNNNCAAAGCTATAATTTNTTGACAGCCAATACTCCATATTATCGTCCGCAAGCCGCGCNGNAGGAAATCCCNNNGTCGNGTGNGCNCTTGGGATATTATTCATAAAGCCCGTCAGACAGGCGTANTANTCATAGTANGTTTCCNCGTTTGCNGCAAGCTCNCNNTAATANGCNTTAATGCTTTCGTAGGATATGCCGTACAGCTCNCCGAAGCTGCTTACCGCGGGAGCGTTNTTTTCGAGAAATNCGCACAGCTCGGCAAAGTCGGCAGNCCGTTCCTGCGGGGACATCTCCCCGGCCAGCAGAACCTCTCTTNNGTAAAGCGACTTATTCGGATTTCCCCTGCGGAAATCAAGCCATATTTTCCCCGCGACCGCCGCGATAANCNNNGCGCACAGAACGCATACCGCCGCTATGACTGCTGTTTTCTTCCNCGTCCTTTTCACAGAACCGCTCCNTTTCCTTGGTTTCCATAATTATAGCATTGCAGGAAAGTGTTGTCAACAGNAAAAACGGCAGCCGCACCGTACCGCAGCCGCCGTTTTGTATTCATATTGATTTCAGAGCCGCCTTACTTTTCCTTGACAGCCATAAGACCCTCCAGAAGCTCGGGNTCGATAAACTTCATTTCNGTNCTGTCGTAGAAAACGTCGGTGATATCCCACAGCACNGGNCACAGNCCTCTCTCGTAAGCCGCNGAGCAAACCGAGGTAAGATACTTCCTTATCATTTCGGGAGTTTTGTTGCTTGTGGACGTGCCGTACTCGCCGATAATAACGGGTATGCCCTTGTCGGCAAANNTGGTTTTCATCATGTCCATNTACTTGTTAAGCTCGGCGTANTCCTCGTCNGTACCCCATTCTGTGCGCGCCTTNCCCCAGTCAGCGTCTCTTTCGAGTATCGCGAATGTAGAGGGTGTGTAGTAGTGTACCGANACCGCNCANCGTCCCGCAGGNTCGTCGGGCATTTTGAACGCNNCGTCNCAGGTNAGNTCGATATCCGTTCCGTAGCCCGCNATAAGCAGNTGACGCTTNTCNTTGTTTCCGCCCGANCCGCGGACGATATTTACAAACCGCTGGTTCATGTCNTTNAGAACGCCGTAGGATTTTTCCTTGTCGCCCTGATTGCTGTAGCGGTTCCAGATCTCGTCCCAGCCGCCCTCCTCGTTGAGGGACTCGAACATCAGCTTGTCNCCGTAATCCTTGAANTCNNCGGAAAGCTGNGNCCANATGCTTTCGTATTTTTCAAAGCAGCCGTCNCGCTTGTCGTCCTTGCCGAAGCCCTCGAACCAGCCGCCGTCCCAGTGGATATTCATAATAACGTACATATCCGCGTCTATCGCCCAGCCGATTATCTCCTTGACCCTTGCGATGTAGTCGGGATTTATTTTGTAGGTTCTGGCTTCCATAAGGTTGCTCCACGCAACGGGAACTCTCAGCACGCCGAAGCCCGAATCGGCATAGCCCTGTATCATGGGCTGCGTAACGACGGGACTTCCCCAGCCNGTTTCATAAGCCTGAACGGAGCCGAGGTACATTCCGCTTACCTCCATGGTGTTGCCAAGATTTATGCCCAGACCCATTTCCTGNACCACNTCNGCNGTNGTNATATCNCGCATTTGATTTTTNTCATCGGCGGCGGAAGCNGAGTTNCAGCCCGTNAGNCNCGCNGCCGCAATGCATATTGCCGTAAAGAACGGCANAANNTTGNTTTTTTTAAGCATATAANCATCTCCTTATGACAAGATACGAAATTTTATACCGATATNATTATACTGTCTCGGAGGTCGGGAATCAATATCNTTATAGGCAGAATAAGGTGANCTTTTGTGCATATCCGCNTTGAGACCTAAAGACATTTTCTGTANTCGGTGGGGGTTTTCCCNGTGCGGCTTTTGAACTGCCNCATAAANTTGTATTCGCTTGAATATCCGCACCTCTCCGCTATNTCCTTGACGGTGAGATTTGTNGCGGACAGCAGACGCTTCGCCCGCTCGACCCTTGCGGCAATGACCTCTGTCATTACGCTTGCGCCGAACATTTTTTTGTACAGGTGCTGAAATCCCGAACGGCTCATNCCCATGTCGGAAGCCATTTTCCCCACGTCNGGAACGCTTTCTGGCATGGTATAGATCGCCGTCCGAAGCTGTGTGAGCCTGTGGTTTCTNTCNACAAANGANGCGGANGAAATACAGGTGCGGGACTGAATTATCCTGCTGAGNGTGAGAAAAAGTATTTCCATATAGAGCCGCTCTATCTCCCCGCTGAAGCTTTCCGCGGAATAATGCTCATAGGCNAGAATGTGAATGATACGCGAAAGCTCCTCGATATTGCCCAGATATATCGGGGTATCGAAAGGTATATCCAGTTCCGCAAGCTTTTCCATGTCGGCGCTGTCAGTCTCGAAGTACATCCAGTCGTCGGTGTAGGTGTCCTCGGCGGCGCGGTAGGAGCAGGGGGTCAGCGGCGAAAGCATGACAAAGGAATTTTCCCGAACCTTATGCTCCGTGCCGTC
Source organism: Ruminococcus sp. (assembly GCA_014799785.1). GTDB lineage: Bacteria > Bacillota > Clostridia > Oscillospirales > Ruminococcaceae > RGIG8773. The sequence continues at coordinate 7,780 of JAAVHI010000034.1, forward strand.
TATAACGAACAGCGAGGGGGTCTTGACAAGCAGGAAAAGCGGACAGCCCACGCCGCAGGGTCTGTCCATGACAAAGTTTTTGTCGTGAGAATAGTTGTAGCCTATCGAACCTATTTTCATGACCTCACCCGATTTCCTGTACGGACTGTTCTGCCTGTTCGGTTTGCTCCGGCTGCTCGGTCATGTCGGGAGGCGGCAGCTCCTCGTCCGTTTTGGGGAATTTCCTCCGCATAACGGCATAGCACGCCAGATGCGCCAGAAAGGTTATCACCCACGAAACAGGGTAGGAAATAAACAGCATAAGCTCCGTGTGATTTTCGGGAACGCGGAAAATCGTGAATATCCATATTATCCTCAGACCGCAGGCGCCCAGCATAGAAACTATGGTGGGCGTAACAGCAAAGCCCATTCCGCGGATAGAGCCGACGATACAGTCCATAAGTCCGCAGGTGAAGTAGAAGCAGCATACCATGCTCATTCTTATCAGACCCGCAGCGATAACGTCGGGACGGGGGTCGTAAATATGCAGCAGCGGTGTACCGAAAAGGTAAGCGGCGTTGCCGAGAACAAGCCCCGTAACCGCTCCGCAGGTGCAGGAGATTATAGCTATCCTGTTTATGCGGCTGTACTTTTTCGCGCCCATGTTCTGGCTGACAAAGGTGAGCGCGCCCTGTGAAAACGCGTTCATGGATACCCAAACAAAGCCCTCAATGCTTGCCGCGGCAGAGCTTCCCGCCATTACGATCGGGCCGAAGCTGTTTATCGAGGATTGTATCACCACGTTTGAAAGCGAGAACACCACGCCCTGAAAGCCCGCGGGAACGCCTATCCTTAGGATTTTCGCCGCTATCCTTCCGTCGGGACGCAGATCGGCAAAGCTGAAACGGAACGCGCCCGTTTCGTTCATCAGGCATTTAAGTATAAGTCCCGCCGAAACGCACTGGGAAATTACCGTTGCAAGGGCTACACCCGCAACGTCCATTTTAAGAAGTATAACGAAAATCAGGTTAAGGATAACGTTTATAACTCCCGAAAAGGCGAGAAAATAAAGCGGTCTTTTGGTATCTCCCTTTGAGCGGAGGATCGAGCTTCCGAAGTTGTAGATCATCATTGCGATCATTCCCGCGAAGTATATCCTCAGATATACGGCCGAAAGCTCCAGCACCTCGGGCGGTGTCTGCATAAGGGCAAGAAGCTGTCCCGCAAAGACAATGCCCGCGACAGTGAGGATCAGCCCGCTTGCAATCGCAAAGAAAATGGAGGTATGCACCGTCCTGCTGACCTTTTCGCTGTTCCCCTCGCCCATGTAGCGGGAAACTATAACGTTCGCGCCTGTGGAAAGTCCCAGAAAAAGGTTTGTCATAAGGTTGACGAGAGCGGTGGTCGCACCCACAGCGGCAAGGGAATATTCGCTTGCAAAGTTGCCGACGACGATAATGTCCGCCGCGTTGAATAAAAGCTGCAAAACGCTGGACAGCATAAGCGGCACCGAGAGCCTGAGAAGCTTTGGAAGTATTGCTCCGTTGAGCATATCTATTTCATAATTTTTTGCCATATATGTCTCCTTTCACAGCAGAGAAAAGCCGTTTCTTTAGGACATGTGCTTTGTCCTGCTAAGGCGTTCCGACAAAATCGGTACAAAAAAATTATACCGCATTTCCGTATCGTTTGCAACAGGAATTTGTAAAATATATGTTGCGGGTCGGATACTATACAGCACCGCAGATTATTCTTATAAATTTTGATTTAGCGTACTACGCACAAAGTAACAAATCTTTAGGCGGCGAAGCCGCCGACATCAGCTGGTCGAGCTGAGCCCAGCTCGCGAAGTCCAGAGGCGGAGCCTTTTGGTCGCCGCCCGCAGGCGGCGAAATCCCCTTTCGTCCGAAACGGAGCAGGAGGTGAGAAACGGCGACATCAAACCCTCTCTTCGCGAGGGCTGCGAGGAGGGGCGAACACGACCGCCCCTCCTTGTTACAGTACGCAGCATAGTAACCCTTGAAAACAGTCTGGT
>JAAVHI010000035.1:0-130395 GCA_014799785.1 Ruminococcus sp.
CACCCTCCTTGGGAGGGTGTGGATTGAAATATTTTTGGTGTAATACGCCGCCCAAGCCTCCGCAGTCACCCTCCTTGGGAGGGTGTGGATTGAAATGGCGGTCTGTCTCCACGCCACAACGGGGATAAAGTCACCCTCCTTGGGAGGGTGTGGATTGAAATATTTTGTCGTACAGCCGCTGCTTGTCCTCTGCCGTCACCCTCCTTGGGAGGGTGTGGATTGAAATGGATTCATACAGCGTTGGTCGAGACCGATTTTTGCTGCACTACTTAGGATAATGTATGATCTCCATAGGAAATATGTACCCCGTTAATACATTTCTGTGAACAGAAATCGTGAAAGCTCATATCTTTATTGCAATAAACCTTTGGGTACATTGTTTCAAATTTTCAGCCAAAAAGCTCAACGTCCGAAATATCTTGTTTATTATCTGTCCGGACTTTCATCATGCGGTCATAGGCGCTTTCGGTATCACTTTCGGGAGCAAGCTCTTTTGAGGCGGGTTCGGGTTCTGTTTTAACATCGGATTTTTCCTCGGCCGGTGGAGGGACGTCGCCCTCCTTGAGAAGCGAAACTCCCGTGACTATCTCCTCCATTTCATCGGAGGGTTCAAGCTCGCTCGGATCGAATCTGTAAACCTTTTTCTCGGTGTACAGCTCTTTTTCGTCGATAAATTCGTCAGAGCCGAAGTGATCCTTTGCAGCAAATGTGATATCATCCATGGACGGGTCGAAAAAGGGGAATCCGGGAAGTTCTTTAAGCTCGTAGAATTCGCTTGCGGCGGAGATCGCCATAAATTCAATAAACGACGCGATCAGATATGCCGCTGCTCCAAGCGGAGCAAAATCCGACTTTGATATCGCCGCAATGAAAGCAAGTATCACTCCCAGCGGGACAGCCGCGAGACACATTTTTGCTCTGCGGGTAACGCAGCCCACGATTGAAAGCAAAGTAAACGGCACCGCAAAAAAGGCAAATACTGCCATTAACCAAGGGTTGTAAAGAATGCAGGCAGTTCCCAGCAGAAAAGCGGGGATAGTAGCGACTATTCCGTTGGCAAGCCGTTTTTTCACAGCCTTGTAGCGTTTACCGCTTTTCTCGTAGTGAGCCAGCGGTTTGTCTGGATCGTATAGTATCGGCGCATTGTTCATAAAAATTACCCCTTTATATCATATACTTGAAATAATATCTTCATAATATTTTTTCAGTTTCTCGGCGATCTCTCCCAGTAATTTCAAGGCGTCAGCTTTAAGCTCGCCGCTTGCGTAAAGTCCTTTTTCCGAAAGAGCGGCGGCTTCCTTGGCGTATTCGGCGGCTTTGGGAGAATTTTCGTCCGCAAGCTGCTCGGCAAGCTTCAGACAGCATCTTGCCCTGAGAGCGGTAAATTCGTCATAAAGCGAACTGCTTCGCGCGGCTGACTGGAGAGCGGCGGCAGCTTCGCGGTACCGTCCCTCACGGTACAGACTTTTTGAATTTATCAGCAGGTCGAGATCGGGGCGGAGACTGCCGCAGTCCTCGGCTTCTCCCTGCGGGAGCAGCGACGAGATAGGAATATCAAGCACCGAAGCAAGGTATTCAAGAGTTTTCACCGACGGCGTCGCGCTGCCGCTTTCGATCTGGCTCAGCATATTCCGCGTGATGAACGTTCCCACGACCTCGCTCTGGGTCATTTTTTTTGAGATACGCGCTTCTTTTATACGCTTTCCGCGTTCTTCGGGGGTCATGGAATTCCTCCTTTCGCATAAAGTAAATATTATTTACATTATTGTATCACACTTTTTCCGCAAATGCAATAGGAAAACAAAAATTTTTTCCGCGCCGTTGCTGCGGTACTGTCTGAATGTCGCTCCGAATGACATTAACAGCCGCGAAACGGCACGGAAAAATTTTTCTTTTGACGCTATTGACAAACGCTGGGAGCCGTGCTATACTTTAAGTAAATTAAATTTACTTAAAGGCAAATGCGCTGAGAGGGGTAAAAAAATCGTGACCGAGCTGCTGGAATGCACGTTCTTCAAAATATTTTGGTGCATTATTGCATTTGTTTGTGCGCCGCATTTGTTGATTTTGTTTATTTTTCTGAAAAAACTACTTGACAAAACGGCATTATAAGGTTATAATATAGTAAATGATATTTACGCATTGCCGATTTTGTTGAAAAGGAGGACTTACCGTGAAAAAAACGTTTGCAGTGAGTCATATGTGCCGAAATGGAATTATCGGAGGATTTATATATGTTACCCCCGAAAGGCTGATATACCAAACAGGGAAGATCTCTATATCAAAAGCTCTGCAGAACATCGAAATGCCGTTTAGCGACGTAATTTCAACCGAAAGAGGGAAATTCCTTTTCCTGCCGACGGTAAGCTTTAAAATGAAAGACGGCGGCGAATTCAAGTATATAATTTATTCTGTAAAAAGGTTTTTCGGAACGATGAAAGAGCTTGGCTGCGACATTTGAACAAACGGGCTGTTTCGTTTCCGGATATTTAAAGGGGGTTTTTTTATGACCGAATGGTGGGAAAGCTTATCAACGCTTGTGCAGGTGCTGTACTGCATTGCCGTACCGTCCACGCTGCTGCTGCTTTTGCAGACTATCCTTTCAATCTCGGGCTTCGGAGGAGATTCCGACGTAAATATCAGCGACACGAGCGGTATTGATATGGGCGACATAAGCGGTGCGGATTTCGGCGACGTTGGCGATATAGGCGATATCGGAGACTTGGGCGACGTCAGCGACCTGTCCGCGGACGTTCCCGACGCGGATGTACACGTCCACGGTTCGTATTCGTCCTTGCAGCTTTTTACGGTGCAGGGGATAGTGGCTTTTCTGGCGGTATCCGGCTGGGTGTCCATTGCCGCGCTGAGCAGCGGTGTTCCGAGCGCAGGGGCAATCCCTCTCGGACTTGTTGCGGGATTTTTTGCAATGTACGGTATCGCAAAGCTGGTGCAGATAAGCAAAAAGCTTACCGAAAACGGCACTATAGATTTCCGCAACGCTATCGGCGAAAATGCCACGGTGTACATACCGATACCGCCGTCGGGCGAGGGCGAGGGAAAGGTCACGCTGACCTTGCAGGGACGCTTTATGGAGTGCAGCGCGGTGTCCAACGAAAGGGAAATGCTTAAAACGGGAACGGCAGTCCGCGTTACCGATTTAAACGGCGAAGTTCTTGTTGTTGAAAGGCAGTGATGTTATGGAAATGGTGATTGATTTTGTTTTCGAGGGGATAGATCTTTTTGTAGGGATTATTTTTGACTTGCTTGAAACTAAGATTGAGAGGACGAAGTGTATAAAGAAGGTTCACAAAAAGAAAAAGCGGTTATAATTTTTTTACATAAGAGGTAAAGTTATGAATAGGAATAGAGCTATTATCATAATTCAAGCCGTGTATACAATTATTTATGGTCTGATATACAAAATCTTTTGGGCAGAAAACGAGACGTGTAAATTATTTTTTTACTGTATATTAATTAATTTATCGCTGTCTTTTACCGTAAATCTTATGTTTTTGGCAGTAATAAAATTGGAGATGTACGAGTCGCTTGCAGGGTATGATAAAAACAAAATATATGATAAAGATGTACTAAAGGATTATGTAAAAAGACTTGCATTCTATGTATCCCTTATTGTGTTTATCGTTTCTATAATACCAATTTGCGCACCGCTTCTTTCTTTAATTAATATCTCCGGTTATTTTTGGATTACAGCGTATATGTTTCTTGTTGTAATATGTATGTTTTTAACAATCGTTATAACTGCTTCGAAGAACAAAATATAATTTAGGCGAACAAAATGCAAGTTCAATATCTAATTAAAAAGAGTACTATATTAAAAGGAGCGTTGATAAATATGGGTGTGCCTCCGGTGTTGCTTATGAGGAAAAGAATGATAATAAAAAGACTTACCGAATGCGGCGCATTTTCGGAAGAGAATGCAGTAACATTCAAGGAAGCAGGGGTATTTAATCCCAACGCTTTTTCACGTTTAACGAAAATAATGGAAAAAAGAAATATTTTAACGCAAACAAAAGGCGGTAAATACTATCTTAATAAATAATTTTTTTATAGTTCGGGGGTGTTTATATGGATATTTTACTTGAACTTCTGGCAGCTGTCTTTACGGCGGCTGTGGACTGGTCTTTTTTCAGGTCGGTAAGAAATAATAAAAAACGTACATAATTATTTTTACATAAATGTTGCGGTGCGGACAATAACTGTCAACTATACACTGTCAACTGTCAACTATATTTTTGGAGGTATGAAATATGGGAAATCCTGAAACCTTGATCGCCGTGTGCGTCATTGCGGTGGTCATTTTCGCTGCGGTGGCGGCAATTCTTTCGCGGTACAGAAAGTGTCCCTCGGACAAAATTATGGTAATTTACGGTAAAGTAGGTACCGACAAAAACGGTCAGGCGAAGAGCGCAAAGTGTATCCACGGCGGCGCGGCGTTTATCGTGCCGATAATCCAGTCGTTCCAGTACCTTGATCTGACGCCTATTTCCATTAATGTGGACTTGAAAAACGCCCTTTCCAAGCAGAATATCCGTGTGGACGTTCCGTCCCGCTTTACGGTAGGTATCTCCACCGAGCCGGGAATTATGCAGAACGCCGCCGAGCGTTTGCTGGGGCTTAAAATGATGGAAATTCAGGAGCTTGCCAAGGATATTATTTTCGGACAGCTCCGTCTGGTAATCGCAACAATGGAGATCGAGGAGATCAATACCGACCGCGATAAGTTCCTTGTAGCGGTATCCAACAACGTTGAGATAGAGCTGAAAAAGATTGGTCTGCGGCTTATCAACGTAAACGTTACCGACATAAACGACGAGTCGGGCTATATTGAAGCTCTCGGTAAGGAAGCTGCCGCAAAGGCTATCAACGACGCGAAGAAAAGCGTTGCCGAAAAGGACAGAGACGGTGCTATCGGTGAGGCAAACGCCCGAAAGGATCAGCGTATTCAGGTCGCTGCGGCGAACGCTGCGGCTATCGAGGGTGAAAATGACGCTAAGATAGCGGTTGCACAGTCCGAGGCTGTACGCCGTCAGAAAGAAGCCGAAGCTGACGCAAAGGCTACAAACGACGCTAAGATAGCGGTCGCTCAGACAAGCAGAGACGGTGAGATCGGTCAGGCTAACGCTATGAAGGAACAGCGTATTCAGGTCGCGGCTGCAAACGCTGCGGCTATCGAGGGTGAAAACAACGCCAAGGTTTCCGTTGCTCAGTCCGAGGCGAACCGCCGCGAAAAAGAAGCGGAAGCCCTTAAGATCGCTATTTCCGCGGAAGCCGTTCAGGCTGCAAAGGCTAAGGAAGAAGCCTACGAAGCTCAGCGAGAAGCCGAAGAAAAGCGTGCCGAGGTTGAGATGGCTACCCAGAAAGCTGATGTTATCGTAAAGGCTCAGATCGAAAAGGAAAAAGCCGAGATCGCCGCAGAAGCCGAGGCAGAAGTTCTCCGCCGCAAAGCACGAGGCGAGGCGGACGCTCTTTACGCCAAAATGGAAGCCGAAGCCCGCGGTGCGCAGGAAATTCTCCAGAAACAGGCGGAGGGTATGCGTTCCCTTATCGAAGCGGCGGGAGACGCAGATTCTGCTGTTAAAATGGTTGTTGCCGACAAGCTTGAAGAGCTTATGCGCATTCAGGTCGACGCTATCAAGAATATCAAGATCGACAAGGTCACTGTTTGGGACAGCGGTAAAAACGGCGACGGAAATACTGCTACCGCAGATTTTATCGCAGGCATGATGAAAGCAGTTCCTCCGCTGAACGAGGTGTTCAAGCAGGCAGGAATGGAGCTTCCCGCACTTTTGGGCAAAGAGCTGTCCGAGGGTGGTGCGCAGAATGAGAACGAAGAAGTATCGTCTGCCGCAGCTGAGAGCGAGGTTAAGGAGTAATAAATACATAAAGCGATACTAAACATTTCTCGAAAAGGGGAAAGTGGTTTCGTACTGCGGTGCAAAGTTCCCGTTCAGATGTCATTCAGGCATTTGAGCGGGAGCTTTTATTGTGCATAAGTTGTCTGAGGAGTGACGGGTAATCGCCGCACAATACTGTGAGCAGCTTGCCGAGAAGCTTTTCCGATATTTAAGCAAGTACTGCCAGCATTTATATTTGCATATAAAAAAGCTCCCCATTTGTTGCAATGGGGAGCTTTTTCAATTCTGAATTACTTGATAATGCTGAGCAGTACGCCAGCGGCAACCGCGGAGCCGATAACGCCTGCAACGTTGGGTCCCATAGCGTGCATGAGCAGGAAGTTTGTGGGGTTCTCCTGCGCGCCCACCTTCTGGGAAACACGTGCAGCCATAGGAACTGCGGATACGCCTGCCGAACCGATAAGCGGATTTACCTTGCCCTTTGTGGCAATGTACATAAGCTTTCCGAACAGTACGCCTGCGGCAGTACCGATACTGAACGCGATAACGCCGAGGAAGATAACCTTTGCAAAGGAAAGGTTGAGTATCTTGTCAGCCTGTGTTGTTGCGCCGACGGATACGCCGAGGAAGATAGTTACAATGTTCATAAGCGCGTTCTGAGCCGTATCAACAAGACGGTTGCAGACGCCGCTTTCTTTCAGCAGATTGCCGAGCATGAGCATACCAACCAGCGGAGCAGCCGAGGGAACAAGCAGAGAAATAACGATCGTTACAGCGATAGGGAAGATTACCTTTTCGGTTTTGGAAACGGTTCTGAGCTGTTCCATAACAACGGAGCGTTCCTTTTTGGTTGTGAGAAGCTTCATTATAGGAGGCTGAATGATAGGTACAAGAGCCATATAGGTGTACGCCGCAAGTGCGATCGTACCCGTATCAATTGTGTCGGTAGGCTTTAAAAGCTTACTGGAAACGTAAATTGCCGTAGGACCGTCCGCGCCGCCGATGATAGCGATGGAACCCGCTTCGGTAGCAGACATATTCAGCAGAGCCGCGCCGATAAAGGTAATGAAGATACCCGCCTGAGCGGCAGCTCCCAACAGGAAGCTTTTGGGGTTTGCAATAAGAGGGGAGAAGTCGGTCATAGTACCGATACCTAAGAAGATAAGTGGCGGATAGACCTGAAGCTTTACACCCAGATACAGCAGGTCAAGCAGACCGCCGTTTGTAAGTACGTTGAGAACGTCGATATGTCCCTCCTCGTTGATTATGAACAGGTCGGGGTTATAGAGTCCCGAAAGGGGGAGGTTGGTAAGAAGCATACCGAATGAGATCGGCAGCAGCAGAAGCGGTTCAAAATTTTTAGCTATAGCAAGATACATGAACAAAAAAGAAATCAGGATCATTATGATCTCTTTTATTCCGATAGCCGCGAAGCCGCTCGTCTCGGCGAGACTGACTATCGCTTCCTTAAATATCTCAAACATTATAACATATCCTTTCTGTGTTTAGTAGCATTAGAACGGGTTTGTGGATTCCCTTAACCCCGCCGAAGCCCATGCGTTTCTTGCAGGAACTCCGTTTGAAGCCGCTTTGACCGACTTTATTCTGTAGGACGTGCCGTCCGCCGCGCTCATCATTGCCACCGCAGCCGAAATAACTGCAATAATCTCGTCGTCGTCCGCAGACTGAGCCGGCTGAACGGTCTTGACAGCAGGGGAAGCGGCTTTCGCAGCGGGAGCGTCGGCAGGCTTTGCCGCCTTTTTATTTTTTTCAGCCGACTTGAAGAAGCTGCCGATAAGGCTTATAAAGGCGATAAGCAGGACAAGTCCCAGAAAAACCACAACAAGACCTGTGATCACTACGGCAAACACATAAGATAATTCCATTTGCATTCCCATAAAAAAGACTCCTTTAATCAATATCTAATTTATTATAACTTATTTTGGCTAAATTTGCAATATCTTTTTTGATAAAAAAATCACAATTTTTCATTTATTTTAAGTCTCAATTATGAACGCGTATCGGTTAATTGTTTGTTCACTAAAAATAAACATTTTTCTGCTTTTATTGACATAAAAAAACATTTAAAATTAAATAAATAATCTATGAAAGGGTGCTTTTTCGTGTTAAGATTAATTGATTCCATTCTCGGCTTTATCCCTACGCTTCTGATGGCAATAATTGTTTTTGCTGTAGGATTTTTCCTCAATAAGGTCATTCTGAACCTTTTTGCCAAGGGCGCAGAGCGCAGCAAGCTTGACCAGACCGTAAACAAGTTTTTGTCCTCAGTGATAAAAATCGTTGTTACCGCAATCGTTATCATTGTTGTACTTAGTATCCTCGGCATCCCAATGACCTCGATAATTACCGTGCTCGGCACAATGGGCGTTGCTGTAGGCCTTGCCCTCAAGGACAGCCTTTCCAACGTTGCAGGCGGTGTTATTCTGCTTATCAACCGCACCATTAAGGTGGGAGACTATGTTGATATCGGCGGATATTCGGGTACAGTGGATGAGGTATCCATTTTGTTTACAAAAATTACCACCGTTGACAACAAGGACATATTTATCCCAAACGGCACAGTTTCCACTTCGGCTATCACAAACTACAGCATGGAGGGCAACAGACGCGTTGACCTTGTTTTCGGGATATCTTATGACAATGACCACAAAAAGGCTATCTCAGCTATTAACAGCGTGATCGAAAAGCACCCGCTTATTGTCAAAGAACCTGAATCCTTTGTACGTCTCGGTGAGCTTGGCGCAAGCTCCCTAAACATTACCGTAAGGGTCTGGACGAAAAACGCGGATTACTGGACGGTATATTTTGACCTGATCGAACAGGTCAAGGAAAAGTTTGACGCGGAAAATATTGTTATTCCCTACAGTCAGATGGACGTTCACCTTATCGACAAGAAGTAACGTCAAAACGGCGGTAAAGTTCAAAAGCTTTACCGCCGTTTTTATGCGTTTTTACACTATTTTACACTGTCAAGAAGCGAAGCCATGTCGTAAAGTCCCGCAGGACATTCCGCAAGGAACACTGCGGCGTTTACCGAGCCCACAGCGAAAACCTCTTTGGAAGCCGCCGAGTGGGAGAGAGTGATAACCTCGTCACGTCCCGCAAAAATAATATCGTGTTCACCGACGATAGTGCCGCCCCTTACGGAGTGCATACCTATCTCGTTTTTCTCCCGCTTTTTCCGCTGGGAGTGCCTGTCGTAGATGTACTGGTACTTGTTGTCAAGAGTCTCGTTTATCGCGTTTGCAAGCATGATCGCCGTTCCGCTTGGAGCGTCAATTTTTTGATTGTGGTGCTTTTCGAGAATTTCAATATCGAACTGTCCGCCGAGTACCTCCGCCGCCGTTTTTGCAAGCTTGCACAAAAGGTTTATGCCGAGTGACATATTAAACGTGAAGAATACGGGTATCTGCTCTGCCGCCTTTTTGATAGACTCGATCTGTTCCTCGTTGTATCCCGTTGTGGCAATTACAACTGCCGTTCCCGTGGAAAGACAGTATTCAAGCAAATCGTTCAGACAGGACGGGTGGGAGTAGTCTATAATAACGTCGGGCTTCACGGGCAGCTCCTTTGGCTTTCCGTATATTTCAAAATCACCGTATTTTTCGGTATTAAGGTCAACTCCCGAAATGACCGTGCAGTCTGTTCTGTCCTTTATCACCGAGGAAATGACCCTGCCCATTTTTCCGTTTGCACCGCATATTGTAACATTAACCATTTTATCAGTCCTTTCGATATGTAAAGCTTGTTAACTTTACATATGTTATGCACTTGTTTGCTTGCCGCCTTAGTGTAAAGCCGCTCGCCTGTACATATGTTATTTGATTACTCCAACCGCTTTCATAGACTGCGCGAGAATATCTATCTTGCTCTGCTCCATTTTAAGCAGGGGAAGACGGCACTCTCCCGCCTTGAAGCCCATAAGGTTCATGGCTTCCTTAACGGGAATGGGATTTACGTCAATGAAAAGATTATTGCAAAGATCAAGGTATTTGATCTGAAGCTTTGCAGCCTCGGCAACGTTGTTGTCAAGACAAAGCTGTGCAATGTCGTGGGTCTCCTTGGGACAAACGTTGGAAAGCACGCTGATAACGCCCTTTCCTCCAAGAGCCATAATAGGTACTATCTGATCGTCGTTGCCGCTGTAAACGTCCAGCCTGTCGCCGCACTTCTCAACAATTTTTGCGATAGCGGAAATATTGCCGCTTGCCTCTTTGACCGCTACGATGTTCTTGTGGTTTGCAAGCACGTCATATGTATCAAGAGTAATGTTCACACCCGTACGTGAGGGGACATTGTACAGAATGATAGGTATGTTCACGCTGTCCGCAATGGCAGTGAAGTGAGCGATAAGTCCGCGCTGGGAGGTCTTGTTGTAGTAGGGTGTAACCACCAAAAGCGCGTCCGCGCCAAGCTTTTCCGCCTCAACGGAGAGATTGACCGCATAAGCCGTGTCGTTGCTGCCTGTACCTGCAATAACCGGAACACGCTTGTTTACGCGGTCAACGCAGTACTTGATGCACTCTATATGCTCCTCGTCGGTCATTGTTGCGGACTCGCCCGTAGTGCCGCAGACAACTATCGCGTCCGTGCTGTTCTCGATCTGAAAGTCGATAATTCTGCCGAATTCGTCATAATTTATTGAACCGTCGGCATTCATTGGGGTGATTATCGCAACTCCCGCGCCTGTAAAAACAGTATTTTTCATAAAAACGATCCTTTCCGAATTATTTCAAATTTATGGTGTAGGTCAGCCAGCCGTCGTCGGAAATGTTTCCGCCGATCTTGTCGTAAAATTTTTGTGCAGATTTGTTCCAGTCAAGGCACTTCCATTCAAGCCGAGCGCAGTCCAGTTCCTCGGCGAGCCGCTTTGCTTCGGCAAAAAGAGCAGTGCCGATACCGCTGCCGCGCTTGCTGTCGTCAATAAAAACGTCCTCGATGTAAAAGACCCGTCTGCCGGAAAAAGTGGCGATCTTGTAGGTGTACCAGGTCATCATTCCCGCGGGAACGCCGTTCTGCTCGGCAATAACGACACGCAGACCGTTTTCCTCGTTCATAAGCCTGATAAGCTTTTCCTCTGTGATATTGCAGCTTTCGCTGAGCTTTTCGTATTCCGCAAGCTTTTTCAGATAGCCGATGATCAGTTCGGCGTCAGCGTCCGTACCTTTTCTAAGGATAATGTCCATAACAAAGCTCCTTTATCGGAATATATTTGTATATTTTGGCGGGAAGCATGGTTTGTGACCCGCCCCCTTGAGGGGGCTTTTGGAAGTTAATGCTTGCAAAATCATACTTTGGGGGTGACTTCCGCTGCGGGGCGTTTCCCGCTTAGTCAAAGTATCCCTTTGCTGCAAGAAGCTCAGCCATAAGAACGGCTCCTCCCGCCGCGCCGCGAAGCGTGTTGTGGGACAGGCACACAAACTTGTAGTCGTACTGCGTATCCTCGCGGAGACGTCCGATAGAAACAGCCATGCCGTTTTCAAGCATTCTGTCAAGCTTAGCCTGCGGACGGTTATCCTCCTCAAAGTAGTTCAGGAACTGCTTAGGAGCAGAGGGGAGGTCAAGCTCCTGAGGTACGCCGCTGAAATTTTTCCACGCTTCAAGCATCTGCTCCTTTGTGGGCTTCTTTTTAAAGGAAGCGAACACCGCAGCCGTGTGACCGTCCGAAACGGGAACGCGGAGGCACTGTGCCGTGATAGATGGAGAGTCCGCATTAACGATCTTGTCGCCCTCGATGTGACCCCATATCTTCAAAGGCTCCTGCTCGGATTTTTCCTCCTCGCCGCCGATAAAGGGAATAACGTTGTCAACTATTTCAGGCATTGTCTCAAAGGTCTTGCCTGCGCCGCTGATAGCCTGATAAGTGCATACCAGAGCCTTTTCCACGCCGAATTCTTCCATAAGAGGGTGCAGGGCAGGAACATAGCTTTGCAGCGAGCAGTTGGACTTTACTGCAATAAAGCCGCGCTTTGTGCCGAGACGCTTGCGCTGTGCGTTGATGATCTCGATATGTTCGGGGTTTATCTCGGGCACAACCATCGGAACGTCGGGAGTACCTCTGTGCGCCGAGTTATTGGAAACTACGGGACACTCAGCCTTTGCGTAACGCTCCTCAAGAGCCTTTATTTCGTCCTTTTTCATGTCAACCGCGCAGAAAACAAAATCTACCATAGAGGCGATCTTGTCAATGTCGGCAGTTGCGTCCATAACGATCATATCCTTGATATTTGCGGGGATAGGGGAGGTCATAGCCCACTTTGCCCCTACAGCGTCCTCGTAGCGCTTTCCTGCGCTTCTGGGAGAAGCCGCAACAGCCACTACATTAAACCAAGGGTGATTTTCCAGCAGCAGGGAAAAACGCTGTCCCACCATGCCCGTGGCTCCGATAATGCCAACATTATACTTTTTCATACCAATATTGCTCCTTTAAATAAAAATTTACATAAAAACAAAAAAATCGGTTGCAAACCGATCCATCATACTATATAATAGAAATACTGACATTTTTATGCCAAAAGGCAAAGTCATGTCGATAGCACTCCATCACACGTGATGACAATTGCATACCTGTTCGATATGCAATCAGGAAACAGCCCGCCAAACGGTTTCCTTCGGCAGTATTGCCTTTCCCGCGCCATACGGACGACCTCGGCGGTCTTTGGGACGGTACTGATCGTTACTGCGCCTCTATCGGTTAATTACTATTTATTATATACAAAACGTTCTGCTTTGTCAATAGTTTTTAAAATATTTTATTTAAAAGGATCGTGTTAGAAATGAAAAAGCTCATGAACTCATTGCTGCAAATAGCTGCCGCTGTAATTATTACGCTTTCCCTGTCGGGCTGTGTGGAATATTTGGACGAACCTGATGAAAGCTTTGCGGCTGAAAGTGCGGTATCAATTTCCGAAACAACGGAAACCACGCCGCAGACTACCGAGACAGAACTTACCGAAACAACGACTGTCGCCGAACCCAAGCTTACGGAAACAACAACCACCGTTACCGAGACCGAGCAGACCGAAACAACTCGTGAAACAGCAGTCCCCGCAGAGCTGGACGGAGATTATCTCCAATGGGCGCAGACAGCCGCAGATACGGTTTACCGTTTCCTTAAAGAGGACAGGTATCATGCTAACGCTCCGGATATGTACAGATTTAGTTTTGCCGACCTGAATTTTGATGGAGTACCCGAAATCACTTTTTTTAACGGCGGTCAATGGGGCGGAGCAATGGCAGCGTGTACCCTTGAGGGAGATTTGTTATATAACTATTATTCAGCAATTTATAAAGAAAGCTATATAGCCGCTGTTGACAGTGAAACAGGTGAAAATGTCATGCTGTTTGAGACAAGCGGCGGACATGGTTTTGAAGGTTACCATATGGTATATGCGCTGAATAATGATGAGATTATTGAATTTAAAGAAGATATTATGTACGATTATGACGAAGAGGGAAACGACAGTATTGTAGGTTCGTATTTTTCTGTAAATAAAATAAAATTCAGCGGCGAATTCGGAAGAATGCTGAATGATTTATATGATTTAAAGGATTTGATTGAGAAAAGTGATGACGGTGACGAGTTGTATCAAAAATATTTCGGAAAATATGAGGAATTATACAGATTTAATTCCGAAACGGAAATGATAAAAGTTCCCGACAGAGATAATTATACACTTGACGACGTTTATGCCTGCGTTTCGCAGATGATGAAAAAATATTCTGAAAACCTGCCGCAAAATTAATTTAGGAGGAATTAAAATGAAAAAAAGTATTAATACATTATTGAGCGTATCCCTTGCTATTCTTATGGCGTTTGCCTTGTCGGGCTGTAAAAATAAAGACGATATATTAAACAAAAATTTAGAAACAGAAAGTACAGTATCGGCTGCGGAAACAAGCGTAACCAAAACGGAAACTTCCGCAAATACCGAAACAGAACCTACCGAAACATCAACCGATACCGAGCAGACCGAAACAACCGAGGAAACCACGTTTACCGAAACAACAGCGCAGGAAAGCGCAAGTACCACGCAAACAACCCAAACCGAAACAGCAGCTCCCCCCGAAACAACGACGGCAAAAACCGAAAAAACCACCGTCACCGAAACCACAGCCGAAAAGCTTTCCGTTGAAAAGGACGGCAGTTACACAACCCCCGAGGACGTCGCCGAGTATATCCACACATTCGGCACTCTGCCGAAAAATTTCATTACCAAAGACGAAGCAAAGGAACTGGGCTGGGACAACAAAAAGGGCAACCTCTGGGACGTTGCCGAGGGCAAAAGCATAGGCGGTGATTATTTCGGAAACTACGAGGGACTTCTCCCAAAAGCCAAGGGCAGAAAATACACCGAATGCGACGTGAACTATGAGGGCGGCTACCGCGGCAGCGAGCGTATAATCTTCTCAAACGACGGACTTATTTACTATACAAACGACCATTACCAAACCTTTACGCAGTTATATTGAGGTGCAAGATGAAAGAAATTACTGTTGATTTTAAAATACTTGATAACAAGGAAAAATTCTACAACTATATTTCCGAGGAAATGGATTTTCCGCAATGGTTCGGCAGAAACGCCGACGCTCTCAACGATCTGCTCGATTGTGAGGCGGACGTCCACATAACGGTGAAAAATTCAGCTTCCGCAGGGGATTGGGCAACGCCGATAATTTCCGTGTTTTCGCACTTGAAATGCGTGGAATTTGCAAAAGAAAGAACCCTGCCGTCCATTGAAAATATGAAACGCTCCGACTTCTGGTATGACTTGCCCGAGGAGCTCATCGCCCAGACCCCCATAGAGCCGAGAAACCACTCCCGAATGTTAAAGGTGGACAGGTCTACGGGGGAAGTTGAGCATACCCATTTTTACAACTTATTCAATTACCTCAAAGAGGGCGACTTGCTTGTTATGAACGACTCCCGCGTACTTCCTGCACGGCTTTTCGGCGTTAAGGACGGCACAGGCGCAGTTGTGGAATTCCTGCTTCTGGAGCAAAAGGGGGACAAGGTATGGGAAATCCTCGTCCGTCCCGGAAAAAAAGCCAAGCCGGGAGCAAAATTCACTTTCGGCGAGGGTCTGCTCCGCGCGGAAATTCTCGAAACCGTTGAGGGCGGAAACCGCATTGCAAAATTTGACTGTAAAGGTAATTTCTTTGCAGCTCTGGACGAAGTGGGACAGATGCCTCTGCCGCCGTATATTACCGAAAAGCTTGCCGATAAGGAGCGGTACCAAACCGTCTACAGCAGGGAATTAGGCTCCGCGGCGGCTCCCACGGCTGGACTGCACTTCACCGAGGAAATGCTTGCGGACTTAAAGAGTAAGGGCATAAACCTTGCCTATGTTACCCTCCACGTGGGACTGGGAACGTTCCGTCCCGTCAAGGAGGAAATGGTTCTCGACCACAAAATGCACAGCGAGCATTTTTCGATACCGCAGGAAACTGCGGAGCTGATAAACCGTACCAAAGCGGAGGGGGGACGCGTCATTGCCGTTGGTACGACTTCCTGCCGAACCCTTGAAAGCGCCGCGGAGCGTTACGGCGAAATAAAAGCCTGCGACGGCTACACGGATATTTTTATCTATCCCGGCTTTGAATTCAAGGTTCTGGACGGTCTTATTACCAATTTCCACCTACCCGAAAGCACCCTTATCATGCTTGTATCGGCGTTTATGGGGTACGAAAATACAATGAACGCCTACCAAAAGGCGGTTGAGGAGCGTTACCGCTTTTTCAGCTTTGGGGACTCTATGCTGATATTGTGAAAAAGGACTTGCAGATATGGAAATAATTTTTTTTATTTTATTGACAGCAGGCATATTATTTTTAGGTGTTTTTTGGATCTTTGAAAGCATTATGCTGTATGCGTCTGCAAAAGAAACGAAAGCGATTGTTGTTGACAGGCATGAAAACGGCAGACGGTACAAAATTTCTGTTGAAATTGAAGAACATGGTAAAAAGCTTGTTTTTAAAAGCGTGGATTATTTACGTATACGCTTAGATGATAATTTAAAAATCGGTGATAAAATTGTTGTATGGTATTCAAAAAAATTTAAGATGTGCGCTTTCAGCAGAAGTAATAATTTAATGTATGGATTACTTATATTGTTAATTTTCGCTCCATTTTTTGTAGTGTTGCTTATATTGTATAATTTTTAATTTGAAAGGATTTTTATTATGGAACTTTATGAACTTTTCAAAAGCGTTATCGACATGGATACCTCCGCAGTGGTGATATGTGACCTGTCCCACAAGGTCGTGTATATGAACCCTGCGGCGGCGGAGAGGTACTCCAAACGCGGCGGCTACGCCCTTGTGGGAAGCTCCCTGCTTGACTGCCACAACAAGGCGAGTAACGAAAAAATCGAGCAGGTGGTTGAGTGGTTCGGGAAAAGTCCCGACAATAACCGCGTCTACACATTTTACAACCCAAAGGAGAACAAGGACGTCTACATGGTAGCCCTCCGTGACGGCAGCGGCAAGCTTATCGGATACTACGAGAAGCACGAGTACCGAAACCGTGAAACTATGGAATTATACAAAATGGACTGATTGAAAGGAAATGTTATGTACACACTTTTAAAACAAGAGGGCAGCGCCCGCCGAGGAAAATTTGAGACTGTACACGGAACTTTTCAGACCCCGTGCTTTATGAACGTGGGGACAGCCGCCGCTATCAAGGGCGGAGTGTCCTCAATGGACTTGCGGGACTTGAAATGTCAGGTGGAGCTTTGCAATACCTATCACCTCCACGTCCGCCCCTCGGACAAGGTAGTCCGCGAAATGGGCGGTCTGCACAAATTTATGAACTGGGACAAGCCTATCCTTACCGACAGCGGCGGATTTCAGGTGTTTTCACTTGCGAAATTACGCAGGATAAAAGAGGAGGGAGTGTACTTCAACTCCCACGTTGACGGCAGGAAAATTTTCATGGGTCCCGAGGAAAGTATGCAGATACAGTCCAACTTGGGCTCGACAATTGCAATGGCGTTTGACGAGTGCGTAGAAAACCCTGCGGAGCACGAGTACTCCAAGCGTTCCTGCGAAAGAACGGTACGCTGGCTGTACCGCTGCAAAGAGGAAATGACAAGGCTCAACGCTTTACACGATACCATAAATAAAAATCAGCTTTTGTTCGGCATAAATCAGGGATGTACCTATGAGGACTTGCGTGTCTGGCATATGGAGGAAATCGCCAAGCTTGACCTTGACGGATATGCTGTCGGGGGACTTGCCGTGGGCGAGCCTACTGAGGATATGTACCGCATTCTGGACTTTGTCACCCCCGTCATGCCAAAGGAAAAAATCCGCTACCTTATGGGCGTTGGTACGCCGTCAAATATCATCGAAGCCGTGGCAAGGGGCATTGACCTGTTCGACTGCGTAATGCCAAGCCGCAACGCTCGTCACGGAACAATCTTCACATGGAGCGGCATTATGCACATAACCAATCAGCGTTACGAGACAGACCCTCTGCCCATTGATACCGAGTGCGACTGTCCCACCTGCCGCAATTTTTCGAGAGCCTATATCCGTCACCTTTTCAAAGCGGGGGAGCAGCTTGCGGGCAGACTTGCGGTCATGCACAACCTCTATTTTTACAACACCCTTATGGAAAAAATTCGTGAGGCTCTTGACGAGGGCAGGTTTGCGGAATTCCGTGAAAAATATTCGTCTCTTCTTGAACAGCACATATAGCACGGAGTCCGTGCAGCCTTGTTCTACCCCAAATTTATTATACAACATACTGTTACTATGATTAAGCCCCTATCAAGGGGCGGGCAAATCGTTCTGATTTTAAACTGAAAGCATTATAATATTTCCCGTAAATACTATTCTTTTTGGTTATAACTATTGCATTTTTATGGAAATTATGTTATAATAAACAGTATTGCAATTATTACACATTTTTGGTGATTTTATGAAAACGATAATTTTCGATCTGGACGGAACACTTTTAGATACTCTTGCCGACCTTGCGGATTCGGCAAACTATACCATGGAGCAAATGGGCTATCCTACGCACCCCGTTGAAAGCTTCAGATATTTTGTGGGTAACGGCGTGCCGAAGCTTCTGGAACGCTGTCTCCCTGAGGACAAGCGTACTGAGGAAAATATTCAGACCGCAAGAACGATTTTCGCGGAGTACTACAACGTCCATTTTGTTGATAAAACAAAGCCCTATGACGGCGTTGCAGAATTGCTTAAAAATCTTAAAAAAAGCGGCGTAAAAATGGCGGTTGCCTCCAATAAATCGGACGAATTTACCGTGTCCCTTGTGAAGCGATTTTTCGGAAATGCCTTTGATATGGTTCAGGGCGGAAAGGCGGACGTGCCTAAAAAGCCCGCCCCCGACATAGTTTACGGAATTATGGAGAAGCTTGGTGCAGTTCCCGAAAATACATATTTTGCAGGGGATTCAAACGTGGATATGTACACCGCAAAAAATGCGGGAATAAAGGCAATAGGCTGTCTGTGGGGATTTCGTACAAAAGAAGAATTGCTGGAGGGCGGCGCTGACTTCCTTGCAGAAAGTCCTATGGATATATATAAAATTTTGGAGGACTGAATTTATGACAGGCTGGACTGTGAACAAAAAAACAGGCGTTATAAGTTCAATTGTGAACGTTATATCTGTTGTTGGTTTTGCTGTCTCAATGCTTGTCGGTATTGATTTTTGCCAATATCTTTTTTCGGTTTTCATAGCTTTCAGCTTTGTGACAATGATGTGCTGCTACGGCTTTTATGCGGACAGTTCAAGAAAAATTCCGGGAATATGCGCCGCCGTTTTTTCGGCAATATACGCCGCAATAATATTTATCGTGTATTTTTCGCAGCTTACCACAGTCCGTTATTCCGAGCTTAGCGAGCAGGCGGCAATGCTGCTTGATTTCAAGCGGTTTGGTCTTATGTTTAATTATGACCTGCTTGGCTATGCAATTATGGGACTTTCAACCTTTTTTGCGGGCTTGACCGTTATTCCCGAAAGCAAAGCCGATAAATTGGCAAAATATCTCCTTATGGTACACGGCATTTTCTTCTTTTCCTGTCTAATCGTGCCAATGCTCGGCGTGTTCAAGCCGAAAGCAGACGGCTCGGACAGCCTAATAGGCGTGATACTTCTTGAATTTTGGTGTGTTTATTTTATTCCGACAGGTATTTTATCGGCATTGCATTTTTCACGAAAGGAAAACTAAAATGAATATCAGAAAAATGAAAATAGAAGATTACGAAGCGGTCTATCAGCTTTGGCTGTCCTGCAAGGGCATGGGTCTGAACACCGTGGACGACTCGCGGGACGGAATTGAAAAATTTCTGAACCGCAACCCAGATACCTGCTTTGTCGCTGAAAGGGACGGCAAAATCGTCGGCGTAATAATGGCAGGAAGCGACGGTCGCAGGGGATATATTTACCACACAGCGGTAAGTCCCGACCAAAGGCGGCAGGGGATTGCTTCAAAGCTTGTGGACGCAGTTATGACCGCATTTAAAAATATAGGCATTACAAAAGCTGCCCTTGTGGTCTTTGACCGAAACGCGGACGGCAACGCTTTCTGGGAAAAATCGGGCTTTACCGTTCGTGAGGACTTGGTTTACAGAAACAAGTCTATCGCTGATATGGTGCGAATAGATACGTAGAAAAATATATAAATCAGGACTTGCGGAGGGTCACATAATGGAACTGAAAACCTTTAGATTATACATTCGTGATCTGCGTGAAGATGACTGGACAAAAATGAAAAACCTGTTTATTGACTTTAACAACTCAAAGTATGCCGCATATGACAGACCTCTGCCCACAGAGGATATTGAAGTAGAAAAATTGACAAAGCAGTTTGCTGAAAGCGGTTTGTTTTTCGCAGTATTTTTGTTGGATAAAAGTCAGATGATAGGCTATGTATGCTTTCATAAAAATGATGAAAAATATGATTTGGGATATTGTTTCCATTCGGCGCATCACTCAAAAGGATATGCCTATGAAAGTACAAAGGCACTTATTGATTATTTTGTTAAAGAATATAATGTATCTGCTTTTACAGCGGGAACAGCAATTGATAATATACCATCTTGCAAATTATTGAAAAAATTAGGTTTTGAGTGTGTTTCAACGGAATGCATATCATTCAATGAAGATTTTTCTTTTGAGGGTGGGAATTTTATATTGAACTTACAAAATAAAAGTAATCATAAATTACAGTATTAAAGGAGGCAGCTTGTGGAGGAACACATGGATTACCTTATAGAATTAGAAAGCGCAGTATCGGACGCTTGTTTTAAAAACCGCTATGTTTACTGCATATGCAAAAAAGCAGTTTATAAAATTGACAAGGAAACTAAAACAATTTCATATAAAAAAGAAATATTTGAAAAAGACGGATTGGCAAGAATTTTAATTGCCGACGAAAATCGTATTTTTATAAGTGATTTTTGTACCTTATATGTTTTGAACGAAGAGAATTTTGAAATTGTCGTCAAAATGAAGCTCGGAGAGGATTTAAGCTCGGACATCTGCGGAATGACTATTGATGATAAAAAGATATATTGTTCTATTCGCAACGGAAAGATAATAACCGTTGATAAAAATTCTTTCGGTAAAAATGAGTATGATATTTCCGGCGCAAGTATGTGGAGATTAAAGGTATACGATAAATATTTGCTGTGCGGGACGGTAGACGGGCAATTGCTGTTATTGGACAGGAACACAATGTCCGCAGAGAAAAAGCTTATTTTAAGCAAACAAAATGTCAGAAGCCTGTATGTAAACGGCACAATATTGTACGCCGCCTGTCAGGATAAAAAACTCTTTAAGATAGATTTGTCAGAATTTGAAATAATAGAGTTTCAAAAAAATGTGCATAAGAAAATGTTTGACTGCGTTGGGTCGTTTGACGATATGTTAGTTACGGTTTCTTATCCTTGCAGTGAAATTGCTTTATGGGATATGAATACGCTGGAAAAAAGAAAAGAAATCAAAACGCCGTTAAGTCTTAGCGGAAATGCTTGTGTTGAAGAAAATAAATTATATATAACTTCCCGAAATATTTATGGGGTCGGTATAATTTATTTAAATTGAAAATGAATCAGAATTCAGGAAAACGATTATAATGAGTGAATGTGTTTTTTGTGATAAAAATAAAATAACAACTGATATTGTATATGAAGATAATGTAGTTATGGCATTTATGGATATGAACCCGATAAATGAGGGGCATATATTAATAATTCCAAAGGAACATTATCTTGATATAGATGAAATACCCGATGAAATACTTTCCCATTTGATGATAATTTCAAAAAAGATCGTATCGGCTTTAAAGGAAATTTACAAACCGAACGGATATAGTATCATGCAAAATGGCGGGGAGTTTAATGATATAGGTCATTATCATCTGCATATATTTCCCAGATATAAGGGGGACGGTTTTGCTTGGACATATGACGGTGAAAGCAAAGATGTAAATGAAGAAGCTGTGAAAAGAATAAGAGAAAGAATTTGCTAAATTCCAATTTATCGAAACACTATAATTTAAAATAAAAAGGAGAAGTGATTATGGATAACAAAGTATGTCAAAGCTGCGGTATGCCTATTACATCAGACGAGCAATTAGGCACAAATAATGACGGAAGTATCAGTCAGGATTATTGTAAATATTGTTTTACAAACGGTGAATTTATTGACAAGGTCAGCATGGAAGAATATATTGAAATGTGCTCGCAATTCGGAGAGCAGGCAGGAATGACTAACGAAGAAATGAAAGAGCATTGCACCAAGCTGTTTCCAACTCTGAAAAGGTGGAAGAACGCGTAAAATTTGGATTTATTGAAATCTAATAATTTAAAATAAAAAGGAGAAGTGATTATGAACTACAGCATTAAAGAAGTTGCGGAAAGACTTAAAGGTCTCCGCGAGATTCTGGGCATTTCCGCAGAGGAAATGGCAAAGAAAACCGACTGCGCACCCGAGGAGTACGCTCTTATCGAAAAAGGCGAGAGGGATTTTTCCGTGACCTTTGTCTATAAGTGCGCGGAAATTCTGGGTGTGGACATCGTTGAGCTGCTGACAGGAGACACCCCTAAGCTGAAACGCTACTGCGTTGTGAGAAAGGGTACGGGACTTCCCGTTAAACGCCGCGAGGGCTTTGAGTATCAGCACCTTGCATATCTTTTCAAGGACAAGAAAATCGAGCCGTTCCTTGTTATCGCCCCCTATATCGAGGAGGAGCAGGACAAGCCAATAGCCCTGTCCGTCCACGAGGGTCAGGAGTACGACTATATCCTGTCAGGCTCGCTTAAAGTGGTTATTGACGGCAAAATAAAGGTTTTCACCGCAGGCGACTGCATAATCTACGACTCGGGCGCGCCCCACGGAATGATAGCCACAGGCGGAGAAAAATGCGAATTTTTGGCAATACTTATTAAGTAGCGGGGCGGGGAAGCCCCCGCGGGCAAAGTCCCCCCAACTTTAAGTATGGCAAGCATTTACTTTATTGAAGCCCCCAAGGGGGCGGGTGAGGATATTCTGTTTTTTATCCTCTGAATTCTATTCTCTATAACGGAAAGGACTGTTCAAAAATGGATATGAATGATTTTTACAAAAGATTTATTTCGGATACCTACGATGAAAATGGTATGCTTACGGCGATCGACGTGCATATTCCTGACAACTACAACTTCGGTTACGACGTTATTGACGAGATCGCAAGGCTCGACCCCGACCGCCGCGCTATGGTGTGGGTACACGAGGACGGTGAGGAGCATACCTTTACCTATTCGGAGCTTATGAAAAAATCAAATCAGACTGCAAATATGCTTCTTGCACACGGCGTTAAAAAGGGAGACAAGGTGCTTTCGGTACTGAAAAGACACTACCAGTTCTGGTTCCTGACAATTGCGCTGTGCAAAATAGGCGCGGTGCTTATCCCTGCCACAAATCAGCTTATGAAGAAGGACTACACTTACCGTTTCAACGCTGCGGACGTTAAGTATGTGGTTGCAACAGCAGACGGCGAGGTTTCCGATCACATTGAGGAAGCGATTGCGGAGTACGGCGGAATAAAGGAAAAATACATTGCAAGGGGAGACAGAGAGGGCTGGATTTCTTTTGACAAGGAGATCGAAAAGTACCCCGACACAATGGAGAGGATCGAAAACAAGGCTACCGATGATATGCTGCTGTACTTCACAAGCGGCACGACAGGCTATCCGAAAATGGTTCTCCACAGCCATTACTACGCCGTTGCACATATCCATACCGCAAAGCACTGGCATAATCTCACCGCGGACACGCTTCACTTCACCATTTCCGAATCGGGTTGGGGCAAGTGTATGTGGGGCAAGATGTACGGTCAGTTCACCTGCGCTGCGGCTATTTTCGTGTACGATTTTACCCGCTTTCATTCTGCGGATATACTTCAGAAAATTCAGGACTACAAGGTAACTTCCCTGTGTGCGCCTCCGACAATGTTCCGTATGTTCATAAAGGAGGGCATAGAGGGTTACGACCTGTCGGGACTGAAATATTCCACTATCGCAGGCGAGGCTCTTAACCCCGAGGTCTACAACAGGTGGCTGGAGTACACGGGTCTGAAGCTTATGGAGGGCTTCGGTCAGACTGAGACGGTTCTTGTTGTGGGAAATCTTCCCGGAATGGAGCCTAAGCCCGGTTCAATGGGCAAGCCGTCGTTCCTGTATAATGTTGATATCGTTGACGAGGACGGAAACTCACTTCCCGCAGGCGAAACCGGCGAGATCGTTATTCGCACAAACGGCAGAGGCGATCAGGTCGGAATGTTCAAGGAATACTACAAAAATCCCGAGGAGACTGACAATTCCTGGAACAATAATATGTACCACACAGGCGATACCGCATGGCGCGACGAGGACGGCTACTATTGGTATGTTGGACGTACCGACGACGTTATCAAGGCTTCCGGCTATCGTATCGGACCGTTTGAAATCGAAAGCGTTCTTATGGAACACCCCGCCGTTCTGGAAGTTGCGGTAACGGGTGCGAAAGATCCGATCAGAGGTCAGGTTGTAAAGGCAACTATAGTTCTTACAAAGGACTATAAGGACAAGGGCAACGACGCTCTCGTCAAAGAGCTTCAGGATCACGTCAAGAAAAACACCGCTCCCTATAAGTACCCCAGAATTGTGGAGTTTGTGGACGAGCTTCCTAAAACTATCAGCGGCAAGATCAGGCGTGTTGCTATCCGTGACAATGACAATAAGTAAATTTACAGGAAGAGCTGAACCTTAGACAGAACGGTACAGTGAATTATGTTAAACGGTTATGGATTCAGTTCCATAGCCGTTTTATTTTTTCATTTTGTCAATAAGTTTGATAAATAACGCATATATACACATTAAAACCCGTTTCTTTAAAGCTGAAATACATTGTTTTAAAATTAAAATAGAAGCCTCCTACAAAATAATAGAAAGCAAGATAAATCATATTATATGTTAAGAAAAACATATTTTTTAATATTGTATAATTTTCATAATAATGATAAAATAGTATTAACCTAAAAGGGAAAAAAGCCTTTATGGTCAGAATAAAAATAAATAATTTTAATTTGCCGTTTAATACTATTACAATGCAGGAGGCGATGATATGGATAGTTTAATATTAAATAAAACTGATACAGCTTCACAAAATGTTTTAGGAAGAACAACTGTAAATTTTAACTCAAACTGGCGGTTTATAAAGCTTACTCAAAAGGACGGTCTTTCCAAACTTGCTTTTGAATCGACGGATTTTGACGACAGCACATGGGCTGAAATTTCCCTGCCGCACACATGGAACAGCATTGACGGTGCTGACGGAAAGTCCGGAGGCGGTGAAGAAAAAGAGGGATATTACCGAGGCCTTGGCGGGTACAGAAAAACGTTTTATTTTTCCGAAAGCAAGTACGGAGGAAAATCTGTTTTTATTGAGTTTGAGGGTTCTAATACCGTTACCGAGCTTTATGTAAACGGCAGCTTTGCCAGCAGGCACGAGGGCGGTTACTCGGCTTTCAGATTTGATATTACGTCCCTTATTAAGCTTGATTCGGAAAATATTTTCGCCGTTAAGGTGAACAATGCTCCCACGGATTATATTGCACCGATTACTGAGCAGGGTGATTTTACAAAAATGGGCGGTATTTACCGTGACGTTACAATCATTGCGGCAGAGCCCGTACATATCGACCTTATGGATTTCGGTTCGTCGGGAATTTATGTTACTCCTAAAAATATTTCGGAAAAGCACGCCGATGCCGACGTCCTTGTGAAGTTGTCAAACGACAGTGCGGAAAACAAATTAACATGCGTCACTGTAAATATTTCCGATATGGACGGCTGTGCTGTCATTTCCGAAAAACAGGAAATATTCCTGTCTGCAAATGATAAATCTCAGGTCGAATTTACCATGAAAATCAATGACCCGATTTTATGGAACGGTACCGAAAATCCCTATCTTTATACCGCCGAAATTACTGTTGAGGCAGACGGAAAAACTCTTGACGGATACAGACAAAAATTCGGCATACGGACGTATCACATTGACCCCGAAAACGGCTTTTTCCTCAACGGAAAATATCTCGGTCTGCATGGTGTGAACTATCACCAGGACAGCTTTGAAAACGGCTGGGCAATGACCGACGAGCAGCGGGAACGGGACTACGGCATAATGAAAGAAATGGGCTGCACATCTGTGAGAATGGCACATTATCAGCATGACCAATACGAATATGAGCTTTGCGACAGACTTGGGCTTACGGTATGGACGGAAGTCGGGATAGTCAACAAAATGTCCGCAGACGAAAACGACAGCCTTGCAGTTTCGGATAAGTTTGCCGACAACGCAAAGCAGCAGCTTACCGAGCTTATCCGCCAGAATTACAATCACCCGTCCGTAATAGTTTGGGGAATTTCAAATGAACTGCATCAGATGACAGACGAAATTTTCGGTATATATACGGAGCTTTGCCGTCTTGCAAAAGCAGAGGACAAAACCCGTCTTATCACATTTGCCGACAACCAGTTTTGGGGAAAATTTTTGGAGCTTCCCACTGACGTCGTTGGATACAACAGGTATTTCGGCTGGTACAAGGACGCGGGTTCTGCCGAAAAATTCGGTGAATGGCTGGATTCATACCACGGCACAAGGGACAGCCGTCCTATATGCGTTTCGGAATACGGGGGCGGGGGAGCGCTCTCTCAATTCAAGGATAACATTGACTGGCAGGCGGACATTGACCCATGGGGCGAGCGGCATTATCAGAATTACCAATCGGCAATGCACGAAAAAATCTGGGCGCAGTTTGCGGAAAGAAAATACCTTTGGAGCAAATATATCTGGTGTATGTTTGATTTTGCTTCCGACGGACGCAATGAGGGCGACACCAACGGTCAGAACGACAAGGGACTTGTTACCCGTGAGCGCATACCTAAGGACTCATTTTATTTTTACAAATCCGTTTGGAATGACAAGCCCATGCTTCATCTGACGGAAAAGGGATTCAGCCGCCGCGGAAGTGTTGTTCCGCAGATAAAGGCATACTCCAATGCAGACAGTGCAGAATTATTCATAGACGGCGTTTCTCAGGGCATAATAAAGCGCGCCGATCTTGACAGCGATTTTTCAACGGTATTTATCTGGGAAAACGTTAAAATTGCAGAGGACAGAGAAAGTGCAATACTTGTAAAAGGCTTTTTTGAGGACGGAACAATTCTGGAGGACAAGGCGATGTGGACTGGAATTCATGCCGAAGCCTGAAGCATACGGAGAAATTAATCAAATAAAAAATAACCGCTCATTGGCAGCTGCTCCCGAGCGGTTATTCTGTATATTTACGGCAGTCCGGCCGCCTGAAAACCAAGTATTCCAAGCGCGCAAAGAATACTGCCTATCAGGTTTATTCCTGTGGGTCTTGTACTTTTTCTGAACAGATCGAGAATGAAAATTACAATAAGTATCATAGGCTGGATAAACGAATAATTTGTAAGACTTTGCGCCGC
Source organism: Ruminococcus sp. (assembly GCA_014799785.1). Taxonomy (GTDB): domain Bacteria; phylum Bacillota; class Clostridia; order Oscillospirales; family Ruminococcaceae; genus RGIG8773. The sequence goes on from JAAVHI010000035.1 coordinate 26,907, forward strand.
AACAGCGTTTTCTCCGAGAAGTCCGAGGGCGTTGGGAAGCTTGCATAAAATCACGATCAGCACGCCCTTTCGTCCCTCGGGACTGTCTGCGGCAATTGACAAAGGCTTTGCGGACGGAATAAGAACGACCGCAAGAACAATAAGCGCAAAAAGCAGCGTAAGCGTTGAGGATATGTAATTTTCCGCCGCTTTCATAATAAAGCCGTATCCGAATTTTACAGAAATATAAATTATCAGCGGGATAATTATTTTTGAATAACTGACCTTTTTTCTGCCAGACCTTGCGATCATTATAAGTCCCGCGACGGTGATGATTATGCACAGTATTTTTAATATGCTGATACTTTGACTGTACATGATCATATCGGTAAAATACGACATAAAAAGCGTTATCCCAAGCCATGCCTTTAACTCAAAAACCGACATTTCGCTTAATATTTTTGCGCTCATGGAAAATTCAAAATATTTGCACGCAGCTATCAATAATATAAAAACAAATGTCAGCGGCGAAAATGTAAACGTTCTGTCAAAAAACGGCAGCAGCAAAGCAAGAAACGGAACAGTTCCAACAGCCATTAAAAACGCAAGCTGCGAACCGTTGAATTTTGCTTTGCTGACTGCATATTTATCGTTAAGTGAACAAATCGTATATAACGCCACAACCGACAGCATTATAAGCATTTGTAAACCTCCGATAATTATTCCGCAAGTATCTTTTCGATTTCTGCAATTTCTTCCTCGGAAAAATCAAGCTTTTCAATACAGGCGGCGTTTTCAATTATCTGCTCGGGACGGCTTGCTCCGATAAGAACGGTTGCCACCGCTTCATTATGCAGAACCCATGACAGAGCCATCTGCGAAAGCTTTTGACCGCGCTTTTCGGCAATTGCGTTAAGCTTTTTCAAGCGTGAGACCATTTCGTCATTAAGCTCGTTGCCCAGCCATGTCGCACCCTTGCCTACCCTTGAATCCTGCGGTACGCCGTTAAGATATTTATTTGTCAGCAATCCCTGATAAAGTGGCGAAAATACCGCAAGTCCTATTCCGTTTTCTTGTGCATATTTGTCAAGTTTATCGCTTTCAATCCAACGGTTCAGCATGGAATATGACGGCTGATTCAAAACAAACGGAGTACGAAGTTCACGGAATATTTTTGTAATTTCTTCCGTCTGCTGCCTGCCGTAATTGGATATACCCACATACAAAGCTTTGCCCTGTCTTACAGCATTATCGAGCGCAAGAGCGGTTTCTTCAAGCGGCGTATTCGGGTCAAAAATGTGATGATAATAAATATCAACATAATCAAGCCCCATACGCTTCAGGCTCTGGTCAAGAGAAGCGGTAAGATATTTCCTTGAACCGTTTCTGTCGCCGTAAGGCCCTGCCCACATCTCATAGCCTGCTTTCGTGGAAATACACATCTCGTCGCGGTAATTTTTCATACTGCCGAGAATTTTCCCGAAGTTTTCCTCTGCGCTTCCGTTGTACGGATTTCCGTAATTGTTTGCAAGGTCGAAATGAGTTATACCGAGATCAAAGGCTGTATGAACCATATTTTCCATATTCGCAAAGCAGCCCGTATGTCCGAAATTCTGCCACAGCCCGAGAGAAACGACGGGCAGTTTCAGTCCGCTTTTTCCGCACCGTCTGTAAACCATTTTATCATACCTTTTTTCATCTGCAATAAACATATCCTATTTTCCTCCTTTAAATTCGGGCAGTTCGTCAAGATCAATAACATATTTATTGTTATAAATTGCCTTCAGATCGTCAGCATTGACGTTCTTATGCAGCGCACGGTTTTGCCCGCAGAAGTGCTTTCCGAACAGTCAGACGCCGAAAATGCTAATACGATCGCAGACTTAGCTGCCATAGCTTTCTTCTTCATAATATTTAATTATACACCATTGACATGTAAAAATCAATAGTATATAATATGATTATATTAACATATCATAGGAAGTGAAAAAGTGATTTATATAAGAAGAATGGGCTGCGGTGCCGAACATGACGAGAACTTTGAAGTAAACAGACCCGACGGATACGACTGCTGCTTGCTGCTGTTCTTAAAAACAAAGGCGAAATTTATTCTTGACGGCCGTGAGGTTATTACAGAGCCCGACACATTTATTGCATTTAACAAATACTCTCCGCATAAATACAGCGCATATGAGGGAAAATATATCAACCATTGGCTGCATATTGAATTTCCCGATGAAATATATTCAAGCATGAACGCCTTGTTTGACCGCCCGGTTCACATTGGTTCGGCAGTAAAAATTGATGAATATATGCACCTTATAAGCGACGCATTTTGCCGTACGAGAACCGAGAAAATATGCGCCTGTCTGATTACCGCAATGCTTGAAGAGATCATGGATGTTTTAAATCAGCCTCATATGCAGAATACCCATTTTTCAAATCTTGTCGCCCTGCGAAAGGAAATATATTCTCACCCTGAGCATGATTGGTCGATCAGGAAAATGGCAGAAATAATCCATGTCAGCGAGCCGTATTTTCAGGAGCTTTACAAAAAAGCCTTTGAAATATCCTGTGGAACGGATATTATTTACAGCAGGATAGAGTCTGCAAAAATGCTGTTGTCAGGTACACTGCTGACGGCTTCCGAAATTGCATTCAAATGCGGTTACAGCAGTCCTGTGCATTTTTCAAGGCAGTTTAAACAAATCACAGGATATTCACCTATTGAATACAGGAAAGCGCAGCTATAAAAGGAATAGATCATACACCGACTAAAATTAAATTTTCTGCCGGCTCTTTAAGCACATCTTTCTTGAAAATAAAAATTTCGGAATATTCATAAATACTTGTATTCGGACTATTCTTGGATAGTCCGTTTTTCATGGCCAAGGCTTTAGTGTAGATTTTCTTAAACTCGGAATCATTTTTTCTGAACTTATGTTTAACGTATAAGCCTCGTTTCCGCTCACCATTTCCAATCAGACATAAAGCGTGTCAGCTTGGTGTCGTCACCGCTTTTTTTCTGCTGCTTTTTAAGCTCGTTCAGAACGCCCAAAGCGATAAGGGCTGCTCCCGCTATCAAAAGGTATATAAGCCATGCTATGCTGTCAAGACGGCTTATGCTGAGCAATACCGCCGACACCACCATTGAAGCGACCGCAAGTACAAACCAGCGTTTTTTCTTGATAATAAACGATACCGCAAGCATTATAAACAATACCACTCCGATGAAGATGGAATCAAAATTGTTTCCCGAAGCCATAGCGTCAATGAACAGTACAATAAGCGAAATTATCGCCGATATAAAGGCAAAGTTGTAGACCGCAGGCAAAGCGTCATGCCAGATAAAGCGTAAAATTACGCAGAAGATGACCACGGGCAGCAGGTTGAACTGCACTGCTATCAGTCCGGGTACGGTGAAAAACGGCATAGTCCACCACAGCGGGAACAGGAAAGCCGCGGCAACCGTCAGGATTGTCCTGTTGGCTTTTGAGGACTGTCCACTGCGCATTAAATTTACCGTAAGCAGAGCGAACATCAGTATGCTTGCCCATTTCCAATTGCTGCCATACGATTGGCCGAAAGCTATTGCTGCCGATAAAAATGCGGCTATGCTGAAAATGTCCAGATAATATTTTTCCCAAAGCTTTTTGCGGAACATGACGTGTCCCAAGGCTGCAAAAATTATCGCAAAAAGCAATGCGGCGGCAGGTTCGGCAACGTCGGAAATTATCATCAGACCCGCTAAAACAGGAAAGATAAGCGGCAGGGTGTTTCTGCGGAAAATCGACAAAATCAGGGCGCACACCGCCAAAACAATGCCGAAGATCATCATCGGGACAAGTTCCTCTTCACGGGATATCCACAGCAGGATTCCCGACAGAGCCGGCATTGCGTACCACAGAAAATGCTCGGTGTGCTTTGCGGTTTTTTCAAAGCAGCCGAAAGCCGTTCCGGCAATATTTACCGCGAATATCATAAGAGCTGCGACCGACGGGAAGCACATTACAATTTCGGGGTCTGCATAACGTACTCCCACAAAGATCATGGTCAGCAGGATCATGCCGTGGAGGAAGTGTATCTGCGCATATTTTCCCCTCGGAAATGCATACTTGAAAAGGTAAAAAGCGGTGTATACCGTTACTGCCAGCGGCGGTACGAAATCGCTCGCCGAATCCGCCAACGACGTGATAATAAAGAGCGGAACGGATACAGCCGCCGCAATGCCGTAAGCCTTGGCGTAATTTTCCGCACCCTTTATAAACAGCAGTACGGCAGCGGTTACGCAGGTCAGCAGGATTATTACCGCAAGAGAATCGGAGGAAAGACTTCCCGACAGCAGGGAAATGTCGCATATCTCAAAGATGTCATAAATGTGGAAAAACGATAAAAATGTCAGTACGGGACATACTATCGGGGCAATTTTTTTGTGGTTTGAAAGAATTACCGAAACTATTGCCAGCGCCGTAATTGCAATGTTGATGACCGAGCTTTGCAGAGTGTACATATTTAACGGCGTCAAAATTATTGTACACCAAAAAGCGTAGACTGCCAAAATAATATCATTTATCGGGACATAAAGCCTGTCCCGAAGCCCCGTAAAGCGCGTGACGCAGAAGTATGTCAGAACTGCAGCGTAGGAGACCACAAGTGTGTAAACGGCGAATTGTGTTCCCCCTAAAATAAGCTGTGCGGCAGCAGACGACAGAAGCAGAATTGCTCCGAAGGACATGGCTTTATAGTACGCTGTCCTGTACCGCAGAGCGAAGATAAGCATCTCCGCAAAAACTGCGGCAAGGGCGATAACAAGGGCAGGGGAGGGCGCTTCAAGTCTGTTGAACATTATCGTGTTTTCCAAAAATGCACAGAATCCCGTTATGCCTGCGGCGGCTATTCCCAGTATGTTCAGTGCTTTTTTTAACGCCTCGGGGAATATTCCCATAACCGACAGAACTCCGCATATCAGCGCAGTCGCGGCAATTATACATATGATCTCCGAAAAATCGCCGGGGTCGAAGCCTATGAACATGGATGTTGTAATAAAAAATGCAAAGGCTATGGCTCCCGCCGTGCTTCCCTTGTCGGTAACGGTCTTTGTGAGGAAGCATACCGAGAATATTGCAAATGCTGCCAGAGAAACAAATCCGCTTTCGGCAGCGAACAGGGAGATAATACTCAAGGCCCATGCGTTTACTGCGGAAAATCGGCTGAACTCTGCGGAAAAAACGTTATCCTCGCCAAAAAGCCGCTCAAACAGCTTCTGCACCGTCGGTTCCAATATTGCAACCGCAAGGGCAAATACCGACGCTGCCAGGGCGGTAACGCTTCCGTTCGGTGATATCTGCCATATAAGCGACACTGCCGCTGCGGAAAATGTGTAGAAAGACACCGCCGCAAAAAAGCGGTTTTTGTAATCGTGCGCACCCTTGAAAAACGGTACACATACCGTCAGGAATATTGCGGCAAGAACAGCCGCTCTGCCGTCCCCCGTAAAGGAGAAGTACTCGCCGAATACCTTTAGTATTCCTGCGGCAACCACGGCGGAGGGAAGAAAAATGCTTCCCAGAATATAAAAAACTCTTCCCGTCTGGGGCAGCTTGAGCTTCCGTTCGGAGACGGAATGGATCGCAAAAAATATTGCCGAAAAGGAAATAAGTACTACCGATTTGAAAAATGTGTTAAGGACGCCCCATGTTGCCACTGCAAAAATGAAGCCCGAAAGTGATATGAGCAATGCGCCTAAGATCAGGATTATATTGATCGTGCTGACGCTTTTTTTAGGAGTTTCCACGGCAGCTACGGGTTGTGGAGCGTACACAGTTTCGGCTTTGTCAGTGAAAACTGTTTCCGTGTTTTCGGGCACGGGCTGCGGACTTATTACGGGAGCGCTTGGCATATTATACTGCGGCAAATTATACTGCAAGGACTCCGAATAGGGATTATAAGCTTGCATTTCCGATGTTATCTGAGGCTGCTCCGAGGCTTGTGCGGAATTGGTTTCCGAGCCTCCTCCTTGGAACTGTTGGATATGATTAAGCTGTTCAAGCAGTTCCCGATTTTGCTTTGCAAAGCGTTTGCATTCGCTGCACTTTGAAATAAAGAGCGGCAGCAGTATTAACGGCGAAATAAGCCATGCCGGAATAAAAATTATCCAAATCATAAAGTCAGACCTCATTTCAGGTTACTGTAGTAATTATACTTGAAAAATTTTCAAAAGTCAAGCGGGGGAGCACTTTGCTGTACAATAATTATTTCAGAGTTATTGGCCGTTATTGAGGATAAGGAACAGAAATTACTGACCGAAGCGAGTATGACAAAAAATAAAGGCTGCTTGATTGCAGCCTTTTCAAATGCTTCTTTATTGCGTTCAGACTTTACTCCGGGCTTTTTATTTTTCGGAGGCCTTGTCAAATCGTTCCTGTTACGGTGATAACGGCTGTTCCGGGAGTTACAGTCCATACGCCCGTGGTGGGGTTCTGTGTGTAAGTCGCCGCAGGAATACTCAAAACATTTGCCGCGGTCGTAAACACGCCTGTGGCTTCGTTATAAGTGTAGCTCGGAACAGAAAGAGGCGCACCGTTAAGAGTTACGCTGATGTTAGAAAGCGCGGGATTAAATGTGTCTGTGATATAAAGGTTGCTCGACGCAGCAGCGGCAGTGTTGCCGGTGTTCTGAATGGTAATGGTGTAAGTCACCGTTCCGTTTTCGGTTACAGATGTCGGTGTAAGCGTCTTGAATACTGAAAGGTTGGGAGTTTCCTCGACGCTTATGGTCTCTTCAGCCGTAACGGGAGCCGTTAAAGAATTGCCCGTGATCGTCACTGTGTTTGTGATCTCCGAATCTGCCGCAAGAGGAGCAAAGTTGTTTACGGTAGTTTCGTAAACGATAGCTGCATTGCTGTCGGCAGGAACGTTGATGCCTGTGACCCTGAGGGGACTTTCATCAGCAACCGTAGGAGCCGCCTGAAGAATACCGTTGACGAAATAACGTATAGAATCGGTTTTGTAGGTAAGAGGCGTTACTGTGCCTGCTCCGAGGGGATACGCACCTAAATCGTCAGTCAGCGTAAGTCCTGTAAAGGGAATTGCGCCGGAGTTTACTATGTTGACAACATAGGTTACCGTGTCTCCTGCGCCGTAGGTAGAAGTAACAGCCGTCTTGGTCGCAGAAAGAGTTTCAACGATCTCTCCCGTGGTTACGTTGGAATTTATAAGATTTCCGTTATATGAAAGTGTCGCCTGGTTGAAAAAAGATGCCATATATTTTCCTCCGTGTCTTTATTTAAGGATTATGATCCTCTATATAATATATGACATTGCCTTTTGTAAGGTTACAGAATAGAATTTTTAGAGATGGATTCAATATCCGTCCGCCGCACACCTTGACAAAGCTTTCCAAAAATGATATATTTGTATATGCATTATAATATGCAAATTTTGACGAAAGGAGGAATTTTTATTATGAATAAACAAATATTGAAAAGTCTTGGGAGGGTCATATATTTTTAGTCCTTCCACAAAGGAGGAAAAATGAATATTTTGAGAACAAGCTCCGAGGAGGAAATGATCTCGGAATTTTTAATGGCAGAGTATCATTCTGAGAGATTTTCGGATCGTATAAAGGAAATTATGAACGAGCTTTCTTTTAACGAGAGCATAATATTATCCGCAGACCTAAATAGCACTAATGAAAATTTTGCAAGAAAAAAGCTGTTGGGAGAATTCCGCGGCTACGGCTTGGACCGTGAATTATTTGAAAGATTTCCGACCGAGATCAGCTGGAGCTTATGCAATTTTGTAAACGGCGATCTTAACAAGATCAGGTACATTGATTACAGCTACTGGAATGAATTATCGCAGGGAACGAAATCGCCTTTGAAAGCCGCACAGACTATTTTAAACGGAACCGAAATTTATGAGCAAAGCAATGCGGGCTTTGTTAAGGCTGCGGAATTTATAAAAAGCGGCGGTAAATTTCCGAGAACGATTTTATTAACGTCTGACTTTGAGCATTTTGTTATTGTGGAGGGGCATTTGAGAATAACAGCGTTTGCGTTAGCTCCCGAGTGTTTTGATAATATTGAATGCTTTGTGGGGGAATGCCGCGGTGATGAATTGAAAAAATGGCTTTAACTGTTTCATGACCAAAATGTGTACAAAAACCCCGTCCATGCCGTGCATGAACGGGGTATGCTTATATTTTACAGATTGATAATAACCTTTCCGTCGCAGGAGGGATTAACAGTGATAGGCTCTTTGCCGAATACCTTAACGGTGAACGATGCGGGAGTATTTGTATAGGAAACCTCCACCTTGTCGCCGTTTCTGAGAGCTGTAAGGGTGAATACCTTTTCAGCTTCGGCATTGTAGATATTGCACTCGATCGTCTTTCCGTCCTCGGGTTCGTAGATAACAAACTCGGTTCCGTTCAGGTAATCGTACTCGAAATTCTTCTCAAAGTTACCGTAAGCAATAATGCTGCTGGGTTTAGCAAGGCAGGGGAGAGAGAAGTAGTCAAATTTCTCGTTGTAATACTTGCCGCCCTCGTACTGCTTGCCCGAAATAATGTCTGTCCATGTTCCCGCAGGTACATAGAATTCAGCAGTACCCTCATCATTGAAGATAGGCGCAACCAAAATATTGTCGCCGAACATATACTGACGGTCAAGGCTGAGACAAGCGGGATCGTCCGCAAAGTCAATAACCATTGCTCTCATCATAGGTACGCCCACTGTGGAGGTCTTTATAGCCTGAGACCAGATGTAGGGCATAAGCTTTCCTTTGAGTTTTGTAAAGAAGCGGAGTACGTCAACGGATTCCTCGTCAAAGAGCCAAGGCACTCTGTAGGAGTTGTTTCCGTGGAGACGTGAGTGTGTGGAGAACAGTCCAAACGCCGCCCATCTCTTGTATATGTCGGGAGTTGCAGTTGCCTCAAAGCCGCTCATGTCGTGGCTGAAATAGCCGAAGCCCGAAGCGCAAAGGGAAAGTCCGCCGCGGAGTGTCTCCGCCATAGATGTGTACTCTGCCGAGCAGTCGCCGCCCCAGTGTACGGGGAACTGCTGTCCGCCCGCCGTTGCGGAACGCGCAAACAAGCAAGCCTTGTTCTCGCCGTAATATTCTTTCAGTACATTGAATACCGTCTTGTTGTAGAGGTATGTGTAATAGTTGTGCATTGCAATGGGGTTAGAACCGTCGAAATATTTTACCTTTGTGGGAATTCTCTCGCCGAAGTCTGTCTTGAAGCAGTCAACGCCCATTTCGCAGAGCTTTTTCAGCTTTGAAGCGTACCACTCGCAGGCGGCGGGATTTGTGAAGTCCACAATAGCCATGCCCGGCTGCCACATATCGCACTGGAAAACGCTTCCGTCAAGGTTTTTGATGAAGTAGCCGTTCTGTACGCCCTCGTCGAAAAGCTTTGAACGCTGTGCAATGTAGGGGTTTATCCAAACGCAGATCTCCAGACCTCTGTCCTTGAGACGCTTCAGCATTGCGGGAGGGTCGGGGAACTGACGTGTGTCCCACTCAAAGTTGCACCATTCGTACTCTTTCATCCAGAAGCAGTCGAAGTGGAATACCTGTAAAGGTATATCCCTTTCCGCCATGCCATCGATAAAGGAAGTAACAGTTTCCTCGTCATACTTTGTGGTAAAGGAAGTCGTGAGCCAAAGTCCGAATGTGTAAGCAGGAGGAAGCGCAGGCTTGCCCGTAAGTGTGGTGTAGTTTGAAAGTACCTCGTGGAGGTTCTCACCGCCGATAACGAAGTATTCAAGACTTTCACCGGGAACGGTAAAGGAAACCTTGGAAACCGTGTCCGAAGCAACCTCGTAGGAAACCTTGTCCGAGTTGTTTACAAAAATACCGTAGCCGCGGGAGGAGATATAGAAAGGAATACACTTGTAGGACTGCTCCGAGCAAGTGCCGCCGTCGGAGTTCCATGTCTCAACGTTCTGACCGTTCTTAACGAAAGTAGTAAATTTCTCGCCGAAGCCGTAAATGTTCTCGCCGACGGAAAGGGTAAGCTGCTCTCTTATGTAGGAGTTTCTTGCGTCCTGAGGGTAATCCCAGAAGGTGTCGTCCTGCGTATAGGCAAGGCGAGAGGACAGTCTGAACTGATTTTCGTTGATAACGGTTGTAGCTCTCCATGAGCCGCCTGTAAGCTTCTTGTCCTTGTAGAAGTACTGAATGTTCCAGTTCCACTTGCCAACGCGTACCTTGGTGTCGCCGCTTGCAAGCTCCCAGTATTCGTCGCACTCCTTGACCTCGGGAGTGTAGCCCTGATCCTCGTAAAGCTCAAACTTGGGCATATTGTCAAGACCGCCCTTGAAGTGGTCGATCGAGACCTTGATAACGTCCTTCTGAGTGGAGGAGAAAGTCACGTCCAGCACAGGACCGCCGAGAGTCATGCCTCTGTTCTGAATGTAGCTTGAGGGAGCAAGAACGTTGATAAAGTTTTTGCCCGTCTTGATCTCGTAAGCCTGCGAAGCGTAGCTTACCTCATAGCCTCGTTTGTTGAGCCAGAAACCGTCTGAAAACTTCATATATACCGAACTCCTTTATAAAAAATATATACTTTTTTAAGAGTAACCGCAACATATCTGTAAACGATTACAGTCACATTGTACAATATAATAAATGGAAAGTCAAGGGGTTTGAGAAAATTAACCTTTTATTCATAATTGCTGTGCTTTTTGACCTGTTTCAGCGTTATCGTCCAAACAATAATTTCCACAATAAACGCGGCGAAAGATAGAACTATACTGCCCAATTGAGCGAAAAACTCAGCAAGTCCTGCAAAGTACATACCGCCGGAATAGATAAATACTGCGTAAACCGTATACCCCGCACACAATACCGTCAGAAGTACGGAAAACACAAAAGCTTTCGGGCAGACGTCAGCTGCGTCTTTTATTTTTGAGACATTCATTTTTATTGCAAACAAAACGATTGCGGACGTCAGAAAAATAAGTATAGGAGCAAATAAATTTGCGGTCATTTCAGATCTTGCCGTGCTTGCAGGTTTGAAATAATCTGTACCCTCAAAGCCGTAGTACGGCAGTTCATCGCCCACCGAATACTTATCCTTTTCATCTTCCGTTATGGAAAATTGCTTGGGTCTTCTGTACGGAGCTTCATATGTAACATAAGCCATAGCGACTTTTATCTTTTCGCCGTTCGGCAATATTCGGCTGTAGTTGCTGTGTTCCGTACTGAAATCGGTTATCGACGTTATAACTGCGGTTTCCTTGTAATACTTACTGTTTTCCGCAAATCCCCGTATTACCCATAACCCGCTCACAGCGGCGACCAGCAGAGCAGCGCAGAATACAGCTAATTTATTTACGTACTCCATAAAATCTCCCATAACATTGATTTAATAATATTATACCTGTTTTTTCCTGCGTTGTCAATAACTGCACAGACGGTCATGAAAAAACATTGACATAATCGAATAACTTTAAAGCGGTAGTAAGTCTTGTCTCAAATTGATTTGGGGCAGGCAAAAGCGACCGAGACCGCTCTCAGCCGCTTTGTATAGTTTATTTTTTGTCCGACCTTCGACTGCTTACTCTCCTATAAGCAGCTCCCTCGGAGCAATTTTTTTCACCCTAAGAGACATTAAGCAAGCCGCGCCGAACGCGAATATGACAAGCACGATACCCGAAATTATGCACAATTCCACAGGTATGATAAAGTTCCCCTTGACAATTCCGATACCGCTCAGGAACACCGCAAAAAGCGGATTTATCAGCCTCATACTTACAACAATTCCAACAGCTGTGGAAATTATTACGGAGGGCATAAAGCTCATCGCGGTCTGCACCACAAGCTGGGTCGTTGTATAGCCGAGAGCCTTTAAAATGCCGTAATCGCGCTTCTTGTTGTTAAGCATTGTACGCACAAGCAGATACATTACAAAAATAATTACAATGCAGCTTATTATCACAATGGCTATTACGAGGAACGTCATCAGCATAACATACACGCCGCCTGTGCTTTCCAATATCGCCTGAATATTCTGTGCGGCATTTACGTCGCTGCCAAATTGGTCGGACAGCTCTGCGCTGAAATCGTCAATATCTATATCCTCCGCAAAGCTGATATAGTAGGTAACATTAGGCAGGGAGCTTAATTTTTCATAGCCCTCACGGGTCATAATGCAGTCCTTGCCGAGATTGTTTGAGTTTTGAGTATATCCCGAAACAATATATTTTCCCTCTGAATTTCCCACGCTAACAGCAATTTCGTCGCCGATTTTTATATTGTTATCCTTTGCGTATTTTGCCGCAATTGAGATCTCGTTGCTGTATTTTGGATAACGTCCCTCTACAGACATACTCTGATTATTCAGCTTGGAGCAGTCGCCCGCCACAGATACGAACAGGGCAAGACCGTCAACGTGCTGAACCTCCATATTATTGTTGGTGAACAGATAGAATTTTTCCACACGGCTGTCGTTCTCCAGTACGGAAACAAGCTCGTCTTCCATGTTAAGGTTGACGTTTATCGCAAAGTCCGCAAACTCTCCCGCTATCATTTCTACCATAGGCTGTATATCAACTATCGTATTCCGGAAAGATGTTGCGGAAAACACCAAAACCAGCGAAATAACAAGCATTGTAACGCATACCGTGACGTTCTGTTTAAATCCGCTTAGTGTGGTTTTCATTGCAAGGGCGGCGTTTATTGGCAGAGAAGTTTTTTCAAGGGGCAGGTGATTTTTCTTGAAATTATGTGTGGAAATTCCCTGCCGCATTGCCGTTATGGGTTCAATTTTCTTTATCTTTTTTGCGGAAAAATACACCGCCGCCGATACGATTCCTACAATAAAAATTACCGAAAACAATACAGGGATAGGCTGGAAACGCACCGCATAGGGAATACCCGTCTGGGCTATCATCATTTCATTTACCGCGGGAAAAACGCAGTAGGAAAGCNNNGTNCCGATAACCGCGGCAGCTGCGGAAACTCCCGCAAACTGGGCAAGCANTGCCGAAACCAACTGTCCGCTTGTGTAGCCCACGGCTTTCAGCGCGCCTAAATTCTGCATATTTTCCTGAATGTAATTTGCGATATTNGAGGCGATNACAACCACNCCGATAAGCAGTACCAAAAACGCCATTGCGCTTAAAATTCCCGCGCATATCATCTGTGAAATGTACCTTGATGTGGTAACTAATTTGTAGTCGTTTGACGTTACAACAACGTCGGGAAATTCNTTTGCTATCTCGTCTTTAAGCTCTGTGCCTATCTCCTCGCATTTCTCTATGTCGGTTACTCTTGCGGAAACATACACGGANNTCAGCGCGGCGGCTTCTTTTGAAAATTCCTCAAANTTATCCTCCGTCAGCAGTAACGCCNTCATTCCGCAGTTGTGAGANCCGTTCATTGCGCTGTTGAAAAATCCGCATACTGTGAANTCGAAATCTTCACCCAAAAGGGTTATTTTTACCGTNTCGCCGACGGAGTAATTATTTCCCGTACCGTAAAGCATGGGGAGGTAAATTCCGCTTTTATAATCGCTGTCCTCGGTAATTTCAAAGCTTCCCACATTTCTGGAAAGAGCGTCCTCCTTTTCAAGCAGAACTCCAAGNTGNGATATTTCGCCGCCGTTGTACTCAAAAGACATGGGTTCGCANAANGCGTCGCCGACGGTATAGTCCGTAATNTCGGNACGTTCNTCAAGNGTNTCCGAAATAAAATTTTTGAANTNNTCNTCNGTAACATANGCGGCAATATTTACATGACCGTCGTTGAGCCTGTCGTGACAGCGGTCGAAATTTTTNCTGTAGTCCATTGAAAGCATAAGCCACAAATTCATCATCAGCGAGGACAGCAGAACNAGNACGATAATTGCGGCGGTCTGNCCCTTTGCCTTGCGGATATTTGAGCGGGCAAGCAGTATATTTCTGTNCATATTACCACCCCATTCTTGTGAGGAATTCCGACAGCTTNTTGTGTCTTTCCTCGTCGTTCGGAGCGTATTTTCCGAGGTCGCATTCGCCCATGACAATGCCGTCCTTTAAGTACAGAATACGGTTTCCGCGGCGNGCGGANCGCATATCGTGAGTTACCATAACAACGCTTTGTCCCTGCTCGTTNAAGCTTGTGAGGGTNTCNAGAACGTCNAGTCCCGACTTNGAATTGAGCGCGCCNGTNGGTTCGTCCGCAAAAAGAATTTCGGGGGAATTTATCAGCGCGCGGACAATTCCNGCTCTCTGCGCCTGACCGCCGGAAATTTGCGTGGGGAATTTGCTAAGGGTNTCCTCGGAGATATCCACCGCCTTGAAAAGCTCNCTCGCCTTTGCGGCAAGAGCCTTTTTGTCCTTGNTCACAAGCAGTCCCGCCGCAAGNACGTTNTCGAGNACGCTCATTGTGTCGATAAGATAAATCTGCTGGAANACAAACCCGCAATGCTCCTTNCGGAACAGNGCAAGACCGTCGGAACTNANATCCGTGATNACCTTGTCNCCGAANGTNATCTTGCCGAGAGTGGGGGTNTCCATTCCCGAAAGAGCGTACAGAAGCGTGGATTTTCCNGCGCCNGACGCACCCATGATTACCGTGAANTCGCCCTTGTAAAGCTCCAAGTCAATGTTTTTCAGAACGTGCTGCATAGCNCCTCCGCTGGANAAGCTTTTGCTTAAACGTTCGGTTTTAATTAAAGTNTTTTTCATAACAAAAACCGTCCTTTCACGTTCCATTATANNCNTTTAAACCTTAAGTGTCTTTAAGCAATCCTTAAATATTCCTTAAATCGTTCCNCTAAGCTTAATAAATATTTCTGCGGNAAGACCGTGCTGNCCGTTTTCAATAACAAGNTCGCCGCCCATTTCTTTCATAAAGCAGTCGGAAATATACAGNCCNAGACCNGCNCCNTCNATATTTTCNGANTTNTTGCCCCGCTTNAATTTTTCNTTTAAAAANNNTATTTCNTCNTTNGGCACACCGCCGCCGTAGTCCTCGATNTTTANCGANAGACGGTTNTNTTTCAGCAAAATTTCCANGTCNATTTCNGTGTTTGCGTACTTGTAGGAATTTGCAAAAATATTGTCNAAAACCTGCTGCAAACGAAGCTTGTCCGCATANATNAGNCAATCGGGAACGGCGGGNATNTCGGCGTAATGGAANTAATCCGCGCNNNCNANCATTTCGGAAAGTNCGCCGCTTTCCATATCGANNGGCTCAACGGTAAGCTGCTGCAATTCCTCCANGGTCGCNGAAAAAAGGTTTGTNACAAGGGTNTTTATNTGGTCNGCNTTGT
This sequence comes from Ruminococcus sp., assembly GCA_014799785.1. Taxonomy (GTDB): domain Bacteria; phylum Bacillota; class Clostridia; order Oscillospirales; family Ruminococcaceae; genus RGIG8773. The sequence continues at coordinate 42,150 of JAAVHI010000035.1, forward strand.
GNATAATGTGGGTGAAATTCNGNCGGNTTTTTTCGCTTTCGGAAATNGCCGCGCCCACCTCCGAAGCCGCCTTTATGCTTGCAACGGGAGTTCTTATGTCGTGGGAAAGCTTTGCAACAAGCTCCTTTTTCTCGGCGTTTGCNCGNGCTTCNGCAAGCCTTGCTTTTTTCAGTTCGGAGCGCATTATGTCNAAGCTTTCGGTAAANGCGCCGAAAATATTTCCNCTGTCCATTTTCAGNGGAATNTCAAGATTTCCTCCCGCAACGCTTTCTGCAAAGCTNTCTAATTTTTTGAAAGGNTTTATCACTCTGCGGTAAAGGTAAACCGAATATGCCNCNCAAATTANAAACTGNACNGCCGCCGCAANCACAATNACNGAGACNGTTTTCTTTCTGNTTTNNGCAANNCCNTNACGGCTGTTGTTGNGGATAATTATTTTCCCGACAGGAANNTNTTCCGAAACNTCAATATCAAGTATNGTNTCACGGTTTATNACNGCNTCNTTTATGCTTTCGCTAAGTCCCACTCTCGTTCGGAACAGCATTTTCCCGTCCCCGTCAAGGACGGTGTAATCAAGGCTTGTGGAATTTTTGTGAGCGTAAATATTTTCCCAGTCCGACTGTACGGACTGCACCGCCGCATTTATCTCAACGGCGTCCTGCAAATCGTTTTCGGCGGTATTCATAAACCAAATAAGAACGGAAATTTCCGCTATAAAAATTACTGTCAGAAAGAGCAAAAAAGCTTTATATTTCATTGTTTGCCTCCAATGAATTTGTAACCGTCGCCCCATACGGTAACTATGTATTTCGGGTCGCTCGGTTCGCGCTCAATGGCTTCACGTATCTTTCTTATGTGGACGTTCAGCGTGCCGTCGCCTGTGAATTTGTCCTCCCAGACGTTATCGAAAATTTCCTGCTTGGAAACTACCCTGTTTTCGTTTTTCATAAGATAGGTCAGCAGACGAAATTCCAGAGCCGTAAGCTTTGCGGGAATACCGTCTGCAAGCACCTGCTTGGCGTTGAAATCAACGGTAAGCCACCCGTCGGAGTAGGCTGTATCCGCGCTTTGTCCGTAACGCTTCAGAACCGCCTTGACCTTTGCAAGAAGCACGCCGAGAGAGTATGGCTTCTGAATATAATCGTCGCCGCCGATGTTCAGGGCAATGATTTTATCGTCGTCGCTTGACCGTGCGGAAATAAACAAAATCGGTATCTGAGTTTTTTCGCGAAGCTCTTTGCACAGGTCGAAGCCGCTGTCGTTCCCTAAATTTATGTCAAGAAGCAGCAGGCTCGCCGAATTGCTTTCAAAAAATCTGCGGCATTCAGCCGCGTCGTACACAACAGCGGCAGTTACGCCGAACAGATTAAAATATTCGGCAGTACTGTCCGCAAGCATTTTTTCGTCGTCTATTATCAGGCAATCGTATTTCATTCATAACCTCCGTAAATGCAGAATAAATTTATTATACATTATATATTAACATATTAAACAAACAACGTCAATCCCCGTATTTTAGTACAGGTTTTGGCGAAAACAGAGGACAGAAATAAAATCTGTCCTCTGTTTTTGATTTTCTGTCATACAAGCCTATTATCGAGAATATAAATATTTTAGCAGTTGAAGCTTGGCAGGGTCAAACGCGGTCTCCTGCCTGCTGCTTCTTAATTCTGATTATCTACAGTAGGAGGAATACGCATGGACTTTAAAGTAAACAGGGAAGAAATCACATCGGCTGAGGTAATATTTGACGATACACAGGAGCAGTCGGTGGAGCTTGACTATGTGCTGCCGGACTATTATCCCGAAATATTCCGCATTCTCAAATGTGTGACAACACCGGGGATAATGTCCTACAGCGTCAACGGAGACAGGCTGACCTATGAAATGTACGTATGTGTTCGGGTGCTTTATTGCAGCGAAAACAGCAATGCTGTTCAGTCGGTCACCCAGAAGCTTACCTACACCAAAAGCGTTGATCTGGGAAGAACGTGTTCAAATCCCAGAGTGTGCATAATGCCAAGGACAGACTATATAAACTGCCGCGCGGTAAATCAGCGCAGACTTGATATCCGCGGGGCGGTGTCGATCAGGATCAAGGTTTCCGACCTTGACAAAAAGGAGATCATCTGCGACGCTTTCGGCGGGAACATTCAGCTCAAAAAGCTTCCCGTTACCTATCCCGCAAACAAGCTCTATACCACAAAGCGGGTCACGGTCTCGGAGGAATTCGATCTGGGACTTTCCAAGCCGCCCATTGTGAATGTACTGAGAAGCGACGCCGCCGTTACGTCGGGTGATAAAAAGGTTATCGCAAACAAGCTTATCGCCAAAGGCGAGGTCTGCATAAATATGCTCTACAGCTGCGTAAAGGACGGCGAGGACAGCGTTGAAGCCATGCAGTTTACACTGCCCTTCTCTCAGATAGTCGATCTTGACGGTATCGACGAACGCTATAACTGCACAGTGCAGGCGGAGGTAATTTCCTGCGAGATAGAGCCGCGTTCTGATGGGGACGGTAATTCCAAGATCGCGGAATGTACCCTTGGGATACTGATAACCTGTTCGGCATACCGTACCGCAAACGTTGATCTTGCCGTTGACGAATATTCCACCGCTTACAAGACCGACAGCGAAAAAGCCGACGTGAGGATAGAGCTGCCGTCTCAGCCCGTGAATACGTCCATAGTTGTAAAGGGTACGCTTGATTACGGCGACGGCGGTATCGATTGTATTTACGACGTATGGTGCTCGGTAAGCGGAGTGACTGCCCGTCCCGATGCGGAAAACGGTCAGGTCGTTATAAACGGAAATGCGTCTTACACGGTAATGGCAAAAAACAGCGACGGTATACCCATTGTGCTTGAAAAGGAAGAGCCCTTTACAGCCAACATACCCGCCGAGGGTATTACCGAAATGTCCGTTGCCGACATAAAGCTTTCGCCTGTTTCATGCTCTTATAACCTTGCCTCCGACAGCAGCGTTGAAGCAAAGGTCGAGATAAGGATAGTCGGAGAGATCGAAAACAGCATGAACATAAAGGGCATTACGGAAATTTCGGTGGACGAAAACGAACCCGTAAACCGCAACTGCAATTATGCTCTGAAGCTTTACTTTACCGACGAAAACGAGGACCTTTGGGAGATCGCCAAAAAATACGGCACGTCCGTTGCGGCGATCATGGAGGAGAACGACATCGAGGACGACATGGTTTCGGGCAAGGGCATGATACTTATTCCCATCGTTTAAAAAAAGCCAATGGAGGTATACTTAAATGAGTACTAACGATATTTACTGCGATATAGCCAAACGTACAGACGGCGACATTTATATCGGCGTTGTAGGTCCCGTAAGAACGGGTAAATCCACATTCATCAAGAAGTTCATGGAAAGCCTTGTTATCCCCAACATTGCAAGCGAGTACCGCCGCGAGCGTGCTGTTGACGAGCTTCCTCAGTCCGCTGCGGGAAAGACCATTATGACCACCGAGCCGAAATTCATTCCCGAAGAAGCCGTGGAGGTAACGATAGGGGACAAGGCGCGGTTCAACGCACGCATGATAGACTGCGTGGGCTACATTGTTCCCAGCGCGATAGGCTATATCGAGAACGAAGCACCCCGCATGGTAATCACGCCCTGGTTCGAGGACGAAGTACCCTTTGCAATGGCCGCCGAGGTCGGTACGCGCAAGGTCATTCAGGATCACTCCACCATAGGACTTGTGATAACCACCGACGGAAGCATTTCCGACATTCCCCGCGAGGAGTACGAGGAAGCCGAGCAGCGGGTCATAAACGAGCTTAACTCGATAAACAAGCCTTTTGTGGTACTTCTCAACTGTGTTTATCCAAACTCAAAGGAATCGGCTCAGCTTGCCGCGGAGCTTTCCGAGAAATATGGAACGCCCGTTATCCCTGTAAACTGCGTCGATCTGGAGGAGGACGACATAAACTACATCTTAAAGCAGGTGCTTTATGCGTTCCCGATAAAGGAAATAAACATCTGTATGCCCAAATGGATAACCGGTCTTGCAAAGGGGCATTGGCTCAAAAACAACGTTTTTGACACTATCCGTTCCGCGGCGGAAAATGTAAGGTTTGTGCGTGATATAAACAGCGTTGCCGAAAGCATTGCCGATAACGAGAACATAAGCCGCGCCGCAGTCTCCGAGATAGATTTGGGCAAGGGCAGCGCGGAGATCTATGCCGAGCTGAAAAGCAATCTTTTCTTTAAGGTGCTGGGAGAGGAAACCGGCATCGAAATAAGCGGGGAAAGCGATCTTATGCCGCTTCTGAAAGACCTTACCGCGGTAAAGGCGAAGTACGAAAAAATCGAAAACGCGCTGTCCGAGGTAGACGCAACGGGTTACGGAATAGTTATGCCTACGATCGACGAGCTGTCTCTCGAGGAGCCGGAGATCGTCAAGCAAGGGGGAAAATACGGTGTGCGGCTGAAAGCCTCCGCGCCGTCAATACATATGATGAAAGCGGACATCGTTACCGAGGTAAGTCCGATAGTCGGCTCGGAAAAGCAGTCAGAGGAGCTTGTCATGTATCTGCTCAAGGAATTTGAGGAAAGTCCCCAGAAGATATGGGAGTCCAACATTTTCGGAAAGTCGCTCCACGAGCTTGTGAACGAGGGTCTGCACAACAAGCTCTACCGTATGCCCGTTGACGCCCGCATGAAGCTTCAGGAAACCCTTGAACGCATTATAAACGAGGGCTGCGGGGGACTTATCTGCTTTATACTTTAACCAAAACAGCCGTGTACGGAATGTTTCCGCGCACGGCTGTTTTAATAGTTTATTTAAGCTCTCTATGTTTATAACATTTTAAATATTGATTATAATAAAGCCACATAACATTTGCTATTATATTATGTCAGCACCAATACTAATTTTTTCGTTATCGGAATTAAATACATTTATGTATGTTATTCCAATATTTTCACTGTGATTTTCATAAACCAAATAAGCACAAAAATATATACTGTATTCAGCTCCTGTATCAGTAGTTATATAAAGCAAGTTGGGGTGAACTGTAAGCTTAGAGACTTTTCCGTTTTCTCTTAAAACTCCACCTTCTGACATTCCAATACCTTTCCCTTTGGATACGATATTACCGTCGAAAAATTCAAAAGCTGTTTGTATTTCATTTTCTAAATCATGAGATTGAGATATGCTTTCACAAAATAATGTCTTTAATTTTTGGATGTCATTATTGTCAAAACAATATAGAATATCATCGGAATACTGTTGTGCAATTTTACTTGGTGATTCATATGAGTTGTTAGTACAGCCACCTGTAATTATTGCTGTTATTAATAATATAATTAAAAAATGTTTTCTCATCTTTCAGCGTCCTTTGCAATTGTTTTCACAGCTGCTTCGTCTCCTCTTTAAGTATCCGTCCCTCTTTCAGAAGCTGGCGCAGACGGTCACTGTCGCCGTTTTGCATAGCGTCGCGGTACTCCGTAAGGCGGTCTATGATGTAGTCTATCTCAAAGCAGAGCGGCTCCTTGTTGAGCATGAAAAGGGGAGTCCACATGACCTCGTTCAGCTTTGCAACACGGGTAAGGTCCTGAAAGCTTCCCGCGCTGAAGCCAAGCTGTTTCTGGTGCGTGGGACTTTTTATATAAGCGTTTGACACCACATGGGCAAGCTGGCTGGTAAAGGCGATTATCTGGTCGTGCTCCTCGGGAGAAGCAAAAACCACCTTTTTGAAATGTATGGAGTAAGCGAAGTCCTCCAGCAGATTAAGTTTAGCCTGCGGAACGGCGGCCGTGGGTGTAATGATAAAGCTTGCTTCGTCGAACAGGTTGTCGAGGGAATATTCAAAGCCCGAAAATTCGCGTCCCGCCATTGGGTGCGCGCCTATAAAGGTAACGTCCCGCTCGGCAAGAATTGGTGTAACGCTGTCTGTGACAGCTTTTTTTATACCGCAGGTGTCGATGACAATACTGCCTTTTTTGAACCTGTGCGCGTTGGACGTTATATAGTCAATAGCGTCGGTGGGGTAAAGGGACACTATCGTAAGATCGGCAAGGGAAAGGTCGTCCGTTTCCTTGTCAATGGCGTTCTGGGACAGAGCCATTGCAATGGTTTCCTTGTTTGTATCAATGCCGTAAACGGTGTGATTGGTGTGTTTTTTTATGGCTTTGCACATTGAGCCGCCGATAAGTCCGAGACCTACTGCCGTAATTATCATAGTTTTCATTCCTTTTTGCAGTTAAAATATTAGCTTACACTTGAATTATACCACAAAATATGATATAATTCAAATACATAATATGAATAATGAATATAATTTTAATTTATAGCAAGCTTAATGGAGGCTTTCCAATGAGTATTAAAGCAGCAGTTTTCGACTTTGAATGAAATTTTGGAGGTGCTTAAATGATAAAGTTATTACCCTACGCAGATAAATATGAAAAAATTGCAATTAATTACATAATCTCTTTCTTTGGCTTTCATTCCTCATTAAACGGAAAAACAGAATGTCCTGAATACATACAGGCAAAAGAAAATATTATTATGTGGACTTCTGAAGCGCATGGATTATATATAATTGAGGATATTGACAATCCTGTCGGATTTATTCATATTTAGTACAAGGGTGGAAATGTTGCTTGGATAGAAGATGTATTTGTTGATGAAGCTTATAGAGGTAAAGGAATAGGCAGTCAAGCAATAAATGCGGCAGAAGAAATTATCAAACATAAAGACGGATATAATGCTGTTTGTATAGATGTTGTTCCCCAAAATACTAATGCTTTAAGTGTGTATCACAAGCTGGGATATGATACTTTAAGTATGATCACAGTACGCAAAGAATTTGGTAGTAATTATCGTGAAGATATTGCCGACGTTCTTGGATATAAATTTAAGATATAAAATTTTCAATAACAGTTTGGAATGTTATTAAAAAATTGAGTTTGAGGTGATACTATGGAAAATTTATTTTTGGCAATTCCCGACAAATCCCATGAGAAAGCCTATACGGAAATGATAAGCCGTTGGGAAGAAATCGAAACGAATATAAATCCGTCGCTGCTTGGCAGATACAGCGATAATAAAAAGCGTAACCTTACCTATTCCGAATGGCTTGCTTGCTGTGAGGACGACCGCACAACAGGCAGTATGTTGTCAACGGGCGTTCCATGTACGCTTTATTTTCTGATGAACGGTTCGGGAGAGATATTGGGCGGTATTGAGATAAATCACGCTCATACGCACCGTGGTCATCTCCATGCGGGCATTGCGCCTTGGAACAGAAGCAAAGGTTACGGCAAAATCATGTTGAAGCTTGCTTTGGAGAAGTGTCGGGAAATGAGCTTCGACAAGGTGGAGATATGTACTCACAAAGATAATGTCGGCGCAATAAAAACAATTCTCGGCAACGGCGGAGTGCTGACGGAAGAATTTTTTGAAAACGATATTTGGAGCAACCGCTATTCAATTGAATTGTAATTTACGGATTTGAAAGAAAGGACAATAACCATGATCTCGGAAAGCAACCTTAACCGCTACCGTCTTTTCTGCGCCGTTGCGGAGTGCGAAAGCATTTCCCGTGCCGCAGAGATAAACTATATCAGCCAGCCCGCCATAAGCAAGGCTATCACAAAAATGGAAGAAAGTCTGGGCACGCAGCTTTTCGTCCGCAACCACAGGGGAGTGACCCTTACAGACGAGGGGAAAATCATGTACGAACAGCTTAAAGCCGCCTTTGATATAATCCACGAGGGGGAGGACAAGCTCCGCCGAATTAACGAGCTTGGCATAGGCAGGCTTCGTCTCGGGGCAAGCGCGATTTTGTGCAAGCATATGTTGCTGCCGTATCTGAAAGGCTATATCGAGGAAAATCCCCACGTCAAAATAACCGTGGACTGCCAGTCCTCCTCAAAGCTTATCAAACAGCTTGCTGACGGAAGAATTGACATTGCACTTATGGTAAAGCCCGAAAATCTTTCGGATATAGGCTTCTACTCCCTTGGAGAGATAGAGGACGTTTTTGTAGCGACCCGTTCCTATATAAACAATCTCCACATCAGGGAGGAATCCGCAGTTTTTGAGAAAGCCAACATAATGCTCCTTGACGGCGAAAACGCCTCACGTATGCACGTTGACCGATACTTTGCCGAGAACGGTATCGTTCCCGAGCATATTCTTGAAGTCAGCGGAATGGACATGCTTATCGAGTTTGTTAAAACGGGAATAGGCGCTGCCTGTGTAATAAAAAGCTTTGTTGAAAAGGAACTGGAGGAGGGGAGTCTTGTTGAAATTCCGCTGACCGTTCCCATAAATAAAAGAGAGGTAGGCTTTGCGTACCTGAAAAGCGCAAAACCTACCTCGGCAATGGATCGTTTTAGGAATTTTTATGAGAATTATCCTTCATAAGCTTATATTCCATGCTGTCGATAAGGGCTGTGACCGACGCGTTTATAACGTCTGTCGAAGCTCCCACAGTCGTCCAGATATCGTTTCCGTCGGTGCTTTCTATAAGTACCCGCACGCTGGTTGCCGTAGCCGCGCTGCTGTCCATGATACGAACCTTATAGTCTGTAAGATGTACGTCCGCAATAGACGGATAAAAAACAGTAAGAGCCTGACGCAGCGCCTTGTCAATAGCGTTTACGGGACCGTTTCCCTCATCGGCGGCGATCTGGGTTTTTCCGTTTACGGCAATTTTAACGATCGCCGAGGAGGGATTTTGCATATCTCCCTCTTTTTCTCCGATGATCTTGAAGTAGCTTATCTCAAAGAAATTCTCGATCATTCCAAGATATTTTCTCACCAGAAGCTCAAAGGAAGCCTCGGCCGCTTCGTACTGATAACCCTTGAACTCCATGTCCTTAAGCAGATCGATTATGGCTTTTGTTTCGGGACTTTCCTTTGTAAGATCGGGAGCGACCTCATTTATGCGGTGGAGGATAGCGGAACGTCCCGCAACCTCGGACAGCAGAATATTTCGTTTGTTTCCCACGGCTTCGGGAGGAATATGCTCGAAGCTGCGGGAATTTTTCTGTACACCGTCCGCGTGCATACCGCCCTTATGGGAGAACGCGCTTTTTCCCACATATGGCATAGAGCCTGCAAGCTTCATGTTGCACACCTCGGCGATATAGCGCGCAAGCTGAGTAAGCTTTGCTTCGCTTTCCTGAGGAACGCACTGTATGCCAAGCTTCAGCTGTAAGTTTGCTATAACGCAGGACAGGTTTGTGTTTCCGCAGCGTTCGCCTATGCCGGTAACAGTACCCTGAACCTGTAAAGCTCCTGCCTTTACGGCAGAGACGGAATTTGCCACAGCGCAGTCGGTATCGTTGTGACAGTGTATGCCGACGGGTATCTTCACGGTTTCCACTGCTTTTTTGGTGATCTCTGCGATCTCGTCGGGAAAGCAGCCTCCGTTCGTGTCGCAGAGCACTACCGCGGCAGCTCCCGCATTTTCCGCGGTAGAAAGGGTTTTAAGCGCGTATTCGGGATTTTCCTTGTAACCGTCGAAAAAATGCTCCGCGTCAAAGAAAACCTTTTTGCCTTTTTCCGTCAGGAACTTGATTGTGTCGGAGATCATATTCAGATTTTCTTCAAGAGTTGTGTTTATGATCTCAGTAGCGTGCATATCCCAGCTTTTGCCGAAAACGGAAACGTACTCCACGTTGGTTTCGGCAAGGGTACACAAGTTAGCGTCCTCCTCGCAGGAAATGTTTTTTCTCCTTGTAGAGCCGAATGCAACCAGCTTTGAGCGTTTGGGCGGACATTCCTCCGCGCGCTTGAAAAATTCAAGGTCTTTAGGGTTTGACGCGGGATTTCCCGCTTCGATAAAATCAATGCCGAAATCGTCCAGAGCCCTCATAACGTTTATTTTATCTTCGACGGAAAAATTCACGTTTTCTCCCTGCGCGCCGTCACGAAGAGTTGAATCGAATATCTGAACCTTTTTCATAACTGTAACCGTTCCTTTCTTAATGGTATGCAGAAAATCACTTTATTTCCAGTATCGGCTCTGCAATTGAAGCCCCCGCGGGAACCATTGGCAGAACGTTGATATCCATGTCGATAATGCAGTTGATAAGCACGGGCTTGTTAATTGCGATCGCTTTTTCAAGCACGGGACGGATATCGCTTTTCGTCCGTATCGTCATAGCCTCGATGCCGACCGCTTTTCCCAGCAGCTCAAAATCTGTGGGTTTTTCAAGAGTGGTCTGGGAAAAATGATTGTTGTAGAAAAGCTTCTGCCACTGACGAACCATACCCAGCACGCTGTTGTTGAACACAAGCTCGATAACGGGAAGCTGATATTTTGCAAGGGTGGTAAGCTCGTTCATGTTCATGTAGAAGCTTCCGTCGCCCGCGCAGTTTACCACTACCTTGTCGGGGTTGCCGACCTTGCAGCCGATAGCCGCGCCCAGACCGTATCCCATAGTACCCAGTCCGCCCGAGGTCGCAAAGCTTCTGGGATTGCGGAAATCGTAAAACTCAGCCGTCCACATTTGGTGCTGTCCCACCTCTGTGCTGATGATCGCTTCTCCGTCGGTAAGCTTGTTAAGGGTTTCAAGAACTTCCTGCGGCAGTACGGCGTTTTCGTCCTCCGATACCTGATAAAGCGGATACTGCTTTTTCCATTCCGCAATAAGACCCATCCATTCGGTGCGTTTTCTCGGTATAAGCATTTCGTTCAGATTTTTAAGTATGAGCTTCACATCGCCGTGGACTTTTGCGTCGGCGGCAATGTTTTTGTTGATCTCGGCAGGGTCTATGTCGATGTGGAGTATTTTCGCTCTGCCCGCGGCTTTGCGGAATGTGTCGGAATTGCAGGTGACTCTGTCCGAAAAACGCGAGCCGAGAACAATAAGCAGATCGCATTCTGTCAGCGCAAGGGAAGAGGTCTTTGTTCCGTGCATACCCATCATGCCTGTGTAGCGGGGACTGGTGTTGTCGAAAGCGCATTGTCCCATAAGCGAAAGGGAAACTGGCGCGTCGATAATATCAGCAAATTTTGTAAGTTCACTGTAAGCGTCGCAGGAGACCGCTCCTCCGCCCGCGTAAATAAAGGGTCTTGCGGACTTTGAGATAAGCTCTGCCGCGGTGGTTATCTCGCTGCTGTTTGCGGAGTAGACGTGCTTCCTTGGCTTTTTCGGTTCGTACTCGCATTTCGCCGCTGTGATGTCCTTGGGAATATCTATCAGCACAGGACCTTTACGTCCGTCGTTTGCAATATAAAACGCGTTTCTTATAGCGTCCGCAAGCTCGGAAACGTCCTTGATAATGCAGTTGTGCTTTGTGATGGGCATTGTAATTCCCGTGATATCGACCTCTTGAAAGCTGTCCAGACCCAGCAGATCGGTGGAAACATTTCCAGTTATGGCAACCATGGGAATGCTGTCCATATAAGCCGTTGCAAGACCTGTAACAAGGTTAGTCGCGCCCGGACCTGAGGTCGCGATAACAACGCCTGTTTTTCCCGTGGAGCGCGCGTATCCGTCCGCCGCATGGGAAGCGCCCTGCTCATGGGAGGTGAGAATGTGGGTTATCCTGTCACTGTAGTCGTAAAGCGCGTCGTAAATATTGAGCACCGCGCCTCCGGGGTAGCCGAAAACAGTGTCCACGCCCTGTTCCAAAAGACATTCAAGAATTATCTGCGAACCGTTTAAGATCATAATTATCTTCCTTTCAAAATAAAAAACCTTCACCTCAAGATAAAATCAAGAGGTGAAGGTGTACTAAACAACTCCACGGTACCACTCTCGTTCGGCACTGACCGGTGCCGCACTCTGCCGTATCCAACAATACGCTCCTCTGTAACGGGAGAACCCCGTTCCGTCCTACTAAGAACCCTTTCGGCGGAAAGCTCCGAGGTGATATATTATCGGCGGAAAAATACTGCCTCGCACCAAGCGGCAGCTCTCTGAAAATTTCCATACACCGTTTTGCTCCTCATCAAAGCCTTTACACATATTGTTATTATAATATCACCGGCCAAAATTTTTGTCAATGAATTTTTTGTTAATTTTTTTGTTCCGGTCGCCTTAAAAGTAGAACAACTCCTCGAATTTTTTGTCGAGNGCAATACANATAATAAGCGCAAGCTTTGCNGTNGGACTGAACTGTCCCGTCTCTATTGAGCTNATAGTATTCCGCGAAACGCCCACNATTTCCGCAAGCTGGGTCTGGGAAAGTCCTTTTTCCGCACGAGCCTCTTTAAGCCGGTTTTTTAAAATAAGTTTATCTTCCATAGTTCATACCCACAGTATTTGAAGAACAGCCGCAGCCGTCCATANAGCAGCCGCAATATCATTTAAAACAGCTTGGGCAATAAGCTTTTTTTCCTTTAGCTTTACGGCTTTGTAGGTATACGCCACGGCATTTAAGACCCATAACATTGCTACCAAGCTGAAATCNANTTTATCTTCCTTAATAAANTTGATAAACATTAATATAACACAGATTAAAAAAGCGCTCCACATACCGTGTGAAAGGGCTTTTGCACTTACCTCCATTTCATAAGGGTCGGCATTTTTGTTTTCGTTTCTGCTTTTTTCAAGAATTTCATTTTTGTCCATAACGTTTCCTCCTTATAGTATCGGGTGAATAGCTGATGACAAGTTTTCTTGTCATTNATNACAGTATANNACNGCCAAGTTTACTTGTCAANAACTTTGCCAAGTAAACTTGGAATTTNGGCGTTATAAACAAAAAANCAACTATTGATTTGTNAATAATTGNTTATTAATTATGTGNTATAGNTGCTGCAAATATGTTAATCCTTNCCCGATTTTCAGAAAAAATATCAATAAATTTGACATATTTAACAGAATGTGGTATACTTTAANTAATNACTGAAAAGGAGGGAGAGCCATGTTCGGATANGTNAAACCGTTTAAGCCGCATATGCGTATATGCGAATATGATACCTATAAAGCGGTNTACTGCGGTTTGTGCAAAATTCTCGGNAAAGAGTACGGCTTNGTTTCGAGAATGACGNTAAGCTACGATTTTGCGTTTCTGGGACTTATGGCTCTGGCGCTGAACGACAGTCCCGCGGAGATAGAACCCCAGCGGTGCATTGCTCACCCGTGGCGCAAAACTCCCTGCCTGAAAGCTCCGGACGGACTGGTCTATACCGCCGCCGCCGCGGAGATACTCATACACAACAAGATCAAGGACGACCTTGACGACAGGCGTTTTCTTGCGAAGCTTTTTCCTTGGCTTCTGCTGAAACTGACGAAAAGGTCCTATGCCAAAGCGGAGAAGCTTTATCCCGAGCTTGCCGCCTATACGGCCGAGCAGATGTCCCGTCAGGCGAAGCTTGAAAAGGACAACTGCAAATCCATTGACCGCGCTTCCGAGCCGTCCTCGAATATACTTGCCGAGATAGCCGCGGGTCTTTCCGAGGATAAGGAGGAACAGCGCATACTGCGGCGTTTCGGGTATTTGCTGGGACGGTACGTCTACATCGCCGACGCTTTCGACGACGTGGAAAAGGATTTCCGCAAGGGCGGCTTCAATCCGCTTGTTATAGGCAATCCGACTATCAACGACCTTAATCTTCCCGAAATCCAGAAGCGTACCACCGACAGCGTGAATTTTACCCTCGGCGCGCTTGCGGATTCATACGTCCATCTTGAAATAAAGCGGTTCAAACCGATTATTGACAATATCGTTTATCTGGGACTGAAAAACGGCTTTTACGACCTTATCAAGAAAAAAGAGGAAAACGAGGAGCTTGACGAACAGTGACCCGCAGTGCAATTACGGAAAGGAGTGCGGCCTTAGGCCGCGTATAGAATATGTACGACCCTTACAGAATTCTTGGAGTAATGCCCACGTCCTCCGACGAGGAGGTAAGAGACGCCTATAAAAGTCTTATGCGGCGTTACGAGGGAGACGAAGAAAAGCTTGCTGAGGTAACCGCGGCTTTCGACAGTATTATGAATATCCGACGCGGAGGNGCGGGACAGTCATCTGCGGGAGGCTTTTCCGAGGTGCGCCGTCAGCTTCAGAACGGCAACTACAACGACGCGGACAGTATGCTTGAAAGCATCGATGAAAAAACCGCCGAATGGTACTTCCTTAAAGGAAGCGTTTGCTATGCCCGCGGCTGGCTCAACGAAGCCTATTCAAACTTTTCGCAGGCGTGCAGAATGGAGCCCTACAATCCCGAATACAACTCCGCGCTCAGGCATATGTCCGAAAGCAGGAACGGCTATATGCAGGGCGACCCCAACGGAGATCCGTTCAGCGGAAACGGAAGAACGTTCGGGTGCAGCGTGTGCGATATATGCAACGGCTTGATCTGCGCGGACTGCTGCTGCGAGTGCATGGGCGGGGACTGCATACCCTGCTGCTGACGAAAGGGAAATATTATGAAAAAGGTAAGCTATAAAGTTGCGCTGGGCGGAGTGGTGTCGGCTCTGTGTCTGCTGCTGATGTTCCTGACGGCGGTCATTCCGCCGCTGAGCATAACCCTGCCGCTTTTTGCGGGAATGCTGATATTTGTTGTGGCGATAGAGATAAGCAGCTCATGGGCGTTTGTCACCTATGCGGCGGTGTCGGTGCTGTCGTTTTTCGTCACCCCCGACAAGGACGCATGGCTGTTTTTTACACTGCTTTTCGGGTACTATCCCGTTGCAAAATCTTACTTTGAGAAAATCAAGCTGAAAGTACTGTGCTGGCTGTGCAAGCTTGCGGTTTTCAACGTGTCGATCGTGATAATTTATTATGTGACCGCAAATCTTCTGGGTACTCTCGATCTGTTCGAGGAGTTCGGCTTCTATAACGAATGGCTTATTCCCGCGCTGTTGGTGGCTGGAAATCTGGTTTTCCTTTTGTACGAATACGCCCTCACGCTGATAATAGACTGCTACAGAAAATGGTTCAGACCGACTTTTCTGGGGAAGTCCAAATAGCGGTCGGAGGAGGAAAGGNTTTGGACATAAACAAAATTGCGCTGCTTGATATTCAGCCGTCACAGTTTTATGTGTCGGAAGAAAAAATCCTTAATATTAAAAAGTGGTTTGACCCAAATGATTTATCGAATTTTGCGCCTATTCCGATAAAAGAACTGGACGGCAGAATTATTTTTACCGACGGACACACAAGAGCATGGACTGCGTTTTTATCGGGTGTTTCTCATGTTCCGCTGGTCTGGGACGAGGACGAGCTTGACTGGGAAGCTTACCGNATATGNGTTGACGCCTGNATAGAACGCGGNGTTTGNTCCGCTGCCGATTTNCGCGGACGCNTTCTTTCGGGAGCNGACTACAAANTCAAGTGGAACGGNTGGTGCGATAAAATGCACGCCGAACTNGAATTAAAAAGAAAAGCGGCNGNAACATAATTANTNCNGCAAAAATAAAAANNATCCCGAAAAAGAACTTNGCTTTTTCGGGATNTTTTTTATTATTTNAAGTANGCAACNCCGCTNTCNAANATCTTCTGATCNTTGTTTCCGGGAACGTTTTTGCAGATATCCGAGCCGATACGCTCACTGTGGCACATCTTNCCGAGGATACGTCCGTCNGGTGANGTGATACCCTCNATCGCTTCAAAGGAAGCNTTNGGATTGAACCTGATGTTCATTGAGGGCGCNCCGTCGTGNTCAACGTACTGAGTGGCTATCTGACCGTTGTCNGCAAGCTGTTTTATNAGTTCGGGAGAAGCAACGAANCGTCCCTCGCCGTGGGAAACNGCTACCCTGTGAATGTCTCCNACTTCACAGCCCGCAAGCCACGGAGACTTTGTNGAAGCGATACGTGTGTTCACCATCATGGACTGGTGTCTGCCGATAGTGTTGAACGTAAGGGTGGGGGAGTCGTCGGTCATGTCAACGATCTTTCCGAAAGGAACAAGTCCCAGCTTGATAAGAGCCTGGAAACCGTTGCATATGCCAAGCATAAGACCGTCGCGGTTGTCAAGCAGATCGTGAACAGCGTCCTTTACGCGTGGATTGCGGAAGAACGCGGTAATGAACTTGCCCGAACCGTCAGGCTCGTCGCCGCCGGAAAATCCTCCGGGTATCATGATTATCTGNGACTGCTTCACAGCCTTTTCAAAGTAAGCCGCGCTTTCCTCCAGAGCCGCCGTGGAAAGGTTCTTTATTACCACTATTTCGGGATCTGCGCCCGCGCGCTCAAACACTCTTGCGGTATCGTACTCGCAGTTTGTGCCGGGGAATACGGGTATAAGCACCTTCGGCTTTGCAAATGATGAAGCGTGCTGAACGGTATCCTTTGCGGTGTAGGTGAAGATTTTCGCGGGCTTGTCGTCCGACTTGATATTGCAGGGGAACACGGGTTCGAGCCTGTCCTCCCATTTTTTCTGAATGTCCGCCATATCGACTGTGTAGGTCTTGCAGTCGATCTTATAGTCGGAAATGGTCTCGCCGATAACGTTCTCAACGGTGAACGGATCGCCGTCCAGCTCNACAACAAACGCTCCGTATCTGGAGTAGAACAGCAGATCGTCGGAAAGCTTCTTGCTGAACTTGAAGCCTATCCTGTTGCCGAGGGACATTTTCGCNACTGCCTCCGCAACTCCTCCGAAGCCNATNGCCCANGCNGCAACNGCGGTCTTGTCNGCGATAAGCTTTTCCACNNTTTCAAAGCAGGACTTAACGCTGTCGAATACNGGCAGACCGTTTTCGTCCAGATCGGGAACNATAAGTATTACCTTGTCTCCNGCCTTTTTGAATTCGGGGGAAATNATATTTTTCGACGAAGCTATTCCCGCCGCAAAGGANACCAGNGTAGAGGGAACGTCGATATTTTCAAAAGTNCCNGACATGGAGTCCTTGCCGCCGATAGCNCCNCAGCCAAGCTCAAGCTGAGCCTTGAANGCTCCCAGCAGAGCNGCGAAAGGCTTGCCCCAGCGTGTGGGATTGTTCTGNGTNCTCTCGAAATATTCCTGGAAAGTCAGCCAGCATTTTTTATAGCTTCCGCCNGCCGCAACNAGCTTTGCGATNGANTCGATNACCGCGAACATTGCGCCGTGGTAAGGNCTTCTGTCNGTAACATAAGGATTGAAGCCCCAGCCCATNATCGANCAGGTGTCNGTCTCGCCTTTAAGTACGGGTATCTTNGCCGCCATTGCCTGAGTGGGNGTAAGCTGATATTTTCCGCCGAAAGGCATAAGTACNGTNCCCGCGCCGATGGTGGAGTCNAAATACTCCACAAGACCTTTCTGCGAGCAGACGTTAAGNTTTGTCATCAGCAGCTCCCAGCTGTCGGCGGTNTCGCTGTAGGTTTTAAGCTGNTTNGTNACGGGAACNGGAACAGAAACAGTNGTGTGCTTCTCCGCGCCGTTTGAGTTNAGNAANTCTCTNGAAAGNTTGACNATNACATTGCCGTTCCANGTCATTTTGAGACGNGGCTCTTCGGTNACTACNGCNACAAGGGTAGCNTCAAGNTTTTCCTTTGCGGCTTCGGCNATGAACNTATCNGCGTCNTCCCTGCGTACAACAACAGCCATACGCTCCTGNCTTTCGGAGATAGCAAGCTCNGTGCCGTCAAGACCNTCNTATTTTTTGGGGACTTTATCAAGGTCNATATCCAGACCGTCNGCAAGNTCNCCNATNGCAACGGAAACACCGCCTGCGCCGAAGTCGTTGCAGCGTTTNATCATCTTTGTAACGTCGGGATTTCTGAACAGNCTCTGAAGCTTGCGTTCNTCGGGNGGATTACCTTTCTGTACCTCCGCGCCGCAGTGTTCGAGAGAAGCCTCGGTGTGNGATTTGGNCGAGCCTGTAGCNCCGCCGCAGCCGTCNCGNCCCGTGCGTCCGCCAAGGAGTATGATAACGTCGTCGGGCAGGGGAGTTTCGCGNACAACNTTTTCNTCGGGAACNGCGCCNACTACCGCGCCTATTTCAAGACGCTTCGCAACATANCCNGGGTGGTANACCTCCGCAACGTGACCNGTNGCAAGACCTATCTGGTTTCCGTAAGAGCTGTAGCCGTTAGCCGCTCCCACGGTGATCTTNCTCTGGGGNAGCTTGCCGTGAACGGTGTCCTCAACGGGAACAAGGGGATTTGACGCGCCNGTTACNCGCATNGCCTGATAAACGTAGGAACGTCCCGAAAGCGGGTCGCGGATAGCTCCGCCNANGCAGGTAGCCGCGCCGCCGAANGGCTCGATCTCGGTGGGNTGGTTGTGGGTCTCNTTNTTGAACATGAACAGCCAGTCCTGCAATTCTCCGTCAACGTCAACCTTGATCTTAACGGAGCAGGCGTTGATCTCCTCGGATTCGTCCAAGTCTTTCAGAACGCCGTCCTTTTTCAGCTTTTTGGCGGCAATGGTTGCAATGTCCATAAGAGTAACGGGTTTGCTGCCTCTGCCAAGCTCTCTGCGGACGTTAATGTACTGTTCATAGGTTTTTCTTATATAGTCCGCATTTATCACCGCGTCGTCAATGGTAGTCAGGAACGTGGTGTGGCGGCAGTGGTCCGACCAGTAGGTGTCGATCATTCTTATTTCGGTAATTGTGGGATCGCGCTTTTCGGTCTCCTTGAAATACTTCTGGCAGAACTTTATGTCGTCCAGGTCCATAGCAAGACCGTACTTTTCAATAAAGCTGGCAAGCTCCGCTTCTTTCAGGTAGATGAAGTTTGTGAGTGTCTCTACCGTTGTGGGGATATCGTATTCGGAGGCAAGTGTGCTTACCTCGGCAAGGGAAGCCTCGCGGCTCTCCACAGGGTTGATGATGTAGGACTTTACAGCGGAGAGTTCCTTGGGAGAAAGTCTGCCCTCAAGGATATAGACACGTGCGTTTCTGACCTTGCACCGTTCGCCCTGAGTAAGTATCTGGATACACTGCTCGCAGGAGTCGGCGCGCTGGTCGAACTGACCGGGAAGATACTCCACCGCGAAAACGGTCTCGTTTTCCTTGATGTCGGGGAGCTTGTAGGAGCAAACGTCCACCGCAGGCTCGGAAAAGACGTTGACAGCCGCCAATCTGAAATCCGCCTCGCTCAGACCCTCGGCGTCGTAGCGGTTAAGGACGCGTATGTTCCTGAGCCCGTCGGGGCGCAGAGCCGTCTTTATATCCGACAAAAGATTTTTGGCTTCGACGGCATACTCCGGTTTTTTTTCAACATAGATACGAAAGACTGACATAATTTTACTCTCCTTCATATAAAATCTCGCCTAAGCAGCGATCTTTATCTAACCCTATTATTTTAACATAAAAAATCCGATTACGCAAACTAATATTGTGATTTTTTTTTGAAATTTTTACTTGCGTGTAGTTCGGCGTGTAACCGTGGGGAAAACCGTCGCTTTTTTCCCTCTCGAAAAGCACGGGAGCGACCGTCCCCACCTGACTTTGGAGGAAAGCTTCGCGGCGTTTTTCCATAGCCTCAGCCATTTTTGCTGCGCGGGAACGCTTAACGGCTTCGGGTACTTGCCCCTCCATTTCCGCGGCGGGAGTTCCTTTCCTCCGCGAATACTGGAAAATATGGGCTTTGGCAAAGCCTATTTTCTCTGCAAATTTTAAGGAAGTGCTAAAGTCTTCATCGGTTTCACCCGGAAATCCTACCATAATATCGGTGGTGACAGAACAATTTTCAAAATTTGTTCTTAAAAGATTTACAATGTTCTCATAGTCCGCGGAGCTGTACCGCCTGTTCATGGCTTTCAGCGTTTTGTCGCAGCCGCTCTGGAGAGACAGGTGAAACTGGGGACACAGCTTTTTCTGTACCGCAAAACGTTTAACGTCCTCGGCGGAGATCACTTCGGGTTCTATCGAGCCGAGACGAACACGTTCAATACCCTCAACGCCGCAGACCGCCTCCACCGCGTCCGCAAGACGCAGACTGAAATCCACACCGTAAAAGGAAAGGTTGATGCCCGTCAGCACGACCTCCCTGTATCCCGCCGCGGCAAGAGCCGTGACTTCGGAAACAATGTCTCCAAGCGGCTTTGAACGGAAACCGCCCCTCGAATAGGGAATAATGCAGTAGGAGCAGAACATATTGCATCCGTCCTGAATTTTAACAAAAGCGCGGGTGTTGTTGTCGTAGCCCGTGTTTGCCATGCTCTCGAATGCTTCGTTTCTTTGATAGGACCGCACGTTCACTATCCGCTGCCTGTCAGCAAGAAACCGCGAAAGCAAGTCGGGGAGATCGGCACGGTCTTTTGTACCCGCAACAATGTCAGCCTCGTACAGCTCCGCAGCTTTGTCGGCAAACGCCTGCGGAAAGCAGCCCGTCAGGATTATGACCGCTTCGGGGTACGACCTTTTAAGCCGCCTTATCTCTTTTTTCAGCTTTTTGTCGCTGCCCTCGGTAACGGTGCAGGAGTTGATAAGGAAAGCGTCCGCTTCTGTTTCCGATGGGACGGCACTGTGTCCGCGTTCGGAAAAGCGCTGCTTCATGTTTTCCGTCTCGTACAGATTGACCTTGCAGCCGAAAGTTATATAGTAAATATTCATAAAATCACCTAAAATTGTGAAATATAACAAAAGCCAACGGGGCAAATTACTCAAAAAATGCATATAAATATAAAATTAAAAAAAGTTTTGAAAATCCTCTTGACTTAACGGAATAAAACTGCTATGCTATAGGTATACCGAGAGGTAAAAATTCTCATTATTTGGAGGGACAAATTATGAACAAGACTACAGTAATGTTGGGTACTATCAACGATGTAAAGAGCTTTGTGACGGTTGTATCTCAGTGCGATTATGACGTTGACCTTATTTCGGGAAGATACGCGGTAGACGCTAAGTCCATTATGGGTATTTTCAGCCTTGATCTCTCTAAGCCGATTAAGCTTGAAGCTCATACCGACGATGCTTCCGAGTTCTTTGCTCAGATCAAGGAATTCATTGTTGACTGATTGCATACAGTAGCAAAGTTACAGCTCCGTTTTCTCCGGAAAACGGAGCTTTTTCTTTTTTCATACAGACTTAATGCTTTTGCAGAAAGCGTTCATCGCAGTATTCACATTCGAGAGTATCTCCCTTTCCGCGGAAGCTTTTGGGCAGATAGTGCTCTGTCTGAGTAATGCAGTTCGGGTTTGAGCAGACGTTGCCTTTGCGTGTCTTTCCCGTCAGCAGCGGCGTTGGATTCTGATTTTTCAGTACCGTCATGATCAGCGCCATGCGGACATACATACCGTACTTAGCCTGTTTGAAGTACAGAGCGCGTGGGTCGTCGTCAACCTCAATAGCGATCTCGTCAACGCGGGGCAGGGGGTGAAGTACGCACAGGTCGGACTTTGCTTTGGACATTTTCGCCTTGTCCAGCCGATAGACGTCCTTTTGCCGCTCGTACTCCTCGGGAGAGGAAAAGCGTTCACGCTGTATCCTTGTCATATAGAGAACGTCCAGACCGCCTATAGCCTCCTCAATGGAATTTACTTCCTTGAAAGGACAGCCGCAGGCGTTCAGAATATCCTTTATGTAGAAAGGCAGTCTAAGTTCGGGAGTGGAAATAAGCACGAATTTATTGTTCGGGTAGCAAGACAGTGCCTTGCACAGCGAATGTACAGTCCTGCCGTTTTTCAGGTCGCCGCACAGCCCCACGGTAAGACCGTCCAGCCGACCTTTTTCCTTTGAAAGTGTAAGCAGGTCGGTAAGTGTCTGGGTAGGGTGGAGGTGTCCGCCGTCTCCCGCGTTGATTATGGGACATTCAGCTGTAAGGGCGGCAGCCTTTGCAGAGCCCTCTTTCGGGTGGCGCATTACCATAATGTCGGCGTATCCCGAAACTATCTTTGTGGTGTCTTTCAGATTTTCCCCCTTTGCAACAGAGGAGGTGGCGGGATTGTCAAAGCCGATAATGGTTCCGCCAAGCTTCAGCATGGCAGTCTGGAAGGACATCTGGGTACGGGTGGACGGTTCGTAGAAAAGAGTAGCCATGATCTTTCCGTCGCATTCATGGGCGTACTTTTCGGGAGCGTCGCATATTTCCGAGCCGAGAGCGAGAACCTCGTTCCACCATTTTACGGGCATATCGTTCAAGTCGATAAGATTAGTAAATTCCGAAACCATACTAAAAGCCGCCTTTCAAAAACATACTATATTATTTTATCAGATTTTGGAGAAAATTTCAATACCTTGACGAAAAACTTTGCGGAAATTTTTCTAAGAGTGTAACCTTTTGTGGGCTATAAGCGTCTATAAGGGTGAAAGGAGGAGAAACGCCGATGAACGATAAAGAAATTGTGCGCCGTTTGAAAAGCGGGGACGTGCGCGGATTAGAAAGTCTTATAGACAAATACGCCGCCTACATCGGTACGATAATCCGCCGAATCGTTCTTCCCGTTCTGTCGGAGAGCGACGCGGAGGAGCTTGCCGCAGACGTTTTCACGGCGGTATGGCGCAGTCCGAAAATGCTTACCGCGGAAAATCTGAAGCCGTATCTTGCCGCGGCGGCACGGAACAAGGCGCTCAGTCGCCTGCGTTCGGCAAAACAGTGGCAGCCTCTGGAGGACGAGCTTCTGTCCGTGTCGTCGGATATTGAAAGCGAATCGGACAAGCGGCTGCTTGCGGAGGCTCTTGCCAACGCGTTGGAGGAAATGGAAAGCTCCGACAGGGAGATACTTGTTCGGACGTACTATTACTGCCGCACTCTGAAAGAAACAGCCGAGGAACTGAAAATTACCGAGGGAGCGGCAAAAACACGTCTTTTTCGGGCAAGAAGCCGGCTGAAAAAAATACTTACGGAAAGAGGAATTGTTTATGAAGATTGATTTTTACGATTTGTTTTCACTGCATACTCCTAACGACTTCCCTGAGGCGGGTGGAGAGAATTATATTACGGCGGCAGTAAAAAGCAGAGTTATGAAAAATATTTCCGCGAAATCTGCTACGAAAAAATCCCGCCGTATAGTTAAGACTGTCATTGCGGCAGCGGCGGTTGCCGCTTGTATGGGAATAACCGTCGGCGCGGTTTCGGGTCGGTTCGGACAGTTTTTCAGCACATTGTCCCGAAGCGAAATTTCGGACAGTACCTTTGACAATGAACTTCCGGCCGTGGGAGATAATCAGGCGGATATGACGGAATACTACGCTCTTCCAGAAGCGGAGTTCACCACTGACGGAAGCGTATCCGCAGAGCTTCTGGGCATATACAACGACAGCAGTACGCTTATGCTCAGTCTGATGATTACGCCCGAAAGCGGTAAGGATATTTCCGATATGCTTATGCCGTTTTACTTCACGCTTAAATGTGCCGACGGCAGTGAGAAAATTCTCGGACAAAGCGGTTTGGCGGGAATTGAAAGTTTTACACGCGCAGATATTGACGGTTCGTATTGCCTGACGTTTTATCTGACCGACCCGAACATTGCGGGAAGTACTCTTGAGATATTGTCTGACGGTCTGTATACGGCAGATCAGATCGAAACTGCTCACAAAATAAAATTGGAGCGTCAAAGACAGGAAAGGGAGCAGTTTGAAAGCGATGAGGAATGGCTTGCACATAAGGCTGTTGCAAGTTATTCACACAGCTCTTATGAAGCCGAGAGGCTTGACTTGCAGAAATATGTTCCCGACGCTTTCGGAGCGATTTCGGCAGAAATTGAAATTCCCGAAACGTCGGGCAGACCGACGGAAGCCAATGCATACGGCATATCCATGCGGCTTGACAGCTTGTCTCTGTATATTTCAAAAATACCCGATGAGCTTAAAGGCGATATGTACGCGGGTGCTGCCTATACAGTTTATCTCAAAGACGGCAGTGTTATTTCGGACGAATTTTTCATGTTTGACGATGTTGTCCTGACCGATAACGGTTATGATTTTAACGGTACACGGTACAGCCAATACGCCTATATGAGGGGTACTGAAACAGGTTCTATCAGATGCTTTGACCGTCCTATAGCCGCAGACGAAGTGGAAAAAATCGCTGTATACGTTAAGAGCTATGACGAGGAGTACAACGAGCAAGTAACGGAATACACAATTTACGATGAATAAACAATATAAAAAATCCGAACTGCTAAAACAGTTCGGATTTTTTCTGTTACGGTATTGACAACCGTCCTGCCGTGTGCTATAATGCTTATCAAAGTAATACTGTGGTATATATCACTATACCACTTGTCAAAGGGTGAAGAGCCGATGAATTTATCACAAAACGGCGATAAAATGATATATATACAGCTTGCCGAATGGATCGAGGACGAGATACTCGCAGGCACATTTGCCGAGGAGGCTCAGATACCGTCGGTAGCAGACCTGTCCGCAAATTTCAAGATCAACCATATGACCGCTCTTAAAGGCATTGCCATACTTACCGACAGCGGCATTATCTATAAAAAGCGTGGCGTGGGAATGTTCGTTGCGTCGGGAGCGGTAAAAAAGCTTCGCGCAAGGCGGCACAGCGAATTCTGCGGCAAATACCTTAAGACAGCCGCCGCGGAAGCCAAAAAGCTGGGGATAGAATTTGACGAGCTTATTGAAATGATGAAAGGGGAATATTACGATGAGTGAGCTTATTGTTGCAAACGTTACAAAGAGGTACGGAAAAAAGACGATCCTTGACGACCTTACCGTAAAGTTCGAGCAGGGGCACAGTTACGGTCTGCTTGGCAGAAACGGCGCGGGAAAGTCCACGCTGATAAATATTATCATGCAAAGATGCAAAAGAGAAAGCGGAGCGATCATGTTGGACGGTCAGCTCATGGACAACAACGACAAGCTTATGTCAAGGCTTTTCTGCATGAACGACAGCACTCTCTACCCCTCAAATTTTCGGGTAAAGACCATATTTTCCATAACGGATTCAATGTACGACAGATTCGATATGGAGTACGCCGTGAAAACCGCGGAGATGTTCGGGCTCGACCTGAAAAAGCGTCTGAAGCAGCTTTCCACGGGCTATAACACCATATACAAGGTAATACTTGCCCTTGCCTCCAATGCGGACTTTGTTTTCCTTGACGAGCCCGTTCTCGGCATAGACGTCAATCAGCGCGAGCTTTTCTACAAGACCTTGGCTCGGAAAATGGCTGACGGCACTTCCTGCTTTATAATTTCCACCCACATTATCGAGGAGATACAGAACCTTATCGACAGGACAATGATACTGCACAATGGAAAAATACTTCTTGACGGCGATACAGAAACGCTTATGAACAATTATGCGGCAGTGTCCGGCAAGGCGGAGACGGTAGACGCTTTTACTTCGGGAAGAAGCGTTGTCTGCACCGAAAGCATGGGCGTGTTCAAAAAGGCTGTGTTTGAAGCGGAGGATTTTTCTGAAAGCGACGTACCCGAGGGGCTTTCTCTCGATACGGTGAATTTGCAGCAGCTTTTCTATTATCTTACAGGCGGCGCGCCCGAAGAAAAGTAATCAGGCAGGAAGGGGACTGGAGCATGAAATTAAAAAGGACTGTCGGTACGGGGAAAATATTCTGGTATTCCTGCGGCGCGGTGCTCGCTCTTGCGGGAGTTGTATGGCTTATCATAAACGGAGTATACGCCGTATATATCTCAGGTGAAGAACCTGATTGGGACATATTATATAGATATACAAGCGCAGCGGATATTGCAACACCTTGGCTGCTTATAGTAGCGTCTATGGCGATATGTTACCGCTATATGAAAATGTGCAGCGCAAACAGTGTTTCGTATAAAAAGCAGACGGCGGTGTTTTTCTTGCTGTCGATATTTGTTTCAACGGTATTTGCAGCGGCTGACCTGCTGTTTACAAAGCTTGTTCTGCAGCCGCTTTACGGCGGTATCATAGTGACACGGTTTGAGAAAGAAAGTACTTACTTTAAATCTATTATATATTATTATGTATGGTCGTTTGGAGAAGATGTTCCGCAGACGCTCTCTCCGTATACAATGAATACCATACTGCTGCTCTTCGCGCTTATGGCAGTATATTATTACTGCTTTTTCCTTGCAGGCTGTTATATTGTTTGGTGCTTCAGACATGGTGGCAAGAAAATACATATATACTATGTTGTTATAACAGTGCTTGGAATTATTGCTTTTTTTGCTGCTTCTGAATGGGGATCTCTTATAGATACGGCTTGGGATATTCTTCTGGCGCTTTTTGTTGTGGTTATAATTGTTGTGAACGTTTTAACTAATCCTGTTGTATTTTTGTATGCTTTTCCGTATCTGGTATTAGGGGACATTGAAACAATTATAGTCGGTTTTATTATAATGACTGTATTTGTTTTTATAACTATACTGAGTATTAAAATTCTCGGTTCAGAACAATTTCCGAGAAAAAAACAACTCATAAATTACAATGCACAAAATAGCTTCAAAGAGGGAGGAACAAGTCAATGACCGACAGATTAAGAAGCACAATTTCATGCTCGCTGCTTCTTGCGAGAAAATATATTATTATCCTGCTTGCGGTTGAGCTTCTTACAGCGGCGGCGCTGTACATATCAAGAGACAGCTTTGATTTTGCGGTGGGAACCGATATGCTGCCTCTGCTTTTGACAATGCTTTCGGGTATATCCTTTTTCGAGCGGCACAACGCTTTCTGTACGGCGAACGCTGTGTCAAGAAGAAACAGGGTAATATCCGCAGGGGTGACTTCCGCGGTGATATGCCTGCTTGTATCGGTAATCAACTGTATTGCATGGGGTATCAGCACCGATCTGTGGATATCAGCTGCGGAGCTTATTCGGACGGTGGCTCATATGCGAATGATGTCCGGCGGAAATATTCCCGCAGATATCATAGAATTATTCTTTTTCGCGGAAGCGTTGTTTTTCCTCGGCTATTTTCTCGGCGGACTGCGTTATACCATAGGAAATACACTTACCATGATAATTCTTGCCGTCCTTGCGGCAGTTATGACGGGGAGCATTTTCCTTGAGGAGACAATGAATTTTACTCCCGCAATGGCGGTGCTGTATATTCCCGCGCTTATGCAGAGGAGCATTTTTACCGCCATACTTTTGAGCATAATTTTTGCGGTGGCGTTTTTTGTGCTTTCAATAAAGCTTTCCGAGGTAACGGTGGAAAAAAGGAGGGGCGGCTGATATGAAAAAGAAATTATTTTCGGTATTCCTTATGTGCGCAGTTTCGGCAATGCTTTTTTCCGGCTGCGGATACAAATACAAAAATGAGGACTGGACAGATAAAATAGATACTTACTTTGACGGATTAAGGTCAAATGCTTCCGGAATGAAAAACATAGACAGAGCCCATAGGGAAGCCTTTGATTCCGTGTTCAATAATATTGAAATATTCGGGGCAAGGCTTTGCGTTCCCATGAAAGTTTCCGAACTTCCCGATAAATTTGAACTGAGCGATTCATGGCCTGAATACATTCCTCTGTCCGAAGAAGAACCGAACGAAATAGAGTTGGACGGAGGTTTAAAAAGATATTCTCTGAAGCTGTATTATGACAGGGAAGTATGTGCTGCGGGTGTTTCCGTTATATGCAAAGAAAATCAAAGCATTGAAGAAGGAATTATCTACAAAATAGAATTAGGAGCATTGTATTTTCAGCCTATACTTTTTGGAGGAAAGATCGAGGAACGTTCAGATATTGACGAGATAAAGGAATTTCTCGGGGAGGGAAATGAGTTTTATGATGTAATTTATTCTGAATCAGAGTACTGTACTTTATTTTACACTGACGGAAACAGGATAATCGAGCTTACGTACAGCATAAAAGGCGATGATATAAATTTTCTTTTGGGCGCTGTGAGAACATATAATAGCTATGGCAGTATCTGAAATAAAGGGGTGGTATTGTGAAAGAAACGGTATATAAATTTTTTACCGCTGTATTGACAGTATTGATATTTTTCGGAATGCTCCACGCTATGAGCATTTTGTCCGACCTTAACGATTATAATTACATAAAGAGAGCGGCTGAAAAAAATTCGGGGCTTGCCGCGGATGGACCTGATATCCCCGCTGTATCGGCAAAGGCTCCCGCCGAAGCAATGCGCACGGAGCCTGCTCCCATTACAGCCGAGGATCTTTCCTATATTTATATTGACGGGATAAAATTTGATTTTCCGTGTACACTTGCGGATATTCAGAAGCACTTTGAGACAAGAAAATACACGGGATATTATGACGAGAAAAACTCTGAATACAAGGGTACGGAAATACTTATAAAAAACGGTGTCGGATCTTACAGAATAGGCTATACTTCCGATTCAATAAAGCCATTGCCCGAGGAATGTATTGTCACGTCGATAGGGATAAGCAGTTACAGTGAAAAATACTCTCCGCGGCTTACAGTGGCAGGTATGGATATTTATAATATCTCCGATAAGGAAATTCTGCGTCTTACAGCTCTTGACGGCAATGAATATCTTAAAAATAATTTAATAACATATCCGCACGGAAATGACGGCTATATTTCGCTGAATTATATCTACAAGACAGTTGCATACTATAAAAAAGACAATCCCGAAGATATGAAAACAATTGAAAAGATAAACCCGATCCTGATAAAAACCGAACTGCGCTTGCCCGATGGTTACGACATTGAGACCGTATCCGAGAACAAGGAGGAGCTACGGGAATTTGCTCTTGAATACTATGCCTATGACGAGAATGATACGTCACTGTTCTCCAACAACGAATATTGCAAAGAGGTCGAGGTAATGGTAAATGATATATATCTTACAGCATATGAGTTCCTTGCAACGGTTCCCGATGGATACAATGCTTTATATTATGAGCTTACAGAGATCGAAAGTTTGAAAAAGTACGATGATAACTGGTATGGTTATGATACAGGTTATCTGAAGGTAACCGCCAACTGCTATATTGAGGGATATGACGACCCGGCTAAGATGGATATGATATTAAAGGCAGGAGATAGGTTAGGAGATGCTCTGCTCATTCAAATAGATTTGTAACGCCGCCGCCGTGAAATTAGTACGGTATGGGCTTGAAATTTTGGAAATATTGTGCTATAATATCAGAGTGGAAATTTATGTTTCCGCTCTGATTATGTTTATGGCAGTGCGTGCGCAGTTCTTTTGCGCCGCCTTATGCCGAAAGGGAGATTTTTTTGAATATTAACGAGACACTTGCCAAGGAGTTCAAGCTCAGGCAGGAGCAGATCGACAACACCGTTACGCTTATCGACGACGGCAAAACAATACCGTTTATTGCCCGTTACCGCAAGGAGCTTACAGGCTCTCTGGACGACCAGATACTCCGCGAAATTTTTGACAGGCTGACCTATCTGCGCAACCTTGAAAAGCGCAAGGAGGAAGTCGCTGCGTCCATAACCGAGCAGGGCAAAATGACCGACGAGATCGCCGCCGCTATCGAAAAGGCAGCCGCCCTTGTTGAGGTGGAGGACATTTACCGTCCGTTCAAGCCCAAGCGCAAGACCCGCGGCTCTGTTGCAAGAGAGCGGGGACTTGAACCTCTTGCCGCTTTTATCATGGAACAGAACTTTTCCGCAGACCCCAACGCCGAAGCGGAAAGCTACATAGACTCCGAAAAGGACGTTCCCGACGTGGCGGCGGCTTTGCAGGGCGCAATGGATATTATTGCCGAGGATATTTCCGACGACGCGGAGCTGCGCAAAGAGCTTCGTGCAATGATAACCCGCGAGGGTATGGTGTCCTCAAAGGCGGCAGACCCCGAAGAAGAAACGGTTTACTCCAACTACTACGATTTTTCCGAGCCTGTGTTCAGAATGGCGGGACACCGCGTTCTTGCCATTGACAGGGGAGAACGTGAGGACAAGCTTAAAGTTGGCATAATCGTTCCTGACGGCAGGGGCGAAAAATGCGTTACGGACAAGTATGTCAAGAACGATTCTCCCTGCGGAGAGCTTGTTAAAGCCGCCGCTGTTGACGGCTACGGACGGCTTATTTTCCCCTCGGTTGAGAGGGAAATCCGTGCAGACCTTACCTCGAAAGCCTGCGAAGCGGCGATCAAGGTGTTCGCTTCAAATCTGAGACAGCTTCTTATGCAGCCGCCTATCAAGGGACGTGTTGCTCTCGGTCTTGACCCCGGATACCGCACAGGCTGCAAGCTTGCAGTCGTTGACGGTACGGGAAAAGTCCTTGACACGGGCGTTGCCTATATTACCACAGGCGAGCAGCGCAAGATCGAGCAGGGTAAAGTACTGGTAAAAAATCTCATTCAGAAGCACGGCGTATCCATTATCGCTATCGGAAACGGCACGGCTTCCCGCGAGTCGGAGGCGTTTGTTGCCGACCTTATAAAGGAGCTGCCCGAAAAGGTGTCCTATATGGTGGTATCCGAGGCGGGAGCGTCGGTTTACTCGGCTTCAAAGCTGGCGGCGGAGGAGTTCCCCGAATATGACGTATCACTGCGAAGCGCGGTTTCCATTGCGCGCCGTATGCAGGACCCTCTTGCAGAGCTTGTCAAGATAGACCCGAAAGCTATCGGCGTTGGACAGTATCAGCACGATATGCCTAAAGCGCGTATGGACGAAGCTCTCACAGGCGTTGTCGAGGACTGCGTAAACACGGTTGGCGTTGACCTTAACACAGCTTCTCATTCGCTGCTGTCCTACATTTCGGGAGTAAGCTCCGCGGTTGCAAAGAATATTGTCGCTTACCGCGAGGAGAACGGCTCATTTACCGACAGGAAACAGCTTCTCAAGGTGGCGAAGCTTGGTCCTAAAGCTTTTGAGCAGTGCGCGGGCTTCCTGCGTGTACACGGAGGTAAAAATCCTTTGGACAACACTGCCGTTCACCCCGAAAGCTACGAGGCGGCGCAGAAGATAATCGACCGCTGCGGCTTCTCCATTGCCGACCTGAAAAACGGCGGTCTTGCGGAGATACCCGACGCGGCAAAGAAGATCGGCGTTTCAAAGATAGCCGACGACGCGGGAATAGGCGTTCCCACGGTCACGGATATCCTTAAAGAGCTTGCAAAGCCGGGTCGCGACCCGAGAGACGAGCTTCCTCCTCCGCTGCTGAGAAGCGGCGACGTTATGGAGCTGAAAGACCTTAAACCCGGCATGGAGCTTATGGGAACGGTGCGGAATATCGTTGATTTCGGCTGTTTTGTGGATATAGGCGTCCATGAGGACGGTTTGGTGCATATTTCCAGAATTTGCGACCGTTACATAAAGCACCCCCTTGAAGCCGTCAAGGTTGGCGAAGTTGTCAAGGTGAGAGTTCTTGACGTGGATATGAAGCGCAAGAGGATTTCCCTTACCATGCGTCTTGACTAAAATTTTCTACCAATTTGTCAAAATCCGGCGCGATGTTTGAAGCAAATTTATGCACAATAACAGCGGCGGATTTTGCGGTGTTCCTGCTGAAAAATACATATGTGGAAAATGCTGAAAATAAATTCATTTGAGAAAAGAATGTTTTAGCATTTTCCACAAATATTAACAGAATATTACAGCCCTCCGAGGATTTGCTTATACCGTTTGACACGGGTATAATAAAAGCATAAATTCCAAGGGGGTACTTATAATGAGTAACACAGTATCGCAGCAGCGAAGCAAAATTTACAGAATGGTTGCCGTAGGTCTTATGGCGGCTTTGGTATACGCGGGAAACTATATGTCCATTCCGCTTGCGAATGAGACCAGGATTCACATAGGCAATTCAATGTGTCTGCTTGCGGGACTTCTTTTCGGCGGCGTGAACGGCGGTCTTTCCTCGGGAATAGGCGGCGCGCTGTACGACCTGTTCAACCCGCTCTATACGCTTTCCGCGCCATATACGTTTTTCTCAAAGTTTGCCATGGGCTGGACAGCGGGAAAGCTGAACCGTTCGGGTATCAAAAGCGAGCTTGCGAAAGCGGTTACTGCCGCGATCACAGGACAGCTTGTCTACATTGTTTTGTATCTCGGAAAATCGCTTGTTACACAGCTTATTCTGGGAAATCCTTTCCAGACTGCGGCGGCTGTTATGCTGGAAAAAGCGGCGGCTTCCTTTACAAACGGAGCTATTGCCGTAGTTGTTTCGGTACCGCTTTATCTGGCGCTGAAAAAGGCTTTGCACGCTTCGGGCTTTGGAAGCATGATAGAAAGCAAGTCCGAAAGAAAGGGATATTTCAATCCGCTTACCACGGTGCTTACGGTTTTTGCCATTGTCGTTACCGCGGGATTTGCCATTCGTCTTTCTGCGGACGGAAAGATCAAGGACACGCAGGCTAAGAGAGAAGCCGCTTATCAGCAGCAGATCGACGAGCTTACCGAAAAGCTTGATTATCTTTATGAAACTATGGGCGTTGAACCGCCTGTAAATACTGAGGAGGACGTTCAGGCGGACGGCTGATAATTCCGTCGGTATTTCCTCCGAGGCACACTAAAAGGAGGAATACTATGAAAGCAAGGAAGATCATTGCTCTTGCGGCGGCTTCCGCGTTTGCGGCGGCAATGCTTGCGGGCTGTACAAACGGTTCGGATGATAACGCTGACGTGGTTGGCAGCACCTCGGCTGAAGCTGCCGGAGACACTTCGGCTGCAGCCGATACCGCAGAGGATACTGCTCCTGCCGCGGAAAAACCTCAGTTCGAGCCGCTGAAAGTAATTTATGATGAGGTCAAGACCGAGTTCAACAACGATCTTGATCTGTCTGACTATCCGCTGACGGCAAGCGAAATCCCCGCCGATTACGAGGCTGTTTTTGAAGCCGAAGCGGGAGAGTTTACGGGAAATACCGCAGCATACGACAGTCCCGAGGCTTCGGGCGGAGCGGAGGTAAATGGTGTAAACAGTGAGGGTGACAGCCTTACTTTTGTCGTTGATATTGAATACGACGGCTTCTACGACCTTAACTTTGTATCCAAAACAGGCAGCGGCAGGCGTGAGAATTATCTGTTCATAGACGACGAACAGGTTGGCACGATAATGTGTCTTAACTATTCCGGTTTTGATGACAGCATGATGAAAAACGTGTACCTTGCAAAGGGTACGCACAGAATTACCGTTAAGCCTTACTGGGGATATATCGATTACGACTGCTTAAAGCTTACTCCCAATACGACTATCAATTCGGACGCCTATACTGTTACTGCGCCCCTGTCCAATCCTAACGCGGACGAGAATACCCGTCGTCTGTACAAATTCCTGTGCGACATCTACGGCAAGTACAGCCTGACGGGGCAGTACGCCGACGACGGACGGACATCTACAGAGTATACACGTATAGCAAAGGAAACAGGCTCTCATTTTGCAGTATTGGGCATGGATATGATGGGTTACAGCTCCGGTTCTGTGGCTTACGGAGGCAGTTCAAATACTATTGAGTTTGCTTACGACTGGTACAACAACGGCGGCGGTATCGTTACACTTTGCTGGCACTGGCATTCTCCCGTTGATTATCAGGTAAACGACGAGCAGAACCCGTGGTACTCTTCATTCTACAAGGAGGCTTCCACGCTGGAGCTTGACAAGATAATGAACGGCGAGGACGAAAAGGGCTACGAGCTTCTTATGCAGGATATCGACAATATTTCCTACCAGCTTGAACGTCTGCGTGACGCGGGTGTACCCGTTCTGTGGAGACCTCTCCACGAGGCTTCGGGAGGCTGGTTCTGGTGGGGCGACTGTCAGCCGGAAAGTTATATCAAGCTGTGGAATGTCATGTATGACAAGATGACCAACGAGCACAATCTGACAAATCTTATCTGGGTATGGAACGCTCAGGACGCGGACTGGTACCCCGGAGACGAGACGGTGGATATCGTTGCGACCGATATTTATGCGGGCAAGCAGGTGGATTCATGCTACAGCGGAAGCTTTGCTTATCTGGCGGAAATTCCCTCGGTGTCTAAGCTTGTTGCATTGTCCGAAAACGGCTGTGTAATGGATCCCGATAAAGTAATGCAGGGCAACAGCCGCTGGCTCTACTGGGGAACATGGAGCGATCCCTTTACGCTCAGCAAGGGCGTTCTCAACGACGAGTACACCACAATGGAGACCCTCAACAAGGCGTATAACAGCGACCGCACCCTTACGCTGGAGGAGCTTCCCGACCTGAAAAATTATCCTCTCGACTGATCTAAGTACAGCTAAAATAAAAACGGAAACTGTTTTAAAAGCAGTTTCCGTTTTTCTGTTATATTGATTTTCAGACCCATTCAAAGCTGTCTTTTCCCGCTCCGATCTCAAAATGGTACTTCACAATGCCCCTGTCTGTATCGGAAAGCATTCCGCTTTTGTACGACAAGGATACTTTGTTTCCGTTTCCCTTTATAAAGAAAGCCTGTCTGTTAAGGGCGGTAGGAGCGAGCAGGGCGGTCTTTACACCGCTTGTAAACCATTCGGGCGCAGTACCATCATATTCGCTCACGTCTTCGGGACTTTTGGATTTATGGGGAACTCCCTGAACCTCGCCGTATCCGACGGTGATTATACCTGTAATTTTTTCGGCTTCGGGAGCATTTTTCTTTGCTCCGCTTTTGCTGTAGGTCCCGCCGATCCACCATGAATTAAGTCCGAGAGTCTGAGCAAGCAGCATAACGTCCGTTCCGCAGTAACCGAGCTTTTCTTCGGTATCGGGCGCGTCATTTCCCGCAAGTATTATGTAGTTCCGCACTCCCTTGGAAAGAACAAGCTTTACAGCCGTTCCGAGAGCATCCGTGTTTTCGGTTATCAGCTTCATGTCCAGCCCGAACTTTTCATTGCAGGCATTGATCCTTTCGGTAAGCTTGTCCGTGATTTCCTGCAGTATTTTGCGGTCTGTGTATTTGCGGACGGTGTGTCGGCATTCTGCCGCTTCTATAAATGTCATATTTTATCTCCCTTGGTTATCTGCCGGATATAGGCATATAGTCTCTGTGTTCCTGAACAGCTCTGTAAGCGGGACGAATAATTTTTCCTGCCACAAGCAGCTCCTCGATACGGTGAGCCGACCAGCCCGAAATTCTCGCAATGGCGAAAATAGGCGTATAGAGCTCGGGCGGAAGCTGAAGCATACTGTAAGCAAAGCCACTGTAGAAGTCGATATTTGCGGAAACGCCCTTGTAGATCCTGCGCTCCTTGGCGATTACTTCGGGAGCAAGACGTTCTATTTTGCGGTACAGAGCGTATTCTTTTTCCATGTGCTTTTCCTCGGACAGGCTTTTTACCGCACCTTTAAGTATAGCGGCTCTCGGGTCGGAAACGGAGTAGACAGCATGTCCCATACCGTAGATAAGTCCCGACCTGTCGAAAGCCTCCTTGTGGAGCAGCTTTTTGAGGTAATCGCGGATAGCGTCCTCGTCCTCCCAGTCGGAAAGCTTGTTTTTCATGTCCTCGAACATCATTGTTACCTTGATATTCGCGCCGCCGTGCTTCGGGCCTTTCAGGGAAGCCAGCGCCGCCGCGATCGCGGAGTAAGTATCCGTACCCGAAGAAGTAACGACGTGAGTTGTAAAGGTAGAGTTGTTACCTCCGCCGTGTTCCGCGTGGAGAACGAGGGCAAGGTCAAGGATACGTGCTTCAAGCTCGGTAAACAAGCTGTCCTTGCGGAGCATATGAAGAATGTTTTCCGCGGTGGAATATTCGGGCTTGGGCTGGTGAATGAAGAAGCTGTCGTTATCATGATAGTACGCCTTTGCCTGATAGCTGTAAACGGCGATAAGCGGGAACAGCGCGATAAGCTCCAGCGACTGTCTGAGGACGTTGGGAATAGACGTATCGTTTGGCATATCGTCATATGAATAAAGGGTAAGTACTCCTCTTGCAAGACCGTTCATAATGTCGTTGCTGGGGGACTTCATGATTATATCGCGTACAAACGTTGTGGGGAGCTGTCTGTAGTCCGAAAGAAGCCTGCTGAAATCTTCAAGCTGTTTTTTCGCGGGAAGCTCGCCGAAAAGCAGGAGATAAGTAATTTCCTCAAAGCCGAAACGCTTGTCGCTTGTGAAGCCGGTCACAAGGTCGTTGATATTGTAGCCGCGGTAATAAAGCTCTCCGTCACATGGCACGGAATTGCCGTCAACGGTTTTTGACGAGATTATTTCGGAAATTTCTGTAAGTCCCGCAAGAACGCCCTTTCCGTTGATGTCTCTCAGACCGCGTTTTACATCGTACTTGGTATAAAGCTCCTGGTCAATACAGCCATTCTTTTCGCAAAGAGCAGATAAATTGACAATATCGGGTGTGATTTTGGAAAAATTGTAACCGGAAATCATTTGATCCGTCCTTTCATAAAAACATCATAAAATACTTTACAATGTTAAGTATAACATAAATTTAGTAAGATTGCAAGCAAATCCGCGATTTGTCACATAACTTTCACATATTTGTGAATGCCTGTTTTCGACAAAATCCGCATTCGACATGGTTTCGGGACGTGAATTAAGTGTAAATATGCAGAATAAAATGTAAAGTTTTTAGAAAAAACTATTGTAATTCGGAAGAATTTGTAATATAATAAATATGTATAGTTTTATTTGGAGGGAGAGATCTGCTTCCGCAATGAATATTCTGGTGATCGGCTGCGGAAACGTGGGTTCGGCTCTGTGCGGCGCGCTGTCGGCTCAGGGTCACGACGTTTCGGTGATAAGCAGTGACAAGGAACAATTTTCAAATCTTCCGCCCGATTTTAATGGCTACACTACCTTCGGCATTCCTATCGACAAGGAGGTGCTGAAAAAGGCGGGCATAGAAAACTGCGACGCGCTTGCGGCAGTTACCTCCGACGATAATACAAATCTGATGGTCATTCAGCTTGCAAAACAGTTTTTCGGAGTACCCAAGGTTTTTGCAAGGGTGAACGACCCAAAGAAACATGAGGTCTTTTCAGAGTTCGGGCTTGAGACGGTATGTCCCACAAACACGACGGTAACGTCATTTTGTGCGGCGATAAACAGCTCCGCTTCCGCAGGGACTGCAATAGGCGGGCATTCCGTGGTCATGGAGATGATGGAGATACCCAAGGAATTTGTTGGAAAACGCATAAGCGAGATCGAATTCGAGGAAAACGAGACTCTTGTCGCCATAGAGCACAGCGACGGTACCGTAAGCATGATGCTGCTGAAAAACTATGAGCTGCAAAGGGGAGACAAGCTTATTCTGGCGAAATTCGCGGATTAAAGTTCGGGAGAGGAATTTATTTGAAAGTTACGATTATCGGAGGGGGCAAGGTGGGCTATTACCTTGTGCGTACCCTGATAGAGCATGACCACGAGCCGACCGTCATCGAGCGGGACAAGTCGGTGTGCGAGCATATCGCAAACGAAATGGATATCCCCATCATCTGCGGTGATGCCACAAAGCTGGATATACTCGAAGCCGCTGAAGTACGGGAATCGGGTGCGCTTGTGAGCGTTACGGGTTCGGACGAGACAAATCTTATAGTTTGTCAGCTTGCGAAAAAGAAATTCGGCGTTGCCAAGACCGTAGCAAAGTCCAACAACCCTAAAAACGTGGCGGTAATGCAGGCTCTGGGAATAGACAATGTTATAAACAGCACCGACAGTATCGCTTCCCTGATCGAGCGTGAGGTGGATACTTCAAGGATAAAGCAGGTGCTTTCGCTGGGCAGGGGAGAAGTTACCTTGTTTGAGGTACAGCTTCCGCCCGACTATATATATGACGGAAAAATGCTTATGGAAATAAAGCTTCCCGTGCTTTTCAACATCGTATCCATAACCCGCGGCGGTTGTATGATAATCCCGCGCGGACAGTCAATGCTGAAAAGCGGGGATAAGCTTCTTGTCATATCGGAGTCAGATGCGGTCAAGGAACTTAAATCAGTGCTTAAAATAAAGGATTAAAACGATATATTACAGTAAAGGGTGGTGCCGAAATGGCAAAACAGTCGGAAAAAAATATGGCTGACGAAAATACAGCCGACGTTACCAATACTTCCAAAAAGCGGGGACGTCCTTCAAAGACGGAGAAAAGTACCCCGAAAGCGCCTGAAATACAGGAAAAAACTAAAAATTCAAAGCTCAGACCTCAGGAGGACAGCGAGCTTTTTGCGCTTGATATCGGAACGCGCACGGTTGTCGGCATAATCGGTCATATGGACGATAACGTTTTCTGTGTGGACTACGCAGAATCCGTCCCCCACAAAAGACGCGCAATGATAGACGGTCAGATCGAAGATATCCCCGTGGTCTCGTCGGTGGTCAAGCAGGTAAGAGAAAAGCTTGAAGCCAAGTCGGGAATAAAGCTGTCAAAGGTCGGCATCGCTGCGGCGGGACGCGCCTTAAAGACTCACAGGACGGAGCTTTCCTTTGATATAACCGAAAAGGACAGTATTTCGGAGGACGACGTTAAAACCTTTGAACTTGAAACCACACTTAAGGCTCAGGACGAACTTGACGCAGAGATAGCTGATACAAAGGTATCCTTTTACTGTGTTGGTCACACGGTCGTGCAGTATCTGCTTGACGACTACAAGATCGCTTCTCTTGTGGGACATAAGGGCAAAAAGGTCTCAGTTGAGCTTATCGCGGCGTTCCTGCCAAGTCCAGTTGTGGAAAGCCTTTACGCGGTAACGGATATGAACGGTCTTGAGGTATCGAGCCTTACGCTGGAGCCTATTGCCGCCATGAATATAGTTATCCCTCCCGAAATACGTCTTATCAACGTTGCGCTGGTAGACATAGGAGCGGGTACGTCCGATATCGCCATCGCCCGAAATGGAAGCATTGTGGCGTATGCAATGTCCACAACAGCGGGAGACGAAATTACAGAGGAGATAATCAAAAAATATCTTGTTGACTTTTCCACCGCCGAGGAAATGAAGCTCAGCAGCTATATGGAAAAGATCAACTATACCGATATTCTCGGCTACAAGCATACCATTGACAGGGAAGAGTTCTTTTCAAGCCTGTTCCCCGTGGTGGACTCGCTTGCCGATGACATTGTAAAGAATATTGTCAGCGCGAATGGACAGGCTCCCGCGGCGGTATTTCTTGTGGGCGGAGGAAGCCTTATTCCAGATCTGTCAAAATTCATTGCCGAGAAGCTTGATATCCCCGAAAACCGCGTTGCTGTCGGCAAAAACGAGGTAATGAAAAACGTTTCCTTCGGCAACAGCCAGATAAGCGGTCCCGAATACGTTACTCCGATAGGAATAGGCGTTACCGCCACTTACAACAGCGGCTACGATTTTTCCGTGGTAACGCTCAATGACAAGAAAATACGTGTTTTCGACACAAGAGCAGTGCGCGTGATAGACCTGCTTACGTCTGCGGGTTACAGGTCTAATCAGATAATCGGACGTTCGGGAAGAAATCTGAACTTTACCCTTAACGGCGAAAAGCAGATACTGAAAGGCGGACACGCAACTGTTGCGGAAATCACGCTTAACGGTGAAGCCGTCTCTCTGGAAACTATTGTAAATCAGGGAGACAAGCTTGTGTTCAAGCCTGCCGAGAACGGAAGCAATGCAGATGTGAAAATTACCGATATTGCGGGAGATGTTTCTCCCCACAAGGTTTTTGTGGACGGTACGGAATACTCCTTCGGCGTGGTGGCACGCGTAAACGACAAGCAGGTATCGGGAGATTACCGCATACAGAATCTTGACGACGTTACTGTTTACGAGGTGGAAACGCTGGGAGACCTTATGCAGACCCTGCCGTTTGACACGTCTACGCTGAATTTCTATAAGTCGGGCAAGCTGCTTACTGTGGACTATTATCTGAACGACGGTGACGATATAATTACCTCCGATAAGGTTCTTGACAAGGACTCCAGAGCAGGTCGTCTTGCAAAGGCTATTGCGGAGGGACTGTCCGATAAGCCTGCCGAAACGGAAGCGGAGGAAAAGGATACTGCGCCGGAAGCCGCGGCTGCCGCTGCGCCTGCTCCGGAAGCAATTGCTCAGCTACAGACGCCGCAGGAACTTCCGAAACCTCAGGAGCCGCAGGTCGTTGCGGAACCTGCTCCGCAGACGGCTGCCGAAACTTCGCCGATACCTCAGCCAGCGGCAGAAATCCCTGCCGCCGTGCCCGAAATAATCTCTGCTGAGGAAATTCCAGCGGCGGAAGATAAGGAAGTCCCGGTAATTGAGGATTTCAGCGTTGTGCTGAACGGAAAGACTATTACGCTCGAACCTCGTCCCGCAAATATGCCTCACGAGTTTATAGAGCTGATGGCTCTGGCAGATATTGATCTGGACAATCCTCCTCCCGACGGAAATATGATACTTACGCTTAACGGCAAGGACGTAAGCTTTATGGACGTGATCAATAACGGTGACGTTGCGGTTATCAGATGGGCTAACCAATAAGTGTAAATGGTTATTGCTTTACACGTGTGTTATAGTGAATCAAAGGACGGTTTTTTCCGTCCTTTTATTTTGCCGAAATTTTCATCTTATTTTCACAAAAAAATGTGTCAAAGCTATACACAAACGGTAAAAAATATGTTATAATTGATATGATTTACTATATTTGAGAGGAATGTTCCGATGAGCTATGTTGAATTTAAGGACGTCTATAAGCGATACAGAATGGGCGAGGTAACGATATCCGCTTCGGACGGTATCAATTTTGAAATAGAAAAGGGCGAATTTGCGGTAATTGTGGGAGCTTCGGGCGCAGGCAAGACAACGGTGCTGAATATGCTCGGAGGCATGGATACCTGCGACGAGGGAAATATTTTTGTAGACGGCAAGGATATTGCAAAATTTTCCAAGAAAGAAATTACCGCATACCGCAGACGTGATATCGGATTTGTGTTCCAGTTCTACAATCTGGTGCAGAACCTTACAGCAAAGGAAAATGTGGAGCTTGCAACGGAGATATGCACTGACGCGATAGACGCTGAGGAAGTCTTGAAGCAGGTCGGGCTGGGGGAGAGAATAAACAATTTTCCCGCACAGCTTTCGGGCGGAGAGCAGCAGAGGGTCTCTATCGCAAGGGCGCTTGCAAAGTCCCCGAAGCTTCTGCTGTGCGACGAGCCTACGGGCGCGCTGGACTACAACACGGGCAAGAACATTCTTAAGCTTTTGCAGGACACCTGCCGCGAAAAGGGAATGACCGTTGTGGTCATTACTCACAATCAGGCGATAACGCCTATGGCGGACAGAGTGATAAAGATCAAGAACAGCAAGGTCTCAAGAGTGACGCTTAATTCCGAGCCTGTGTCTGTGGACACGATCGAGTGGTAGAGGTGCTTATGAAGAAAAAGCTTATTCTGAATACGTTCAGAAGCGTTAAAAATACCAAAAGCCGCTTTATTGCTATCATGGCGATAATTGCCATAGGAAGCGGCTTTTTTGCGGGTGTAAAGTCCGCAAGCCCCTCAATGAAAATGAGCGCGGAGTCGTATTTGCGGGAACAGGGTCTTGCCGATCTTCACCTTATGTCCGAGCTTGGCTTTGATGATGAGGACGTTTCCGCGGTATCGGGCGCGGTCGATGCGGACGAGCTGTACGCGGGCTATTCCGCCGATCTGATGATGTCGGGCGCAGGAGAGGGCGACTGTGTTGTCAAGATATATTCTTACAACCCTGAAAGCGGGATAAATCTTCCATATGTTAAAGAGGGACGGCTTCCCGAAAATGCGGGAGAGATTTTTGCGGACGACAGATTTTTCTCTGCCCAAGCTCCCGAAGTAGGAGACGTTATTTCTCTCAGGACAGGCGACGACCGCGAGATGGGGGATATTCTGGGCAGAACAGAGTATACCGTTGTGGGAAAGGGTATCAATCCGATATACGTTTCCTTTGAGCGGGGCAGCACCACTATCGGAAACGGCTCGGTAAACGGCTGGCTTCTTGTTACCGAAGAAAATTTTACTTATGATATCTATACGGACTTGTACATAAGCCTTGCAGAAACGGAAGCTTTAGACCCTTACAGTGACAAGTATGAGGATATTGTTTCGCGTAACGTTGATATGCTGGAGGACTTTGCCGAGGTGCAGATCGAACACCGCAAAGGCGTGATAACAGATGAAGCCTACGAGGAGATCGACGATGCGAAAGCCGAGCTTGCGGACGGCGAAAGGGAGCTTGCAGACGCTGAAAAGGATATTGCAGATGCGGAACAGGAGATTTCAGACGGTGAAGCGGAAATCGCGGAAAATGAACAGAAGCTTGCCGACGCTGAAGAAGAAATTGCAGACGGTCAGGAGGAGCTTGAAAACGGTGAAAACGAGTACCGCGACGGTGAAGCGGCGGTTGATACTCTGGCGGATGCGGTTCAGTGGCTTGACGGAATAATCGCCGACTACGGGACAAATTCCGCGGCTGGCGAAGCGGAAATACGCGGCAGGATCGAAGCCTATGCTTCAAATGACGTCTTTGCTGTTGATGAAACTTTGGAGCAGCTTATAACGGCATATATGTCCATACCAGCGGCTTACGACGACGGAACAAAAACTATGGCCGGACAGGGCTTACAGCAGTATTCCGCAGAGCTTTCCGCGCAGGTTCAGGGTCTTGAAGCGACCCTTGCGGAATCAAGGATACAGCTTGACAATGCGGCAGCGGAGCTTGAAAGCGCAAGAGCTGAGGTTGCCGAGGGTCGTGAGGAAATTGCAAAGGCAAGGGCTGATATTGAGGACGGCAAAAGAGAGATAGAGGATGGCAGGCAGGAGATCGCCGACCACAAAAAGGATATTGAGGAAGCTCGGCAGGAGATCGCAGACGCGGAGCAGGAGCTTCACGACGAGATAGACGACGCAAAGTGGTATGTTTTTGACCGTGATTTCAACCCGTCCTATTCAAGCTATGCCGAGGACTGCGACAGGGTAGACGCTATCGCTGACGTTTTTCCTATCTTCTTTATCCTTGTGGCGGCTCTTGTGTGCTGCACTACCATGACCCGAATGGTTGAGGAGCAGCGAACCCAGACAGGTACGCTCAAAGCACTTGGTTACAGCAGATATTCCATTATTTCTCAGTACATTCTTTACGCTCTTGCGGCGAGTATTCCCGGTGCGCTTATAGGTCTGGTAATCGGGTTCAATACGCTTCCGAATGTAATTTACCGGTGCTATAAGACCATGTATAACCAGCCTTACCTTATCAGTCCGTTCAGGTGGAACTATGCTGTAGGATGTATAGTTGTTGCTTGTCTGTGTACTGGTCTGTCCGCGCTTTATGCAAGCAGACTGGAGCTTGTTTCCTGTCCCGCGCAGCTGATGCGTCCCAAACCGCCGAAGGACGGCAAGAGGATACTTCTTGAGCGCGTGGGCTTTATCTGGAAAAGGCTTAAATTCACCACAAAGGTAACTTTCCGCAATCTGTTCCGCTATAAGGCGAGACTTCTTATGACGGTTGTCGGCATAGCGGGCTGTACGGCTCTGCTGCTGACGGGGTATGGCTTGCAGTATTCTATAACGTCCATTGTTGACAAGCAGTACGGCGATATTTTTAAGTACGACGCGCTTATTGCCGTTGATGATGACTATTCGGACGTATGGGAAAAATGCTCGGAGAACTCCAATGTTTCGGATAAAATGCTTGCGCTTCAGGAGAACGTGGATATAAGAAGCGAAAAGAACGAGCTGGAGACATACCTGTTCGTACCCGAAAATTCTGCGGAGACGGCTAATTTTATTGATCTGCACGAGCGCAAAAGCAGAAATAAGGTTACACTCGGAGACGGCGTTGTACTTGGCGAAAAGCTTGCAAGAATGCTCGGAGTTTCCGCAGGGGACGTGGTTTATTTCAACGGGGACGTTTCCGTAACGGTGGACGCGGTGTGCGAAAACTATACCTTCAATTACGCCTACATGACTGAGGATACATACGAAAAATCGGGATTTGACGAAGCCTTCAAAAGTAACATTATACTGCTGAACATGGAGGAGGTCACAAGCGAGGCGGAGGACGCTCTCTCGTCGGAGCTTGTTAAAATGGATTCCGTTCTGGCAGTATCGTTCTCGTCAGGGGGAGGGGACAAGTTCCGCGACCTTGTTTCAAGTCTTTCTCTGATAATTGTGGCAATAATCGTTTCCGCGGGAGCGCTTGCGTTTGTGGTGCTGTTCAATCTGTCGAATATAAATATAAACGAGCGTGTTCACGAGCTTGCAACGATAAAGGTTCTCGGATTTTACGACGGAGAGGTTGCGGCGTATGTGTACCGCGAGAACATTCTTCTGACGCTTATGGGAACAGCTGCGGGGCTGTGTCTTGGAATTGCTCTGGAAAAGTTTGTTATCAAAACCGCCGAGGTGGATTCGGTAATGTTTTCTGCGGAGATACCGCTGTACTGCTTCCTTGAAGCGGCTTTGCTCACGTGTATATTCGCTCTTGCGGTAAATATCACACTTTATTTCAGACTGAAAAAGATTGACATGGCTACGTCTCTTAAAGCAATAGAATAAAAAACAGCGGCGGCAAATTCGGTTTGCCGCCGCTGTTGTATGTTGGGATCACTGTTTGTTTAGTTTTTCAAGAATGCTTTCATATTTTTCGGGATTGACAGAATTTGATTGAGTGGTAATATTCAAAAGATAATGACGTTTTATCCCAGTTCAAGCATACGGTTTATGCAGACGGACGCTTTTTCCATAACTTTGTCGGACATCTCTATTTCCAGCCCGCCGCCCTGCAAAGCTTTCAGTACGTCCATAAGAGTGGTGCGTTTCATATCGGGA
The DNA here is from genome assembly GCA_014799785.1 of Ruminococcus sp. Taxonomy (GTDB): domain Bacteria; phylum Bacillota; class Clostridia; order Oscillospirales; family Ruminococcaceae; genus RGIG8773. Next base: position 86,535 of record JAAVHI010000035.1, read on the forward strand.
CAGATAAGATGCTTAGACAGGGTGTAAAATTCCTTGTCGGGACATTCAATCTGCAAATGCTCCGCAATGGAAATTTCCGTGCCGATAATAAATTCCTTTGCGTCGGACTTTTTCGCAAACGCCACGATACCGCTTGTTGATCCTATGTAGTTCGCGTACTTTGTTACCGCAGGGATACATTCGGGGTGAACCAGCATAAGCGCGTTGGGGTGCTGCTCCTTTGCGGCAGCGGCTTCCTTTTCCGTAACCGCCGCGTGGATAGGACAGCCGCCCTTTATCAGCTTTATCTGCTTTTCGGGAAGCTGTTCAGCAACAAATGCTCCGAGGTTGCAGTCGGGAATAAAAAGTATCTTGTCGTTTTCGATTTTTTTGCATATCTCCACCGCCGACGAGGAGGTCACGCAAACGTCGCATTCGGTTTTCAGAGCCGCAGTGGTGTTTATGTACGCTACCACCGTATGATCGGGGTACGTCTGTTTAAGCTGACGAAGCTCCTCAACCGAAAGCTGTTCCGCCATGGGACAGCCGCAGCCATCCTTGGCAAGTATTACCTTTTTGTCGGGGGAGAGCAGCTTGCAGGTCTCCGCCATAAAATGCACGCCGCACATTATGAGCGTGTCGTTGGGGTCGTCCGCCGCAAGCTCGGACAGACGGAAGCTGTCTCCCGTATAGTCGGCGATCTCCTGAATTTCTTCCGCCTGATAGCTGTGGGCGAGAATTGTGATCGACTTTTCCTTTTTTATACGAAGAATTTCCTGCTGAATATCTTTTATCATAAAAAACGTCCTTTCCGGTACTGAAATTTAATATAGAAATATTATAACATATTTTGGACGCTTTTTCAATATCCGAATAATATTTATGACGCGGAAGCAGTGTACTAAAGAAACAGACAGTTAAGGCACATATATCAGCAGCAGGTCTGGACGCCGTTCCTCCAGCCTGTCAAGCTGCATATTCATGTGCGGGTCGCCGAAATCTCCGCCCGTTACATAATGAAGAACGACTTCAAGCTGCTCCATATCATAAAGCGGAGCAAAGCCGTCAATATCCTCCGTGTAGGGCATTGCTGAAACAACTCTTATGGACTTCATTTCAAAAATACATTCGTTAGGAGCATTTGTATAGATCACATTATCCATTTTAACTACAGGAGAGTAATCAAAGTCTCCGCCCCAAAACATGATTTCGGTCAGATTTTCAATATCCGAAATTTCGGAAATATTGATCGTTTTGTCCGATCTGTTCTCCAGTATAAGCTTTTCAAGACAGGGCAGAAGCTTTAATTCCGACAGGTCAATGCTGTCAAAATTGTCATTGTCAATAACAACATTTGCTTCGTATGTATCGGCATAATATTCCTCTCCGCAGACCGTGACTTTCTCCCTGTCGTCGGAATAGAAACGTTCCTCCCTCGTCTTTTCGGGAATTTTCACCGTCTCGGCGTAATCGTAAAAGCTGCCGCCGTCTTCCTTTTTGTAGTAATTTGCAACGTCTATCATGCCGAGATATTCAAAATTGCTTAGGTAATCCCCGAATTCATTGCAGTACAGAAATCCCTCGGAATTGCAGTCGCACCGATACATTGGCGTTGCCTTTTTTCCGTCAAGGATATTGTGTGTAATGTACCGGTTCCCGCTTGCGCCGCCGTCATCCATGGAGAGAAAATCACAATGGTAAAGCTCTCTTTCCGCAAGCTTGTCGGCATAAACGTCATACCTTATTGCCGCTGCAAAGCCCTTGGTGTGAAGCACCGTGGTGTATTCGGTAACGTAAAAAATTTCGTCATTTTCATTGTCACGGTAGACGTGTACACCGCTTTCAAGGGTCAGTTCGTCACCGTGATAATATATTATATCGATGCCGTCCTTGATATACCTTTCATCTGTTCCCGCAAATTCCATATATCCCAGATCTGCCGCCTCACTGCCTGTAAGCTTGTATATCTCCCAACCTTTAGTGTCCATGAATCCTGTTTCCTCCATAAGCTCGGGAATTCCGTCAAGATCAAAGTCGTACAGGATATATTCCCAATGATCCGCACCATGTTCCTCAATATGTTCCGCCGCAAGCCTTATCGCCTTGTCATAGTCGGACAAGTTCTCAAATGGAGTTGTTTCCGCGGTCGTGACCTCTGTTGTTTCCGCCGTAGTCTCCTCCGACTGTGCAGTCCCCGAAGCCTGTTCTATGTACTGCTCTATCGCAGAAGTGTCCTCGGGCAGGGAATTTTCCCTCCCGCATGATGTGAGCGTAAGGCATATTGCCAACGCCGCTGTGAATGAAAAAATTTTTTTCATGAAAATTGCCTCCTTATTTGTTCAAATCAAGTATGTACAAGCATTTTTGCTTATTATCGTTCAGCACTGCTTTCCCGTCACTTGTAAACCGTATATACCAGTAATCTATGTAAGTATTTTTAAATTCGTACTCTTTCACGACCTCCAAGGTATCGGTACTGTACAAAATAACTTTTAAAACATTTTCATTGTCGTTGATTTTCAGCAGGAAATTGCCGTCCGGTGTCATTTCATAATCATACACAAAATTATAATCTGACCTAAGTTCAGGCTCGTTATATTCAAACTTATGAAACGGCGTTGTTTCAAGTGTGTTTATGTCGGTAACGTAGAGTATATTATCGGTACTCCCATCATGCGTGCAGTAATACGAATAAATTTTCCCGTCATGATAACCCATTGGTTTGTAGTCGAAAATGTCGGGGACATCCCGCGCAGTTCCTGTTGTAAAATCGTAAATGCCAAAGCCCCAGCTCCATTCATATCCCCACATACTGTAAACAAACCTGTTTTCGTCGATCGGAAATTCATAAGAATAAATTATGTTGCCTTTGCTGTCATATCCCTCAAAAACAGCGTTCAGCAGCAAATCTCCGCTCCCTATCTCGCGGATATTTCCGTATTCCGATACGGTTATCCTGCGCCCGCCGGGAAGCTTATGAATATGGTTATTCCAGTCATATCTGTCGTTGTCATCCGGCTCAAAGCTGTAATCTGTATAAATCGTTGTAGCAAGCAGCGTGCTGTAATAATAGTCATAAGAGTATTCCTCTTTTTTACAGCTGAATATTCTGCACAAAATATTTTCGTCGTCAAAATATGTGTTGTCTCTGATAAAAAACTCGTCCGCCTCGGTGTGCGGGATATTGACAGTTAACTTTTCCTCACCGTCAGACGTGTTATATATCTTCGCCATTGCGGAAATATGGCCGCCGATTTTAAACTTGTATAAAACTAAAATATTTTCATTGTCGAGAATTGTATAGCTGAAATCATACTCCTTGCCGCTGTAAAGACTGCCAACGTCAATTTTTAATGCTTCCGGCGGCAGTATAGGTTCAGGCAGCTTTGGTTTTGTTTCCGTAACAGTTGTTTCAGCCGGAACGGTCGTGGCTTCTGTGATTGTGACCTTTTCCGTCTCCGCAGCAGTTGTGACCGCCTCTGTTCCTGCTGTAGCTATTGTTGTCTCCGTTTGGGTCGTCTCCGAATTTTCGTACGGAATTTCGCCGTCTCCGTTGCTGCCGCACCCGCTGAGCAGTAACGCTGCCAATAAGATGACCGTAAGCTTTTTCATAAAAATACCCCCGCCGAATAGTTTGTTAATAAGAGTATATAGGTTTTAACAAATTATTTCAATAGTATTTACCAATTTGTAATACTAATATCCAAACTGTAATCTTAATGACTGCCGTCAGGGGAGAGCAACCACAAAAAAACGTACCGAGGAAATTTTCGGTACGTTTTGTGCGCTTAAGCTATATCTGCCCCTTGATCTTTCCAAGAGTATTTTTTTCCAAGCGGGACACCTGCGCCTGCGATATGCCGATCTCGTTTGCAACCTCCACCTGCGTTTTTCCGAGAAAGAAGCGCAGGTACAGAATGTTCTTTTCACGCGGCTGAAGCAGGTTTATCGCTTCTTTCAGTGATATCTCGTCCAGCCAGTTGGAGTCGTCGTTTTTGTCTCCAACCTGATCCAGAACGTAAAGCGTGTCTCCCGCGTCCGAGTATACGGGCTCGTACAGAGAAATGGGGTCGGTAATGCTTTCCAGGGCGAGAACTACGTCGGACTGCTTTACTCCGATAAGCTCCGAAATCTCCTTGATGGTAGGCTCCTTTTGGTTTTTGTTGATAAGCTGTTCCTTTGCCTGCATTGCCTTGTACGCCAGATCGCGCAGGGAACGGCTTACCCGTATCGGATTGTTGTCGCGCATATAGCGTCTGACCTCGCCGCATATCATTGGAACAGCGTATGTGGAAAATCTGACGTCCAGCTCGGTATTGAAGTTGTCGATGGCTTTCATAAGTCCTATGCAGCCGACCTGAAACAGATCGTCAGCATTTTCGCCCCGACCGATGAACTTCTGGATAACGCTCAGTACAAGCCGAAGATTGCCGTTAATAAGTTTTTTGCGGGCTTCCTTGCCCTCGGCTCCGCCCTTTTTGCACAGCTTCAGAAGCTCCAGCTTTTCCGCTTCCTTTAAAACCGTAAGCTTGGACGTGTCCACGCCGCTTATATCAACCTTATTGTAGTACATAATTTTAGCTCCCGACGATAATATTACTAAAATTATTGTCAGGAGCCGTTTTTAATATTCATTTTTGCATGATACAAAAACTGGAAATTATGTAATTACCTTTTCAAGCTCCCTCCGAAGCTTTTTGATAATTCGTTTTTCCAGTCTCGATATATAGGACTGCGAAATGCCTATGATGTCGGCGACCTCTTTCTGGGTCTTTTCCTTGCCGTCCACAAGTCCGAAGCGCATTTTCATAATGCATTTTTCCCGTTCGGGAAGCCGTTCCACCGCTTCGAGGAGTATGCTTTTTTCCGCCTCGTTTTCGATATTTCCGTTAACGGTATCCTCGTCCGTACCGAGGATATCGGACAGCAAAAGCTCGTTGCCGTCCCAATCGATATTCAGCGGCTCATCAATGGAAATCTCGTTTTTGTACTGACTGGACTTTCGCAGGAACATCAGTATCTCGTTTTCTATGCACCGCGAGGCATATGTGGCAAGCTTGATATTTTTGCTGGGACAGAATGTCTTTACCGCCTTAATAAGTCCGATCGTTCCTATCGAGACAAGATCCTCGATACCGATACCTGTGGACTCAAACTTTTTGGCAATATATACCACAAGACGAAGATTATGTGTGATCAGAATACGCCGCGCATTTTCCTCGTCGGTCTCCAGCATAAGGAACACTTCCTCCTCCTGCGTTCTTGAAAGGGGAGCGGGAAGAGTTTCGGGGCCGTTTATGTAAAAAATTTTCCCGTATCTTTTACCGAAAATAATGCGTTTGATCATATTTGTGATTTTTTCACGGATATTCATTGTAAGCCATTCCTTTCAGATTGTTATTTCAGTATTTTGGGATTGAAAACGGCGTGTTCCATTTCCTTGTCCACCACGCCTACATATACGTCCGCAGACCTTGCAGAGCCACTTTCGGAGTTTTTGACAATGACCTCTGAGGGTTTGAATATAGGGAGCATACCGTCCGAATGTATTGTGGAAAACGGGATAAGCCGCCAGCCTTTTCCGCCCGAAAGGTTCTCCGTGGGGACATTTTCACCTAAAAGCGGGGACAGACTTTCCATTCCGCATACAATAACGGGTTTTCCCGTAAAGACATCGGTAAGATTATTGCAGGTGTCTCCGACAGCTTTGACGGATACGGTTTTGTTGTCTTTCGTGATTATAAGGTCATAGACCACGTCCGAGGAGTTTTTCCCGTCCATATAGTATCGGAACAGACATATAGCTCCGTAGGAAACGATAGTGGATACGACCAGCGTCAGCAGCGATATGTTCACATACAGCGTGGAGTTGTGCCAAAGCATATTCCTGCCTCCCGACAAAACCGCCAGACCGTACTCTATTCCCGCGAAAATGAAGCACACCAGAAAGAAAACCGTTCCTGTTCTGCAAAGCTCGTGAGGAGAGCTTCCGCCGCCGAAAGTAACCGTTATCATCATCGCCGCAGACAGTATCCGTACCGCCAAAAGCAGGAGAGAGCTCATTGGTGGCAGCAGTATTATCAGCGAAAACAGACTTCCTACCAACGCTCCCACAATGCATTTGCCGTTTCTCAGCGGAGTATGCGTGAGCCGCGCCGTGGTTTTCAGCAGAAAAAAATTCGCATAAATGTTTGTAATAATAAGAATATCAACGTATATGTACATAAAACCACCCGCAGCTTTACGTTTGTTTTTGACAGCTTAATTATACAGCGCGGAGGCTTAAAAAACTGTCGATTATAGGACAACAATAAAAATAAAAAAGCGGTCTGTTATTTTTAACAAACCGCTTTAAGCTTTTACCAAAGCTTTTTCTCGTCTCGTAAACAAAACTTGCCGCCATCACTATAGACGGCGGCAAGGGTAAAGGCTCAGCCTTTTATGAAAGAACCGTGATCAGATAGCTGATAAGCTCTTTGATCTGAGGCTTTGAAAACTGACCGTCCGCGCCGACAGTTTTTCCCTTTGCGATCATCTGCTCGTTGATAAGGGACGAGAACAGCAGCACGGGTATCTGAGAAAGAACCTTGTCGTCCTTGATCAGCTTGGTAAGTCTGTGACCGTCCATTTTGGGCATTTCGATATCGCTTATTACGCAGGCGATATGGGACGTTATATCGTCGCCCTTGTCCTTAAAGCTCTGAACGTATTCCCACGCGTCCTGACCGTTGCTAAAGGACATGATATTATGGAATCCGACTCTTGCCAGCGAATCGGTTATCATCTTGTTAAGGAACTTGGAGTCGTCGGCAACAACGATATGCTTATTGCCTGCCATAGCGTCGGGACCGCCGATCTTGTCAAGACCGTTCAGGTCAAGACCCGCGTCACGGTTAAGGGTGGAAACGATCTTCTCGAAGTCCATGATAATGATGATCCTGTCGTTTATCTTAGCAACACCAGTAGCAAGACCGATAGCCTCGTCACTGCTTCCGCTGGTAACTGCGGGAGGATCGGAAATATCAGCCCAGGATATACGCTGTATGCCTTTCACGCTTGTAACGTGGAAAGCAACGTGCATACGGTTGAATTCACAGATAATGAAAATTTCCTTACCCGAAGTAGTATGGGGAACATGAACGACCTTATGTAAGTCAATTACCGAGATAAGCTTGTCACGGGGAATGAAAACGCCTTCGATCTCTTCGGGAGCGTTAGGTACAGGGGTAACGTCCTCGTTTATCATTATTTCAACGACCTTGGAAATATTGATTCCAAAGTTGTTGTTGCCCACCTGAAATTCAAGAAGTTCAAGCTCATTTGTACCGCTTTCAAGCAAAATATTAGTATTCATAGAAAAATCCCTCCATAAATTGTAACCGCTGCCGAATGTCTTACGATAGTAAAACGTTCCTGCGACAGTGCGGATATACGGGTCTCCGCCGAACCGCAGAAGTATTGAGCGATATTACAGCTTGCAAAAGCTATGCCTAAATATAATTATACAACATTATTTAAAAAAAATCAACCGAAATCAGAAAAAAAATACAAAATCTTTAAAATTCTCCTTTAAGCCTTTTTATCTGACGTATATCGTCGCCGACGAACATAAGTGTGCTGTACACGCTGAAAAGCCGTGATATGATCCTGTCGTTGTAATTGTTCTGAAGTTCGGCTGCGGAAAGGTTGCTGTTTATAATAGTAGGAAGTCCCAGATTGATGCGGGAATTGATGATATTGTACATTACCGACTCATAGAAGCTTGTGCGGAACTCGGAGCCTAAGTCGTCCAGAATGAGCAGATCGGCGTTGATAAGTATCTGTAACGTGTCCGTCTCCGGATTTTCACTTCTGCCGAAATGCTCCTTTTCGATTATTCTCAGGTAGTTCAGCAGCGAGCCGTAAGCCGCCGTGTAACCCTTTTTTACGACCTCTCTGGCTATGGACAGGGAAATGTGGGTCTTTCCGACGCCTGTTTTTCCCAGCAGGAACAGGCTCTGCGAATCGGTCGAAAAGCGTTCGGCGTACTGACGGCAGAAATTCAGATTATCCGACATTTTTTTGTAGCAGTCCACACCTGCTTCTGTTGTAATGCCTTTATAGTAGGACAGGGAAAAATGCTCGAAATCGCAGTCGGGCATATTTGCTTCGGAGTTAAGCTTTTCCACAGCAAAGCGGGTAAGCAGCTTTTCAAAGCAGGAACAGCGCTGACCATCGTAATAGCCCTTGTCGCGGCACTTTTCGCATATGTACTTCGGTTCAAGAAAGTCGGCGGGGTATCCGCCGTTTTTCAGCAGTGTGCGTACCATTTCCTGTCCCTGAAGATTTTGTGTTTTAAGCTTCTCAAAATTTTCCTTGAAATCGCCCTTGTTTCTCAGGATAAGTTTTGAAAGCTCCACGCTTGTCTGGGAAAGCCTTACATTTATTTCCTTTATTTCGGGTATCTTTTGGTACACTTCCGAAGCCCTTGCTTCCGCGTCGCTTTCGGCACGCATACGTCTGTTCTTTATCTCGTTTTCCGCTTTTTCGTATATACTTTTGTCAAAAGCCATGTTACGCTTCCTTTCGGTTTATTTGAATTCGGGTACGGTATTCATAGCGTGCTCCACCAGCAGGTCAAGATTATAGGAATGCTCGCCGCCGTTCTTCTGCACCTTGTCAGCTGTTGCAGGCTTCTTTTCCGATTTTTTCACGTCCGCGGGAGTAAAAAAGCCCTTGCCGTACCAGTCCAGCAGAATTTTGTTCATATAGCTGAACTTGACCTTGCCTATAGCGTCAACGGTTTTTTCGTATGCGTAGGCTATCAGGTCAATATCAATATTTTTGGCAGCCCAGTCGGAAACAAATTTTTGTTCCGTTGGAGTAAGAGTGCGCTCCAGTCCCAGACGGGTGCAGACCTGTCCCGAAAGCGAATAGTAATTCTGCATACGAAGTATCTCACGCTCAGCCTGTTCATGAGTAACAATACCGCTTTCATGCCAACCGGAGGCTATCTTTTCGATAAAGCCGATGCTTGCTTTATTTTGGGATACTGCAAAATCCATTATCATCAAAAGCAGATCGGAGGCTGTTCCGTAGTAATCGTGCATCCAGATTAGTGTCCGCTGCTCTGTATAGGTGAGAACCTTTCCAAGGGTGGCTTCCGCTGCGCTGAAAAGGAACTTTATCTCCTCGGAGCTTTCCACGCGTTCGGAAATTTCCGACGGGGAGATCATCTTCGCGGCTTTTTCCCTTGCTCTCGGAGCAGAGACTTCGGGAACTGCTTTTACCGCAGCGGTCGGCGTGTCCGCAGTCACTGTCTGACTTATAGGCGACAAACCTCCGTCGGAAAGGATAACCCCGACCTGCTGCCAGTAGGATACTGCGTCCTCGGCGTCCTCCTCGGTAATGCCTACGGCTTTTCCCATTTCCGCAAGCGTTTCGTCCGAGGTTTTGTTTTTCAATATGTAAAGAAGCAGCTTCACGGCTTTGCCGCTTGCAAGCTTCAGACAGTCCGCCGCAAGGTCGGGTACCGCAAATACGCCGTCCGAGCCGTTCCAGTTTATCTTATAGTTCATATGTATGACATTGCTTCCTTTCAAGGTGTTTTACACTTTTTTATATCCGAGAATAATTATAACATAAATCTGCGAAGCAGACACCTTACTTGCGTTTCAATAATTCGTCAGAATTATTATAACATATTTTGAAAAAAAAATCACTATAAACTTGACCAAAAATTTTTTTCGTGATATTCTATAAATATACATGGCAGAAAGGAGCAATTTTTACAAATGGAGGAAAATACCAATATCCCTGCCGACAAGGATCAGGATACCGAAAAAATGACGGGAAAGCATTACACCAAGCAGCAGAACGCGCTGTACACCGTGCTTTCCGTGGGATTGTTTCTGATACTATACTTTGGAGGGGGAAAGCTGCTGAAGCTTGTGAACCGTTCCTACAGGATATACTGCTACCCCGAAGCTGTCTCGGAGGAAAGCCTGACAAACCTGTACGATATCTGCGGGATATCTTCCGGCAGCGGCATTGAGTTTGAGGGAGCGCGTCTCAGAAAAGATGGCGGTTTTGAGATGATGGCACTGTTTTCAGGAATAGAAGATGAAGATTACTTTGCTGAAAATTGTATAGATTTTGAATACGGCGACGTTGCCGAAGATATCCGCACCGAATTTTATCCCTATCGGGAAAATCCCTCTCTTGCCGAATACGCCTATGCGGACAGATATGTGGATATCGACGATCCGAACAGATACATTTCGGTTTTTGTGTATAACGGAGAAGTTTGCGCCGAGTATACCTATATCGGAAAAAGCCTGCCGCCCGAGGTGAAAGCGTTTTTTGCCGACGGAGAAAAAGTGTACTGAAAATGTTGCAATTTGCCAAAGAAAGTGGTATAATAATTGTATATAGCTTTTAACGGAAAGGAAGACCGATTTGCTGACGGACTACAAGGCTAAGGTCAAGGAAATACTGACCCAAAGGGATTCAACCTATTTGTGCTGCTTGCGGAGCTTCGGCTGTCAGCAGAACGTAAGCGACGGAGAAAAGATACTGGGTCTGCTGTGCGAGATGGGCTACGGCATAACGGAGGACGTTTCCTCCGCAGACCTTATTCTGTACAATACCTGCGCGGTAAGGGAAAATGCCGAACTTAAAATTTACGGACTGCTTGGGGATTTAAAGCACCTCAAGGAAAGCCGTCCTGATCTTATCATCGGAGTGTGCGGCTGTATGGCTCAGCAGGAGCAGGTCGTTGATAAGATACGCAAAACCTATAAGCAGGTCGATCTGATATTCGGTACATTTGCGGTAAACGAGCTTCCGAGATTGCTTTACGAGGCTCTCACCGAGCGCGGACTAAAGGTGGATATCACAGAGTACGGCGGAGGCATTGCGGAGGATATCCGTCCCGTGAGGAGCTGCTCCTTTAAGGCGGGCGTGCCGATAATGTATGGCTGCAACAATTTCTGCTCATACTGTATAGTGCCTTATGTGCGCGGGCGGGAGCGCAGCAGAAGTCCGGAAGCAGTGCTTGACGAGATAAGAACGCTGGTCGGAAACGGCTGCAAGGAGATCATGCTTCTTGGGCAGAATGTCAATTCTTACGGCAAAAGCTTTGATCCGCCGATAGGTTTTTCCGAGCTGCTCCGCAGGATAAACGCTCTGGACGGGGATTTCAGGATAAGGTTCATGTCACCGCACCCCAAGGACGCGGACAAGGAGCTTATCGATACTATTATAGAATGCGAAAAGATATGCAAGCATATGCACCTGCCGCTCCAGTCGGGCAGCGACCGCATTTTAAAGGAAATGAACAGGCGCTATACCGCCGAAAAATACATGGAGATGGTAAACTACGCAAGAAGCAGGATACCCGATTTTTCGTTCAGCACGGACATAATCGTTGGTTTTCCCAACGAGGCCCGGGAGGATTTTGAGGACACACTGAAAATACTCCGCGAGGTAAAGTACGACAATATTTTCTCGTTCATATACTCAAAGCGGACGGGTACCAAAGCCGCTCTTATTGAGGACAAAATTTCCGACAAGGAAAAAAGCGAGCGTATGAGGGAGCTGCTGGAGCTGCAGAGGGAGATTTCCTCGGAGCATTTCAAAAGATTTGAGGGCAGAACGCTGGACGTCCTTTTTGAGTCGGGAACTAAAAACGAGGGCTGGTACGCGGGCAAAAGCGATGAGTTTATCATCGTCGAGGCTAAAGCGGACAGTTCGGTTATCGGACAGATGAAAAAGGTAAGAATTACAAAAGCCTTTAACTGGGCTTTGCAGGGCGAAATTATTGACTGATGTGAAAGGGAGGATATTTATGACAAATTTGGGTACGGTCAACGGAATAAAAGATGCGTCTGCATTGTACAGGTATGTTTCTCAGGGCGGAAGCGCAGGCGGCTCATTTGCGGACGCGCTGAAAATGGCGGAGGATTCCGCTAAATCGGACGAGCAAATTCTTGCAGAGACGCTTGAAGAAATATTCCTCAGAAACCGCAGCAAGGACTCCGAGGAGAAGCAGGAGGAAAAGAAGGATTTCTGGGAACTGAGGACTGAGCGGCAGAAGCTTCTTGACGAGTACTTTGAAAGAAAAGAGCTTCAGCGCAAGGCGTTTGAAGAGATGGCTCTTAAAAGGAAAGCGGCAAATAAGTACTTTTTCAGCGGAGAGGGAATGCTGTTCCTTCATTCGGCTGCGGAGGAAATTTTCGGCGGCTTGGCATAAATTGCTTAAGACAAAAAATTATAATAATATAAAGGAGTTTTACAGATGAACGTTATTGACAAGGCAAGAGAACTGGGAAAGATGATTCAGGCGGACGAAAGATATGCCGCTTATGTAAAGGCTAAGGAGGCTAACGACAACGATTCCGAGCTTCAGCAGATGATAAGTGAATTTCAGATGAAACGTGTGGAGCTTAACACAGAAATGGCTAAGGACGACCGCAGCGCGGAAAGACTTACCGCTCTGGACAATGAGATCAAGTCCCTTTACGGAACTATCATGGGCAACAAGAATATGGTTGACTACAACGAAGCGAAAAACGCTATGGACGATTTGCTCACCCAGATAAACGTTATCATCACCTATTCGGCAAACGGCGAGGATCCCGAGACCTGTCCCACCGAGGAGCCCGGAGGCTGCGGCGGAAGCTGTTCGACCTGCGGAGGCTGCCACTAAATCCTATTTCACTCCAATATGTGTGCACACCTTGTGCAGAATTTTGTTTACACATTCAGGTCGTGAAATAGTATAATCAAAACTTTATTGAGAGGAGACGTTGACCTGCCGTTCAGCACGGCGGGTCAATCGCGGTAATTATGGCTATGCAGATTGATATGAACCGTCTTTCACCCATGATGAAGCAGTATTTTTCCGTGAAGAACAGGTACAGGGATCATATTCTGTTTTTCAGACTGGGCGATTTTTACGAGATGTTTTTCGACGACGCAATAATGGTCTCAAGGGAGCTGGAGCTTACGCTTACGGGGCGCGACTGCGGTCTGGAGGAGCGTGCGCCCATGTGCGGAATACCCTATCACGCCAGTGAGATGTACATAAAGCGTCTGATCGAGGGCGGACACAGGGTCGCGATCTGCGAGCAGCTTACCGATCCAAAGGACTTGAAGAACGGTATTGTCGAAAGGGACGTTATCAGAATAGTCACGCCGGGAACTCTCACGGAAAGCGCGCTTCTTGACGAGTCCAAGAACAACTACATATGCGCGGCTTTTGCGGCTGAGGATGAATGTGCGATATGCTTCGCGGATATTTCCACAGGCGAGGTGCATCTGTTCAAAAAGACGGGCAAGGACGTGCAGAACGAAATAATCAACGAACTTTCGCGGTTTGAGCCTGCGGAGGTGCTGTTTAACGACAGCTTTCTCGATTTCAGGCAGGTGACGGATTTTATCAAGAGCAAACTGAACTGCTCCGTGCAGATGCTTGACAGCGAACGTTTTGACGTAAACGCCAGAAAGGACGTTATCTTAAAGCAGTTTAACGTCCCCGAACTGTGCGAGATCGGTCTTAACGAGGACAGCTCCGAGGCGCAGTGTGTCTGCGGACTTTTCGACTACATAAGCGATACCCAGAAAGCATTGGTTGGAAGGTTTACCGAGATAAAACGCTACAACGACAGCTACTTCATGGAGCTTGACCTAACGGCGCGGCGCAATCTGGAGCTTACAGAGACCATGCGTAACAAGGAGAAAAAGGGAAGTCTGCTGTGGGTTCTGGATCACACCCAGACTTCCATGGGAAAGCGTCTGCTGAAAGCCTATATCGAGCAGCCGCTTATAAAACCTGCGATAATCATAAACCGTCTTGATGCAGTGGAACAGCTTTGTAAGCAGTCGGTAATCAGGGAAGAGCTTTCCGACCAGCTTTCGGGCGTGTACGATATTGAGCGGCTCATGACAAGGGTAATGTATAAGACCGCTACTCCGCGGGACTTGAAGTCATTGTCCCTTACCGCGCTGAAAATGCCAAACATAAAAATGCTTCTGGAGAACTTTAACTGCCGTCTTTTGCGGGAGCTTAACCGGAATATCCATACCCTCAGCGAAATTTCGGGACTGATAGAAAATGCAATTGACGACGACGCTCCCGTTTCCGCAAAGGAGGGCGGAGTCATCAAGAATGGCTTCAACGAGGAACTTGACCGTCTGAGAAATATCATCAAGAACGGCGAGGGGATAATCAGAGAGATTGAACAGCGGGAAAGAGACCGTACGGAAATAAAAAATCTGAAAATAAGCTATAACCGTGTTTTCGGGTACTATATCGAAGTCACCAAGTCGTATTACGACAAGATACCTCCCGAATACGTGAGAAAACAGACCCTTGCAAACTGCGAGCGTTTTATCACCGACGAGCTGAAAAAGACTGAAAACGAGATACTCGGCGCAAACGAAAAGGTTCTGTCGCTGGAGTACGACATCTTCTGCGAGGTTCGGGACTTTGTTGCTACACAGCTTGTAAAGGTTCAGGAGACCGCTTCGGCGATCGCCCAGCTTGACGTTTTGTGTTCCTTTGCCTACACGTCGCTGAAAAACGAGTACACCAAGCCCGATATTGCCATAGACGGCATAATCGACATAAAGGACGGCAGACACCCCGTTGTGGAGCTTATGCTTGACAACGAGATGTACGTTCCCAACGACACATATCTGGACACGGGCAGCAGCCGTATGTCCATTATTACGGGACCGAATATGTCCGGTAAATCCACCTATATGCGCCAGACCGCGCTTATTGCTCTTATGGCGCAGATCGGCTGCTTTGTTCCCGCAAGGTACGCTAAAATTTCAATTGTGGACAAGATATTCACCCGCGTGGGAGCTTCCGACGATCTTACGGCGGGACAGTCCACGTTCATGGTGGAGATGAGCGAGGTTGCGGACATTCTTAAAAACGCCACAAAGCAGAGCCTTGTTATTCTGGACGAGGTAGGACGCGGCACGTCCACCTATGACGGAATTAGCATTGCAACGGCTGTGGCGGAGTACATTGCAAACTCCCGTATTCTCGGATGCAAAACGCTTTTCGCCACCCATTACCACGAGCTTATAAAGCTTGAGGACGAGCTTGATGGCGTGAAGAACTACAGCGTTGCGGTCAAGAAGCGTGGAGACAATATCAAATTCCTGCGAAAGATAGTTCCCGGAGGAGTGGACGACAGTTACGGAATTGACGTTGCCAAGCTTGCGGGACTTCCGAACAGGGTGCTGAACAGGGCGAAGCAGCTTCTTGCGGAAATGGAGACGGAGAAGTCCCTGCAAAGGCAGGAAAAGCCGCTTGATCAGATATCTTTCGGAACTATCGGCAGCGACCGTATCATAGACAAGCTCCGCAAAACCAATGTGGACGAGCTTACCGACGAGGACGCCAAATATTTCCTGAAAGAGCTTTGTGATATGCTGGAATAGGGGGATATGTATGGATTGTCCTAAATGCGGCGGGAAAATGGAAAAAGGGTGTATAGTGCTTGAAAATCATTCAAGAATGTATAATGATTTTTCAATTGAGTGGTACAGCAAAGAATCAATGGAAAAATACAGCAAATTTCCTGCGCAGCTTTTCCTCAAACCCGATTTAAAAATGTATGGTAAAAAATTAAAAATAGACCGACATGGTTTTGAAGCATATCGTTGTAAAGAATGTGGGGCAATTTTGGTTATTCCGTCTGAAAATGATTATGACAAAAAATCCGATACGGAGGTATAAATGGCAAGAGTACAGGTTTTAAGCAAGGAAACCGCGGAGCTNATNGCGGCGGGNGAGGTCATNGAACGTCCAAGCTCAATTGTCAAGGAACTGGTGGAAAATTCCATAGACAGCGGNGCNACNAACATTACCGTGGAAATAAAGCGNGGCGGTATAAGCTATCTCCGCGTNACGGACAACGGCTGCGGCATTNACTTTGAGGACGTTCCNACCGCNTTTCTCCGNCATGCNACAAGCAAGATACACGACAAGGACGACCTTAACAGCATTATGACCCTCGGNTTCCGCGGAGAGGCTCTGGCTTCNATNTGCGCGGTTGCAAAGGTGGAGGTNCTGACCAANACCGCCGAGGGACAGTANGGTGTTCGNTANGTNATNGANGGCGGCGAGGAAAAGGAGTACGACCGTGCGGGCTGTCCCGACGGNACTACTATTATAATAAGGGACGTTTTTTTCAACGTNCCTGCGCGNCTGAAATTNCTCAAAAAGGACGTTACNGAGGGCAATGCCGTTGCTTCCATTATTGACAAGATAGCNNTGTCCCANCCNGAGATCGCGTTNAAGTTTATCCGCGACAACAAGCAGGAGTTTATCACTCCGGGGGACGGGGAGCTGTANTCCTCGGTGTATTCNGTCATGGGAAAGCAGTTTGCNGCTTCAATGATACCTGTGGACTACNAACTTAANGGTGTAAAGATAGACGGCTTTACAGTTAAGCCGCTTTTCGGCAGACCAAACCGNACNATGCAGCACTTCTTTATAAACGGNAGATATGTAAAGTCTCCNACCTGTACACACTCGCTGGANCACGCNTACCNNAACAGTATCATGGAGGGCAAGTTNCCGTCCTGCGTTCTGAGAATGANCATACCGCCGTCCATGATAGACGTGAACGTNCACCCCGCAAAGGTGGAGGTNCGGTTCACCGANGANAAGATAATTGCGGACAGCATTTATTTTGCNGTNAAAAACGCTATACTATTNGATACNGCTCCCGCGGAGATAAATCTAAANCAGCCGACNNTGGACTACCGAAANCCNCTTNCCGAACAGCAGCCCGTGTATTCGCAGGACAGCTTCGGCGTNCCTGCNGACGACACNCCNAAANCNGCTGTGTANGAGACGCGTCCCGCNTTCAGGGAAGAAATGCCTGTGCAGACCGCTGTTCATACTGCNCCNAAGCCGTATGTTCCGCCNGTGCAGNCGGTACAGTCNNTCAGNGCCGNGGAAANTATNGTNGANNTNCCNTATAACNTNNCNTCNGANACNGATACGGGNGACGAANCGATAGAACAGCTTAAACCTGCGGAGAACGTGCAGTTCAGATACATTTNGGAAAACTCCTTTGAAAAGAAAAAGGAAGTCCCGAAAGANCANCCNAAGGAAATTTATTTCCGCGTGATNGGCGAGGCGTTCAAGAACTANATAATTGCCGAGGTCGAGAANGATATGGTATTTATTGACAAGCACGCCGCCCACGAAAGNATACTTTTCGAGAAGCTNAAATCGGGTCAGCAGAAGCTTGTGTGNCAGCTTTTGNTNCAGCCTGCGGACGTTCTGCTTGACTACGAGGAGTTCAGCGCGCTTGTCCAGAACGGNGATTTTGTCCGNGAGCTGGGCTTTGAGTTTGAGGTNTCGGGCGCGTCGGACGTNGAGGTAAAGGGCATACCGAGCATTCTNGACGGCTGCGACCCGAAAGACCTTATCATCGAGCTTGCGCGNAATATCAGCGAGAACAAAGCAAATCCCATGCCNGAAATTCTGGACGATATGTACCACACNTTCGCNTGCAANGCGGCTATCAANGCNAACGACAANAACACGCTTTCCGAGCTTTCGGTCATNGTCAGGACGATACTTACCGACGAGCGCATACGGTATTGTCCCCANGGCAGACCNGTNATGTTCAAGCTNACCAANCGGGAACTGGAAAAGCAGTTNAAGAGNGTNCTNTANNANGNAGTGACTTAANTNAAATGTCTGAAAAAAAACAGCCCCTGCTTGTTGTNGCGGGNCCCACNGCTTCNGGAAAAACCGCGGCGGGTATNGCTCTTGCCAAGGAATACGGCGGGGAAATAGTTTCGGCGGACTCNATGCAGATNTATAAGGGACTTGACATTGCCACCGCAAAGCCCACACAAGAGGAGACCGAGGGTATCCCGCACCACCTTATAAGCGAGATAGACATNGGNGTAAGCTTCAGCGTTGCCGACTATGTNAAGCTTGCAAAGGAAAAAATTAACCATATTGCCGNCANNGGAAAGCTTCCNATTTTGGTNGGNGGAACGGGTCTGTANATCAATTCTCTTATAGACAACNTTAATTTTGACACCGCCGAGACCGACGGAAGCGTCCGCAAGCGTCTTGAACTNGAAGCNGAGGCTATCGGAAANGAGGCAATGCATGAAAGGCTTCGCAGTGTCGATCCCGAAACGGCGGAGGCTGTGCCGAGCCNNAATATTGTGAGNATAATCCGNGCTCTTGANGTGTACGAGCTTACGGGAATGACNTTCGGCGACTANAAGAGAATGAACATGGGAAAGAATTCTCCNTATAGNGTNTGCATGATCGGACTTAATTTCCGCGACCGCAGCAAGCTTTATGACAGNATAGACCGTCGGGTCACGCTTATGGCNGANAACGGCATGGTGGAGGAATGCAGGGCGGTCTATGAGAANGAAAAGCNGGGTACGGTCTGTCAGGCGATNGGCTACAAGGAGCTTATACCTTACTTNNGCGGAGAGGATNCTCTNGAAAGCTGTCTCGACAAAATAAGGCAGAGTTCCCGCAGATACGCCAAAAGACAGCTTACATGGTTTCGTCGTGATGAACGAATTAATTGGNTTTATTTGGACGAAATATATAATTTTAATGAATTTATTGAAATATGCAAAAAAATAGTAGCCAAATCAGAAATTTTATGTTATAATGATAATTGAGCATTTATATTTGCTCGCAGACGGTAAAAATACGGTTTATCCTGATATGCGGACTGCGGCGGNNNTTCTCNNCCGCGGCNGGCGCAAAATGCAGAAGGGATGGTAAAATGAACAAGGGCATGAACCTTCAGGANGTTTTCCTCAACCAGCTGAGGAAAGACAGGATACAGGCGACATTTATCCTTACCAACGGTTTCCAGTTCAAGGGCGTTGTAAAGGGNTTTGACAGCTATGTGGTTATNCTCGAAAGCGAGGGNAAGCAGGAACTGGTNTTCAAGCANGCNATTTCCACTATAATCCCCGCNAAGCAGATCGCCATTCTCGANTCGGAACAGTAAGCCATGAACACGATCACGGTAAGAATACTGGTGTTCTTCCTGTCGCTGTTTATTATGATAACGGTTTTCAGCCAGATAAGTATGCAGTTCAAGGAAGATTACGTTACNGAGACTGCGATAATATACTCCTCCGCGGAAAAGGTAGCTTTTCAGGGGGTGTANGTNAGNAANGAGACCGTGATAAACAGCAGGGCNAACGGNGTNATCAGCTANACCTGCCGCGACGGCNGCAAGGTCGCGAACGGTTCCGTTGTGGCATATACTTACANCAGCGAAAANGACATTCTTGTNAATCAGCANATAGAAAAGCTGAANGNNGAGGTCGAACTGCTCAAAAGCGCGCAGAATCCGGGTACGACNGCTGTTGTTGANCCNACGTTCATTGCGGATCAGATNGANGAGCAGTATCAGACGATAGCNTTCCTTATNGCNGAAAACGANCTGGAATCCCTTGANGCGGAACGCAAAAAGCTTCAGACGCTTATGGACATATACCAGATAGTCATCAATGAGGAGACGGATTTTAACGANGCTATNGACAGCCTTAACACNCGTATTNCCGANCTTGAAGGACGCCGCAGAGACCCGTCGGGAATGATCACGNCNGAAAATGCGGGNTACTTTATAGGTCACACNGACGGCTTTGAAAGCAGNCTTTCNCCTGANACTATTGACAGNCTTACAGNCGGACGATATCAAGGATATAATCGCCAAATCGAGAAAGGAACGCAGCGGAAACCTGATCGGAAAGATCGTGGACGGATACGAATGGAAAATGGTGGGTATCGTTGATCCGCGTGTCACGGATTTCCGCGTGGGAAGCAGCGTTACGGTAAAGTTTGCTTCAACTCCAGATACGGTAACGGCGACGATAGAAGATATGGTCGAGACAGACGATCCGAGTGAAAGTATTATTGTTCTTTCCTGCGATGAGATGACGTTCAATCTTGTTCAGCGCAGAGCCGAACGTGTTGAGATCATTCTCAACGACTACAAGGGAATAAAAGTCCCGCGCGGAGCGATACGCTTCAACAAGGACAACGAAAAAGGAGTTTACATTCTTCTCGGACAGAGAATTGCGTTCAAAAAAATAAATCCGATCTATGAGTGTGACGAATATCTTTTATCGCAGATCACTTCGGACAGAGGTTACATCAGCGTTTATGACGACATTATAGTAGAGGGCGAGATATCGGCTGATCTGTACGTTGAGGAGACCGAAGCCGACGATGAACCCGAGGAGGAGGAAATAAGCCGTCCCGTCAGAAATACGGAGGGCTCTGAGACCTCGGAGACAGAGGCGGAGGAGGACGATACTGACGAGACGGAGAAAAATACCGAACAGGACGATTGATCCGCAAGGAGAGTGCCGGCATGGATGATTATGAAATTTCCGAAAATATCAAGCGAATACTCTATAATGTTGGGGAAGCCAAGGCAAAATACCGAAAATCCGACGAAACGGTACGGATAATGGCGGTCACAAAGACGGTGCCTTACGAACGTGTGAACGCCGCTGTAAACGAGGGTATAACGCTTCTTGGAGAAAACCGCGTTCAGGAGTACTTTGAAAAAAAGGACTTCTACGACAAAAAAGCGGAAATAAATTTTATAGGACACTTGCAATCCAACAAAATTAAGTATATTATAGATAGTGTGACGATGATCCATTCGGTGGACAGCGTAAAGCTGGCTTCCGAGATCGACAGGTACGCCGCAAGGTCGGGCAGACTCATGGACGTGCTTATCGAGGTCAATATCGGCGAAGAGGAGTCCAAGAGCGGCGTTTTGCCAGACCGTCTGGACGAGCTTCTCGGAGGGGTCTCGGAGCTGAAGAACATCAGAGTTAAGGGGCTGATGTCAATTCCTCCCATAGGTAAGTCCGAGGAGTCCTTTGAAAGGCTTCGGCGTATTTTCGACGATTTGAAATCGGCGCACTACGAAAACACCGAGATGGATATTCTCTCTGCGGGAATGTCCGCTGATTACGTTTCAGCCGTTAAGTACGGTTCAAATATTGTCAGAATAGGTTCCGGCATTTTCGGTTCCAGAAAATAAAAAAAGAGAAGGAGAATAAAAACAATGAGCTTCATTGGTAACTTGAAAGAGATCCTTGGCATGGATACCGAGGACGATAACGAAAACGATCTTGACACGTTTGACAATCTGAACGATAATTACGACGACGAGGTCAGCAAGAGAAACAAGGTAGTCAATATTCATGCCACGGCGCAGCTTCAGGTTATTCTTGTAAAGCCCGAGGTTTTCCAGGATACCAAGCAGATCGCAGACCACCTGAACTCAAAAAAGACCGTTGTGCTCAACCTTGAGTCCACAACTCCCGACGTTACGAGAAGAATCATTGATTTCCTCGGAGGCGTTGCTTACGCAAACGGCGGAAATATCAAGCCTGTGGCTAACAATACGTTTATCATCACTCCCTATAACGTTGGTTTTGTGGGCGAGGATCTTGTTGGCGAGCTTGAAAATAACGGAGTGTTCCTTTGATAAATGAGCGCGCTTAACGAATATTTTTCAAGACTTTCCGCGGAGGACAGGCTTCTTGTGTCTCATATCGCAGACATGGCGGATATTTGTGGGAAAAGTTATCGTCCTAAGTTTTCAAGCTTTCTTGACGAGAGGCAGGCTGCTTTGGCGCAGTCGGTTCTGAACGAACGCGGATTCGAGCGGTACGGCTTTTTCGGCGGATATGAAAACGCTTCCAGAAAGGTGCTTGGGGTTTTTCCCGAATACTGTGAGGATGAGGGGTATCCCGTTTCCGCAATTACTTTCAGGTATAGGGAGAGCGACAAGCTTTCTCACAGAGATTTCCTCGGTGCGTTTATGTCAAGGCAGATCAAGAGGGAAATGCTTGGAGATATCGTTGTGGGAAAGGGCAGTACTACGGCTTTTGTCTACAGTACGGTCAAGGACGTTCTGCTGTCGGAGGTAACAAAGATCGGTTCGGTGGGCGTAAAGTCCGAAGAGGTTGATGCTCCTCACATAGAGGTCGAGCAGGCATTTACCGAGAAAAACGGTTCGGTGTCCTCAATGCGGCTGGACAGCGTTCTTGCGCTTGCCGCAGGGGTAAGCCGCGGAAAAGCTGCGGACATAATTAAAGGCGGCGGTGTTACGGTCAATTACCGCAACGTCGAATCAGCGTCATACAGTCTTGACAGCGGAGACGTTTTTTCGGCGAGAGGCTTCGGCAAGTTTATCCTTTTTTCGGTAAACGGAAAAACTAAAAAGGACAGATACCATATTACGGTAAAAAAATATATTTAATGAGGTGGTAGCAATTATGCTGAGCGTTAAGGATATTAACAATAAGCGTTTTGAACAGGCAAGACCCGGCTATAAGACCGAAGAGGTGGACGATTTTCTCCGTGAAATAGCACGGGATATCGAAAGATATCAGCGCGACAAGGAGGAAGCCGAAAAGAAAATTGCTGTTCTTGTTGAAAGCGTCCGCGAATACAAAAAGGATGAGGAAGCTCTCAAGGACGCGCTTATCAGCGCCCAGAAGCAGGGAAGATCGGTAATTGCCGAGGCTCAGGCTCAGGCGGATAAAATTCTTTCCGAAGCAAGGGCTAAAGCTGGCGAGATCATCGGCGGCACTAAGGTACAGCTTGAAAAGGAAAAACGCTGTCTGGTAAAAATGCAGCAGGAGGTTTCAGACTTTAAGGCAAACCTGCTGAATATGTATAAGCAGCACCTTGAACAGATCACGGCTATTCCCGAGTATGAGGACGATTCCGAGGAAACTCCTCCTCCCGCACCTTCACCTGCGGCGGCAGCTCCTGCGCCTGCTCCGGCACCCGCACCTGCGCCCGCGCCTGTTCCCGCTCCCGCAAGCGAGCCCGTTCACGCCGCTCAGCCGCAGCAGGATTTTGAGGCTACCAGAGTTATGGATAATCCCTACAGACAGGAAAAAACGGCGTATCCTTTTGACGATCCGATTCCCGCAGGTACGCCCAAGAATACGGAAAGCAAGTTCGGAGAATTAAAATTCGGACAGAATAAATAAACCAAGGAGAGAGTTACCAATGGCTCAGGACTACAATTCAACACTTAATCTTCCCCAGACGGAATTTTCAATGCGCGGAAATCTTACGCAGAAAGAACCCGCTATGCTTGAAGGCTGGGAAAAAGACGGGACTTACTACGAAATGGTCAAAAAGAACGAGGGCAGACCGAGATTTATTCTTCACGACGGACCTCCTTACGCAAACGGCGATATCCATATGGGTACGGCTCTGAACAAGGTTTTGAAGGATATTATCGTCCGCAGCAGAAATATGCTCGGCTACTGGGCTCCCTATATTCCCGGCTGGGATACGCACGGTCTCCCTATTGAGCTTAAAGCGTTAAAGGAAATCGGCGTGGAGAACGGAGCTATCCCTCCCGTTGAACTCAGAAAGCACTGTCTGGAATACGCCTTGAAGCAGGTGGATAACCAGAGAAAACAGTTCCAGCGTCTGGGCGTTTGGGGCGATTTTAAGGATCCTTACCTTACCCTCAAACCCGAAGTTGAAGCGGGACAGGTAGAAATATTCGGAGATATGTACAAAAAGGGCTACATCTATAAGGGCTTGAAGCCTGTTTATTGGTGTCCTGACTGTCAGACGGCACTTGCTGAGGCTGAGATCGAGTATGAGGACGACCCCTGCTATTCCGTTTATGTTAAGTTCAAGGTAACTGATGACAAGGGCAAGCTTGCTCCGCTGGGTCTTGACCTTGATAAAACTTATTTCGTTATATGGACTACTACTACATGGACTCTTCCCGGAAACCTGGCTATTTGTCTCGGTCCCGAATATGAGTACACCGCTGTTCAGGCTAACGGCGAGAACTATATTATGGCGGCCGAGCTTGTTAAGCCTACAATGGAAGCCGCGGGCATCAGCGACTATACAACGACAGGTTCGATAAAGGGCAGGGAACTGGAATATATTGTTACCGAACACCCTGTAATGGCTCGTCCGTCGCTGGTAATTATTGGCGATCACGTTACTCTTGAAAGCGGTACGGGCTGTGTTCACACAGCTCCCGGCTTCGGTGTGGATGACTTTGAAGTCTGCAAGAAATATCCTGAGATCGGTATTACCGTTCCGGTTGACTCAAAGGGTGTACAGACAGCCGAAGCGGGCAAGTATGCAGGACTTACCACAGAAGCTTCAAACAAGGTCATTGCAAAGGATTTGGAGGACTGCGGCGCGATGCTTGCGGTCAAGAAGATCGCCCACCAGTATCCTCACTGCTGGAGATGTAAAAATCCCGTTCTGTTCCGTGCTACGGAGCAGTGGTTCTGTTCCGTCAAGGACTTTAAAGAAGCAACACTTAACGCTATCAAGGACGTTCAGTGGATTCCCGAATGGGGTCAGGACAGGATCAGCGGAATGGTAAACGATCGCAGCGACTGGTGTATTTCCCGTCAGCGTACATGGGGCGTGCCTATTCCCGTGGTGTACTGCAAGGACTGCGGCAAGCCCGTGGTTACTGACGAAACAATTAGAGCGATTTCCGAAATGTTCCGCAAGGAGGGCTCGGATTCCTGGTATCTTAAAGAACCTAAGGACTTCCTGCCTGCGGGAATGGCCTGCGAGTGCGGCTGCACGGAATTTGTCAAGGAAAATGACATCTTCGATGTTTGGTTTGACAGCGGTGTTACCCACAAGGGCGTTATGGAAGAGCGCGGCTATGAGCTGCCTGTTGAGCTCTATCTTGAGGGCGCGGATCAGTACAGAGGCTGGTTCCAGTCGTCGCTGCTGACTTCCGTTGCAACTAAGGGCAGAGCGCCCTATAAGGCTGTCTGCACCCACGGCTGGGTTGTTGACGGCGAGGGCAAGGCAATGCACAAGTCTCTCGGAAACGGCATTGACCCTAACGAGATCATAGATCAGTACGGCGCGGATATTCTTCGCCTTTGGACAGCTTCCTCGGATTATCATTCCGATATAAGAATATCAAAGGAAATCCTTAAGCAGCTTTCCGATACCTATAAAAAGATAAGAAACACTGCAAGGTTCATTCTTGGTAATCTTTGCAACGGCAGCGGCTTCAACCCCGATACTGACTGCGTTTCCGACAGCGAACTGCATGAGATCGACAAGCTTGCGCTTATAAAGCTTAACGCGCTTATCGACAAGGTAAAGGCAGCGTATGAAGCTTATGATTTCCATATTGTGGTAAGTAGTGTCCACAACTTCTGTATAACCGAAATGTCGAACTTCTACCTTGACATTATCAAGGACAGGCTTTACTGCACGGGTGAAAAGTCCGTTGACAGACGTGCTGCTCAGACGGCTATGTACAAAATCCTCAGCGCAGTTGCGAGAATGATCGCTCCTATACTGTGCTTTACCGCTGAGGAGATATGGAAATATATTCCTCACTCTTCGTCTGACGACCCCGGAAGTATCTTCTTTAACCATATGCCTGAAAAGACGGATATTTCCGCGGACAGCGAGCTGATCGAAAAGTGGAATGAGATCTACAGGCTTCGCTCGGATGTTACAAAGGCTCTGGAATCCAAGCGTCAGAACAAGTTTATCGGCGCTCCTCTTGAAGCAAAGGTCATCATTCATGCGGACGGCGATAATTTCAGCAAGTTCAGCGCGTTAAAGGATATACTCGAAAAGGTGTTTATCGTGTCTGCTGTTGACGTTACCAACGGAGGAAACGGCGAGTTTAAGAGCGATAACTTTGAGGGCGTATCATACGACGTGGAAAGGGCCGCAGGTAAGAAGTGTGAGAGGTGCTGGTCTTACTCGGAATATGTTGGAAGCAACGCCGAACACCCAACTCTTTGCGCACGCTGCGCCGAAGAAGTCAAGTAAGATTTTTTGCTAAGCCAAGGGCTATCCTTGGCTTAGATTGGTTAGGATTGAAAATGATATTAATACTGGTTATATTTGGAATAATTCTTGTTGCCGCAGATCAGATGATAAAATCCTGGGCGGTGGAAGTACTTAAACCTGTAAAGGTTATGGACTTTATACACTTCGGTGATTTTGAGATACTTGGTCTGAGGTACACCGAAAACACGGGAGCCGCATTCAGCAGCTTCAGCGGAGCAAGGTGGTTTCTTACGGGATTTACTGTAATAATGCTTGCTGCACTTTTGATTTTTGTCATTAAGTACAAAACTAAAAACACGTTTTTTCTTGTCAGCGCGGTTATGATAATGTCCGGCGGCGTGGGAAATCTTATCGACAGAATCAGACAGGGCTATGTGGTAGACTATCTTGATGTAAAGCTTTTTAACTTTGCAATATTCAATTTTGCCGACATTTGCGTTGTGTTGGGCGCGGTGTTTATGTTGATATTCATATTTTTTATTGAGCCGAAGATCATTTCCAATGACGATGCGTTCAAGCAGGAGGTTCGGCGCATAAAGGAACATTTCAATGAATAGGTTAGAGTTTACGGTAGACGACGAAACCGAGGGGATACGCATTGACAAGTGGGTCTGCGGACAGGACTGCGGCATATCCCGTTCCATGCTTCAAAAGCTGCTGAGCGAGGGAAAGGTTGCCGTAAACGGTAAATCCGCAGTAAAAAGCTATTCGGTAAGAAGCGGCGACGAGATCGTCATTGATGTTCCCGAGCCGACAGAGCTGGACGTTGTTCCCGAAAATATTCCTGTTGAGATCGTCTATCAGGACGAGCATCTGCTGGTAGTGAACAAGCCAAAGGGTATGGTTGTTCACCCTGCGGCGGGAAACTACAGCGGTACTCTTGTTAATGCGCTGCTTTATCACTGTAAAGGGCAGCTTTCGTCCATAAACGGAGTTATTCGTCCCGGTATAGTTCACCGTATCGACAAGGACACAAGCGGTCTGCTTATTATTGCAAAGAACGATAATGCTCACGTAAAGCTTGCGGAACAGATAAAGGCTCACACCTTTACACGTGAGTATCAAGCTGTTGTCTGCGGCAGACTTAAAGAGCCTGTGGGAATTATCGACGCGCCGATCGGCAGACACCCTGTTGACAGAAAGAAAATGTGCGTTACCGAGAAAAATTCAAAAGAGGCCAGGACGGAGTACACTGTTCTGGAGGAATACAACGGATACAGTTATGTAAAGTTAAAGCTCTTTACAGGTAGAACGCATCAGATTCGAGTCCATATGTCTCATATCGGACACCCTGTACTGGGAGATGAAGTCTACGGGAAACCATCCAAATGGTGTAAAGGACAATGCCTTCATGCAAAAAAGATAGGCTTTATCCACCCTGCTGACGGTGAATACTATGAATTTGACAGCGAACTGCCCGAATATTTCAAAACTGCATTAAGCAAATTACCAAAATAAGGAATGATATAATGTCCGATTTTTCAAATAAAGTGCTGATAACCGATCTCGACGGCACGCTTCTGCCAATAAGCAAAGTCCTTTCGGAAAAGGACATGAACGCTATTGAGCGGTTTCGCAGAGGCGGGGGCATATTCACGATCGCAACGGGACGGATCATTCAGGCGGCGGAACAGTACTTCGACGCGCTGAATCCCGACGCGCCTGTTATACTCAACAACGGCGGGCTTATTTACGATACTAAAAAGCATGAAAAGGTCTATGAGTGCTGTCTTGACCCGATTTCCTTTGAATATACCGTGTCGCTCATGGAGCGTTTTCCCGAAATGGGTGTGGAGATAAATCTGCCCGACGGAATATATGTTGTAAACATGACCGAGTGGGAGCGGCTTCATCTGAACATGACCCATTTGAAGTATACCGAGGCAGGACTTGACGATATCCCTAAAACAGGCTGGTGCAAGGTGCTGTACTCAATGGGCGGCGGGAAAGTCAAAGAACTTTCCGATTATGCGGCAGAAATGGGCTGGGACAAGACAAGCTTCGTTATTTCGGGAGATTTTTTGTTTGAATGTCTTCCGAAAGACTGTACCAAGGGTTCGGCGTTGAAACGGCTGTGGGAGATTGAAAAGTGGAACACCTTTACAATTGCCGCGGCGGGCGATTACGACAATGATATTGAAATGCTGGAATTCGCCGACGTCGGAATAGCTCCTAAAAATGCACAGGATATTGTGAAAAAATCCGCGGACTATGTTACGACCGCCACCTGCGAGGAGGGTGCGATCGCTGAGGCAATTGACTATCTTGAAAAATTGTAAAATATTTCATTAAGTGAAATTGAAAGGAATGGTAAAATATGGACGCAACGATCAAAAAACAGCTTGAAGCAACGGCCTGCAAGGTGAGAATGGGGGTAATCGAGGGAGTTTACAACGCTAAGTCGGGACACCCCGGCGGCTCGCTTTCCATAAGCGATCTGCTGACATATCTTTATTTTGCAAAGCTGAATATTGACCCCAAAAATCCCAAGATGCCCGACAGGGACAGGGTCGTTCTTTCAAAGGGACACTGCGCTCCCGCGCTTTATTCCGTGCTTGCACAGAGAGGATTTTTCGCGGAGGACGAGCTGAAAAAGCTCCGTCACATCGGCGCAATGCTTCAGGGACACCCTGATATGAAAGGTACTCCCGGTGTTGATATGAGTACAGGTTCTCTTGGTCAGGGCATTTCCGCAGCCTGTGGTATGGCTTTGGGCGGAAAGCTTTCTTCCGCTCCTTATAAGGTTTATGCTATTCTCGGCGACGGCGAGATCGAGGAGGGTCAGGTTTGGGAGGCTGCTATGTTTGCTGCTCACAACAAGCTTGACAATCTTGTGGCTATCGTTGACAATAACGGTTTGCAAATCGACGGCAAGATCACCGACGTATGCTCACCTATGCCTATCACCGACAAATTCGAGGCTTTCGGCTGGTACGTTATAACAATGAATGCTCACGATTTTGACGACATTGAACGCGCATTCGACGAGGCGGAAAAAATCAACGGCAAGCCTGTTGCTATCATTCAGACAAGCACAAAGGGCAAGGGCGTTTCCTTTATGGAAAATCAGGTGAGCTGGCATGGTTCTGCGCCGAATGCGGAACAGTATCAGCAGGCTATGGACGAGCTTAACGAGCAGTTGAAGAAGTTACAGGCGTAAGAAAGGGAGTGCGGAAAATGGCAGATGTAATTAAAAAGGCTACAAGAGAAAGCTACGGAGAGGCTCTTGCCGAGCTTTCGGATAAATATGAGGATTTGGTGGTTCTGGACGCTGACTTGGCGGCGGCTACCAAAACGGGAATTTTTAAGAAAAAGTGTCCCGAAAGATTTATTGACTGCGGAATTGCCGAGGCTAACATGATGGGCGTTGCGGCAGGACTTGCTTCAACGGGTAAAAAGGTTTTTGCAAGCTCCTTTGCAATGTTTGCGGCGGGCAGAGCTTATGAAATTGTCCGCAATTCTATCGGTTATCCTCACATCAACGTTAAGATAGGCGCAACTCACGCAGGTATTTCAGTTGGCGAGGACGGTGCAACTCACCAGTGCAACGAGGATATTGCTCTTATGAGAACTATCCCTGGAATGACTATCATCAATCCTGCCGACGACGTTGAGGCAAAGGCGGCGGTTGAGGCTGCAATTAACATTGACGGTCCTGTGTATCTCCGTTTCGGACGTCTTGCAGTTCCTGTTTTCAACGATAAGGACACCTACAAATTCGAGGTAGGCAAGGGCGTTCAGCTTAAAGACGGCAAGGACGTGACTATTGTTGCAACCGGTCTTATGGTAAACGAGGCGATAATGGCGTCGGAGGCTCTTGAAAAAGAGGGAATTTCCGCAAGAGTTATCAATATCCACACAATTAAGCCTCTTGACAAGGACATTATCTGCAAGGCGGCTAAGGAAACCGGAGTTATCGTTACAGCAGAGGAGCACAGCATAATCGGCGGACTTGGTTCTGCTGTTGCGGACGCGGTTACGGAGTGCTGTCCCGTTCCCGTTGTAAAGGTTGGAGTAAACGACGTTTTCGGACATTCGGGACCTGCGGTTGACCTGCTTAAAGAGTTCGGACTTTCCGCGGAAAATATTGCGGAAAAGGTCAAGTATGCTCTTACTCTGAAAAAGTAATTTTAAGGAAATCGGCAGCCGTTATCTTGGGCGGCTGCCGTTGTTTTTTGTTTATCCTATTATAAAAATTACATCAAAGGGGGGAGTAGTTTTTGAAAAATATTAAATGGATATTTTTTGATTTAGGTTCTACTTTGATTGACGAGGAAGATTGTATCGAATACAGAGTTGCGGAAACTTTAAAGCAGTCGGGCGCGCCCTCCAAGGAAGAATTTTATAAGCAAATGGAATATTTTGCGTCTGTCAATATGCTGTCGTACAAGGATACCGTAAAAAAGTTCGGACTTGAAAATGTAAGGTGGGTCAAAGAACTGGAAAAGCTTTATCCCGAGTCGCAGGAGGTTCTGCAAGCACTGCACGGCAGATACAAGCTGGGAATAATTGCAAACCAAAGCGCGGGTACAGAGGAACGCCTGGTACAATTTGGAATAAGAGATTATTTAGATGTTGTCGTTGCTTCCGCGGAAGCAGGTGTTGCAAAACCCGATAAGCGCATTTTTGAGCTTGCGCTTTCGCAGGCGGGCTGTTCGGCTAGTGAGGCTTGTATGGTTGGCGACAGGCTTGACAATGATATTGCTCCCGCTGCCGAAATGGGAATGTATACAGTATGGGTACGGCAAAGTTGGTTCGGCAGGGGAAACGTTGATTTAGCGCCTTTTAAGCCAAATGTTACCGTTGACAGTATTTCAGAGGTCACAGAAATTTTTTAGGAGGAAATCACATGGAGAACAAAATAATCATAGCAGAAACAGAACGGTTGATTTTAAGAAGATACAAAAAAGAAGACTTGCAGGACTTATTTGAATATTTATCTGATATAGAAGTTGTGAAATATGAACCATATAAAGCTTTAACCTTTGATGAAACAAAGGAAAATCTTGAATGGCGCATTGGAACAGATGAAATGATTGCAGTCGAATTAAAAAATTCCCGCAAAATGATTGGCAATGTATATATGGGAAAACGTGAATTTGACTCGCTTGAAATCGGATATGTATTTAATCGGAATTATTGGGGACACGGTTATGCTTCCGAAAGCTGCAAAGCCTTAATTCAACAGGCATTTTCAAATGGTATCCACAGGATCTATGCAGAATGCGACCCCAACAACAAGCGTTCTTGGAAATTACTTGAAGCATTAGGATTTCAACGTGAAGCTCATTTCAGGAGAAATGTATATTTCTGGAAAGATGAAAATGAAAAGCCGATTTGGAAAGATACCTATGTATATGCCATGTTAAATGTTGAGGAGTAAATTGAAATTTGCCGTGTATCACGAAATTATTCTGATGATACTCGTTTTTACTGCATTTCACAGGTCTGCAACTTGAAGTTGACAAAAAGCAAATCAAGGTTGGTTGATAACCGCAATATTTTAATGTATTCTTGTACTGCACCGAATAATTCCGAGTGCAAAAAAATACATTTACGAAAGGAATATTATTATGAGTTTTGCGGAAAATCTAAAGATACTGAGGAAAGAAAAATATCTTTCACAGGAACAGCTTGCGGAAATAATGGACGTGTCAAGACAGGCGGTTTCAAAGTGGGAGCAGGGTTCGGGCTATCCCGAGACGGAAAAGCTTATCGAGCTTGCCAAAAAGCTGGACGTTTCCCTTGATGTGCTTTTACTTGATAAAGCTCCTGCGTCCGATAACAAAACAGAAACGGCGTTCGCATTAGGTGAAAAGGGTCTTACTGTGCCTACAGAAAATGCCATTTATATCCAAAATGAAGATATATTGATAAGGTGTTATAAGTTTTCTGCAATGCCCGTGGTTTTGCCTGCAAAGAACGAGCCTAAGTACATTCTTGCGGGCGTTGACAGCGCAGGACTTTTTGGTGACCATATTAATGAATTAGGTTTTTATAAGGAAAGAGAAGACATTCAAAAAGAGGTCGCTGCAATTGCCGAGGCGGTGAAAAGTGGGAAACGTACTTATCAGTTACAGTATAACTGCAAGGTAAAGAACGGTTTTTTCAGTTCTAAAATTGTTGAGTAAGTGGAAGTGATTTTATGGAGCAAAAGGTTATAGACAGAGTTAAAAAGCTGCGTGAGGAGATAGAGGGACACAATTACAGCTACTATGTGCTTGATAATCCCACGGTGGACGACTATACTTACGATATGCTCATGCAGGAGCTTAAAGGCTTGGAGGAACAGTACCCCGAGCTTGCGGATAAAAATTCTCCAACACAGCGGGTAGGCGGCGAGGCTCTCAATCTTTTTGAAAAGGTTGAGCACCGTGTTCAAATGGGAAGCTTGCAGGACGTTTTTTCCTTTGAACAGGTGAAAGCCTTTACAGACCGCTGCGAGGAAGCTTCCGCAAATCCTGTTTATGTGGTAGAACCGAAAATAGACGGACTTTCCGTGTCCCTTGAATATGCGGACGGCGAGCTTGTCCGCGGTTCAACGCGTGGGGACGGTTTTGTCGGCGAGGACGTTACCGCAAATCTTAAAACCATAAAATCAATACCGCTGAAGCTGAAAAATGCTCCTGCATTTCTTGAGGTCAGGGGAGAGGTCTATATGCCGCGGGAAACCTTTCTGAAGCTTGTGGAACGGCAGGAGGACAATGACGAAACGCCATTTAAAAATCCCAGAAACGCGGCGGCTGGATCCTTGCGGCAGAAAAATCCCAAAATTGCGGCGGAACGGGGACTTGACATTTTTGTGTTCAACATTCAGCAGATAGAGGGTGCGGAAATCACGTCCCACAAGCAGTCGTTGGACTATCTGAAAAGTCTTGGCTTCAAGGTTATTGCCGACTATAAGCAAGTCCAAAGCTATGCCGAAATTGAGGAAAGAATTAACCATATTGGCGATATGCGAAGCGAATACAGCTTTGATATTGACGGTGTGGTAATAAAAATCGATGATTTTGCCCTCCGTGAGGAAATGGGCGCGACCGCAAAAGTTCCAAAATGGGCGGTGGCGTATAAGTTCCCGCCCGAGGAAAAGGAGACCACGCTCCTTGACATTGAGGTAAACGTGGGCAGGACGGGCGCGATAACTCCCGTGGCTGTGTTCGAGCCTGTATTGTTAGCGGGAACAAGCGTGAGCCGCGCGGTTCTGCACAATCAGGAATTTATCACGGAAAAGGATATCCGTATAGGCGACAGGATAGTCGTCCGCAAGGCGGGGGATATAATTCCCGAAGTGCTGAAATCGGTTTCCCACGGTGAGAATTCCAAGCCCTACAGTCTGCCCGAATATTGTCCCGTATGCGGCGACAAGGCAGTAAAATTTGCTGACGAATCTGCTTTGCGGTGTCCCAATGTGGACTGTCCCGCGCAGCTTAAACGGAATATCATTCACTTTGCAAGCAAGGGCGCGATGAACATTGACGGTCTCGGCGAAGCAATCGTTACGCAGCTTCTTGACGAAAAGCTTATCTCGGGAGTTGCCGACCTTTACCGTCTTAAAGCGGAACAGCTTGAAGTCTTGGAGCGTTTCGGCAAAAAGTCCGCCGAAAACCTTATCAAAGCAATTGAAGCTTCTAAGGAAAATCCTCTTGACAGGGTAATTTTTGCACTTGGCATACGGAATATCGGTCAAAGCGGAGCAAAGCTTTTATGCGACCGTTTCGGCAGTATTGATGATATAGTGAATGCTTCCGCGGAGGAAATTGCCGCAATAGACGGCTTCGGTGATGTTATGTCGGAAAATGTTGTCTCCGCATTTCACGACAAGCATTTTTCTGACGTTGTTGCGGAACTGAAAGCTCTCGGCGTGAAAATGGAGTACGAAAAGCAGGACAGCGGCGACAACCGTTTCGAGGGCAAGACCTTTGTGCTGACGGGGACGCTTTCCACCATGACAAGAGACAAGGCAAAGGAAATAATTGTAAGTCTCGGCGGCAAGGCAGCAGGTTCGGTATCGAAAAAGACCTCCTACGTTGTTGCGGGGGAAGAAGCGGGCAGCAAGCTTACAAAAGCTCAGGAGCTTGGGATTACAATACTCAGCGAGCAGGAATTTCTTGATATGGCTAAGTAATTGTTGCCATTATACCATATTATAAAAACGTATAATTTATTGATCTGTACAGATACTTTTGATATGTTTATCGGTGTGATGAACTAAGACTGTAAAGGGAGATGTAGATATGGTAAACAAGAAAACAGTGTGTGCGGTATTATGTGCTTTGCTGACGGCTTCTGCGGCTGGGTGCGTAGCAGATAATGCCACAGGTCAGACGGCGGATTCGGGTATGGCTGTCAATTCGTCTGTTGAAAATGTACAGATCATTGATCTTGAAGAAGCAAAGTCAATAGCTCTGGAGCACTCAGGATTAAGCGAAAATGACGTTGTTTTCGTTGAAACAAAGCTTGAACGGGATAACGGCAGATATGAATACGATATAGAATTTACGTCGAACAACGTTAAATATGAATATGAGATTGACGCAGACAGCGGAAATGTACTGGGATTTTCTTCCGAATCAATTTCCGAAAGCCGGGGAGATGCCGGTAATTCTTTATCGGGCGACGGTTCGCAGCAGCTCACACTTGACGAAGCAAAGGCTGTCGCTCTTGAACACGCGGGATTTGCCGCAGATCAGGTCGTATTTACAAAATCAGAGTTGGACTATGACGACGGGATCGCGGAGTATGAAATTGAGTTTAAAGCGAACGGTTTGGAGTATGAGTACAAAATAAATGCGTCTACAGGAAAGATCATTGAGTTTGATATCGGCGACTGACAATCAAAAAATAAAAACGGCGGTTCCTTACGGAACAGCCGTTTGTGTGTTTTATTACGGATATGTTATATAGCTCTTGTAACCTTATTGGAACGGAGACATCTTGTACATACGTAAATATGCTTAGGAGTACCGTCAACAATAGCCTTTACACGCTTAACGTTGGGTTTCCAGGTTCTGTTGGAGCGATGATGTGAGTGGGAAACCTTAATACCGAAAGCAACACCCTTTCCGCAAATATCGCACTTTGCCATGGGGGTTACACCTCCTTTTCAATATCATTGTATAAAGTCAACGTTACTATTTTATCACAACTGTTCGGGAATTGCAAGTGTTTTTTGAAAAAAAGTTTGAAAAAATAAAGTTTTTTTGGAAATGTTAAGAAATATCCTTGTAATTTTAATAGAAATATGTTATACTAAACATTGATTTTGAACTTTATGCCGAAAAGGAGAGGCTTTGTTTACAAAGCGTACATAATTTATGCAGGATAAAATTATCGAGCTTGTTATGCACGGCATTGTGCTGCTTACCGCGTTTCCCGTTCACGAGTGTGCTCATGCTCTTGCGGCGCACTGGATGGGGGACGATACCGCCAAAAATCAGGGCAGAATGACCCTTAATCCGATGCGGCACCTCGATTTGTTCGGTACGGTATTCATGCTTTTAGCGGGCTTTGGCTGGGCAAAGCCTGTGCCTATCAATCCCAATAATTTCAAGAACCGCAAGGTCGGAATGGCGGTATCCTCTTTGGCTGGACCGCTTTCCAATCTTCTTATGTCATATATTTCCATTGTCATCTATAAGCTGCTGGTATACTATAATTTTTTTGCGTACAGTGATAATTATATAAATCCCACTTTGGATGCGCTTGCAAACGTATTCGGGTATGCTACTATCCTTAATCTGGGACTGGCAGTGTTCAATCTGCTGCCCGTTCCGCCTCTGGACGGCTCCAGAATTTTCAATCTTGTACTGCCGGAAAGGGTATACTTCAAAGTGATGAAGTATGAGAATGTTATTTTCGGTATCCTTTTTATTGCAATATGGCTGGGATTTCTTGACAGACCGCTGATCTTTTTGCGGCAGCGCGCGTATGTTCTTATGAACATACTTTCTGCATGGGTAGATATTCTTATGATTTCGAGGTAATCAAATGGAGCAGATTTCATTCAAGCTTGAAGTATTTGAGGGTCCGCTGGATCTGCTGCTTCATCTGATATCAAAGCACAAGCTCAATATCAATGATATTCCGATCGCTGCGCTTCTCGACCAGTATCTGGACTACATCGGCCGCATGTCGGAGCAGAATATGGAGATCGCTGGCGAGTTCCTTGAAATGGCGGCAAGACTGGTGTACATCAAAACAGTGTCGCTGCTTCCGCAGAGAGAGGAAGCGGAACAGCTCAAAAAGGAATTACAGGGCAGACTTATTGAGTATTCTCTGTGTAAAAAAGCTGCGGAGGCAATGAGGGAACGCTATATAGGCAATGTGTTTGCGGTGCGCAGTCAACTTAAAGTGGAGTTCGATAACACTTACCCTATCATTCACGACCCGCAGGAGCTTCTTGATGCATACACGAAGATACAGGTGAAGCCTCCCGAAGAAAAGGTAAAGACGGAAGCTTTCAATACTATAGTAAAAAAGAAGATCGTTTCTGTTACATCTAAAATAATTTTTGTTCTCAGGCGGCTCTATAAGTCGGGAAGCTGTCTTATGAACGGTCTGTTCGAGGGTATGACCGACCGATCCGAACGGGTCGCAGTGTTTCTGGCGGTGCTGGAGCTTACAAAGTCGGGCAGGATACTGCTCAACGACGACAACACCGTGATAACCTTTAACAGAGACCGCAGCAGGGACAAATCGGAACAACCGGACAGGTCTGAAACGGAGGTTTCATATTCATGAAAATAAACGAAGGCATTTCCGCGGTGGAGGCGATACTTTTCGCCCATGGAGAGCCTATTGAAGCCGAAAAGCTATGCTCGGCGGCGGGCATAGAGTCGGATATGCCCGAAAAGCTTATACAGCTTTTAGTTGACAGGTACGAATCTACGGGAAGCGCGCTGACGGTGCTGAAGCTGGGAAACAGCTATCAGCTTGCGGTAAAGGCGGAGTTTTTTGATTACGTCAGAGCCGCGCTGGAATCAAAGAAAAACACACCGCTGTCTCCCGCGGCAATGGAGGTACTTACGATAATAGCCTACAATCAGCCCGTAACAAAGGGCTTTGTGGAGCACGTCCGCGGTATAGACAGCTCAAGCGTTGTCAATTCTCTTGTTGAAAAAAATCTGCTTGAGGAGGCGGGACGGCTTGACGTTCCGGGAAAGCCTATTGCCTATAAGACAACTCCGGCTTTTCTGCGGTGCTTTCAGCTTTCTTCTCTGGACGATCTTCCTGCGCTGCCCGATTCCGACGGACAGGTAAGCTTTGACGAGATACTTATAGCAAAGGACGAAGCCGAGCCGACGGAAGCCGAGGACGGCGAAAGCGTCTCCGACGTGTGAAAGGGTGGTACAGCATTGACGGCTTTGATCGTAATTGCCGCAGTAATACTTTTCTTTGCACTTGTTCTTAACATAAAGCTTCGGGTACAGATAAGGTATATCGGCGGCATACTTGATATTAAGCTGAAATATCTCTGGTTCACGCTTTATCCTCTTAAAAAGAAGAAACCGCGGAAGAACAAAAAGGCTAAAAAGCTGAAAGAAAAATCTCCGCCGAAAGAGGATATTGCGGTGGATACCGTGGAGAAAGAATCTGCGGAAAGTGTTGAAAGCTCCGAAAATGCCGAAAACGCGGATACGGAGCCAGAAAATGATACAGACGCGGGAGAAGCTCCCGACGAAAAAAAAGGTAAGGAAAAGCTTTCGGACAAGCTTGACAGGCTTACGGAGCTTATTGATAAAATAAAGCTTATATGGAGCTTTTCGGAAAAACGTCTTAGGAGGATATTTACCCACATCTACATTGAAAAGCTGACGGTGGATTTTGTTGTGGCGGGTACGGACGCCTGCAAGACTGCGGTAAGCTACGGTGCAGTCAGCGCGGCTGTTTACAACGGCATTGCGTTTATAAGCACGCTTTTTTCCACCAAGGTCAAGTCTGTGGATATAGTCTGCGATTTCGACAGAAAAGAGCCTGTGTACGACGCTGCGGTCAATGTTACCGCAAGACCGTCTACGCTGATTTCGGCGGCGTTGGGGATTATTGGCGGATTTGNGNTAAACTATAAGAAAATAAT
This sequence comes from Ruminococcus sp., assembly GCA_014799785.1. GTDB lineage: Bacteria > Bacillota > Clostridia > Oscillospirales > Ruminococcaceae > RGIG8773. The sequence goes on from JAAVHI010000035.1 coordinate 124,463, forward strand.
NGGAAAGTCNGACAAGCGGCAAAANGTTGAAACAGCCGCTCAACTATAAAAAAGGAGAATGAAAATGGATACAAAGGTAAAGGATTTGGTTTCGTCGGCAATGGGAAAGATCCACGAGCTGTCCGACGCGGACACGGTCATAGGTCAGCCTATCAAGGTTGACGGGGGAATAACCATTATTCCCGTTTCAAAGGTTTCCTACGGCTTTGCGGCNGGAGGTTCCGATCTGCCCTCNAAAAGCGAAAAGGAGNTGTTCGGCGGCGGAAGCGGCGGTGGNGTGACCATCAATCCTCTGGCGTTTATTGTNGTNTCGGGCGAGGACGTTAAGCTTCTGGAGCTGGGTTCGGGAAATTCTCCCGCAAACGCTATCGTAAGCGCNGTTCCCGAGCTTATCACAAAAATTCAGTCAATGTTTACAAAGAAAAAGGACAAGGATTCCGACGCGCCGTTAAACGTTGCGGATATTCCCGANCCGTCGGCTTCTGACGAGCCTGAGATCGAAAAGGTTGAAATTAACACTGAGGGTTTTGATTTTTAACTAAATAATTCGCATACAAGCTCCATAAGATAATATGTAAATATTCCTTTGGAGGTTTGTATGAAACAATCAAAACTTAAAAGTATTATAGGTATACTGCTTTCGGCGGCGGTNNTNNTGCCGTTTGCTCCGAAAGCTGAGGCGGTCTCNTTGNCGGGACTTTCCGCAAAGGCGGCAATACTCATTGACGCCAANACNGGANCGGTTATNGCCGAAAAGAACGANAANCAAAGGCTTCCCATGGCAAGCACTACGAAGATAATGTCCGCGCTGCTTATGCTTGAAAGCGGCGATCTGGACACNCNGTTCAAGGTNGACAACNANGCCATAATGGTCGAGGGGTCGTCTATGGGACTTTGCAAGGANGATATCGTTACNAAGCGCGCGCTTTGCTACGGTATGCTGCTTCCGTCGGGAAACGACGCNGCCAACCAGACTGCNGTCACGCTGGCGGGAAGTACCGAAAAATTTGCGTGTATGATGAATTCCCGNGCGAAAGANATCGGTATGGAGGACACNAANTTCGTNACTCCGTCGGGACTTCACGACGAAAATCANTATTCCACCGCNTACGANATGGCTATGCTTACACGNGAGGCTCTNAAAAANGANGATTTCCGNGAAATATGCGGNACNAAGCGGGCNAAGCTNAAATTCGGNAATCCGCCCTATGAAAGATGGCTTGTAAACTCAAACAAGCTGCTGACAATGTACGACAGCTGTATCGGCGTTAAAACGGGTTTNACCGANGAGGCGGGAAGATGTCTTGTTTCGGCTGCGGAGAAAAACGGCGTTACGCTTATNTGCGTTACNCTGAACGCTCCCGANGACTGGAACGANCANAAGAAAATNTATGATTACGGTTTTTCCGTTTCGGAGAACCGCCAGGTTTCTTTCGACTGCTCGGATTTACGTGTCAGAGCGGCGGGNGGAACGGAAAGCGAGCTTNCCGTAAAACTGGAAAATATACCCTCGTACACCNTTATTANCGGCANAGAGCCGAAGATNACGTNGGAAATACTGCTGCCTGACTTTGTTTACGCTCCNGTGGAAAAGGGTAAAAAAGTGGGAAANGTGAATTTCTATTCGGACGGAAGGCTTATGTGTACNGTCAATATGGTCGCCGAGGACNGCTGNGNAGCGGTNGAGTGCGAGCCNGAAACAAGCATTTACGANACTATTCTTGAGTGGTTCAAACAACTAATAGACTGAAAAGGAGCAGGCAAGTGGAAAAAATCAGACTTCAGAAGCTGATCGCGGAAAGCGGAATGTGTTCCCGCAGAAAAGCCGAGGAATTAATAAAGCAGGGCAAGGTAACNGTCAACGGCAGAGCNGCNCATATNGGAGACGGCGCTACCGTTAAGGACGTTATCGCTGTAGACGGCGAAAAGCTGCCGATGGCAAAAAANCGGGAAAAATACTATATCATGCTCAACAANCCGCGNGGNTACGTTACCACTATGTCAGACGAGCTTGACAGACGGTGCGTTACNGAGCTTCTGAAGGATTTNCCCGNNAGAGTNTANCCTGTGGGCAGGCTCGACAGGAACTCNGAGGGNCTGCTNCTNTTNACNAANGACGGAAATTTTTCCAACGATATNATGCACCCCAGCCGCCATGTGTCGAAAACCTACCGCGTAACCGTTCGTCCTCCCGTGAGCGACGAGCAGCTTGCGCGGCTTTCGGCGGGGGTCGAGATCGACGGCAGGAAAACCTTGCCNGCTACNGTAAANGTTCTTGTNCAGGANCAGNGCAGGGTAGTGCTTCANGTTATTATACGNGAGGGCAGGAACCGNCAGATCAGAAAAATGTGCGAGGCTGTGGGTCTCGAAGTGGCAAGGCTCAAACGNACGGCTATCGGNCCTTTGCGGCTNGGNATGCTNAAGCCNGGNGCNTACAGGGAGCTTACCTCCGAGGAGCTTCGCGCNATNAGAAGNGCGGTTGGNGATAAATAATTTGTTAAAATATGAATAAATTGAAAAAATATATAAAAATATTGTTATTATCTTGTCAATCAAGGAAAAAAGTAGTATAATTATTCTGGTTTAATTTTTTGTGTCCGCATTGNGATATCCTNTTTGCGGGTACGATNTCGAACGGAGGAACCTTATATGTTAACTGAAAGCCAAAAGGCTAAATTTGACGCTTATAAGTCGTATTCGGCGGCAGGCTGCCAGAGCGCTGCGGCTAAGCGTCTTGCGGAGCTGTTTGACGACGGACAGTTCACAGAGCTTGATGTTTCCGTTATGAACGGAGATTCTCCCGCGGGCGTNATCACCGCGTACGGNTATGTGGACGGAAGNCCCGTTTATGCNTTNTCACAGGACAAAACCGTGAAAAGCGGCGCGGTAAACAGCCGTCATGCNGCTAANATNTGTAAAGTATTTGACCTTGCTTCACGCACNGGCGTTCCCGTTGTGGGCATTTACGATTCCGACGGAGCTTTCGTTGACGACGGCGCNGAGGCNATTAAGGCNTACAGNGATATGCTGACCTGGACAAGTAACCTTTCCGGCGTTGTTCCTCAGATTTCCGTTATTGCNGGNACCTGCGCGGGAAGCGCGGCTATGGTGGCTTGCTCCGCGGATTTTGTNGTTATNACCGATGACGGCGAGCTTTACACNGCTCCNGGCAGCGACNTAAAGGGCGAGGACGCGGTTGCGAANGGNACGGCGGCTNTNTCNGCNAAAACNGATAANGAAGCTATGGANNCNGTNAANAAGCTTNTTGCAATGCTTCCNGCAAACAATATATCNTCTGCGCCCATGTTTGAATTTGCGGCAACCGGTAAAGCAGCAAGCGGTACTGCNNAGGAAATCGCAAATGCTGTTGCNGATGCGGACAGCGTTATCGAGCTTTCGGCAGGCTTCGGAACTGCGGCTTATACNGCGATNGCGACTATAGGCGGTTCGGCTGTGGGAATTGCGGCTACAAACAAAACCGCNGAAAAGCTTACATCNGACGACTGCGCAAAGCTGGCNAGATTTGTCAGAACCTGCGACGCGTTCACTATTCCCGTACTTACCTATATTGATACCGAGGGCTTTGCTNCNGACGCTTGCGTAAGAGACATGGCAAAGGTTTCCAACGCNTATGCGGAGGCTACTTCGCTNAANGTTTCCGTNGTAAGCGGNAAGGCTTACGGNGCNGCTATGGCTGCNTTCGGAGCNGGCAATGCCGANGTTACTTATGCATATCCCGACGCGGTNATTTCTCCCATCGCTCCCGTGGCGGCGGTTGAATTNCTNTGGCACGACAAGCTTAAGGGCGCGTCCAATCTTGTNGAAGAAAGAAACAAGCTGGCTNCTCAGTACGCNGACGAAAANGCTTCCGCATTTGACGCTGCCGCAAAGGGCTGTGTTGACGGTATNATTTCCGCCGAGGAAGCNCGTGAAAAGATNCTTGCAGTCCTNGAGCTTATGAACGGCAAGAGAATGACCAAGCGTCTGCCNAAGAAGCACAGCAATATGCCTTTCTAAAAGGNTAAAATACAGAAAATTTGTAAAATTTTAATGAATGGTGGTATACAGTTATGAAAAGATTTAATATTACCGTAAACGGCAAGGCTTATGATGTTGCTGTTGAAGAAGTATCGGGAGGTTCCGCNCCTGCTGCTGCGGCTGCANCCGCCGCCGCTCCTGCCGCTCCCGNNCCTGCTGCTGCTCCCGCTGCTGAGGGTACTGCCGTAAACGCTCCTATGCCCGGCACTATCCTTGATGTTAAGGCTTCTGTAGGCGANACCGTTGCGGAGGGTCAGGTACTTATGGTTCTCGAAGCTATGAAAATGGAGAACGATATCGTTGCTCCCAAAGCAGGAAAGGTTTCTGCGATCAGCGTAAAGAAAGGCGACGGCGTAAATTCCGGCGANGCTCTCGCTTANATTCAGTAATCTTACGAAAGGTTGATCAAAATGGCTAAGATAAAAGTTACCGAAACCGTCCTCCGTGACGCGCACCAGTCCCTTATCGCCACGAGAATGACTATGGACGAAATGCGTCCCATTCTTTCCACTATGGATAAGGTGGGCTTCTATTCAGCAGAGGTATGGGGCGGAGCNACCTTTGACTCCTGTCTCCGTTTCCTCAACGANGANCCTTGGGAGAGACTCCGCATACTCCGCAAGGAAATGCCNAACACAAAGCTTCAGATGCTTTTCAGAGGTCAGAATATGCTGGGNTACCGTCACTATGCTGACGACGTNCTGGAATATTTTGTTCAGAAGTCCGTTGCAAANGGTATTGACATTATCCGTATTTTNGACGCTCTCAANGATATCAGAAACCTTAAGACCGCTATTTCCGCCGCCAAGAAAGAGGGGGCGCACGCTCAGGTNGCTATCTCCTATACGCTGGGAGACGTGTTTACCACCGAGTATTATGTGAACTACTGCAAGCAGATCGAAGCCGAGGGNGCNGATTCCATCTGTATCAAGGANATGGCTGCTCTGCTTACTCCCTACAGAACTGCGGAGCTTGTNAAGGCTATCAAAGNGGCTGTTAAGATTCCCGTNCAGCTTCANACTCACTANACCTCNGGACTGGCTTCNATGTGTCTGCTGAAGGGCATTGAAAACGGNGCNGATATGATCGACACCGCTATGTCTCCTATGGCTCTNGGTACTTCCCANGCGCCTACCGAGTCTATGGTNGCGGCTTTGCAGGGTACTGAGTACGACACGGGTCTTGACCTTGTTCTGCTCACCGAGATACGCGATTACTTTATGAAGCTCCGCAANAANTACATTGACAACGGTCAGCTTGACCCCAAAATGCTTGCNGTTGACGCNAACGCNCTTATCTATCAGGTTCCCGGNGGAATGCTGTCAAANCTGCTTTCACAGCTTAANCAGGCNGGAAAAGAAGATAAGTTTACCGACGTTCTTAANGAAGTTCCGAACGTTCGTAAGGANTCCGGATATCCTCCGCTTGTTACGCCTACNTCGCAGATCGTTGGTACNCAGGCTGTGTTCAACGTGATCAANGGNGAACGNTACAAGACNGTCACCAAGGAATTCAAGGCTCTTGTTAAGGGCGAGTACGGAAAAACTCCNGCTCCNATTGACCCTGAATTCAGCAAGAAGATACTNAAGGGCGAGGAGGCTATTACTTGCCGTCCCGCAGACCTTTTGCAGCCTGAGCTTGACAAGCTNAANGANGAGGCTTCCGAGTGGGTAGAGCAGGAGGAGGACGTACTCAGCTACGCAATGTTCCCGCAGGTTGCGCCTAAGTTCTTTGCAAAGAGACGGGACGCAAAATACGGNGTAGACAGNGCTCANGCNGANGCGGANAACAAGGTTCACCCNGTAGTTTAATTTTGAATAACAAATGGGATTATCCCGCTGAAAAGAGCCGTTTTTCGGCTCTTTTTGTTTTACTGACATTAAATGGNAATANTT
>JAAVHI010000035.1:130400-143739 GCA_014799785.1 Ruminococcus sp.
TTGAANNANGGAGTATATCTGCGCTTTTTCCTCTTTTTGTAATAAAACACTTGATTTTTGCAAAGAAAAATGATATAATTAAAAATAAGTGTTAATAATGAAANNAGGTATTTGNAAGAGGAAAGGACTGCGTTTAATGATTAAAAGTATGACGGGCTACGGCAGATTTCAGCAGACTATTGACGGGAGAGAAATTTTGGTTGAGATAAAATCGGTCAACCATAGGTATTTTGAATTTTCGGCGAGAGTTCCGAGNGCTTACGGATATCTGGANGAAAAGCTTAAAACCTTTGTNCAGAGCAGNGTTTCNCGCGGAAAGGTNGANGTNGGTGTAACNATTTTCAANGTTGAGGGCAAGGACGCTCAGATCGANGTAAACCAGTCCATTGCCGCAGGATACGTTAANGCGCTTAGAAAGGCTAACGAAAGCCTGAAGCTGAAGGACGATCTGTCGCTGTCCAACCTTATAAGGCTTCCCGACATTTTCAACGTTATCAANACCGCCGAGGACGAGACNGTTATCTGGAANGGCGTTAAGGTNGTTGCGGAGGAGGCNCTCAATAACTTTGTTTCAATGAGGGAAACAGANGGCTTGAAGATGATGGACGATATCAAATCCCGTCTCGGCTATATCGGAGNGCTCGTGGATATGGTTGAGGAGCGTTCTCCTATGGTTACGGAGGCGTACCGTCAGAAGCTTTACGGAAAGCTTTGCGAGATACTTGCGGACAAGAAGATCGACGAGCAGAGGATACTCACCGAAGCGGCGGTATTTTCCGAGAAAACTGCTGTGGACGAGGAAACCGTACGTCTGAAAAGCCATATACATCAGTTCGGTACGCTGCTCAATATTGAAGAGCCTGTGGGACGCAAGCTGGATTTCCTTATCCAGGAATTTAACCGCGAAAGCAATACTATCGGCTCAAAGGCGCAGGATGTGGAGATCACTAAAATCGTGGTGGAGCTTAAATCGGAGATNGAAAAAATTCGCGAACANATACAGAATATTGAATAAAATNTTAACGGNCTTAACCTTATGGAGGACGTATGAAGCTTATTAATATCGGTTTCGGCAACATGATAAACGCGGGACGGCTNATCACTATTGTCAGTCCCGAATCCGCGCCTATAAAGCGNATTATTCAGGAAGCCAAGGAAAANGGCTTGCTTATTGACGCTACNTACGGCAGNCGGACGCGTGCGGTAATTATTATGGACAGCGATCATGTNATTCTGTCNGCNGTACAGCCNGAAACGGTTGCNGGACGGTTAAGCGACGACGAGGAGGAATCGGACGATGAGTAAGGGCATATTGATGGTAGTGTCCGGTCCGTCGGGNTGCGGAAAGGGTACNGTGCTGGCGGAGATCGTCAAGAGCGACAGGATTTTTTATTCTGTNTCCGCGACCACAAGAAGTCCCAGACCNGGCGAAACGGANGGAGTTAANTACTATTTTCTNACAAAAGAAAAATTNGAGGAAATGATCGCNGACGACGGTATGCTTGAATATGCNTCNTACTGCGGGAATTATTACGGTACTCCGCGAAAGCCNGTGGANGATATGCTTGAAAAGGGTATTCACGTTATNCTCGAAATAGAGGTTCAGGGCGCAATGAAGATNAAGGAGAAATGTCCCGAAGCGGTGTTTGTGTTCATTCTCCCGCCGTCGCTGAANGAGCTTCGCAGACGGCTTGAAAAGCGGGGNACTGAGACTGCCGAGGTGATAGAAAAGCGTCTCGGAGAAGCNGCNGGNGAGATCGCTCATGCGTACAAATACGACTACGCCGTNGTAAACGGCGAGCTTTCCGAAGCGGTGGANGATCTTATGTCGATCATTCGCGCNGAGGAGCTTAAAACCGCTGAAACCAAAAATATTATAGATGAGGTGTTGGAAAATGCTTAGACCTGCTATCAGTCAGATCGCNACAAAAAANGAGAGCTACTATTCGGTCGTTATTGCCGTTGCAAAGCGTGCGAGAGANATTGCCGACGAGCTTTACAACAATAACGAAACTCTGGAGGAAAAGCCTGTNAAGACCGCNGTTGAGGAATTTGCNGGAAGAAAATATTCTTTCATAGAGGACTCCTCGCTCAGAGAATCAAAGGATTGATCNCGGCGGGTAAAAGGANTTGCTTAATACTGTAAAACATCTGGCGGCTGTGGCTGTCAGTTCCGCTACTTACGGGTACGACAGACGGTACAAATANACTGTCCCTGTCGAGNTGGACGGCAAGGCNGNNGTGGGAGTGAGNGTTCTCGTTCCTTTCGGCAGCGGNAACAAAAAGCGCATAGGCGTTATTGTNCGTATTGACGACGCGGCAGGCGAGGACTTGAGCCGNTANAAGCCGTTAAGGTCTGTCATTGACGATGAGCCNTTGCTNAACGACGAAATGCTNGANCTGATNATGTGGCTGAGGGATACTACNCTATGCACNTACTTNGAGGCTTTCAGGACGCTGATACCTATAGGACTGAGNGTTAATTTTACGCAAANATATGAGCTTTCCGATGACAATNATCTGTCGGAGGANNTACTTTCNGAGGGCGCNCGCNGTNTGNTGGCNTCTGTCAGAGAGGACATCTCNTCTTTGNACGGTTCGGATAACAGGCTTGTTTCCGAGCTTGTNGGNGCGGGCTTTCTGATCGAGTANGACTCGGTAAAGAGACGTACCAAGGACGAAACCGTGAAGATGATAAAGCTTACGGAGNGCTTCACTTCNGGAAAGCTTGTTGTGAATCTTTCTCCAAAGCAGAAAAGCGTTGTGGAGCTTCTNGATGAAAGCGGTTCNGCTTCGGTAAAGGAGATATGTTATCTCTGCGGNGTAACTTCGTCNGTTNTCAGCAATATGACNAAAAAGGGCATTGTTGAAGCCTATGAGTATGAGATANTGAGNACTCCCGATGTTGCGGCAAAGGAAAACGCCGANGATATAATNCTNTCNGAACAGCAGCAGAGGGTGTACGACGGTATCGTNTCCCTNATNGACGAGGGGAAGCCNTGNGCCGCGCTGCTTTACGGCGTAACGGGAAGCGGNAAAACTCCNGTTTTTGCCAAGCTTATCAGTNACACNCTNGATCTGGGAAAAAACGTNATTATGCTTATNCCCGAAATATCNCTTACNCCGCAGGTCGTNCAAAGATTTCAAAATCTGTTCGGCGATCTGGTNGCNATTATGCACAGCAGTCTTTCGCTGACGCAGCGGCTTAACGAGTACAAACGGGTAAAAAAAGGNCAGGCGAGGATCGTTGTNGGTACGCGAAGNGCGGTNTTTGCNCCTATGGAAAACATTGGATTGTTTATTATCGACGAGGAGGGCGAGCGTACCTATAAGTCCGAGTCGTCGCCGAGATACAATGCAAAGGAAATTGCCAAAAAAAGGTGTCTGACACANGGCGCGGTAACNCTTATGGCGTCGGCAACACCGTCGATAGAAAGCTATTANTACGCNCAAACGGGNAGATACAAGCTGTTCACTATGCCTGAGCGGTATTCGCAGGAAAGGCTGCCTGTCACCGAAATGGTTGATCTNGCTGTCGANGGCTTCTACGGAAATTCCGCGGTGTTTTCGGACAGACTTGTGGAAGAGATCAACTATAATCTNGAAAAAAAAGAGCAGACTATCCTTCTTCTTAACNGAAGAGGTTATCATACTTATATAAGCTGCGCGGACTGCAAGGAACCGCTTGTNTGTCCNAATTGCAGCATACCAATGACTTACCACAGGACNAACGGTNGNGTGCTGTGCCATTACTGCGGTTACAGCNAGGAAATGCCGAAATCCTGCGGAAAATGCGGNTCGGNTCATCTGAAAATGACGGGTCTNGGTACGCAAAAGGTCGAGGACGAAGTGGCTTCGCTGTTTCCNAANGCNAGGATACTGCGGATGGACGCTGATACCACNTATTCNCGNTATGCCTACGAAAGAAGCTTNCGNNCNTTTGAAAACGGCGAATACGACATAATGCTCGGTACTCAAATGATNGCAAAGGGNTTGGANTTTCCNAATGTAACGNTGGTGGGAGTTCTTTCCATTGACAANGCNCTGTTTTCGGGAGATTTCCGAAGCTANGAGAGNACTTTTTCGCTGATAACNCAGGTCGTCGGACGNTGCGGCAGGGGANACAAACAGGGCAGAGCCATAATCCAGACCTATGTTCCGGAACATTACGTCCTGAACCTTGCNGCNGAGCAGAACTATCCTGCCTTTTACNAGCAGGAGATATCCTCGCGNCAGGCGCTTATTTACCCGCCNTTCTGCGACATATGCTCGCTGGAATTTTCCTCGGTCATTGAAAGCTGTGCAGACAAGGCTTCAAANGCTTTNCTCGGACTTATAAGCGGCAGCATTGNTTCGGGAGAGATAAATGTGCCGATAAGAGTTCTNGGTCCGTCAAAGTGTCTGCACGAAAAGATCAACGGGAAATACCGTTACAGAATTATTATCAAATGCAGAAATAACCGTCAGTTTCGGGACTACATAGGACAGCTTTANAAGAAAACCTTTAAAATGAGGGAGTTTGCAAACGTCCAGACATTTCTCGATATTAACGGAGATATAATTTAGACGGGNCGTTCCCGTTCTGCGGAGNGAAATCCGCNGCGCGTGACGGTTTCCGATATTCATGAAAGGCAGTGAATAATTTGGCACTGAGAAAAATTGTCATTAAATCAGATGAGATACTCAGAAAAAAATGTAAACCCGTGGTGAATTTTGACGAAAAGCTGGGTATACTTCTTGACGATATGGCTGAAACTATGTACAAAGCCAACGGCGTTGGACTTGCNGCTCCGCAGGTTGGTATTCTGCGGCGGGCGGTTGTTGTTGACGTAGGCGAGGGACTTCTGGAGCTTGTCAATCCCGAGATCATAAANTCAAAGGGTTCNCAGCGCGNNGTNGAGGGCTGTCTTTCCTGTCCCGATGATTGGGGATATGTTGTTCGTCCGAATGAGATCATTGTTAAGGCTCAGGACAGAACAGGAAAATNTATACAGCTCAAACTAAAAGAATTTTTTGCCAGAGCTGTGTGTCANGAGCTTGACCATCTTGAGGGACAGCTNTTTATCGACATTGCNGANGAAATGGTAGATCCCGANGAANTNGANAACGAGAAGCNNGACAGAAAAGNAAAACGCANAAAACGCTGAAAGGACGTAGCTGATGAACATTATTTTTATGGGTACTCCCGATTTTGCCGTTCCGTGCCTTAAAGCTCTTATNGACAGCGGCGANAATGTNACGGCGGTGTTTACCCAGCCCGACAAACCTAANGGCAGGGGATATAAGCTTACTCCNCCNCCTGTAAAGGAAGTNGCCNTGACACATAATATTCCNGTGTATCAGCCGCTNAGCNTGAAAAAGGGCGAGGANGCTGANNCGGCTATGAAAACNATAACCGAGCTTGCACCCGATCTGATAATCGTGGTGGCATACGGAAAAATACTTCCGAAAGCTATCCTTGACGCACCCAAATACTGCATAAACGTTCATGCGTCNCTGCTTCCNAANTANCGCGGNGCGGGACCTATCCAGTGGAGNGTCCTNAANGGTGAAAAGGTCACNGGCGTTACNACNATGCTTATGGCNGAGGGTATTGANACGGGAGATATGCTTNTGAGCAAATCCACCGAGATCGGNGAAAATGAAACNGCTTCCGAGCTGCACGACAGNCTTTCCGAGCTTGGCGCGGAGGTACTGCTGGAAACNATTAAGGCTGTAAAGTCTGACAGCCTTACNCCTGTNCCGCAGGAGGATTCACAGTCCACTCATGCTCCGATGCTGACAAAGGATATGTGTCCCATAGATTTTTCAAAGTCCGCNCAGGAGGTNCACAACCATATCAGAGGCTTGTCNGCGTTTCCCTGNGCNACCACNGTTCTTGACGGAAAGCGGCTTAAGATCTACAGATCNGAGNTCGTCAAGGGNTTGAAGTCCGATCGTCCCTGCGGAACTNTTGTACAGGCAAAAGACTTTACAGTNGTATGCGGNGANGGNGCCTGCGTAAGATTTACGGAAGTCCAGGCGGAGGGCGGNAANAGAATGAGTACCGCNGATTANCTCAGAGGAAAAGCNGTCCAAGANGGTACGGTTTTATCNTAAAGGAGGNGGCTTATGTATTTTGATTCAACTTATCTGATCGTTTTGCCTGCAATAATTTTTGCNCTTATTGCNCAGGTAATGGTCAAGTCAACATTCAGCAAGTANAGNAACGAAAGCAATCAGCANGGTTATACNGCGAAAGAGGTNGCGAGAAAAATTCTCGANGAAAANGGTCTCTATAACGTGAGTATCGAGTACATCAGCGGAAANNTGACNGACCACTATGANCCNTCGGCAAACGTTATCAGGCTNTCNGATTCGGTCTACAACAGCACTTCCGTGGCNGCTATCGGCGTTGCGGCGCANGAAGTNGGTCACGCGATNCANCACGCGCAGGGNTATACGCCTATAAAAATNAGACAGGCAATTATTCCCATTACACAGATAGGNTCAAGGCTTGCNGTGCCGTTGGTACTGCTNGGTATGCTGATCAGNGCGTTTCAGTGGCTTATTCCCGTGGGAATATTTCTCTATGCGGGCGTAGTTCTTTTTCANGCGGTAACACTTCCCGTTGANTTCAACGCAAGCGGAAGAGCCCTGAAAACCCTTGATGAAAACGTTATTCTCTACAAGAACGAGGTCAGAATGGCGAAAAAGGTCCTTACCGCAGCGGCAATGACCTATGTTGCGGCTATGTTCTCGGCACTTATGAGCCTGCTCAGGCTGATACTGCTGTCCAACAGGGGCAGGAGAAGGTAAGTATGGGTGTTAAGTCTCCTCGCTTTACCGTTCTGGAGCTGCTTGCCAAAATGGATAAGCAGGCGTATTCCAACCTTGCGCTTGATGCTGCGCTTGAAAAGAGCGGATTTTCCGACAGGGACAAGGGTTTTGCTTCCAGACTTTTTTACGGCGTTCTTGAGCGCAAGATTACTTTGGAGTATGTGATCTCGCTCTATAGCAGCAAGCCTTTAAACAGGCTGGACGGTGCGGTTGCAAATATACTGAAAATGGGTCTGTACCAGCTTCTCTATATGGATTCCGTTACAGACAGCGCGGCTGTAAACGAGTCTGTTATTCTTGCGAAGCAGTGCGGGAAAACAAGCGCTGCGGGATTCGTTAACGCTGTTCTTAGAAGCTTTATCCGCGGGGGAAAGAAGATATCTTTCCCAGAAGATAAGGTCGAAAGGCTTGGGATAGAGTATTCATGCGGTTTGGAGCTTGTGAAAAAGCTCTGCGGCGATTACTCCTTTGAACAGGCGGAGGACTTGCTTAAAGCTTCGATCACGCCGCACAGAATGTTTCTGCGAGTGAACAATACGAAAATTTCGTCAGAAGCTTTGATTTCCGAATTTGATAAGCTTGGGATATCTGTAAAGGCAAGTACTGTTACAGACAACTGCCTTGAAGCCGAGGGGCTTGGCGATGTGGAGCGTCTCGAACCGTTTAAAAAAGGTTATTTTCACGTTCAGGACTTATCTTCTCAGCTTTGCTGCAAGGCTCTCGATCCTCGTTCCAGCGATACGGTCATAGACTTATGCGCTGCTCCCGGTGGAAAGGCTTTTACCATTACAGAGATGATGGGCGGAATTGGCAGGGTCATTGCCTGCGATATACACTCAAACAGAGTTGAGCTTATAAAAAAAGGCGCGGAACGTTTGGGACTTCCTATTGAAGCGGCGGAAAACGACGCTAAGATTTTCAACACGGGATTTCCGCAGGCGGACAAGGTGTTATGCGACGTTCCATGCTCGGGATTTGGGGTAATACGCTCAAAGCCCGAACTGAAATACACGGATCTGAAATCGGTTTCAAGGCTGCCTGAGGTTCAGTACGATATTTTGTGCACGGCTTCAGAGTACCTTAAACCCAGCGGGGAGCTTGTTTATTCGACTTGCACTCTCAGCAGAGATGAAAACGACCGCGTTATTGACCGTTTTCTGGAGGAACATAAGAACTTCAAGCCTGTCGGCATTTTGGAGGAATACGGAAATTCGGGCTGTAAGATGACTGTTTTTCCCAAGGATTTCGGCTGCGAGGGTTTTTTTATAAGTAAGATCAGAAAGGACGACCAATAGCTTGAAAAAGGATATTTTGTCCTGTAGTCTGGAGGAACTGTACTCCGAAATGGAGTCTGTCGGCGAGAAAAAATTCAGAGGAAAACAAATTTATGAATGGCTACATACAAAAAGAGTTCATGAATTTTCCAATATGAGTAATATTTCTTCGTCTTTACGCACAAAATTAGAGGGACTGTATTGTATAAATAGTATAAAAATCGTCAGAAAGCTTGAATCCTCTATAGATAATACTGTAAAATATTTATATGAGTTGTCTGACGGCAATCACATCGAATCTGTCCTGATGGACTATAAGCACGGGAACAGTCTGTGCATTTCCACACAAGTGGGCTGCAAGATGGGCTGTAACTTCTGCGCTTCGACCATTGCTGGCTTCAAGCGTCATCTGCTTCCTTCGGAAATGCTGCTTCAGGTTTACGAGGCGGAAAGAGACAGCGGCCGGCACATCGACAGCCTTGTGCTTATGGGCATTGGCGAGCCGCTGGACAATTTTGACAATGTGGTTAAGTTCTTGCAGATCATTTCCTTTGAAACGGGGAAAAATCTCAGTCTGAGACACGTTTCGCTGTCCACCTGCGGGCTTGTGGACAGAATTTATGATTTGGCGGAGTACCGCTTCGGACTTACGCTTTCGGTATCGCTTCACGCGGTCACGGACGAGGCGAGAAATAAAATTATGCCCGTTAACAAAAAATATCCCATAGGTGACCTGCTGAAAGCCTGCCGTGATTATATCGACAAGACAGGACGGCGCATTTCTTTCGAGTATGCCGTTATCCATGGCGTAAACGATTCCCGCGAGGACGCGGCTGCGCTGATAAGGCTTCTCAGAGGAATGAACTGCCATGTTAATCTTATACCTGTAAATCAAATCAAGGAACGGGACTACCGTTCGGATAAAAACGCCCTTTACGCCTTTCTGGACGCTTTGGATAAGGGCGGTCTGAACGCTACTGTAAGACGTACTCTCGGCGCGGATATTGATGCCGCCTGCGGACAATTGAGACGGGAGTATGAGGTCTGACGTTTGTACATCGAAAAAACTGCGAAAGGAGTGCGGCTGATGAAAGTCTATTCCGATACGAATATCGGATTATCAAGAGAAGAAAATCAGGACAGAGTGCGTTCTGCGCTGATAGACGGCGGCGCTTGCTTTGCGGTTGTATGCGACGGAATGGGCGGTCAGAATGCCGGCAGCGAGGCAAGCGAACGAGCTGTAAATATTGTTTTTGACAGGATCACAAAGGTTTTCCGCGCTGATTACGAAAGTAAGTCGATTAGAAATCTGCTTATTTCTTCGGTAACTACGGCGAATTCGGTGGTGTACGATACGGCTATTTCGAGTCTGGAAATGAGCGGAATGGGTACTACCTGCGTTGCCGCGCTGGTGTGCGGGAATAAGCTTTACGCTGTGAACGTGGGCGATTCAAGGCTGTACCTGATAAATCATGAGATACGGCAGATAACCAAGGATCACACGATAGTAATGCGTATGTACGAAAGCGGAGAGATCACGCGGGAACAGATAAAAAATCACCCGCGGAGAAATTACATCACAAAAGCGGTAGGCGTTTCGGAAGCTGTAGTTCCCGATTATTTCGAGTTTGAACTGACCGAAAATTCCTCGCTGCTGCTTTGTACGGACGGACTTTCCAACTACTGCGATGAAGCGGATATGTTCAGGGCGGCTAAGGAGCTGGCTCCCGAGGAAGTTCCCGGCGAGCTGATAAGAAAAGCCCTTGAAAACGGCGGCAGCGACAATATCACCGTTGCATATATGAAGTGATTACAGAATACTGTTTATTTTACAGGAGTGAATTTAATGGATAAAAACATTGGCAGAAAGCTTGACGGCAGATATGAGATCACCGAGCTTATCGGCGTCGGAGGAATGGCGGACGTCTACAAGGCGACGGACATTCTTGAGGACAGGACGGTTGCGGTAAAGATCCTCAAAAACGAATTTGCGGATAACGAGGAGTTCGTCAGACGGTTCAGAAATGAATCAAAGGCTATCGCTGTGCTTTCGCACCCAAACATTGTTAAGATTTTCGATGTTGGATTTACCGAAAAAATTCAGTTTATTGTCATGGAATATATCGACGGCATTACGCTGAAAGAGTTTATGGAGCAGCAGGGAGTTATCAAGTGGAAGGACTGTATCCACTTCATAATCCAGATACTCCGAGCTTTGCAGCACGCTCACGACCGCGGTATAGTTCACAGGGACATTAAGCCGCAGAACATAATGCTCTTTCCCGACGGCACTATTAAGGTCATGGACTTCGGTATTGCCAGATTTGCCCGCGAGGAGGGCAAGACTATCTCCGACAAGGCTATCGGAAGCGTACACTATATCAGTCCCGAACAGGCGAGCGGAGACGTTACCGACGAAAAGAGCGATATCTATTCAGTGGGAGTTATGATGTACGAAATGCTTACGGGAGAAAAGCCTTTCGACGGAGATAATCCCGTATCGGTCGCTCTTATGCATATGCAGAACGAAGCAAGACCTTTGAGAGCGGTCAACGATTCCGTTCCCGAGGGATTGGAGGAGATAGTCCTCAGAGCTATGCAGAAGGAAGCTTCAAAGCGTTATCAGTCAGCGTCGGAGATGATCAAGGATATTGAGGAATTCAAGAAAAATCCCAGTATTGTGTTTGAATATAAATATCTTTCCGAAAAAACCCAGTACTTCAATGCGGGAGCGGTTTCAAAGGCAGCTTCCGAATCGGCGTCAAAATCAGCTATGAGCGTTAAGCTGGAAAAAGGCGGTGACGTTAAAAAAATGCGTACACGTACAAAAACTAAGGAAGAGCTTGAGGTTTACGACAATTATGACGATTACGAAGAAGATGAAAAGCCGTCCAAATCTTCATATTTTGTTGTTGTTCTGACGGCGATAGCAGCGGGTATTATTATTATCGTTGTAGCGTTTATAGCTATCATGATCATGACTGTATTTAATAAGGACGATCCTGATGTTATCGGTAAAATGCCTAATCTGCGCGGTCTGAGCTATCAGGAGGTAGAGACCTACTATGCAAGCTCTTTTGACGTGGTTGTGGAAAACAAGGAATACTCGTCGGAATATCCCGAGGGCGCGATAATCAGCCAGACACCTACCGAGGGCAAGGATTATCTTGTGGGAAAGGCAACGGTCAAGCTTATAGTCAGCAAGGGTCCTCGTATGGTAACTGTTTCCAATGTTTACGATATCGACTCCAATACCGCTATGAGTATGCTTAAGGACAATGACGGCTTCAATGTTCTGATAAAAAGCGTTACTGACGAAAATGTTCCCAAGGATTACGTTGTAAAAACAGAGCCTGCTAAAGGTGAAAAGGCTGAATACGGTTCAACGGTTTACATGTATGTAAGCCGCGGTCCCGAGGTTCAGGACGTTGTGGTGCCGCAGTGCATCGGTTATAAGCTCGAAGAGGCTACAACGCTGCTGGGCGATAAGTTTACGATTCAGACTATGACGAAAGATTCTCTTGAAGAAGAGGGAACTGTAATAGAGCAGAGCATTCCTGCTGTCGGTGATGACGGTCAGCCTAACATTGTCAAGATCAACACTACGATCATTCTTACGCTAAGTACGGGCATAATGCCGGAAGCTGAGGCTGTTATTACGTTCAGAGTACCTGACGGCATTAAGGGCAAGGGTACGTTCAACTGCTATGTAAACGGCACTATTATTGGTACGACCACTATCGACAATCTGGCGTATGCGTCTACGGTATCAATTGACATTAAGGGTACGGAAATGCAGAAGGTCGTACTCGAAGCGGTAAATGACGGTACAAAGGACAGCGACACAATAGGAGAGTATTCGGTTGACTTTGTGGAAAATATCGTTACAGAGGTCAAGTTTGAAAAGAGTGTGCTGAGAGATCTTTTCTCGGATAAAACCGAAGATGACAGCGGCAGCAGCGGCAACAAGGTAAGCAACACCGGTCGTGAGCCTGTTATAATAGACCCCGACGACATCATTATCGACGATCCTTTTGACGACAGCGACGATGATAACTCATTCTGGAACGACGTGTTCGGCTATTGATGAGCAGTTGTATCGAGGGCTTGCTTTTGAAGGCGGTGGGGGGACTGTATACCGCGGAAACCCCGTCCGGTATCTTTGAATGCAAAGCAAGAGGAATCTTTAGAAAACAGAATATATCTCCCTGCGCGGGAGACAGGGTCATTCTGACCGATATTGACGGCGGCACGGCGGTGGTGGATAAGATACTTCCGCGCAAAAACAGCATTATCAGACCTCCGCTTGCCAATCTGGACTATATGGTGTTTGTTATTTCTACCTGCGAGCCCGCGCCAAATCTTACTCTGCTTGACAAGTTTCTTGCCATTGCGGAGTACAAGGGGATAAAAGGCGTTATTGCAGTTACAAAAATTGATTTGCAGAAAAACAGCTCTCTTGTGGATATCTACAAAAATTCGGGAGCGGAGTTTATTGAGGTTGATTACGAAAACGCAGCTTCCTATATGAGGCTGTATGATATGCTGGCAGGAAAGGTATCTGCCTTTACAGGAAATACAGGAGTGGGAAAGTCCACTTTGCTTAACCATATTTCCTCTGAACTGGAGATCAAGACGGGAGAGATCAGCAAAAAGCTCGGCAGGGGACGTCACACCACCCGCGCTGTGGAGCTGTACCGTCTTGAAAACGGAGGCTATATTGCGGACACTCCCGGTTTTTCCACTTTTGAGACGCAGAAGTACGATATTATTCTGAAAGGCGAGCTTGCGGGCTGTTTTCCAGAATTCAGGGAGTACGAGGGGAAATGCCGTTTTCCCGACTGCGCTCACATCAAGGAAAAGGGCTGCGCAGTGCTGGAGGCTGTGGAAAGCGGTCTGATACCTGTTTCAAGGCATAACAGCTATGCGGAAATGTACGAGGAAGCCAAACAAATCAAGGAATGGGAGTTAAAACAGTGACTACGGAAAAAAGATCCTGTTGGATTTTCGGAGGCGCGCCCGTAAGCAGCGATCACAAAATAATTCCGCCGTCCGACGCATATTTGATTGCGGCGGACAGCGGTTTTTCCCTGTTAAAGCGAATGGGGCTGACTCCCGATCTTGTGCTGGGTGATTTTGACAGTCTGACCGAGGACAAGCCGACGGACTGTGAAATACTTACTGCGGCGGCGGAAAAGGACGATACCGATACAATGCTTGCGATAAAGACTGCGCTGTAGAGAGGA
>JAAVHI010000036.1 GCA_014799785.1 Ruminococcus sp.
TCACACTGTGACGTTTTGAAGATTTACTTTGCCGCATACTGTAACAAGGAGCGGCGGTCGTGGTCGCCCTTCCTCGAAATGGCTCTCGCCATTTCTCACCTCCTGCTCCGTTTTGGAGGCTATGCGCTCTGCTCATCTCGGCTTTCAGCCGAGGCGCGGGAGGGGATTTCGCCGCTTCTGCTCAAACTGACCTTCGGTCAGCTGCGACCAAAGGCTCCGCCTCTGGACTTCGCGAGCTGGGCTCAGCTCGACCAGCTAATGTCGGCAGCTTCGCTGCCTAAAACTTTCTCAGACAGCGCGATAAGCAAAAATTGATCTCCATGCAAAAACATAATATTGTCAATCTGCGGAATATATGATATAATTATTTCACAGTTCTATTTTCACGATTCAGATCGGAGGCGGAAAAATGTTCAGCGTTCTTGTATGCGAGGACGACAAAAATATCAGGCGGCTTATGTCGGAATACCTTATTCGCAGCGGCTACACCGTTACGGAATGTGAGAACGGTGCGGAGGCTCTTGAAAGCTTCGGACAAAACCATGTCGATCTGCTTATCACCGACATTATGATGCCGGGCATGGACGGCTTCGAGCTTGTCCGCGAGCTGAGAGAAGCGGGTTTCGACACACCCGTGCTGATGATAACCGCCCGCGGTACTATGGAGGATAAAAAAACGGGCTTCGGCTGCGGTGCGGACGACTACATCGTCAAGCCCTTTGATATGGAGGAAATGCTTCTGCGCGCCGCCGCACTTTTAAGACGGGCGGGTACGGCAAGCGAAAAACGTCTTACGGTTGGGAACACGGTGCTGGATTACAACGATTTTTCCGTAAGTACCGAGGAAAATACAGTATCACTTCCCAATAAGGAATTTCTGATACTTTTCAAGCTTCTTTCCCGGCCTAACAGGATATTCACCCGCACACAGCTTATGGACGAGATATGGGGCTACGACAGCGACAGCTCGGAACGGACTGTTGACGTTCACATACGGAGACTTCGGGAAAAATTTGAAAGCTCCCCGGATTTTGAAATTATTACCGTTAAAGGACTGGGCTACAAGGCGGTGAAAAAGGACAAAAACATCACAACTTAAATCAAGATTTTCTCCCCTGATATGTGGTATATTTTTTACAGGGAGGTGAACAGCTTGTACGAATGGAACGAGGCAATACAGAAAATGATCGACTGGATCGAGGACAATTTATGCGAAAATCCGTCGCTGCTGCAAATGTCGGAGCAGATCGGGTATTCGCCCTATTACTGCTCGGTTCGGTTTCACGAGATCACGGGTATGACCATAAAAAGCTACGTGGCTGGCAGACGTCTCAGGCTTGCGGCTCTGGCTATCCGCGACACAGACGAGCGTATCATTGACATTGCCGTAAGGTGCGGTTATTCTTCGCAGGAGGCTCTGACGAGAGCTTTTCAGGCGGCGTTCGGGTGCACACCTGCGTCCTATCGGAGAGACCCCGTGCCCATACCGCTTTCCGTCAGACAGGTAGTTCTCAGTCCCGAATATTACCAAAATCTGAGAGGAGAAAAAACTATGAGCAAAACTGTTCTTACCGACGCACACGTAAAGGTTGAATTTATTCCCGCCCACAAGTACCTCGGCATCTGGAGCGACAACGCGAAAGGCTACGGCGATTTCTGGCAGGGACGCGACTGTGATTCCATCTGCGGAACTATCGACAGTCTGAGCAATGTAAGCGATATTATCGTTACGGGACACACAGCGGGCTGGAAGAAAATGAACGGAGAACACAGATATTTTTACGGTACGGGAGTTCCCCTCGATTACAGCGGAAAGATACCCGAAGGCTTTGAACTGAGGGAAATTCCCGAAAGCTACTACCTTGTTTTTTACCACCCCACATTCGACTATCTGAAAGACAACGGCGAGGTCATGGGCAGGGTGGAGAACCTTGCGTGGAATTACGACGTAGAAAAATTCGGCGGCGGAAAATACGAATGGAACGAGGACGCCTGCCAGTGCTACCAGCGGCATTATCCCGAGGTTCTGGGATATCAGATCCTCAGACCTATCAAGCTGAAATAATTTTTCGGGGGGAGTATTTCGGTACTCCCCTGTACCCCTTTTAACGGAACAGCGCATAAGAATACCGAATATGAAAACCGATTTACGGAGGTTCGCTATGGATAAGAATAAAGACGGAACTATACGCGATGCAGTCATGAATAAGGACGGCAGGGTAAGCGTGATCACGGTCGCGTCGGGAAACGATTATGACGATGATTATGCAGACGAGTTTAATTGTCATGTAAACGAACACAACAGGAATATTATCGACAGCGACGGAGAGCTGATAGACTGGCGGCTGAGAGGAAAAAATCTGTGCATAAGAATTTCCGCGGACGAAAAAATTATTCCCAACATGGCGCACTGCGGTGACAAGGACGCGGGCACGGTGCTTATTGCCGACGGGGTAACGGAGATCGGCGACAATGCGTTTCTGGAATGCCGAAATCTGCACCGAATAGATATTCCCGACAGCGTTGTAAAAATCGGCAAATATGCGTTTGACGAGTGCTGGCTGCTGCGAGAAATTACAGTTCCCAAGGGCGTGAAAAAAATTGAAGAGGGAGCTTTCAGCCGCTGCAGAACTCTTGAAACGGTAACCTTTAACGGCGTCGTCGAGGAGATCGGGCGGTACGCTTTCGACTGCTGTGTAAGCCTTGAAAGCATAAGCCTGCCCGACGGTGTGAAAAAAATTTGCGGCTGCGCGTTCAAGGAATGCTGCAGTCTGAAAAATATAACCATACCCGAAAGCGTTGAGAAAATTGATTCAACCGCATTTGAGGGCTGTGAATCGCTTAAAAATATTTCTTACAAGGGTCAGATTTATGACGATATTGATTACGTGTTATATTTGGTGAACAGGCAGAAGTAAGGCAAAAATTTTCCGTAAAGCGGGTGGTACTATCAAATCAAAAATAAAAAATTTTTTCGGGTCGATCTATATTCGTTTTCTCGTGGTTTTTATCGGCACGTTTGCGCTGTCGCTGATAATCCCCGCGCTGGGACTTAACGCGGCGAAAGGTCCCGAAATAAGGCGGGACGCTCATTCCTCAATAACGGAAACTGCGCGGAATATCCAGAATCTTATAAACAGCCGCGAGATGACCGCCGAGGAAGCAATAGCCCTATTTGAAAAAGGCGACTCCGATATTTCTGTGCTGAACAGCCTTGACGAGCTTGATTTCCCACTCTCGGCTATGGATACACAGACCTTGGAGCGAGGGGATATCCTCTCGAAAATGCCCGACAGGGATAACCGCGCAATGTTTGCGGTTTTTGCCGCCAAGGACAAGTGGATAATCGTCCGTCCAGACAGGCACAGAGGCCCTATGGCGAACTTTATGGGTATGCAGATATTCCTTGTTGTAGTACCGCTTGCCCTTGGAACGGTGCTGATAGTACTTGCCTCGATAACCGTTGCACGTCCCATAAAACGCATTTCCAACGCCTCGAAAAAAGTTGCAGAGGGGGATTTTTCGGTACAGCTTGAACCGCAGGGCAGCGGCGAAATACGGGAGCTGACCGAAAATTTCAACAGCATGATACGCGGACTTTCCGCAAACGAGTATCTTCACAAGGAGTTCGTCAGCAATATTTCCCACGAATTCAACACGCCGATCACTTCCCTAAAGGGCTATGCAAAGCTTCTTAAACGAGACGGCCTAACACCCGAGCAGCGGGCGGAATATGCCGATATCGTCATTGCGGAAAGCGACAGGCTCTCGCGGCTCTCGGCTGATCTGCTAAAGCTTTCGGAGCTTGAAAACAAGGGACTTTCCCCCGAACGGAAAGAGTTCTCCCTTGACGAGCAGATACGCTCGGCGGTAATACTTTTGCAGCAAAGCTGGGAGGAGAAATCTCTTGATCTTGACATTGATCTGGAGGAGGTTTCTTTTGCGGGAGACGAGTCTCTGCTTTATCAGCTTTGGGTGAACCTAATATCAAATGCGGTACGGTACACAGAAAACGGCGGGGAGATAAAGGTCTTGCTTTCAAAAAGTGAGGCTGCCGTTACGGTGTCGGTAAGCGACAACGGCATGGGCATGACCCAAGAGGAAATGGAAAATGTTTTCCGCAGATTTTATAAGGCGGACAAGTCGCGAAGCTCACGCGGGACGGGTCTTGGGCTTGCCATTGCGAAAAAGATAGCGGAGCTTCACGGCGGGGATATTACGGTTTCGGGCGCTGTCGGCGTGGGGAGTACGTTTACCGTCACGCTGCCGGTTTTGTCGGACTGAGAGGCGCATAGTATGGGAATAGTTTGGAACAGTAAATTTTGATTTAACTTAGTTTGGGTATTTTAGCATAGTTCATTATCTTTACTTTGCTTGGAGAAGTACGAGGGACAACCCTACCGGGGAAAGGGGGAGGCGCTCTTGGAGATTTAAGGGACGCTGAGCCGCCCTCCCCCTTTCCCCTCACGGGTTTTCCCTCGCGCTCCTTTTCCCCTCGCCCCTTTCCCTCTCCCGGCTCACGCTATCCTGAATTAACAAAAAAGCCGTGAACATTTTCTTTTCTCCAGAATTTTCATTACAACGGGATAGCGTAGCAGGGGAGGGAGAGGGTTAAGGAAAGAGGGAGCTCGAGGGGGAAAACCATAAGGGAGAGGGAGGGGGCGTGCGTGCGTCCCTTAGTTTCCCATGAGCCCCCTCCCTCTCCATTGTGGTTTTCCCCCTCGTTCGGTTCCCGGCAAAGTGACAATTACATCGCTAAATCAAAATTTACTGTCCCTAAGTTCCCGCACATTTTGCCGAAAAGCTATTGAAAAAAGTCTGCCGCTTGAATCGGGAAAAAGCCTGCAAAAGCGGAAAATACTTCCATCTAAACGATTACTTTTTAATATATTCATATTTTTGTGATTATTCGCACTTTAAATTTTATTGAATTTTGTGTTATAATATTTGTAATATGTGTGAAATATGCACAAATCTTACGTTGAACATCGGAATATACACAGGGCTTTCTTTAAAGAGAGGGTGATTTTGCAGTGGAGAAAAGACTGAACATAGGCTTGATGATAAGCCATCTGGAGGACGACTTTGCCTCCACAGTGTGCAGAGGAGCTATACAGGGCGCAAAGGAAATAGACGCCAACCTTATTATCTTTCCCGGAAGATATATAGACGCAGTTTATGCCGACAAAAAGCGAACCGAATACGAATATCAGTACAATACCCTCTTTTCCTACGCTTTCCGTGAGGACATAGACGTACTTCTGGTACTTATAGGTACTATAGGCAGCGGTATGTCCTATGAGAAAAAGCTGAATTTCCTCAAGAGTATGGGGGATATTCCTATAATAACCATTGCAAGCGAGATCGAGGGTTATCCCTCCGTCTGCTTCGACAACAAAAGCGGTCTTGCGGGCTGCATAGAACATCTTATTGACGTGCATATGTGCAGACGGATAGGCTTTGTAAGCGGTCCGAAAACCAACGGCGACGCTATCGAACGTCTTGAAGTCTACAAGGATATGCTTAAAAAACACGGCATTCCCGTGGAGGAAGACAGAATAGTCTACGGAAGATTTTCTCAGTACAGTCAGGCAGTCGTAAACGAGCTGCTTGACCGCTGTCCCGATCTGGAGGCTATCGTTTTCGCCAACGACGCTATGGCGGGCGGTGCTTACGAGGTGTTTGAACAGCGCGGCATAGAGGTGGGCAAGGATATTTTAGTCACCGGCTTTGACGACGCTCCCGTGGCGGTAAACCTTGTTCCTACGCTTACTACGGTGCGTGCGGACGCAGCCGAGCTTGGCTACGACGCTGTAGTCGAGTGTATGAATCTGAAAGAATCAGGCAAGCTAAGAAGCCGTCTTGTGCGTTCCTCTATGGTAAAGCGCAGGTCATGCGGCTGCAACGGCGGCTCGGCCACTGCCGACTCGACCTCCGACGACGTTTTCGTATTCGATCACTGCTGGTGCCGTTCGGATTCCCAGACGGTATCCGCAATCAGCAGATACCTTTTCGGAAGCTACAAGTCGGGCGAGCTTCTCGATAAAGTAAAGCCCGCTTTTGAGGAGTACGTCAAAAGCGTTTTCCGGCTGCTTCAATCGGACAACTGCGGCGGCATAACCCTTACAAAGGAAGCGCTGGAGCATATCCCCGCCGATTTCGAGGATCTGCTTACTTCCGATACGATGAGGCTTGCCGACCACGACAGGCTCTGCACTGTTATCAGCTATCTCAGCAGACGCTTTGCGGCGGGTCTCGAAAACAGCGAGGACAAATTCCGTCTTGAAAATATGTTCATAGGAATGTATCAGATACTTATGCGTGCTGTTGTCATCTACAGCAACAAGCGCGTTGAAGACGTTGCGTTCCTGACATGGCAGTCGAATTCCATCACAAAGGATATGCTGCTCTTCGACAGCTATGACGATCAGGGCTACGGCTCTGTTACCGATAAGCTGACCAGGCTCAATGTTGCAAGCAGCTACATTTATATTTTCCCCGAAACAATCACCCACAAAAAGGACGAGGAATGGGTCCCGCCGCCGAGAGTGCTGCTGAAATCCTACCACAACGCCGACAAGTGGG
The DNA here is from genome assembly GCA_014799785.1 of Ruminococcus sp. Lineage (GTDB taxonomy): Bacteria > Bacillota > Clostridia > Oscillospirales > Ruminococcaceae > RGIG8773. Next base: position 6,586 of record JAAVHI010000036.1, read on the forward strand.
AGATCGTTCCCACAGAGGAGCAGGAGCTGTCTATAAGAAATCTGTTCAATCACAGTTATATCCCAACGGACAGACGGTTCACAATGGTGCTGTCGGCTATCTTCCTCAACGCCGATCACTACGGACTGTTCCTGTGCGAGCTGGAGTACGAATATTTCTACTATATAAGCGCCCTTTCGGCACAGCTGTGCGCGGCTATGAAAATACTCAGGCTTATTCAGGACAAGGAAAATATCCAGCAGGAGCTTGAACGCACCCTTATGCAGATCAAGGAGAAAAATATCCAGCTTGACGCAATGTCAAAGATCGACGTGCTTACGGGAGCTTACAACCGCCGCGGATTTTTCGCTCAGGCAAGCAGCATAATCACTTCTCCCATGAACGAGGATCGGGACGCGCTTATCATTTTTGCCGATCTGGACAGCCTTAAAACGATCAATGACACTTTCGGTCACGAGGACGGAGACTTCGCCATCAAGAATGCGGCAAGGATACTTCATGACTCGTTCCGAAGCTCGGACGTTATCGGACGTATCGGCGGAGACGAATTTTCGGTACTGGCTATGGTCGAACACGCATCAGGCGATGAGATATCTTCTATCGTACGCGCAAGAATAAACGAGTCCACCGTAAACTTTAACGCGACCCACACAAAGCCCTATGTGGTACACATGAGCGTGGGCGTGTACGCTTTCAAGTGCGGCAAGGAGGTAGACCTTTCAAAGATACTTGCCAAGGCGGACGACGTGCTGTACGAGGAAAAGAAAAACAAAAAATCCATACTCAGATGACAGACATTTACCCATTCCGTTCGTTTGGCGGAATGGGTAATTTATATGTATCTTTCTCTACGATTAGTTTATTGACGGCGGCTTCCGTTCATGTTATACTTAGCCTATCACATATTGAAAGGAAAATTTTTATGGACTGCAAAAAGGTCGGCGCTCTGCTCAGACAGCTGAGGACTGAACGCGGAATGACTCAGCGAGAAATTGCCGAGCGTCTTTTCGTCAGCGACAAGGCTGTGTCAAAATGGGAACGGGGACTTGGCTGTCCCGATATTTCCGCTCTCGACAGCATTGCAGACCTGTTTGGAGTGCCCGTTGAGACGCTTCTGAGCGGCGAGCTGAACCAATGCGGTCAGAACGGAGGAAATATGAAAAGGCTGAAATTTTATGTATGCGAGGGTTGCGGAAACATTCTCACGGCGGCTTCCGCGGGAGAGATTTCCTGCTGCGGAAGAAAGCTCTCTCCCCTTGAAGCGTCCGCTCCCGACGAGGGACACGCCCCTAAAGTCGAGGTCATCGACGACGAATTTTATGTGACCTTTCCGCACGAGATGAGCAAATCCCACTATATTACATTTGCCGCTCTTGCGGGCTGCGACAGGCTGTATTTGCAGCGTCTCTACCCCGAACAGGACGCCGCCGCGCGTTTGCCGAGACTAAGCGGCACGGAGCTGTACTTTTTCTGCTCGGAGCACGGTCTTATGAAAGTAAAACTTTAAGGAGTGAAAAGCTTTGCAGCCTGTGGGTCTGTATATTCATGTGCCGTTCTGCAAAAGGAAATGCGCCTACTGCGACTTCTTTTCGGCGGCGGCAAAGAATACCGAGGAGTACGTCAGGGCGGTGATACGCAATATCAAGGCGGCGGGGAGAAAGTACGACACCGTTTATTTCGGCGGAGGTACTCCCTCCCTGCTCAAAGCGGGACAGATAGCGGATATACTTGACGCCGCCGATATTTCGGAGGGTGCGGAGATTTCCATGGAATGCAATCCCGACAGCGCGGACTTTAACTATCTTTGCGGACTTCATTCCGCAGGGGTGAACCGGATTTCATTCGGGGTGCAGTCTCTGGACAACGCCGAGCTTGCGGCTCTGGGACGGCTTCACGACGCGGACAAAGCAATTGAAGCTATACTCTCCGCGGAAAAAGCGGGCTTCGGGAACGTCAGCGCGGACATCATGCTTGCAACTCCCATGCAGACCGCCGAAAGTCTGAGCCGTACCATTGACACGCTTTTGAAGCTTCCGCTGACACACATTTCGGCGTACCTGCTCAAGGTGGAAAAGGATACTCCCCTGTCGCTTGACAGCGCGCTTTTGGAGAAAGTCCCCGACGAGGACAGTACCGCGGATATGTACCTTATGACCGCGGAAAAGCTTTCGGCTGCGGGGTTTGAGCAGTACGAGATATCCAACTTCGCCCGAAAGGGCTTTGAGTGCCGTCACAATCTGAAATACTGGCGGTGCGAAGAATATTTCGGAGTCGGACCCTCGGCGCACAGCTTTCTGGACGGAAAACGCTTTTTCTGTCCCACGGACACGGAAAAATTCATCTCCCAACCTTTGCAGGAACGGGTTTTCCTGTCCCGCGGCGGAGACCCGGAGGAAAAAGCCATGCTTGCCCTGCGGCTCACTAAGGAGGGACTTTCGCTTGCGGAATTTCCCGAAGCGGAAAAGCGCGCCGAACCGCTGCTGAAAAGCGGTCTGGTGAAAAAAGAACAAGGCGCTCTCATGCTCACTGCCGAGGGCTGCCTTGTTTCAAATGAGATAATATGCCGTCTGATCGGCTGAAAACCTACTGCCTCCAGCGTTTCAGGGACGGGAAATACTTCATCATTTCCGCCCTTGCCTCGTCGGGGGTAAGATTTGTTCCGCTTTCCTCGTTCATCTCGTCAAGAAACTGCAAGTTGCTTTCGATCATTTCCTCCATAGTTTCGTCCTTTGAGAAATGTCCGTCTGACCAGCAGTATTTGCAGTAGTCGCTGTTAAGACTTCCGTCCGCATTTTTTCCGTGATCCTCCGTCTGCATTTTCATTCCGCAGCTTTGACAAATATTTTCGTTCATGTGATAACCTCCTGTAACTTCAATAATATTATTGTCGGGGTCGGTAAGGTGAAAATAATTATAGGTCGGGTAGGCTTCCAAAATTTCGGTAACTTTGCCGATATTCAGGGACTTTACCCGTTCATGCTCCATAGCCAAGTCCTCCACCCAGTAATTCTGCACAAACTTGTAGGGACTGTTCAGATCGGTGCAATGCCCGTGGATATTGTTTTCATTCATCAGGGAAATGCACTTGTTGTCGATGTAAAATTCCACGAATTTATTTCCGCTTCGGCAGCGGTTCTCAACCTTTGTGCCGAGAAATTTTTCGTAGAACTCCACGGACTTTTCAAAGTCCTTTACAACAAGATAAACGCTTCCCAAATGCAGGGGGTTTTTATTTTCCTCCGCAGGGACGTTTCTAAGCAGAATTGTATCGGTGGAAACGTCGAACAGCTCGCTCATGCGGATAATTTTATCCACGTCGGGGACGGCTTGTCCCAATTCCCATTTTGAAATGGACTGCCTTGATACCTCCATAAATTCCGCAAAACGCTCCTGCGTAAGACCCTTTTCGATACGGAGCTTTTGTATTTGCTCGCCTATTGTCATTTTTCGACCTCCTTTCGTTTTATTGTAATTTTATTATACAGCATAATTTCAAAAAAATCTACCAATCCGAATTGGAACTTTTGCAACTGACGGTTGCGGCATGATATCCCCCTGTGACTTCTATAATATTGTTGTCGGGATCGGTAAGGTGAAAATAGTGATATGTCGGGTAGGCTTCCAAAATTTCGGTAACTTTGCCGATATTCAGGGACTTCACCCGTTCATGCTCCATAGTCAAGTCCTCAACCCAGTAATTCTGCACAAATTTGTATGGACTGTCAAGGTCGGTACAATGCCCCTCAATGTTGTTTTCATTCATCAGAGAGATACATTTGTTGTCGATGTAAAATTTAACAAATTTGTTTCCGCTGCGGCAGCGGTTGTCCACCTTCGTGCCGAGAAATTTTTCGTAAAATTCAATGGACTTTTCAAAATCCTTTACCACAAGATAAACAGTGCCTAAATGCAGAGGATTTTCATTTTCCTCCACAGGGGCGTTTCTAAGCAGAATTGTATCGGTAGGAACGTCAAACAGCTCGCTCATGCGGATAATTTTATCCACGTCGGGGACAGCTTGTCCAAGCTCCCATTTTGAAATAGACTGCCTTGATACCTCCATAAATTCCGCAAAACACTCCTGCGTAAGACCCTTTTCGATACGAAGCTTTTGTATTTGTTCGCCTATTGTCATTTTTCGACCTCCTTTAATTTTTATTGTATTTTTATTATACAGCACAATTTCAAAAAAATCTACCAATCCGAATTGGAACTTTTGCAACCGACAGTTGCACAGGCTGAGCCTGCACCCCTGTTCTACCCCACAGTAGGAAACAACAAATTTTAACTTTGTTAAGCCCCTATCAAGGGGCGGGTGAAAAAAAGAAAAACTTCCCCGCCCCCTTGAGGGGGCAAAAGGAAGTTACAATCAATAATATTTTAAATCAAGGTGTCCCCTGCTTAGCCTTCGGAGTCCTGCAAAGCGTCATAGCCGCTTTCGCCTGTTCTGACCCTGATAACGTCCTCAACGTCGTATACAAAGATCTTTCCGTCGCCGATGTGTCCCGTGTAGAGAGCCTTTCTCGCCGCTTCCACAACAGTCTCAACGGGGACTTTGGAAACTACCACCTCTACCTTTACTTTCGGCAGGAGCGTTGCCTCAACGGGGACGCCTCGGTACATTTCCCCTGCGCCGCGCTGTGTTCCGCAGCCGAGGACCTGCGTTACCGTAAAGCCTGTCACGCCGATATTGCTAAGCTCGTGTTTAAGTATTTCAAACTTGTTTTGTTTACACACAATGGAAATTCTTGTATATTTGTTTTTCTCTGTATTGCTCCGTTCGATATGGGGTCTGTCCGCAATTTTTATCTCTGCGGAAGCTTCCGCAGGAGCGTTCTCCTCGCTTGTTGCGCCTGTGAATACGGAAATAGAGTTGGGCATAAAGTCCGCATAGGAAGACACAAGACCGTGCTCCGTAACGTCCAGACCTCTCGTTTCCTCCTCAACGGAAGCGCGGAGACCTATTGTCTTTTTGATAACAAAGAATGTGATCGTAATAGTAACAGCCGTCCAAGCCGCAACTGTGATTACAGCAAGACACTGCAATCCAAGCTGGTGGAAGCCGCCGCCGTAGAAAAGTCCGTTTATTTCGCTGTCGGGAGCGTTTGTTGTTGCAAAAAGTCCAACTGCAATTGTGCCCCATATACCGTTCATCATATGTACCGCAACTGCGCCCACAGGGTCGTCGATGTGCAGAACGTTGTCAAGAAGCCATACGCCGAATACTACTAAAAGTCCCGAAACAACGCCTACCATCGCGGAGCCGAAGCAGTCCATTACGTCACAGCCTGCGGTAATACCAACAAGTCCCGCAAGCGAAGCGTTAAGACACATTGAAACGTCGGGCTTGCCGTATTTGAGCCATGTGAAGATCATACAGACAAGCGTTGCAACTGCGGGAGCGACCGTGGTCGTAAGGAAAATCGAACCAAGCTGCGGAAGAGATGTAGCCGCCGCGCCGTTAAAGCCGTACCAGCCGAACCAAAGGATAAAACAGCCAAGCGCACCGAGTGTCAGGGAGTGTCCCGGGATAGCGTTTACCTTTGTGACCTTGCCCGTTTTCTTGTCGGTAACGAACTTGCCGATACGTGGTCCGAGGATCTTTGCGCCGATAAGCGCGGAAACTCCGCCTACCAAATGAATTGCACAAGAGCCTGCAAAATCGTGGAAACCAAGCTGTGCAAGCCAGCCGTCAGAATTCCATATCCAGTGCGCTTCAATTGGATATATAAGCGCGCTGATAACGCCAGAATACACGCAGTAGGAAAGGAACTTTGTTCTTTCAGCCATTGCGCCCGAAACGATTGTCGCCGTAGTCGCACAGAAAACCATGTTGAAAACAAAGCCCGACCAGTCGAAATTTTCGTAAGCCGTAAAAATGTCAAATCCCGGCTTGCCGATAAAGCCCAGCACGTCCTCGCCGAAAAGAAGTCCGAAGCCGATAAGAATGAACACCGGCACGCCGATACAGAAGTCCATGAGGTTTTTCATGATGATGTTTGCCGCGTTTTTCGCGCGGGTAAAGCCTGTCTCCACCATTGCGAAGCCCGCCTGCATAAAGAATACAAAAGCCGCGCCGATCAGGAACCATACCGCGAAAACCTCGCTGCTGACCGCGCTCGATACCGTGTCAAGAATATTTGCGTCCATGTTGAATCCCTCCTAAAATTTGCAGAAAATAAAAACAGCGGCGTGTAAGAGGCTGCCCCATTGCAGCGTACCTACAGCGCCGTTGCTGTTTTCTATGGTTTTATTATATATCTTACGCGAGGATTTGTCAAGGCTTTTTTGAAAGTTTATGCAATTTAAAGACTATTATCCTGCAAATTTATATTATTTTAGCTACATTAGTCAAATGATATTGCAAGTTTATGTACAGTAAATTGCGATATTGTAATTTCAGGGACAAATTAAAAGCGTCCGCGGCAATTTTTCGGACGCTTTTGTTTTGCAATATCAATTTCTTAAACTTGCATTTTTGAGACCTTATACGGGAAAATTCCCCTCGGCGCGTATCCTGTCCATAAGCTTCATAACGCCCAGCGTGTCGGACAGCGGGTTCAGCTTGCTTTCCTTTCCGTTCTCCGCAAGACACCTCTGCGCCTCCATAATTTCGTACTCGTAACCGTTGCACAGGTGCGGCGTGATGCTTTCCTCCGCAAGCCTGTTGTTTTTATCGTACAGCCGAACGGTGTCGGTGCAGAAGTACCAAGGGTCGAAAGCTATCCTGCCCTCCGTGCCAACAATGACGGCGCGGTTGTCGTTCTCGATATCGAAGCCCGCAACCATGCTTGCATAGGCGTTTCCGTACTTCAGAATGACCGCTTCGTCCATGTCAACGCCGTGACCGATGTTTACCTCCGCCGCGATACGCTTCGGCTCATAGCCGAGAAAAGCCGTTATCAGGGTCAGAGGGTACACGCCCAAGTCCAGAAGCGCGCCGCCGCCCAAATCCGCACGGAACAGCCTGTCCGTCGGGTCGTATTCCACGGGATTGGAAAAATCCGCCCGAATTGCTTTAATATCGCCGATCCTGCCCGCCGCAAACCATTCCCGCGCTTTCAAAAACGAGGGAAGACATTTCGTCCACATTGCCTCCATGAAAAAGAGGTTTTTCTCTTTGGCAATGGCTATAAGCTCCTCAAGCTGCGCGGAATCCATGGTAATGCTTTTCTCGCAAAGCACGTTCTTGCCGTGCTCGAAGCAAAGCTTCACGTTCTCATAGTGGCAGCTCATGGGGGACGCCACGTACACGATATCAACGTCGGGATCGGCGGCAAGCTCATTGTAGCTGCCGTAAGACTTCTCCGTGCCGTAAAGCTTTCCGAACTCAGCGGCTTTTTCGGCGTTCCTTGAAGCGCAGGCGTAAAGCTTTGCGTCCGAGACGGACAGAACCGCTTTTGCAAAAGTGTGAGCGATCTTGCCTGTTGCCATTATTCCCCAGTTAATAGTGTTTGACATAATAACAGTCCTTTCTATAGCAGCGTTGACGATACGGTATTATACAATGTTTGCGAAAACTCCGCTTAACGAAGCGAGAAAAGTTTTCTGTACAATCTGCGCTGGAATGATCTCTCCCGATATTTCCAAGTCCATAGTCGCGCACCCGTCAGCAACAAGGTCAACCTTATAGCCGTGATCCATTGCGGCGCGGACAGTGGTGTCAACGCACATATGGGTCATCATTCCGCACACAGTCAGCTTTTCGATACCATTTTCTTTAAGGTAAGAGTCCAGCTCCGTCTCCAAAAAGCTGTTGGGATAATACTTGACAATTACCTTGTCGTCAGCCTGCGGCTTAATGCGCTCGGAAATTTCGTACCCGAACGTACCCTCAATAAAAAACGTATCATCTGGCGGATTGATATGCTGAATATAAATGATCGGACGGTCAGCTTTGCGGCTTTCCTCTATCAGCGTCCTGATTTTATTTTCAGCTTCATAGGCGCCGCAAAGCTCGCACGTACCGCCCGGAAAATAGTCGTTTTGCACGTCGATTATAAGCAATGCTTCTTTCATTGTATATCCTCCAAATTCTGTTTGATGTACTCAAAATAACCCCGTTTCGCCACCGCTTCCGGATTGCTCCTATACCATTCGTATTCCTCGCAAATACCGTCTGCAAGCGGTTTTACGTCTGGCATAAGCTTAACCATTCGCGAAACGTCCAGCCGATAGTCCATATCGTAAAAGCAGAAATAATTCCGCGCAAAGCAGTCCTGCGGAGCAACCTTTAGTTCGGGAGCTTTTCCCGCCGCCTCAAAGCAAAGCCGCACCCATTCGCTGACGGTGACGATATCGGGATTTCCCACATTGAATATTTTTTCGGCGGGTCTGACGTCATAGAGAATTTCGATAAATCTGCAAAGGTCGAAAACGTCAAAAAATTGCAGGGGCAAGTCCTTTCGCGGGACGTAAACAGGCTGTCCGCGGTCGGCGCAGTCAAAAATATAGGGCGCGCGGTAGAGATTTTCGTGTCTGCCGTAAAGGTACGGCGGACGGACTATGTAGGCGTTTCCCACGTTTTCAAGCAGGAAATTTTCCGCGTCAAGCTTGTTTGCGCCGTAGTCGCCCCAAACGGAATTTCTGCCGCACTTCTGCTCCTCGCGGAAAGGCAGGGACAGCGTTTCGGGGTAGACCGCTCCCGAGCTTATAAAAACATAGCAGCCGAAATCCCCAAGCGCAGAGACCAGACTTTCCGTATCGGCGCGGGTGTACGCCGACACGTCTATAACAAGGTCGAAAGCTTTGTCTTTGAGACTGTCCCCCAAAGCGTGCCTGTCGCAAATTATCGGGGTAACTCCCTCGGGCTGGGGACGGTTTCCCCTGTTCAGGACAAAAACATTATCGCCCTTTGCGGCAAAATATTCCGCGGCAAAACGGCTGACGAAAACCGTTCCGCCTGTTACAAGAATATTTCTCATAACGTCTTGCCCGCCTTTCTCTCCCATGGATTTTCCTCGGGAGGCTTGCTCCATATGCCCAGGTCGGGAGAAAGGAACTTATGCTCCCCAAGCCAGACCTGTACCTGCTCCTCCACCCAGTCGCAGGCGGCGTGATAGCCCTCGCGGGTGATGTCAAACTCGGCTTCAGACACAAGCTCGGACTTCTCAAAGCAGTTTATGCCGTACCATACCTGTGCAAGTAACTTTTCCTTTGGCGTGAAGCGGAAGTTAAAGTCGTCCTGCTTTGTGCCGCGCTTGTTTCCGCTGTACTTTCCGCCCATTTCAAAGTATTCAAATTCGGGTATTTTAAAGGCTTTTTCCATAATATCAGTCCTCACATAGTTACTGCACAAATTATACCATATTTGAAATGATTATTCAAGTACTGCAAACGGTCATGCGAAAAATAAAAACAAGCTCCGAAAGCTTTTTCGAGAACAGTTTGGCATACCTTTCAAAGCTGTAACCCGAACAGCGCCGCACGCATACTATGAAACAGGTTATTTTTTCTTAACCGGAAAGGAGCAGCTATGAATACCAACACGAATACAGCGGGAGACGGAAGTCTGTCCGCTTTTCCCGCCGAAACGCCTGTGGGAATGTGCTATGTACCGTTCCAGCAGTGGGAGACCCCCTATGCCGAAAATATTGCTCTCGAACGCGGGACTATGTTCCCCTCGCTCGATCTGCCGTTCTGCGGAAAGGAGGGCTTGTGCAGTGAACGGAAATAATCTGATGCGTGCGATCCAGATGTACGATTTCTATCTGTACGAGCTGAATCTCTATCTGGACACCCACCCCTCCGACCGCAAGGCGCTGGACCTGTTCAAAAAGTACACCGAAATGAGGACCGCGGCTTATGACGCATATATAAGCAAATACGGTCCTATAACCGCCGACCAGTCCTCAACAAACGAACGCTTTAACTGGGTAGACGACCCATGGCCTTGGGAAAGGAGCGCGAACTGATAATGTGGGCTTATGAGAAAAAGCTTCAGTACCCCGTAAACATCAAAAACAACAATCCTAAGCTGGCGCAGGCTATCATTGACCAGCTTGGCGGCCCCGACGGCGAATTAGCCGCTTCTATGCGGTATCTGAACCAGCGTTACGCCGCGCCCTATGCGCAGGTAAAGGGTGTGCTGACGGATATCGGCACGGAGGAACTTGCACACCTTGAAATAGTTTCTGCTATCCTTTACCAGCTTACAAGAAATCTCACGATAGAGCAGATCAAGGAAAGCGGCTTCGATACCTATTTCGTTGACCATACTGCGGGAATTTACCCTGCCGGCGCGTCGGGTATGCCTTTCACTGCGGCATATTTTCAGTCCAAGGGCGACCCCGTAACAGACCTTGTGGAGGATCTTGCAGCTGAACAGAAAGCCCGTGCAACATATGAAAATATCCTGCGGCTCACGGACGACCCCGACGTCCGCGACCCGATCAAGTTTCTGCGGGAACGCGAGATAGTGCATTTCCAGCGTTTCGGTGAAGCGCTGCGAATCACACAGGATAATCTTAACTCCAAAAACTTCTATGCCTTTAATCCCGCATTCGACAAATAACCTGCGGTTCGTTCTTCGGGCAAACAACTATATAAGAGCTTTCGCAAAATACCGTTAAGAGGCGTGTACTGCGCGTTATAAAAACAGGGATCATTTTAACGCAATGACCCCTGTTTTTTATTTGACACACATATCTCATTCGCTGATGCCTTATCGGCAGTAATATACAATACCGTTTTCGGTGACAATCCGCTTCATTTGAATACCGAAAACACGGTCGAGAACGCCGCTTTCAAACACTTCATCGGGCGTACCGGCGGCGGCTGTATTCCCCTCGGACATAACGATAATTTCGTCCGCATATTTAAGCGCGGCGGGCAGGTCGTGAAGCACCATTACAACAGCTTTTCCGCTGTCCGCAAGCCGTCTTGAAAGCTCCATAAGCTTCAGTTGGTAGGAAATATCCATAAAGGACGCAGGCTCGTCCATTAAAATCACGGGCGAACTTTGCGCCAGAGCCATTGCAAGAAACGCCCGCTGCTGAGTTCCTCCCGACAGTCTGGACATATTTTCGTCCGCAAGCTCGGTAAGCTCCGTTATCCGCAGAGCTTCCTCCGCGGCGGCAATGTCCTCCTTTCGGTATCGGCGGGGATAGCTCAAATGTGCAAATCTGCCGTGGAGAACCATTGTCATCACCGTTAAGTCGGGGATATTCTTTTTCTGCGGCAGATAGGCAACGTGTCTCGCAAGCTCGGAAGCGGTCATTTCGCGCGTGTCCCTGCCGTCTGCCAGAACACGTCCGCCGCCTGCGGGAGTAATTCGTATCAGCGTTTTCAGCAGCGTACTTTTTCCGCAGCCGTTGGGACCCGCTATTACCGTCACCTTGCCGCTTTCAAAGCCCACCGAAATGCCGTGCAGAATTTCTTTTCCGCCGTAGCCCGCTCGAAGCTCCTCGGTACAAAGCAAAAGCCTTTTATCCACGGGAATGACCTCCTTTGCGCCTGAACAGCAGGAAAATGAAAAACGGTGCGCCAACCGCCGACATGACAATACCTGCGGGAATTTCAAACGGAGCGAACATAACCCTTGCTATACAGTCGCATAAGGTTACAAAAGCCGCTCCCCCAACCGCGCATATGGGTAGGATACGCTTGCTTTCGCCGCCGACGATACGTCTTGCCATGTTTGGTATGATAAGTCCCACAAAGCCAAGAAGTCCCGCAAAGCTTACGCTTGCCCCCGCAAGCAGAGCCGCCAGTACCAAAAATAACGTGCGGACTTTTTTCACGGGAAGTCCCAAGCCCTGAGCGGTGTCCTCCCCCATTGCAAGCAGGTCAAGCTCGTTGGAAAGAGAAAAGGAAACCGCAAGCGCGGCGATAATAGCTATTCCCGCGGGGACAAGCCTTGCGGGGGAAACTCCCGAAAATCCGCCTGTGCGGAAGTCTGCCGAAAGGGAAGCCGCGTCGGGAAAAAGCGTTGTTATCGCCTCGGATATCGCCGCAAGAAAGCTGTTTACCGCAACGCCTCCCAAAATTACCGCAGAGCGTGAAGCTGCCGTTTTTCGTGCGGCGACCGCTACCGTAAGCACCGCGGCAAGCGCGCCCGCAAATGCCGAACCCGCAACAGCCCAGCCCGAAATTGCTCCGAGAGCGCAGCAAAGCGTTACTCCGAGACCTGCCCCCGCGTTGACACCGATTATTCCCGGCGAAGCGAGACTGTTTGCAAGCACGCCCTGAATAAGCGCTCCCGCAACCGCCAGACCCGCTCCCGCAAGCAGACAGGCTGCCGTCCGCGGAAGTCTGACGAGAAAGAAAATGCGTCCCGAAACCGTTTCGGGACTGCTGAAAACCTCGCTCCATGAAAGATGCACCGCTCCCAGACAAAGGCTGAGAACGGCGGCAATAACACAGCCCGCCGCGGTAACTGCAAAAACTAAGGGAAACTTTTTTCGTCCGAAATTTTCCACGGCTGCTGCTCCTTTTAATAATTTGTGTTAAGGATCTCTTCAAGCTTTTCGTAAGCTTCGCCCCAGCGGGCGTTTGGTTTAAGGTTATAGAGACGCTTGTCCATAAAGTAAACCCGTCCCTCCTTGACAGCGGTAAGACCGCTCCATGCGGGATTGTCCGCGATAAAGGCGTCAAGCGTTTCCTGCGCGCCGTTTTTGTCGTCACCCGTCTGGACGACAAAAATGAAATCGGGGTCGCGCTCGATAATGTGTTCAATGCTTATCTTTTCGAGAAACGCGTCGTTTCCGTCCGCAATGTTTACGCAGCCGAGGGTATCCAGCATTTTGCCGAGGACGTTTCCCCTGCTGCTTTTCGCCCGCACAAAGCTTGCGGAAGCACGGAGCGACAGTACTTCCGGTGCGCCTTTTTCCGCAACGCGAGCCGCGCTGTCGGCGATAACGCTGTTCACGGTGTCCTTTACGTCCGTACCGTTTTTTTGGTACAGGTCGTCCCTGCCGGTGATGTCCGTACATATCTTCAGCATGGCAAGGTAATCGTCAAAATCGGACACGTCAAAGTACGCGATCGGAATATCCGTGCTTTCTATCGTGTCCAGCCATTCAAGGTCTACACGGATCTGCGAGCTTGCGATTATAAAATCGGGGTCTGCGCTTAGAAGCGTTTCCAGACTTAATTCGTTTATCTTTCCCAAATTAAGCACGTCCTCGGACAGGGAAAGCTCCATGTCGTTCCACGCGTCGTCGGGAGCGGCTGCAAGCTGTCCCCCAGCAAGCGTCCAGACCTCCGCGAAGCTTCCAAGCAGAGCCGCCGCCTTTTCGGGTGCGTTCACCGTGACCTCCCTGCCCAGCGCGTCGGTAAAGGTCACTGCGCTGTCGGCGTTCTGCGGAGGAACATCGTTTTCCCCCGCAGAGCAGCCCGCCGCCGAAAGCATTACAGCCGCTGCCGCCAAAACTGCAAAAAGCCTTTTCATCAACAGGTCGCACCGCCCTTGACAGTCTTTTTGAGTACCGCGCTCTTGTCGATCTTGTCGTTCAGAAGCTTATCCTGTACGTACTCGAAGCCGAGACGTTCGATGGTGTCCGCAAAGCGTTCGCCGCTGAGGCCCTCGTCGCGGAAGAAGAGTATCGCTCTTTCCACGGTATCCATGACCTCGTCCTCGGAGGTGAACAGCTTTTCAAGAGGTCTGCCATTAGCGATCTTCTTGCCCCATCTGCCGCCGATATAAATTTTGTAGCAGTCTGTATATTCGGGAACTGCTCCGAACGGACACTTCTCACGGCAGCGGCCGCAGTTGTTGCAGTCCTCGGTCATGACGATCTTGCCGTCCTCAACCTTTGCCGCCTTGATGGGACATGACATTTCCACCTGACATTTTCCGCAGCCGCGGCATTTGTCCGACTGGATAACAGGTACGCGCTGACCGATTATTCCCAGATCGTTAAGGTTGGGCTTCACGCAGTTGTTGGGACAGCCTCCCACCGCGATCTTGAACTTATGGGGCAGTGTAACGTCGTGATAACCAAGATAAAAACGCTCGTGAATTTTCTCGCTGAGACCGAACGTGTCGATAAGACCGTACTGACAAGTCGTTCCCTTGCAGGACACAACGGGACGTACCAGCGAACCCGTACCGCCCGTGAGCAGATCGTGTTCGCCCAAAAATTCTATTACAGCTTCAATATTTTCGTATTTAACGCCCTGAATTTCCAGAGTGAGACGGCTCGTGAACGTTACCTCGCCGCTTCCGAAGCGGTCTGCCGCCTCGGCGATAACGCGCTGCTCCTCGGCAGTGATCTTGCCGTTTTTCGTGATAACGCGGACGTTGAACACGTCGGGGTAACGCTTATCCTGCAAGCAGCCCAGAGCCTTTACGCGCTTTATTTCCGCCGCGGAAAGTTTTCCGCCCGCATTCTCTGCCTTTACGGTGTTGAAAAATTCTCCGCCCTCGAGAACCCTTGTATTTGTGTAGCCGAAATGCTTCAGCCTGTTTTGCAGGAAATATCCTCTCTTGCCCTTTGCACACACAAGCAGAAGCTTTTCGTCCTTTGCAATGCCGTCAAGTTCGCCGTTTACCTTGCCAAGGTCTATCCACTCCGCGCCGAAAATTTTGGGCTCGGGCTGTACGTCCATAACGCGGTAGCCCTTTGCCGCTCCCGCAGCGTACTCGGCGGGAGTAAAGGTCTCGAACGCTCCGCTAATTTTGTTTTCAAGAATGTAGCAAGCCTGTACAAAGGGGTGTATAGCCGTGGAGAACGGCGGCGCATACGCCAAGTCCATAGTGTCGAAATCGCTGATGGCAAGTCCTGCGGAAATTCCCACTGCGGCGATATCGGTCATTTTGTCCACCGCTCCCGCGCCAAGAACCTGCATTCCCAAAAGCTTTCCCGTAGACTTGTCGGCTATAAGCTTTGTGGTAAAGGTGTCCGAATCGGGGTAATAGTGTGCCTTGTCGTCGGTAACGCAAACTACTGTAGAAACATCATAGCCTGCCGCTTTAGCCTGTTCCTCGGACAAGCCTGTGCGTCCCGCGTTAAGGTCGTCAGCAAGCTTTGCAACGCCAGTTCCCAGACAACCCACATAGGAGGTCTGCGTTCCCGTAAGTGTTTTCGCAAGACATCTTCCCGTGATGTTTGCGGTAGAACCCATTGCAGACCACTGGCGCTGACCCGTAACAAGATTTTTTACCACCGCGCAGTCTCCCGCGGCGTAAACGTCCTCGATATTTGTACGCTGATATTCGTCCACAGCGACTGCGCCGTTTATAAGTTCAATGCCGCTGCCGTCGAGAAACGCCGTTGCGGGACGTATGCCGATGCTGAGTATGACCACCTCGGCGGGAAGCTCTCCCCCGCTTGTAACGGCAGTCTCGGCTTTGTCGTTGCCCTTAATGGAAAGAATCGACGTTCCCGTCATTATCTTCATGCCTTTTTTACGGAGGTGCTTTGCCGCATAGCCGGCCATTTCGGGATCAAGGACGTTTGGCAGAATCTGCGATGTCATGTCTATAACTGTAACGGAAAGCCCTTGCAGCATAAGGTTTTCAGCCATTTCCATGCCGATAAAGCCCGCGCCCGCAACAACCGCTTTTTTGCAGTTGTTCTTTTCTATGTAGTCTCTGACGGCGATAGCGTCGTCGGGAGTGCGCACGGTAAACACGCCGTTCAGGCCCGTGCCGTCTATCTTCGGGACAATGGGAGACGCTCCTGTCGCAATTATCAGCTTGTCGTATGAAACGTCCTGCTGCGAACCGTCGGAAACGGAACGGAGCTGTACCGTTTTGGCTTTTGTATCAACGGAGACCGCCTCCCGGCCGTTGAAAACGTCAACGCCTGTCAGCGCGGAAAACTTTGCGGGAGTGTTTACGATAAGCTCCTCGCGGCTTTCTATCTCGCCGCCGACGTAGTAAGGCAGTCCGCAGCCAGCGTAGGAAATATCGCGGCTTTTTGTGTAGACCTCCACCTGCGCGGAGCGATCCTCGCGCTTGATCTTAGCCGCCGCCTTTGTACCTGCGGCAACTCCTCCGATGATAACGATTTTCATATACAGCAGCCTCCAATAAAATAAATTCGCAGTTTGATTTGATATTACCATTATATCACATTTAGGAGGTTATTTCAAGTGTTGTTTCATCTCATGAGGAAATCAATTTTACGTTTATAAATTTTGATTTAACGCATCATGTAGCAAGACCTTAGGCGGCGAAGCCGCCGACATCAGCTCGACCAGCTTTAGTCGGCGGTTTCGCCGCCTAAATGTTGTGCCAAATAAAAATTTACCCGCCCCCTTGAGGGGGCATAACAAAATTAATGTTCTGAACATCTTACGGCGGGGGTGACTCAGCCCGCGGGGGCTCCCCGCTAAATCAAAATTTATTTGCCATCATAAAAAACAACGTTCCGCTCTCCATTATCGGAAAACGAAACGTCTTAATCATATTAATTCCGCTCAAAGTTTTGATATATATTTGAACGCCGTATCGGTACTCCAGAAAAACATATCATCATGGAAGCGGTCCTTCAGGCCGCAGCGCTCGATCATGGACATTACCGGCGGCTGGACGCACGAAAAATACACCATAATACCGTTGGAAATAAGCCTCTCGCAATACTCATGCAGCGCCTCTATGCCCGAAATGTCCGCAACGGTAACTCCGCGCATCGAGAATATGACGTTATAATCCTCCCCAAGCGCAGATATCTTCTCTTCAAGCTTTGCACAGGTACCGAAGTAGAGAGGTCCCGATATGTACACTACACAGGTGTATTTAAGCTTTTCGGGGTCAACTTCGGGATCGTCAAGCCTTTGCGGGTCTACCTCCGCAACAGTTACCTGCATATCAGAAACCTTTACCACAAACATTATTATAGAGAATGCCACTCCGATAACGATCGCCACTGTCAGGTCGAAAACCACCGTAGCGATCATTGTAATGAGGAACTGCAAAATGGCGGTCTTGATCTTTTTGCCGAAGATGGATTTTATCGAAGCCCAGTCGTTCATTCTCCAAGCAGTAACGATAAGAACGCCTGCCAGCGCGGACAGCGGTATCATAGACATAACTCCGCCGAGAACAAACATTGAAAGCAGAAGTATCGCCGAATGAACAACGGACGTGATTCGCGTCTGTCCGCCCGATTTTATCGCAACGCTTGTACGGGCTATCGCGGCCGTTGCGGGCACGCCGCCAAACAGCGGGAGTATCATATTTCCGATACCCTGCGCCGCAAGCTCCACGTTTGCGTTAAGCTTCTCGTTCTTCATTCTGCCCGCGGACGCTCCGCACAGCAGCGATTCGATCAGTCCCAGAGCGGCGATTGATACCGCGGGAATTATCATTCCCTTTACGGTCGCCCAGTCCGCAAACACCGAAAGGTCAAGACGGTCGTCCAGAAAAACCGTTTTGGGTATCTCCCCCACCACGGGAACGTCAAATTTGAATATCATATTCGCGGCTGTCGTTAAAACAATCGCCGCAAGCGAGCCGGGAAAATACTGGTTGATCTTTTTCGGATACGCAAACATAAACACGATCACAGCCGCGCCGATAATAAGTCCCGCGGCGTTTATGTGCTGTTCGAGAGCGAAATAGCTTCCAAGCTTCTCGATAGTGGTCGTTCCCTCGGAGGTAAGTCCCGAAAGATTGTTTATCTGTTCAAGGGCGATAGTCACGGCAATTCCGCTTGTGAAGCCTGTGATGACGGGCATAGGCAGATAGGACACAAGTCCGCCCAGCTTCAATATGCCCGCAAGAAGCAGCAGCGCGCCCGCAATAAAGCTTGCAATGAACACGCCCTGTATACCGTACTGAGCCACAAGTGAGGCAAGTATCGCGGTCATAGCGCCCGTAGGCCCGCTTATCTGGTATGACGCGCCTGCAAGTCCGCCTATGATAAGTCCCGCGAATATGGCAGTGACAAGTCCCGCCGCAGCCGTTGCCCCCGAGCTTACGCCGAAAGCCAGAGCCAGCGGCAGGGCGACCGCCGCTACGGTCACGCCGGCAAGAGCGTCCTTGCCGAATTTTTTTATACTGTAGCCCTTAAATTCATTTTTGATAATTTTTCCGAAGTCCTTTATAAGCATAACAAAATCTTCTTCCCCAATATGATAAATATACCAACTTTTATTTTACGACTTTATTCGCGCAAAGTCAAGTAGAATTACTATGCACTTTAGCGTTAATTTTTGTTACAAATCATCAATCGGGTGCGTAAAATAAAAATTCTCTCCTGCGGTACTTTCTCATACCGTAGGAGAGCTTTGTCGTTATTCGCTTTTAAAATGATTTCCGTCTGCGGATTTTTTATCGTTTGTCTTTTTAATGACGATTATCGAAGCAACCGCTGCTATAACGGCAATTACTGCAATAACGATTATCCACAGCACATGATTTTTGTCGCCGTGCTCGTTTCCCGAAAACGGGTCGTCGGCGTGATCCACCGTCTGAGCGCCGTCCGAAGCATTGACGATATTTCCGTCCTGCGCCGCCTGCAAACTGCCATTGCCGCCATTGATGCCGTTGCCGCCGTTAGCTCCGTTAATATTGTAATTGATACCGTCAACGCCGTAGGGCTGTTCTCCCAGTCCGTATCCGTTGACATAATTAATGTCGCCGCCAACCATACCTGCTTTGTTTTCGCTGTAACCCTCTGCTCCCGACGGAACGTCGTTTCTCAGCCTCAGCATACCTATTGCATTTTCCACATTAAGCAATGCTTCGTCTATTTCGTCCTGCGTCGCATACGGGTCGGAGAGTATCTCGTTTGCCCTGTTTACGGCTTCTTCAAGATCGGCATAACTGCTTTCGGTATAGTCCGCCCGCCTGTAATCGTCCGCCCTTGACAATGCGTCCAGAAGCGCGGCTAAATCAGGGGGATTCATGTTCTCTCCGATCGTGTACTGCTCCTCAAACACGGCATCATTTCCGCCAACGTAATCGTCAGGCTCGGTATTATCGTCGTTTTGAACAGGCGTCCGCATTTCGTCAATATCATTGCGGTTTTTGTCGGCGTCGGTCGTTAAGGTAATATTCGGAAAATAATTTACCGTTGTATAATTCGGATACACGGGATCGGGCGTAACCGCTGAGGACTGCCCCTCCGCCGTTACGGTCACGGAAGCGGGATAATCGGTGTCATTATCGGGAGAAACAAGCTCGCCGCTCCTTACAAATCTGACCGAATCCCTTACTACCTCCACCGCCGCCGAAGCCGCACTGCTGCCCGAGGTGCTTATTCTTACCCTGCCCACTTTAATTGATCCCGAAGACGGAAACANAGCTTNNGTTCCCGCAAGNTAAATNTTNAGCATACCCGTATCGCTTTGGTACCTGCTCTCAACGATTTTCGCGGCAAGACCGCTGTCGGGGATAAATTCCAGATCAACGCTGTCCGAGCTTGCCGTAACGTATACGGACACCTGCATTGACGCTATCTCCTCGGCGGCANCCTGCGGGAAGTAAAGCTCCAGAGAGGCTTCACTGCCGTTTGCTTCAAGCTTTATCTCATTGACCTCNGCCGCCGAAGCGCTGANCGTNAGCGGCATGATACAGCAGATCATCACTGCCGCCGCGCACAGTATTTTTTTCATTATTCCCGCGGAAATACCGACGGACTTTTTATTAAACATACTCATATTNTATTCCTCCGTCCATTCGGTATTCTGCGTATTGTCCTCGGAAACCTCGGTACTCCATGTATTNTCNGTTGTTTCCGTATTATCGGATATNCCGTCNTCGGCNGTGGTATCCGANGTTTCGGTATTCTCGGTATCGACGGTATTTTCGGTGTCAANATANCCNCCGCCGCCAAGGCTTATTTCGGGAAGTANCTGCGGGAAATCAACAAACATGGAATCGCTTACAAGNCNTTCNCCCTCATTTGTGANCGCGTTGTTNACACGGTAAAGCTCCGCGCGAACCTGTGATATTCCGCTGAGAGAAACGTTGTCCGATGGCTCTATCCAGTATATCCATGTGCCGTTNGCAACGTCNTTCAGAAGTCCGCTGCCCGGGTCNTCCGCCAGAATTATCTGCTTAGCGGTCAGGTATCCCTCGGAATCTATGCCGCCTACCACGTTTCCGTTCTGGTCGAANAGCATTACCACNCTGTAGGCNGGGCTGCCCTTATACGCGCCCGTGAATACTATCGANCCGCTNGGNATAACGTCATNTGCACCGCTGCCGTATCTGTAATCCTCGGAAAGTCTGCCTATTGCNGCAGTTCCGTCCGCGCGCCTGAANTCAACGTCGTCGCCCGTTACNCCNAGAACGTCAAGCTCGGCAATGGAAATTTCCTGTCCCGGCTGGTCGTAGATTACAAGCTTTACAGCGTCNGCCTTGTAGGTGCTTANATACNTTCTGTCCGCATTTTCAAAGAANATCGTACCGCTTCCGCCGAGGTATCCGNTTGCAGCCTCCTGCCATGCGCCGTTTGTCCTTACCAGTATGCTGTAATTGCCTACNGCCGCTCCGCTGCCCGCTGTGTACTTAAAGCCCGAAANNGTCTCNGTCTTGTTNAAGCTTATTGTAATCTCAGCGTTTGCGGAAANTACGCCGCTGTATTCGGTGCCGTCGTTTCCGTCGGCGGCAAGGAGTATCGGGTCGTCCGCCTTAGNNGCGCAGGGCNTATCGTCGTTGCCNNNTTCCTCATNNGGAGNNTTGCTTGCGGTAAGTCCCGCACTGCTTATNGTCCACCATGTCTTGTCAAGACTGCCGTCGTCCTGTATCTTNATAGGTTCAAGAGTTTTCGGCGCGGAACGGTANAGATATCTGTCAACCACAATTACCTCGTAGGTAACTACNCTGTTGTTAAGTCCCGCCGCGTAGTCGGTAAAGCTGCTGCCNGTGGTGAAGCCCACNACCTCCTTGTTTACCTCTCCGCCCGAAATTGTGCAGCGNACTATCTCATAGCCGAGAACCTCTTCGTCAGGGATATTTTCATACGAAAGGTTAAANTGAACCTGATTNGGATTGCTCCANGAAACGCTTGCNGANGTATCCGANCCTACNGCCTGAACGTANCCGCCTGTTCCCAGATAGCCGCCGTAGGGGTTTTCAATGCGGTACACGCGGGANTTGTCGTCGGCGTAATAGATAGCTCTCTGTTCCTTGTCAAACTGGCTTGCGTACTGTATCGTCGTNCTGTCGGGAATTTTNCCCCAGCGCTCGAAGAATTCAAGTATATCCTTTTCAGCCGCCGCGCAGGCAAGACGCATAAGGTTCTGGTCGCTTCCTCCGCCCANNGCAAGCGCAATNCCTCCCGGCGNGGGAGCAAGAGAGGGCGTGCGCGCGTAGCTGTCCATTCTNGCATAGAACAGNTTTGCAAGCTGCTCCGTGCGGCTGTCATAGGTCTTGAAGTTNTAGTCGTTGTCGTAGGCAAGGTGCAGCTGCCAGTACAANCCAAGCTGTGTNGCAAGATTTGACGACTGACCGGTTGAGCCCGACGTTACCTTNNTGTAAATNTTNTNATAGTTAAANCTCATGCCNGCNTTTGTGTCCTTNGCCTGTGCAAGCTGNGCNAAGTAGTTGTTGGTTATCTCNGCGACCTCNTACGCGCCCTGATTTATGCAGTGACCTATCTCGTGNGCAATGCCCCAGCCGAAATAGCTTCCGCTTATNTATCTTCCNTTTTCATCGGAGGAAACGCCNATNCTCGACAGCGGCCCGCTTGCAGAGCCCCATTCTATGCCGATATGGTTTCCCGCNGCGTACATGAACGCNCCGCTGAACATTCTCTGNTAACGGATATTCAGGTGACGCTTGGGAAGTCTGTCTGTCTCTTTTTCCGCGTTGNCGTTAAGNCCCTTGTGCTGATAGAAAAGATACATCATATCCTCCATNGCATCGGTGGATCTTACAGCCTTTGCCGCCTTTTCCGACGTACCGCCGTATCCAGTGCCGTCAAGTATGCGCTTTGCGGGCAGCGACANAAGCATATCGTCAAGAAGTATGTCCGACGCGCCAAGAATACAGTTCTGCGCGCTGTANGAGTATCTGTTCACATTCGGGTTTGAGGAGTTCGCATGGTACTGATCNTGGAGGGCTNCCATTTGGTCAACGTATGCTTGCAGCTCCTCGATATAGGCNTCCGCGCGGGCAAGCTTTTCGCTTTCGTCCGTAACGCCGTAAAGGTCAAGNACNGGCACNTGAACGCCTCCGCTGACACGNACNGCNTAACGGTCGTTTGCATTGCTGCCNGTNTACTGGATATACAGCGCGCCGCCCGATTCCTCGTCTATCGACCATATTTTCGGTATTTCTATAATNTTTGAGCCGACCTTAAGCGTNGCAACGGTCTTAGCCAATGCGCCCGATTCCGNNTGATACTGGGTAGCCACAAGCTGTAGATTTGTAGCCGCGCCCGTGGTTTTGGTGTTGTGACCNACATACACGGTAACGGTATCTCCAGCCGCGGCGGTAACGCCCACAGGCTGCCANGCGTTCAGACCCGAAAAGCCNCTGTTTACNTCNGAGGTNGTTATGGNGTTGTGTATGTAAACNGGNTCNCCCAAGTCCTTGCAGTTAAGGATATCCTCCGCNTTTTTAAGCTCTGTTTCAAGCCGANCCTTATCGGGATTNTACTCGCCGCACGTCGGGTCGGGAGTATTCAGACGCTCTCTTAAACCGTCTATAACAGCCTGCGTNACTTCGGGCTTNAGAACAAGGTGNAGNTCGTCGTCATACAGATTTGCAATATCNTCCTCAATGGTGTCNTAGCGATAGAAGTACACCTCGGAAACNTTGATNTTTCCGCTTGCAAGATAACGNGCAAGTCCTATCTGTATCTTCTTTATCTGCGCTTTCTGNGGCAGCTTTATNAGATAGTAGGCGCGTCCCTCGCTGTCCTTCTTTCTTGTTGTGGAGACCTGATTGTATCCCAAAGAGGTNTTGTTTCCGTTCTCGTCCCAGTAATTTATNTTGGTATAGAAAAGGTTCGGGCTTGTGGGNACAGCCTCGAAAAGCGCAAGGGACTGAATGGTGTATTCCTCGTCAAANTCATAGAAAAGACCGTTATTGCCGATATTGTTATAGCCGCCGTCGTCCCAGCTGTTGCGCTTATAGTAGGAATTGGGGTCNTGATCCACAGTACCCCATGCCGTTCTGCTTTCNTCNAGTGTACTGCTTATCATNGCGCCGTAGTTCTGTGAGGCGGAGATGATGTGCTGTCCCTTTTCGCCNGCTTCGCCTTTGTTTATAAGGTTGTACTTAGGCATAACGGGTGCGGACACGTCCGTNGTGGAAGCTGCCGCCGTAAGCGACGNTGCGCTTTCGCCGTATTCGTTTTCCGCGGTAACATACAGCACGTATTCCGACTTGTCCTCAAGGTCGGAGATTGTGTACGAAGTTGCCGTGATATTTCCTATTTTCTTATATTCCGTNTCNGANCGGAGCTTATAGTAAAGATTGTACCATTCCGCNTTCTCCGCCTTTTTCCACGACGCCTTTATGCTTCTNTAGGCGCCCGAAGCGGTCAGNCCGTCGGGTCTGTCNGGNNTTGCGGAGGCTCTCGGAGTAACGGTTACAGGGTCGCAGTAGCCGCTTTTCCACGAGCCGTTTACCGACTGCACCTTTACGGTGTATTCGGTACCGTTTTTAAGGTCTTTGCCTTTAAAGGAAGAAACGCTGAGGGAACAGCCCTTTACCTTTTTGACCTCGCTTTTTTCTTCCTGAGTTATCATNACNTCATAGCCCGTAANGTTTACGCAGGGATCCCACGTAAGCACAAAGGANTTATTTCCTGCCGCNGCGGAAAGNTTTTCGGGTATATCCATNGCAGGCTCGGGTATTTTGTTTTCCATGCCGTTTACAAATTCCACATACGAAATTTCGGCAATGGGNCTTTCCTTTNTNANTCCCGAAATTTTAAAGGTCACTCTCTTGACCGCNATCTGNTCGCCCAGATTTATGCGGATATTTCCATTGCTGTCCTGCTCAACNATGACGCTTCCGTCGCTCAGCAGGTGGTGAACGCCGTTTTCCACAAGAGCAAGCTGGGTATATTCCATGCCGTATTCGTCTATGTAGTCAATCAAGACCTCCGCCCTTGTNACNGGGTTNTCCTCGGAAACGNCTATNACTATNCCGTCCGCGCGTGCGGCAAGACCGCTGTCGGTAACGTCAAACTGNAAAACGACAGGAGTCNTCNNNAGAAATAANGCCGCCGTCNNNNGTNGCAAGCTGTACNCCGCCGTTCTTTACNAAAAGGCTGTCAAGACTTCCGCCCGCAACATAAGTACCGCTNCCCGCGGAGGCTTCTATAACGGTGGACGGTATCAGCGTTTCAAGCGTCGCCTGNGTGTTTTCGGAAACATTGTAGCCCTTTGCAAGGTANTCCAGATCAACAAGGTCAATGCTNCCGTCGCCGTTAAGNTCGGTAACGCCGCCGTATGCTCCGCGGTCTATGGCGTCGGTAAGCTGTTTTCTGTCNAGATCGTCAACAGCNCCGTCATTGTTGGCNTCGCCGATAAGGAGAGTTCCNGGGTGCGCGCCCCTGCTGTAGTCGATACCGTCGGCAAAGTCTGTCATAAGGTTTACAGAGGCAGCCTGCTTGTCCACATTTATTAGCTGCTCNTAATCGGCAAAGCCGTCGGCNGACACTTTGAGGCTGTAGTAACCGTCGGAAAGCCTTGAAAAGCACACCTCTTCGGTCTCGNCGTCCGNTCCGAGNGCAAGCCTTTGTGTCAAAGTCTGNCCATCGTATCCNGTNAGNGTCGCCGTGAAATCAACGTTTCTTTCCAACGCCAGCGCAGANGAAATGCTGACATTGACCTGTCCGGTACCTGCCGTGCNGAATATATCTGTGTCCTCNGCAAAAACCGTACCGCNTGCCTGTAGNGCAAGCAAAAAAGCCATGATAACAGATACTGATTTTTTTCTGTTTCTTTTCATATTCATTANCATTCCTTTCTTTTTTGATCCTTTCTTTTGAATNAACTTACAANCCGTATTAAACGTNAAATTTTGTATAACTTTGTCTGTTATTGCTAATTATGGTTATTTTATCATATTTTTCCGAAATTTGCAAGATATTTTGTAAAAAAATACCGATATTTNCAATAAAAAACTGTTAAGNAACANNTTANNNAACATGATTTTTATTATAAAATAACCTTTAAANTTAAAACGGGAGCGCNTTAGTTTGCNCTCCCGTTTTTATTATCTGATCATGATTTTACGCGCNGCATTAATNCCGANCTTATANGGCAGNGGTCTGAGACNGCGATCGGCTTCCTTTAGTTTNTCACGGATATTNATATGCTGCGGNCAGTGNTGTTCACATTTACCGCAGCCAACGCACTGTGATGCAAAACCGGGTTCCTTGCGCAGNCCCATNTTCNGNGCAAACTCNAAGCGGGCNGA
>JAAVHI010000037.1 GCA_014799785.1 Ruminococcus sp.
CGCGCACTGTAACAAGGAGGGGCGGTCGTGTTCGCCCCTCCTCGAAACGGCTCTCGCCGTTTCTCACCTCCTGCTCCGTTTGGAACGAAAGGAGATTTCGCCGCCTGCGGGCGGCGACCAAAGGGCGCTGCCCTCTGGACTTCTGCCAGCTGTGCTCAGCTGGACCAGCTTTAGTCGGCGGCTTCGCCGCCTAAGCGCACCGACAGTTAATCTTTTAAATCAAAATTTATCGGCAAAACTAAGGGGTACTGCGAATGCAGTACCCTCTAAAATTATCAAACCAGTGAAATAATAGCCATTTCAGCAGCGTCGCCCCGTCTGGGACCAATCTTGACGATCCTTGTATAGCCGCCGTTTCTGTCGGCATACTTAGGTGCGATATCGTCAAACAGCTTCTTTACCACGTCCTCCTTGGTGACGTAAGCAAGAACCTGACGCTTGGAGTGCAGGTCGTTTGTCTTAGCGGTAGTAATCATCTTTTCCGCCATAGCGCGAACCTCTTTGGCTCTGGTTACTGTTGTTTCGATCTTGCCGTTCTCAAGCAGGTATGTTACCATAGCTCTGAGCATAGCTTTTCTGTGGTCGCTTGTGCGTCCGAGTTTTCTGGTTCCCGGCATTTATATTCACTCCTAACATATCAAAGTATTCGGCGTTTTAGGGCAGCGCCGTATTATTCCTCCTCGGAGCTGAGGTCGAAGCCCAGTGACTGGAGCTTCTCCTTGACCTCGTCGAAGGATTTTTTGCCCAGGTTTCTGACCTTCATCATTTCCTCTTCGGACTTGTTGATAAGGTCGTCAACCGTATTTATTCCCGCTCTCTTCAAGCAGTTGAAGGAACGTACTGACAAGTCAAGTTCCTCAATGGTCATCTCAAGGATCTTTTCTTTACCCTTGTCGTCCTTTTCGATCATTATTTCTGTGATCGCGGATTCATCGGAAAGCTCGGTAAACGGCTTCAGATGCTCAATGAGGAGATTGGCTGCCTGTGAAACAGCCTCTTTTGCGGATACGACGCCGTCCGTCCAGACTTCGAGAATAAGCTTGTCGTAGTCTGTTACCTGACCGAGACGGGTATCCTCAACAGAGTAGTTCACCTTCAGTACAGGGGTATAGATGGAATCCACCGCGATAACGTCTATGCCGAAGCCCGAAACCTGCTTGTTCTTTTCAGCAGGAACGTAGCCGCGTCCCTTATCTATGGTGATCTCCATATAAAGCTTAGCGTCCTTGCCGAGTGTAGCAATATGCATTTCCGGAACAAGAATATCCACTTCGGAGTCAGTTTTAATGTCACCCGCAGTTACCTCGCACTCGTCCTCCGCTTCCACATAGACCGTCTTGGGTCCCTCGCTGTGAAGCTTTGCGGTAAGTCCTTTAAGGTTAAGGACGATCTCTGTAACGTCCTCCTTAACGCCGGGAACTGTAGACAGCTCGTGGTGAACGCCGTCGATCTTGACGGAGGTCACAGCCACGCCGGGAAGAGAAGAGAGCAGAACACGTCTCAGGCTGTTGCCGAGAGTGTGTCCGTATCCGCGCTCCAGCGGAGCAACAGTGAATTTGCCGTAGGTTCCGTTGCTTTTAAGCTCGACGGTCTCAATTTCCGCCTTCTGAATTGGTTCAAGCAT
Organism: Ruminococcus sp.; assembly: GCA_014799785.1. Lineage (GTDB taxonomy): Bacteria > Bacillota > Clostridia > Oscillospirales > Ruminococcaceae > RGIG8773. The sequence goes on from JAAVHI010000037.1 coordinate 1,625, forward strand.
GATAAAACCCTCCTATTTTGAGTTGCGGATAACGTATTCTGCCTATTACTTGGAGTACAGCTCGACAATAAGGTGAGTCTGAGTCTCGTAGTCCAGATCCTCGGGAACGGGCATACGAACCACCTTTGCTGCAAAGTCCGCCTTGTTGGGTTCAAGCCAGAGAGGAACAACTCTGCCGGCGGTCTGCTCAACAACAGCCTTGAACTTTTCGCTGCTGCGGCTGCCCTCGTAGAGAGCGATAACGTCTCCCACCTTAACTCTGTAGGACGGAATATTAACGCGCTTGCCGTTTACTGTGAAGTGTCTGTGAGTAACAAGCTGTCTTGCCTCGCGTCTTGTGAGGGAAAGACCCATTCTGTAAACGATATTGTCAAGTCTGGATTCAAGAATGGTGATAAGGTTGTCACCTGTCTTGCCTTCCATCTTTTCAGCGATCTCAAAATAGTGAGCAAAGGGCTTTTCGAGAACGCCGTAGATGAACTTCAGCTTCTGCTTTTCTTTCAGCTGCATACCGTACTCGGAAACCTTTTTTCTGTTGTTGGCGCCGGGATTTCTGTTGGACTCTTTGGAAATACCCATTACCATAGGGCTGATGCCCAGATATCTGCACCTTTTGAGGATAGGTTCTTTATTCAAAGCCATATTAGTAACACCTCCTGTAAATTAGACGCGTCTTCTCTTGGGAGGACGGCATCCGTTGTGGGGAATAGGAGTAACATCCTTGATGAGCTTTACCTCAAGACCTACTGTCTGGAGAGCTCTGATAGCAGCCTCACGTCCTGCGCCGGGGCCCTTAACGTAAACCTCAACGGTTTTGAGACCGTGCTCCATAGCAGCCTTAGCGGCTGTTTCAGCGGCAGTCTGAGCTGCGAAAGGCGTGGATTTCTTGGAGCCTCTGAAGCCGAGTCCGCCGGCGGAAGCCCATGAGATCGCGTTGCCCTGAGTATCTGTGATCGTTACGATCGTGTTGTTGAAAGTGGACTGAATATGAACAGCTCCATTTTCAATGTTCTTGCGCTCGCGGCGTCTCTTGATAACTGTCTTTTTACCTTTGACCTGAGCCATTTGATTAGTCCCTCCTTACTTCTTCTTGTTTGCGATGGTCTTTACGGGACCCTTGCGGGTTCTTGCGTTTGTCTTGGTTCTCTGACCTCTTACGGGCAGACCCTTTCTGTGACGAACGCCTCTGTAGCAGCCGATCTCAACGAGTCTCTTGATGTTAAGAGCAACGTTTCTTCTCAGGTCGCCCTCAACCATGATGTTGTGATCGATATATTCACGAAGCTTAGCTACGTCGTCCTCGGTAAGATCCTTGACTCTTGTGTCGGGATTTACGCCTGTGCTTGCGAGGATAACTTCAGCGGATTTACGGCCTATACCGTAGATATAAGTGAGACCGATCTCGACTCTCTTATTCTTCGGCAGGTCAACGCCGGCAATACGTGCCATTTACAATACACCTCCATGTTAGATTGGGTAGTTTTGCTGATTGTGATTAATTGTGTTCTGCGGCTCTCCCGCGTTCATAACCGTCCGCAGGAGAAGTCGGCGGCAAGAAATGTCCTGCCTCCACTCAGCCCCCTAAAAGCATATCTGCCCGCGGAGGCTCTCCGCTTAGCCCTGACGCTGCTTGTGCTTGGGGTTCTCACAGATGATCATGACTTTGCCTTTTCTCTTGATAACCTTGCACTTTTCGCAGATAGGCTTAACTGAAGGTCTTACTTTCATGTTAAATACCTCCTTCGTATCTTAGAAAACTTACTTTTATTTTGCTCTCCAGGTAATTCTGCCCTTGGACAGGTCGTAGGGGGACATCTCCACCGTGACCTTGTCGCCCGGAACGATCCTGATATAGTTCATTCTGAGCTTGCCCGAAACGTGGGCGAGAATTTTGTGTCCGTTGGCAAGTTCCACCTGGAACATTGCGTTAGGCAGAGCTTCAATGACTGTGCCCTCAATTTCGATAACATCTTCCTTAGACAAGCAAATGCCTCCTTATGGGTTCGATATTTCGACGGGAGCGTCGTCCTGCGCACCGTCCGTAAATCTGCGGACAGCGGCTCTCAGCCCTCTGTCTGTCAGATCGCATAGATCAATAACGGTTTTAGTGGGGGCGATATGCTTGACGTTTTTCTTTTTCGGGGACGCGAGCCTGCGCTCCTTGCCGTCCGCCAGAAAAACGTAACCCTCCGCCGCCGAGACAACGACCATAAAGCTGCCCTTGTCCCTGCCCGCCAAAGACCTTACCATCATTCCGGGTCTTGTTTCCACAGAGAATACCTCCTGATCCCGGTTTCCGCTCTCGGTTAGAGAGTGGGTTTGGTCAAAATGACCGGTCCATCGGGCGTAACAGCCACCGTATGCTCGAAATGAGCTGCAAGAGAACCCGATTTTGTTACCACGGTCCAGCCGTCGGGAAGAACTCTTACGTCCTCGCCTACCGCGTTTATCATGGGTTCTATGCATATCGTCATACCCGCCACAAGTCTCGGACCGTGTCCCGTCTTGCCGAAGTTCGGCACCTCGGGGTCCTCATGGAGTTTGCGTCCTATCCCGTGACCGATATATTTTCTGCATACACTGTATCCGTAAGCTGTGCAGTATTCCTCCACAGCATGCCCGATATCGCCTATTCTGTTGCCCGGCACAGCCTGTTCAATGCCCTTGTAGAGGCTTTCGTTGGTGACCTTAAGCAGCTGCTCCGCCTCTTTGGAAATTTTTCCGCAGGCAAAGGTGTAAGCCGTGTCTCCGTGAAAGCCGCCCATTTCAGCGCTTACGTCTACGCTTACGATATCGCCGTCCTTGATCCTTACCTTTTTGGAGGGGATACCGTGGATAAGCTGGTCGTTGACGCTTATGCAGGACGAAGCGGGAAACCCGCCGTATCCTACCAGACAGGGATTTGCGCCGTGCTGTACGATATAATCATGAATGATTTTGTCAAGCTCATAGGTTGTCATTCCGTCTCTTATTGACTGTCCGCCGAAGTGAAGCGCGTTTGCGGTTATAGTACCGATCTTGCGCATTTTCTCCAGCTCGCCTTTTGATTTTACACTAATCATTATAAATCACGCTTCTCTTAGCTTTTCAAGCATTTACCGCTTTTAATACAAGCTCGGAAGTAGCCTTTACCTCGTCCTGACCCTGAACCTTGACCAGCTTGCCCTTCTTGTCGTAGAAATCCGCAAGGGGAGCGGTCTGCTCATGGTAGGTGCGGAGTCTTTCGATAACCGTTTCGGGAGCGTCGTCCTTACGCTGAACAGCGTTTCCGCCGCACTTGTCGCAGATGCCCTCTGTCTTGGGAGGATTAAACTCCACATGATAGGAAGCTCCGCACTTTTCGCAGACTCTTCTGCCCGAAAGACGACCCTGAATAGTCTCGTCCGCAACCTCAAGAGAGATCACCTTGTCGATGTTCACGCCCATGGTCTCCAGAGCCTCAGCCTGAGGAACCGTTCTGGGGAAGCCGTCGAGAATGAAGCCGTTCTTGCAGTCGTCCTCAGCGATCCTGTCCTTAAGGATACCGATAACGACCTCGTCGGGAACGAGAGCGCCGCTTTCCATAAAGCCCTTTGCCTTAACGCCCATGTCCGTGCCGTTCTTAACTGCCTCGCGGAGAATGTTGCCTGTAGAAATCTGAGGAATACCAAGCTTATCGCTGATAACCTCTGCCTGTGTGCCTTTTCCTGCGCCCGGAGCGCCCAATAAAATCAGGTTCATAAAAATCCTCCCTAAAAGTTTTCATCAAACTGAGCTTTTGACCGAGACCCGCCGTATCTCCCTTTTTCCAAGGGAGCCTCCCTCTGTTCAAGGAAGTCTCCTTTATTCAAGGAAGCCCTTGTGGTGACGCATCATCATCTGAGATTCAAGCGTTCTTACGGTTTCCAGAACAACGCTTACAACGATAAGGATCGAAGTACCGCCCATTGAGATATTCAGACCCTTGATAGCAAGGCTCGTGAATATAGGCAGTATCGCGATAACACCGAGGAAGAAAGCTCCCACTAAAGTGATCTTGCCCAGAACTCTCTGGATATAATCGCTTGTGGGCTTTCCGGGACGTATGCCCGGTATGCCGCCGTTGTTCTGACGAAGATTATTGGCGATCTCTATCGGATTATACTGCATTGAAACGTAAAAATAGTTAAACGCGATGATAAGCAGGAAATAAAGTATCGCGTACCAGGGACTCTGATAGTTGAAGAAGTTGAGGAATCCCACATAGAACTTGTGCCAGAATCCGTCGGGATTGGTGGTGTTATCGGGATTGATAAACAGCCTAAGCGTAGACGGAAGCTGCATGATCGCCATCGCGAAGATGATAGGCATAACGCCGCTCATTGCGATCTTGATGGGGATATGAGTGTTCTGACCACCGTACTGTTTTCTTCCCACCACGCGCTTTGCGTACTGGATCGGGATACGTCTTTCCGACTCGTTCATGAAAACGATAAAGCCTATCATAGCCACAAACACCAGCAATACGAAAGGTATTACGATATAAAGGTGCTTGTTTTCACTGGCATTGACAAACATTGTCCGAATAGCTCCCGGACCTCTTGAAACGATACCCGCGAACAGTATGATCGAGATACCGTTGCCGATACCCTTTTCATTTACTCTGTTGCCGAGCCATATCACAAGACTTGCGCCCGCGGTGAACGCAAGAACGATAACCGCTCCCGTGAACACGCCTGCAAAGCCGCCGGTATAGTTGAGTACATGATTGCTCCTGAGCGTCATAAAGTAGGCGTAAGCCATGACGAGAGCGATACCCAGCGAAACAAAGCTTGTGATCTTCTGGAGCTTCTTTCTTCCCGACTCGCCCTCTTTCTGGAGGTTTTCCAGCGGAGGGAGCGCATAGGTCAGAAGCTGAACTATGATCGAAGCATTGATATACGGCTGTATCGACAGTGAGAACAGCGTAGCCTGTGAAAGCGCGCCGCCCGACAGGATATTCATATAGCTGAATATGCTTCCGTCCGTAGCACTGAACATTTCTTTCAGAGCGTCCGGATCAATAAACGGAACCGGAACGTGACAGCCGATTCTGAATATGAGGATAATGAGTAATGTGTAAAGGATCTTACTCCTTAACTCAGGAACCTTCCAGGCATTTCTGAAGGTCTTAAACACATTACATCACCTCAGCCTTCCCGCCTGCCTTCTCGATTTTTTCCTTTGCCGACGCCGAGAAAGCGGCAGCCTGTACGGTAAGCTTAACATTCAGCTCGCCCTTACCGAGAATTTTAACGCCGTTATCGGCTTTCTTGATGATACCCGCAGCCTTGAGCATATCGGTATCAACAACTGTGCCTTCCTTGAACTTTGCAAGGTCGGAAACGTTTATGACAGTCATCTTTTCTGCGAAAATATTATTGAAGCCTCTCTTAGGAATACGTCTTGCGAGAGGCATCTGACCGCCCTCGAAGCCGGGTCTTACTCCGCCGCCCGAGCGTGCGTTCTGACCCTTATGGCCCTTGCCTGCGGTCTTGCCGTTGCCCGAACCGTGACCTCTGCCTACGCGCTTAACGTCCTTAACGGAGCCCGCAGCGGGGGATAATTCGTGAATTTTCATTAGCTTTCGCACCTCCTTGCGTAATTTATGCCTTTACAACCTCTACGAGATGGGCGATCTTGTGGATCTTACCCTTTGTAGCGTCGTTGTCGGGCTGCTCCGTAACGTCTCCTATCTTGCGGAGACCCAGCGACTGAGCTGTTGCAGCCTGATCCTTCTTAACGCTGTTAAGGCTTCTGACAAGCTTGATTTTAATAGCCATGTCCTTATCCTCCTTAACCTAAAATTTCTTTAACGGATTTGCCTCTGATCTCAGCAACTTCCTTAGCGCTGCGGCACTGAGCAAGACCGTTGATGGTAGCTCTTACCACGTTGCACGCGTTGTTGGAACGCAGGGATTTTGTTCTGATATCCTTGATTCCCGCCATTTCGATTACCGCACGAACGGGACCGCCTGCGATAACACCGGTACCGGGAGCGGCAGGCTTCATGAGAACTCTGCCTGCGCCGAATGCGCCGATGATCTCGTGGGGGATTGTGGAACCCTTGAGCGATACCTTGATCAGATTTTTCTTAGCGTCCTCGATACCCTTGCGAATAGCGTCGGGAACTTCTCCCGATTTGCCCATGCCGAAGCCTACCGTACCGTTTCCGTCGCCCACTACCACCAGAGCGGCAAATTTGAAAATACGTCCGCCCTTAACGGTTTTGGAAACTCTGTTTATTGCAACGACTTTTTCCGTAAGCTCCATGGCAGAAGCGTCTATCTTAGCGTTTGCCAAAAGTATTACCTCCTTGTTAGTTGATCGTCCGAACCCTTAGAAGTTCAGACCGCCCTCTCTTGCTCCGTTAGCAAGCTCTGCAACTCTGCCGTGATAAAGATATCCGGCTCTGTCGAAAACAACGTCCTTTATGCCCTTTGCGGCAGCCTTTTCGGCGATCATCTTGCCCACCTTGAAAGCGCCCTCTTTGTTTCCGCCGCTGCCCTCGAAGCCCTTGTCCTTAGAGGAAGCCGCGCAGAGGGTAACTCCTGCGGTATCGTCGATGATCTGAGCGTAGATGTTCTTAGCGCTGCGGAATACGTTCAGTCTGGGACACTCAGCAGTGCCGCTGATCTTGGAACGTACGCGGATCTGTCTTTTGGCTCTTGCAGCCTTTCTGTTGATCTGCTTTACCATTGATAATTCAACTCCTTTTTGTACGGAGAATAGTAGCCGCCGTCGGGGCTGTCCCATTCTCTAATGTTAGGATTTCTTATGCGGCTTGGGGATTACTTCTTACCCTTACCTGCCTTACCTTCCTTGCGGATAATTCTCTCGCCCGCGTAGCGGATACCCTTGCCCTTGTACGGCTCGGGAGGTCTCTTCTCGCGGATCTCAGCCGCAAACTGACCAACAACCTGCTTGTCGATACCGTTTACCACAATGCTTGTAGCGTTGGGAACGTCGATGGTGATGCCGTCGATCTCGGGAACGATAACCTGATGTGAGTAACCAAGGTTCATGACCAGGTTCTTGCCCTGCTTTGCAGCACGGTAACCTACGCCCTCGATTTCGAGAGACTTTGAAAATCCGTTTGTAACGCCCTCGACCATATTGTGGATAAGAGTTCTTGTCAGACCGTGGAGAGACTTGTGCATCTTGTCCTCGGAGGGACGTTCAACGATGATCTCAGCGCCCTCCTGCTTGATGATGATCTCGGGATTGAATGTGTTTGTGAGAGTACCCTTGGGTCCCTTTACCGTAACGGTTGAGCCGTCGATCTTAACGTCGACTCCGGCAGGAACAGCAACGGGCTTTTTACCTATTCTGGACATATCTGTTCCTCCTTACCATACGAATGCAAGGACTTCGCCGCCGACGTGAAGCTCTCTTGCCTTCTTGTCGGTCATAACGCCCTTGGAAGTGGAAACGATAGCGATACCGAGACCCTTCATAACCTTGGGCATATCCTCGCAGCTTGAATAAATACGAAGTCCGGGCTTGGAAACTCTTCTAAGGCCTGTGATGACCTGAGACTTGTTCTCACCGTACTTCAGCGTGATCCTGATGATTCCCTGCTTTCCGTCGTCGATTATCTGATAGCTCTTGATGTATCCCTCGTCAACAAGGATCTGAGCGATAGACTTCTTCATATTGGAAGCGGGAACGTCAACTGTTGCGTGCTTTGCGGAATTAGCGTTGCGAATTCTCGTAAGAATGTCCGCAATTGTATCTGTGATTTGCATAACGGTTAACCTCCTTTAATTAGTAAAACAGCGCGTCGGCGGGATTTACCAGCTTGCTTTCTTCACGCCGGGAATCTGACCGCTGTGAGCAAGCTCCCTGAAGCAGATACGGCAGATGCCGAATTTTCTCATATAAGCGTGAGGTCTGCCGCAGATCTTGCATCTGTTGTAAGCTCTTGTGCTGTACTTAGGAGTTCTCTGCTGCTTTATCTTCATAGACGTTTTAGCCATTTGAATATCCCTCCCTTATTACTTTGCGAAAGGAGCGCCCATCAGCTCAAGCAGAGCCTTTGCCTCCTCGTCGGTGTTTGCGGTAGTGATGATGTTGATATCCATACCGCGAACCTTGTCGATCTTATCGTACTCGATCTCGGGGAAAATGAGCTGCTCCTTGATACCTGTGGAGTAGTTTCCTCTTCCGTCGAAGGAGTTTCCGTTGATGCCTCTGAAGTCACGAACACGGGGGAACGCAACGTTGAAGAGTCTGTCAAGGAATTCATACATTTTTTCGCTTCTGAGCGTTACCTTAACGCCGATAGGCATACCCTCGCGGAGCTTGAAGTTCGCGACGGATTTCTTAGCGCGGCATACCACGGGCTTCTGACCTGTGATAGCAGCCAGATCGGTCATGATAGCGTCGATTACCTTGGCGTTTTCCTTAGCTTCGCCTGCGCCGACGTTGATAACGACCTTGTCGATTTTAGGAATCTGCATTACGCTTTTGTAGCCGAACTTTTTCATTAAAGCGGGAGCCACTGTGCTGACATAGAGTTCCTTAAGATTAGATGCCATATCAATTAACTCCTTTCCTTAATAAGCTTTGCCGCAGTCCGCGTGCTTGCATACTCTTACCTTAGAGCCGTCCGCCTCGATCCTGTGAGCCTGCCTTGTGGGCTTGCCGCACTTGGGGCATACAGCCATAACCTTGGATGCGTAGAGGGGAGCTTCGCACTTTACGATGCCGCCCTGCTGACCCATCTGTCTGGGTTTAACGTGCTTTGTAACAATGTTGAGACCCTCAACGATAACTTTTTTCTCCTTAGGGGATACCTCAAGGACTTTACCCTGCTTGCCCTTGTCCTTGCCGGACAGGATAACGACGGTATCGCCCGTTTTAACGTGCAGATTATTCATAGCCGTAACGCCTCCTTACAGAACCTCGGGAGCAAGCGAAAGGATCTTCATATAATCCTTGTCTCTCAGCTCACGGGCAACAGGTCCAAAAATACGGGTACCTCTGGGGTTTTTGTCTTCCTTGATAATAACGGCAGCGTTCTCGTCGAAGCGGATATAGGTACCGTCCTCGCGTCTGAGTCCCTTAGCGGAACGAACGATAACTGCCTTAACAACGTCGCCTTTTTTAACAACGCCGCCTGGTGTTGCTTTCTTGACCGAAGCAACAACAACGTCACCGATGTTAGCGTATCTTCTGCGGGTACCGCCCAGAACTCTGATACACATGAGTTCCTTTGCGCCCGTGTTGTCGGCGACTTTCAGATAAGTCTGCATCTGAATCATAGCTTTATTCTCCTCTCTACCGGAAGCAAGAGGTCAAGAAGCGTGAGGCAAAACCGCCTCAAAGCTTCTTTACTGTCTGCCACATAGATATTTTAGTTTGACTGTACGGACGATGTCCAACGTATCCGTGCGTTTCGCTTACAAGCGTATCACTTACCCAAGCGTACCGCCCTGCAAGCACACAGCCCGGACGTTTTGTTCCGTACCCTTACTTAGCCTGCTCGATGACCTTAACGAGACGCCATCTCTTGTCCTTGGAAATAGGACGTGTCTCCATGATCTCAACGCGGTCGCCGATATTGCAGGTGTTGTTTTCGTCGTGAGCCTTAAGCTTGATCGTTCTCTTGATGATCTTCTTGTACAGAGGGTGCTGTACGTTATCAACAATAGCAACAACAATGGTTTTGTCCATCTTATTGGAAACTACCTTGCCAACTCTGGTCTTTCTGAGATTTCTTTCAGCCATTTTTGTTTCCCTCCTTCACTTACTGCTCTGAATCGGAACGCTCGCGGAGAATAGTCTTTATTCTCGCAATGTCCTTCTTCACAGCCTTGAGACGCGTAGGGTTGTCGAGCTGATTGATAGCGTGCTGAAAGCGAAGGGCGAAAAGCTCCTTCTTCAGGTCGGCAAGCTTGTTGTCAAGCTCAAGAGTAGTCATATCTCTGACTTCTGCTGCTTTCATTATTCGCTCGCCTCCTCTTTCTTAACAAACTTACACTTGATGGGAAGCTTGTGCATAGCAAGACGCATAGCCTCTCTTGCGATCTCCTCGTTTACGCCGGCGATCTCGAACATAACTCTGCCCGGCTTAACTACAGCTACCCAGTACTCGGGAGAACCTTTACCGGAACCCATTCGGGTTTCTGCGGGCTTTTCTGTGATAGGCTTGTCGGGGAATATCTTGATCCAAACCTGACCGCCTCTCTTGATATAACGTGTCATAGCGATACGGGCAGCCTCGATCTGGTTGGAAGTGATCCAAGCGGGCTCAAGAGCCTGCAAGCCGAACTCGCCGTTGGAAACCTTGTTTCCGCGGTAGGCCTTACCTGTAAGGCGGCCTCTCTGTACTCTTCTGTACTTAACTCTCTTAGGAAGCAGCATTACTGATTACCTCCTTCTCTTCTCGGTGCGCGCTCTCTGCGCTCGCCGCGATTTCCGCCTCTGCGGTCATCGTTGTTTCTGCGGGGCTTTCTCTCGGATCTCTCAGCCATAACTCTTGCCTTGGCAACGTCGCCCTTGAGAACCTCACCCTTGTAGATCCAAACCTTAACGCCGATTCTGCCGTAGGTTGTTGCAGCCTCTGCAAATCCGTAGTCAATATCAGCACGGATAGTCTGGAGGGGGATAGTACCCTCGTGGTAGCTTTCCGAACGTGCAATTTCTGCGCCGCCGATACGGCCGCTTACCATTACCTTGATACCCTTGGCACCAAGCTTCATGGATCTGCCGATAGCCTGCTTCATAGCTCTTCTGTAGGAAGCGCGGTTTTCAAGCTGAGCTGCGATGCTTTCAGCAACGAGCTGAGCGTCCATATCGGGGGACTTGACCTCCACGATATTGATGGAAACGGACTTCTTCATCATCTTCTCGATGTCCAGACGGAGCTTTTCGATATTCTCGCCGCCGCGTCCGATAACGATACCGGGCTTAGCGCAGTGAACGTGGATTCTTACCTTATCTGCGAATCTTTCGATCTCAATGCGGGGAACGCCTGCTGCATAAAGGTTTTTCTTGATATAGTTGCGGACGTTGTAATCCTCAACCAAAGTATCGCCGAAAGTTGCCTTGTTTGCAAACCAGCGGGAATCCCAATCCTTAATAACGCCTACACGAAGACCGTGCGGATTAACCTTCTGTCCCATTTAGTTTACCTCCTCTTTCGACTTATTCTTTTTCCTTGACTGCAAGAGTAACATGGGAAGTTCTCTTGAGTATGCGGAACGCCCTGCCCTGTGCTCTGGGCATGATTCTCTTCATGATAGGACCGGGGCAAACGAAGCATTCGGAAATGTAGAGATTGTCTCTGTCCATTCCGAAGTTGTTTTCAGCGTTTGCGATCGCGGACTTCAGAAGCTTCTCCAGGTATTCACAGGCAGATTTGGGCGTGTGCTGAAGGATCGCCATAGCGGTCTCTGTGTCCTTTCCTCTGATGAGGTCGAGAACGATCTGGACTTTTCTCGGCGCGATCCGAGCATTTTTAAGATATGCTCTTGCTTCCATTGTAATTTCTCCTCTCTGCCTTATTATTTACCGTTGTTGGAAACTTTGGAGCCTGCATGGCCCTTGTAGGTTCTTGTGGGAGCGAATTCGCCCAGCTTGTGACCTACCATATCTTCCGTAACGTATACGGGAACGTGCTTTCTGCCGTCATGAACGGCAAAGGTATGACCAACGAAATCGGGGTAGATTGTGGAAGAACGGCTCCATGTTTTGAGAACCTTTTTCTCGCCCGCTTCGTTCATAGCGATAACTCTTTTCAGAAGGACCTCCTGGACGTACGGTCCCTTTTTAACGCTTCTGCTCATTGGTTTTCCTCCTCTCATATTTACGAGGCAAGATGTGCGGGGAAATCCCCCACATCCCTCTTTATGATTTCAATGAGTCGGTCATGCGACCGAATATTCATTTTGGTGAAACGTAATAAAAATTACGCAACATTTCGGCAGTCTCTCTCCCGCCCCCTTGAGGGGGCCAAGCACAGCTGCATATTCTGATATCCAACTGCGGGGGTGACTCTGCCTGCGGGGGCTCCCCGCTTATTTGCCGTTACGACGTTTAACGATAAACTTGTCTGTACGGTGATGCTGCTTTCTGGTCTTGTAACCGAGAGCAGGCTTGCCCCAAGGAGTAACAGGTCCGGGACGGCCGACAGGCGATTTACCTTCACCACCGCCGTGAGGGTGGTCGCAGGGGTTCATGACAGAACCGCGGACTGTAGGTCTGATACCCAGGTGACGTGTCTTACCTGCCTTACCGAGGCTTACATTTTCGTGGTCAATGTTGGAAACCTGACCGATGGAAGCCATGCAGTTGGCGGGAATTTTTCTCATCTCGCCCGAGGGAAGTCTTACGAGAACGTATTTGTCCTCCTTACCCATGAGCTGAGCCATGTTACCTGCGGAGCGAACAAGCTGTGCGCCCTTGCCGGGATAAAGCTCGATGTTGTGAATGAAAGTACCAACAGGGATATCGCAGAGCGCCAGAGCGTTGCCGGGCTTGATATCCGCGTGAGAACCGCTTGTAACGGTGTCGCCCACAGCAAGACCGTTGGGAGCGATAATATATCTCTTTTCGCCGTCCTCGTACTGAACGAGAGCGATGAAAGCGCTTCTGTTGGGGTCGTACTCCAGAGTGAGAACAGTGGCGTTCATACCCTGCTTATCTCTCTTGAAGTCGATAATTCTGTATTTTCTTCTGTTTCCGCCGCCTCTGTGACGAACGGTGATTCTGCCGTAGCTGTTTCTGCCTGCGGTCTTCTTAAGAGGAGCAAGGAGGCTCTTCTCAGGCTCGACCTTGGAAAGGCAGCTGTAATCGGTAACAGTCATCTGACGTCTGGAGGGCGTCGTAGGCTTGTATGATTTGATAGCCATTGCAGTTCATCTCCTTTTTTAGTTTTTTTCGTATGCTTTTCGGAAGCTGCTCTTCCATAGCGCATACCTTATAGAGGTTAGGAATTTCCCTCCGCCGCATATGTTCCGCCCCTTGTTACCCGCCCCCTTGAGGGGGCTCAACACAATCGAGATACGCCGTATCCAACCGTGGGGGTGACTCAGCCCGCGGGGGCTCCCCGCCCCGCTTACATCATGCCGTCGAAGAATTCGATGGTCTTGGAATCCTCGGTAAGAGTAACGATTGCCTTCTTCCAGTCGGGAGTAAAGCCTCTGTGCATACCCATTCTTCTGGATCTGCCTCTTACGTTCATGGTGTTTACCTTAGCGACCTTAACGCCGAAAAGCTCCTCGACTGCCTTTGCAATCTCGATCTTGTTGGCATTTTTTGCAACCTTAAAGGTGTACTTGCTTTCCTGAAGACCCTCCATGCTCCTTTCGGTGATGATGGGCTTTATCACAATATCCTGTGCGATCATTATGCGTACACCTCCTCGATCTTAGCAACAGCGTCCTTAACAACGATAAACTTGTCGTAGTTGAGGATGTCGTAAACGTTGATGGTATTTACAAGAGCAGTCTTTACACCGGGAATGTTAGCCGCGCTCTTTACAACGAAGCTGTTTACCTCGGGCATTACGATGAGAGCCTTAGCTCCGTCGGGATTAACTGCCTTGAGCATTTCAACAACGGTCTTGGTCTTGTATTCGTTCATCTTGATATCGTCGAGAACAATGATATTGTTGTCGATGACCTTAGTCGAAAGAGCGGACTTCATAGCCAGTCTCTTAAGCTTCTTGTTTACCGTAAAGCGGTAGCTTCTGGGCTTGGGACCGAGAGCGATACCACCGTGTGTCCACTGGGGAGCACGTGTGGAGCCCTGTCTTGCATGACCCGTACCCTTCTGTCTCCAGGGCTTTCTTCCGCCGCCTCTTACCTCTGTGCGGGTGAGTGTGGACTGTGTACCCTGTCTCTGGTTAGCGAGATAATTCACAACCATTGTGTGCATAGCAGACTCGTTTGGAGTTATGCCGAAAACAGCGTCCGACAGCTCGATATCCGAAACCTCTTTGCCTGTCATATCCAGAACTTTAATACTGGGCATTACTGCTTCCTCCTTCCATTAAGCCTTTTTCTTTTTTACGCAGTCGCAGATAGTAACGATTCCGTTCTTAGGACCGGGGATCGCGCCTCTGACCGCGATAAGATTGTTTTCTGCGTCAACCTTGACGATCTGAAGGTTCTGTACTGTAACCTTCTCGCTGCCCATGTGACCGGGAAGCGCCTTGCCCTTGTAGATACGTGAAGGCGAGGAACAAGCTCCCATAGAGCCTGCGTGTCTGTGTACAGGACCCGAACCGTGGGTCTCCTTCAGTCTGGAGTTGTTGTTTCTCTTGATAGTGCCCTGGAAGCCCTTACCCTTTGATGTGCCGCAGACATCAACGATGTCGCCCTCAGCAAAGGAATCCGCTTTCAGAATTGCGCCTACCTCCATGTCCTCCGCACCGTCAAGTCTGAACTCCTTAAGAGTTCTCTTAACAGCCACGTCAGCCTTTGCGAAATGACCCTTGATGGGCTTGTTCGCAAGCTTTTCCCTCATGTCGCCGAAGCCGAGCTGAACTGCGCTGTAGCCGTCGTTCTCAACTGTTTTCTTCTGAACGACAACGCAGGGACCCGCTTCAACAACGGTCAAGGGAATGACCTTGTTTGTTGCTTCATCGAAAATCTGTGTCATACCGATTTTTCTGCCGATGATTGCCTTTGTCATAGTTTTTCCTCCTTTTGGTTATTGGTTGCGTTTCCGCAACATGACCTACCGCATAACGCCTTTCGGAAATGGTAACGTGTGTCCCGACAAACTTGCCCGCCCCCTTGAGGGGGCTTTCCGAAGTTGCGGCATCTGCCATCTTACTTCGGGGGTGACTCAGCCTGCGGGGGCTCCCCGCTTACTTGATTTCCATTACAACGTCAACGCCGGCAGGAAGTTCAAGACCCTGCAGAGCCTCAACAGACTTGTCGGACGGTCTGATAACGTCGATAAGTCTCTTGTGGGTTCTCATCTCGAACTGCTCACGGCTGTCCTTGTACTTGTGGACCGCACGGAGAATTGTGATGATCTCCTTGTCGGTGGGAAGCGGAATGGGTCCGCTTACTCTTGCGCCGCTTCTTTTAGCAGCGTCCACGATCTTAGCCGCAGCAGCGTCAACTACCGCATGGTCGTAACCTTTGATCCTTATTCTGATCTTTTCATTGACTGCCATTAATGATCGCCTCCTGAATACTTTAAAAACTTTTGGGGACGAGGTTTTCGTGATAACCGCATTACCTTAATTCCCGCGTTCCGACGTTCAACGTCTCCGTGCGTATCGCACTCCCGGGAACTAAAACACCCGAAAAACCAACGTCTTTCGGGCAGGATAAGTACACACAGCTTACCTATGGACGAACGCAAGCCGTCCACGGTTTAAGCACACACAGTGTTCGTTATCACAGCCGCCCGATTATCGGACATACTCCACGGAAATTCCCTTGCACACCGCAAGCAACCTTCCGCTTCCTCGCAAACATAAAACATAGCGGTAAAACCGCCGTATCGCAGTCACGCAAGTAATATTATAGCATTACCCCGCTTCAATTTCAAGGGGGTAATGCCAATTTAACAAATTTTAGATATAGAATTTTTAATGATTTTCCCGCAATTTTTTATGCATTTTTACCAATATCTTGATTTTAATGAATATAATTCCGATTTTGGGGCATACTTATATATTTGCGCTGACCGCCGATTTGACAATATCCAACAAATCATGCTATAATAATTACGTTGTCGGCTTCTTCCGCAAGGAAGGAGGTGGAAGCTGTGGAATACTTTATATCTTTTTTGCTGTCTGTTGCAGCGAATGTGGTTTCTGACCTCATAAGCAAGTGGCTAAACAGACACAAGTCCGACAATTAGCCCAAAGAAAACCCCGAAGCTGGCACTTCGGGGTTTTCCTTTTGCGTGTCCCTGTGGAAACACTTTATATCTTTTCTTGTGATTTCATTATACATCACAAAAACAGTTTTGTCAATACCATTTAAAATTATTCTCCCGAAGCCAAAGCCGGATTTTCGATCTCCGTAAGACCGTTCGCGTCGATAATNTCAATNCGGTACGCGTAGCTGCTTTCNCCGTCGGAATTTTTCTGNACGAANTATTCAAACTCTCCGNCNGCGCCGAAAACGTACTCNGTGACAAACTCGGTCAGNNTTGTGNCNANNGTATCGTTTATCTTNTCCACATTATAATAGTATACATAACTNAGCGCCGCCGTCCTCCTGCGGTATCTCCTCCGAGGACTTNACAAAAAGATTTTCNTAGAAAAGCAGGTCTCCCGTNCTGTANGGATGNGGNTNNTNNCTGTNNNAGNAAANATANCCCTCCGAGCCGNNTNTGTANACGNNTGCCNNGCCGNCGTCCACNANATAAAAAGCGTCCNTGNCGGANAANTCNGCNTAATAGTTNCCNTCNTCNGANANNTTTTCATANAGNTAGNTCTGAAAACCGTCCTCNTCATACATAAAGGAGAACGCCTGATTCATCACATCGGTGTCGAGATTTGTCAGCAGATACCGACCGCTCTGCCAGNNNTTCGCGCTCTCCCGCAGAGCCTCCACCTGCTCCTTGCCGTAAAGNTCGTATTCCNTTTTTATNGAGCAGCCNCCCAGCGACGCTGCCGTGCATATTAATAATAGTACCGCTAAAATCTTTTTCATAAGCTTACCTGCCGAATAATCAATTTTATAATTATGAGAGCCANAGCCATACAGGAGAAAATNGCCGAAAAAATAGTTATTCTGNGGTTGTCCGAATACGAGCTCTTCAAGCTTTCGGCATATTCTTCCTGCCGGTATTCCNCACGCCCTGTCAGCATAATAATNCGGACATTTTTTATTATGAGCGCAACTATAACAGGCATATATGCTTCGACTGCATACCTGTCCGCAAGGAAAAGATTGGCGATACTCCACGCTGCGGAACCCAAACTGCCGCCAAATTCAATTACGGCGTTTGTACGGTGGAATTTTTGATAGTCCATATCAAACGCTCCTTTTAAATTTTCGGTATAATAAGAAAGCGGCAAATAAATGCCGCTTTCTTNNTATAAACGGTTATCGGATGGACGGCGTACCCATCATCTCAGGTTCCTTTGTGAAAAGGAGCGTCAGGAGCCTTTCTGACCTCAATAACCTTAATTATATANTATTCCCTTTATACCTATATTNATTATACAGCATGTCCCTCATTTTGTCAAGTATTTTTTAAGTCTTCCCGAATTAAGCCTGTTTTCCATTTTGCCGCNGCTTATATTGTATAATGAAGCAAGATAATAATANCCGTTATCGCAATCCAATTTTATTGCTATCAAAATGTTATCCTCATAAACCTTTACAAGCTCTACGCTGTCATGCTCTTTAGGATTTATGCCGATATAGTCGGGATTTTCAAGAATGTCGGATACCTTATCAAGATACGGCACGCAATTGCTGTGCCTTTTTGAAATATGCTTTATCAATCCGGTTGACTGCATAATTTCAAAACACGGCAAAGCGGTATTCANAATTTGATTGTATTCCTGTTTGAATTCTCCTATTTTAATAAGCTTATCGTTATGTATGGTTNCCACTCCTTATCTCTTCAAGCGTCCTTGGAGTGTAGCCCATATAATCAAGCATACAGCCCACGTTATAGCACTCAAACGGAATGCCCATGTCCCTGCAAATATCGGCATACTNCTTAAAAGCATGATAATCATTANTGTTGTGGACATGACCGTACAAATGCACAGCTCCCCGAAACTGATTGTACCAATGTGCTATTGGATAATGGCACATGACCACCTGNTCGCCGCCGTCCTTGATTACCGCGTGATCTTTTACCCATTNAAAGCAGGACTTCATTTCTTCCGTGGGCTTGTCNTGNTTNCCNAGGATAAGAAACTTTNTNCCTTTCAGNTCNCCCAAAGCNTCCANNCCCTCGACGTTTTTCCATGCAAAATCACCGAGAACATACACCTCGTCATTATCGCCCACTGCATTGTTCCAGTTTTTCACCAAAGCTGCNTTCATTTCGGCAGTATCGGAAAAAGGTCTGCCGTCATGTCTGATAACATTTTCATGTCCCAGNTGCAAGTCCGCTATATAAAATTTAGANATGACCCTTTTCCTTTCCGCNGAANTATTTNCAAAAAGGGACGGGAGACCCGTCCCNTACAGTAAAATCAATANGCCTTGCCCCAGTAAACCATCTGCTTNGCAGGCTTNCCGCAGCAAACGCACTTGTCGGAAANCTCCTCCTGCTCAAAGGGAATACATCTGCTTCCAACGCCTGTGACTTCCTTNANCTTNTCCTCGCACTCCTCGTCGCCGCACCACATNGCCTTTACAAANCCGTCGCCGTTTTCNTCAAGAGCCTTTGTGATCTCGTNCATTGTGGNNCACTTATAAGTNTGCTTCTCACGGTTTTCCGCAGCCTTNNTGAACATACCCTCGGGNATTTCCTTTTCAAGCATTTCCACAACNGTGTCCTTAAATGTTTCAAGCATATTTTCAAGNGAAACNGTTCTCTTNTCGCCGCTGTANCNNANNGCGCATACGCACTGNTTATTNTCGATATCCTTNGGACCTATCTCAATTCTCACGGGAACGCCTTTCATTTCGTACTCCGCAAACTTCCAGCCGGGAGANTTNTCGCTGTCGTCAACCTTAACGCGGATTCCCGCCGCTTTAAGCTTNTNNGCAAGCTCGTTTGCCTTGTCGAGAACGCCCTCCTTGAACTGCTGAATGGGAACAATTACCGCCTGAATNGGAGCNACNGCNGGAGGNANNACAAGTCCGTTATCGTCGCCGTGGGTCATAATTACNGCGCCGATAAGACGNGTNGTCATGCCCCATGAAGTCTGATGAGGGTACACNTTTTTNTTNTCCTTGTCGGTGTACATAATATCAAACGCCTTTGCAAAGCCGTCNCCGAAGTAGTGGGAAGTNCCCGCCTGCAAAGCNTTTCCGTCGTGCATNAGNGCTTCTATCGCATANGTNGCCTCCGCGCCNGCGAACTTGTCGCTTTCCGTNTTNNTGCCCNTNANTACAGGCATTGCAAGGCTCTTTTCGCAGAANTCGGCNTAAACNNNNAGCATNTTCTCCGTCTCAACNATNGCTTCCTCTGCGGTGGCGTGAATGGTNTGACCCTCCTGCCACAAAAATTCTCTNGAACGGAGGAAAGGACGTGTTGTTTTCTCCCANCGNACAACCGANACCCACTGATTATAGAGCTTNGGCAGGTCTCTGTAGGAATGTACNATATTAGCNTAATGCTCGCAGAAAAGAGTTTCCGAGGTGGGNCGGACGCANAGCCTGTCCTCCAGCTTTTCGCTGCCGCCGTGAGTTACCCATGCAACCTCGGGAGCGAAGCCCTCAACGTGGTCTTTTTCTTTCTGCAAAAGGCTTTCGGGAATGAACATAGGCATACACACATTTTCGTGTCCTGTAGCCTTGAACATACCGTCAAGAATACGCTGTATATTCTCCCAGATAGCGTAGCCGTAGGGACGAATTACCATACAGCCCTTAACGGAGGTATACTCGATAAGCTCCGCCTTTTTAACTATGTCCGTGTACCATTTTGCGAAATCCTCGTCCATTGAGGTTATCGCTTCGACCATTTTTTTGTTATCCTTTGCCATATTAAATTACTCCTTTTTTTAGATTGTCAGAGGGTAGAGAATAGAATTTCTAAACTCTGTTTTGTTTAACAATTTCGACCTCATCATCGCATTTAAAATATTTAATTTTTGGATTATTGCTTAAGTCAATCTCTGTAATGTTATTGCCATCAAAAAATAACTGTTCAAGCTTTGGATTGTTTTTTACGTCAAGAACTGTAAGAGCATTATATTGGCAATGCAGCCGTTCAAGCTCGGTGTTGTTGCTTAGATCAAGCTCTGTAAGTTCGTTGAACCCGCAGACCAGACTTGTTAATCCGGTACTTTTTCTTACATCAAGAACGCTTATTTTGTTTCCGTCACAGTCTAAATCGTTAAGATCGGCTTTTTGGCTTACGTCAAGCTCCGTGATTAGGTTATCGGAGCATATAAGATATTTAAGCTTATTGTTTCTGCTTACATCAAGCTCATTCAACTTGTTTATGCTGCAGTACAACCCCTCAAGTTCGGTATTTTGGCTTACATCAAGAGATGTGATAGCGTTATTTATACAATTAAGGTGCTTGAGCTTTGTGTTCTTGCTGGTGTCAAGCTTTTTTAATCTTGCCGTATAGCAATCTAAACTCGTAAGCTTTGTGTTGTTGCTTATGTCGAGAACTTCAAGCTCATTGTTATCGCATTTAAGTTCAATAAGCTGCGTATTTCTGCTTACATCGAGAGACTTCAAGGAACTCCAATCACAGTACAAATGAGTAAGCTTTGTGTTTTTGCTTATATCAAGACTTGTCAGCATACAATGATTACAGTACAGCTTTTTTAGCTCTGTAAAGTACTCTACGCCCTCTAAAGACTTTGCATATTTAAAATAGTCATAGCCTTCCCATCCGTTTTCTATGTTGATCTCTGTTACGGATTTTATTTCCTCTCTTGAAAGATAACCATTCCCGTCGGTATCGAAAACTTCCGAAACATATCCTCGGAAAATCTCATCTGGAAAATTTTTCTCGCTTATCTCAACGATGTCGGACTTCGTAAACACCGTGACCGAGACCATTGCCGCCGTAATTACAGCAGCCGCAAGCTTTTCAATGCTCATAAAAGTCCTCCTATTTTTCTCCGTCACTTTCTGTTTCCTGCTTCTTTAATGGTACGTCCTCAAAAAAAGAATGTACCTCATATTCTTCCGGTTTAATATTATCCTGCACCCTTTCGGGTCGCGGTTTTCCCGCAAGCTTGTCTATAAGGGCTGCCGCCTTGGGCGTTAGCAGCGCTATCAGCCACACAAGCAGAAGCAGTCCCAGCATAGCCCCGCCGAATTTTCCGAACAAAATCAGGGATTCATAATTTATTGCCGCATATATATTCGACACAGCGCCGCGCTCCTTTCAGCAAATATATGAAATAATTATAACACAGTTTCCCGAAAATTACAATGCTTTTTTGCGTACTTCGCAAAAAGCCGCCGTGCCTCAGCGTTGGGGTACGGCAGCTTCCTGCGTTTGCCGCAAAAGCTTACTCCTCGGAAATCATCTCGTTTATAATATTGCAAAGATTTTCGATCTGCCCTGACTGAACAGGATGGTGCAGATAGGGGTGAGGCTGCGGGTGATGAGGAGGAGGGCATGGCTGTCCCGGAGGACAGGGCTGTGGACAAAGAGGCCCGGGAGGGCAGGTTGTTGAGCCGGAGTGTCCCGGAGGACAAGGCTGTGGGCAGAGAGGTCCGGGAGGGCAGGGCGTGGGTGCAGGATGTCCCGGATGGCAGGGTGTGGGGTCGGGATGTCCCGGATGGCAAGGTGCGGGTGCGGGGTGTTCCGGAGGACAGGGTGCGGGGTCGGGGTGTTCCGGAGGACAGGGCTTGGGACAGGGCGGTTCCGGAGGACAAGGCGGCGGACAGGGCGCGGGGCAGGGCGGACAGAACTTAGGATGATGTTCCTGCGGCTCAAAGTCCGTGAAAATGAATGTAACGCCCGCAGTCTGACCGCAGCAGCAGTGGACGCGTTTCGTCTGGGCACGCGGAGATGTATGCACGCTTCCCGTAACGGTAACGGCATACTCCTTGTCGCACGGAACGCTGAACACCGCTGAACTGCCTCCTGCTACTCTGCCTGTCAGGGTCATGCTTCCGTCCCTGCTGCTGACCATTACGTCAAAGAATCTTTCGGGAAAGGTACAGTTTCCAAAGTTATCATCAACAGTAACGGCTAATCTGCAGTTGTTTTCGGAGTTGCTGTTATTGCAGTTGCTGCACATAATATTCAGTCCTTTCGCATTGCGAATTTCGCACTAAGGTGCAAAACAAGCACGGCGGTCTTATTTGTAAAAGCCGTGCTTTATATTATATGCAGACTGCCTCGGCAGAGTTACCTGCACAAGCTGCGCGGTTTCAGTCGGGAAGTATCCCCCGCTTGCGGACGTCCTCAAGCTTTTCGTAAATGTATTTATACAATGTCTCGGAGCCCTTTTCTATTCGCGAGACCCTTTTCTCCACCTGTCCGAATTTAATGCCGTGCTCCTGCCATGAGCTGCCGTTTCTGTGCAGATTGAGCAGAAGCGGCTGTAATCTGTCCATGGCGGCGGCAAATTTCGCTTCGGGAGTTTCCCCCGCTTCAAACTCCTCCCACAGACTGCGGAACTCCTTTTCCTGTTCGGCAGGAAGCAGGGCAAAGAGCCTGCCCGCGGCAGCTTTTTCCCGCTCCTCTTTTGTGGTGTTTCCCGCCGCGTCGTAGCAGTAGGTGTCCCCCGCGTCTATCTCCACGATATCGTGTACCAGAACCATCTTCATGGTTTTAGGCACATCAATGGGCTCGTTTGAATACTCCGCCAGCACCGCCGTGAAAAGCGCAAGGGAAAAGCTGTGTTCCGCGTCGTTTTCCCGCCTTGGATACGGCTTCGCGACATTGCTTCCGTCGGGCATGGGAGGGAGGTCGTCTGTGCTTGTGTAGGTCTGACGGTAGATGTTTTTCAGCCTGTCCGCCTCCATAAGGAACGCAAGCTGACTTTCAAGCTTTGATATATCCATAATTATCACCTATCCTTATCAAAAGTAATTATACAGCATTTCGCGGGAAAAATCAACATACGGCTTGACTGCTCCGAAACGCGGTGATATAATATTTATTGACCCATTAAAAACTGTAAAAGGAGTATCTGTATGAATATCAAAAAGCTTTTTCTGACGATACCGATATGCGCGGCAGTATGCTTGTCCGCGGCGGTCTGCACGGCCTTTGCCGAGGACGATGTTCCGGTAGACGATGAAATTATTGAAGACCTTGGCTTAGAGGAGGTCTCCATAACCGACGAGATACGCAGGGGAGAGGGCTACTACGAATGCGTAGTTGTCTACCGCAACGGAAGCGACGAAGTTTATGACGACAACGGAGAAGCCTGTGCTCTTATTGGCGGAATGAGCGGAAATCTCCAAGATGGTGAAACAAAGGAGTCCGTTAAAGAGACACTGACCGAGAGCGTAAAAGCTCAGTATGAGGCGATCGGTAAAAATCCCGACGACTGCGACTTTGACGTTTATGTTTATTTCTACGACGACTACGACCTTACTCCCCAAGAGTTCCTTAATTTTGTCAGAGAGGACAGCAGCTCCCGCGGACAGGAGAGCGTTTCTTCAAATCCTCCTACGGGAAACGGAACGTCTGCGGCTTTTGCGTCTGTCTCCGCATTGCTGTCGGCGGTATGCATTGCATTAAGCTCGTCAAAGAAAGCAAAGTCCTGACCTATATCCAAAAACATAAAGACCCTCGCTTCCTAAAAAAGCGTGGGTCTTATTTCATTCGGATTTGCGCGGAGCGGGACGTGTTCTGTCGTCGGTAAGACCGAGAATAAAGTCCGCGCTGACATCGTAAAAATATGTAAGCTTTGCCAGAAACGGCAGCGGAAGCTGAAGTTCTCCGGTCTCATATCTTGAATAGGTCTGCTGCTTGCAGCCGAGGTATTTTGCAAGGTGACGCTGATAAAGCCGGTTTTCAACGCGAAGCTCTATAAGTCTGGGAACGCTCATTTTTTCCAACATGATTTTACCTCCCAAATGTAATTATATTTCAGTTTGCAGATAAAGGGTATAAATTTTAATTTAGCGATGTAGCCGTTGCTTTTGGATTTTTGATAGTCGGTTATTGGTTTGTTACTTGTTCGCATGGGGACGAGGGGGATCTTGGGTAACTATGGGACACACGCCACCCTCTCCTTTGTTTTTGAATTTTTGATAGTCGGTTATTAGTTTGTTACTTGTTCATAGGGGGACGAGGGGGACAACCACAAGTGAGAGGGAGGGGGCTCATTGGCAACTATGGGACGCACGCACGCCCCCTCCCTCTCCCTTATGGTTTTCCCCCTCGAGCTCCCTCTTTCCTTAACCCTCTCCTTCCCCTGCTACGCTAACGAGAGATTTTAACAAATGTTCA
>JAAVHI010000038.1 GCA_014799785.1 Ruminococcus sp.
AAGCCCTTTTCGGCAAACTCGATCCTTGCGGCGCAATGTATTGCTTCCAGAGTATTTCTTTCCGACTCGCTCATTGTAATTCTCCTTGATATAACAGTGTTATATATCACTGTTATATAATATATCATAATATTTAAAGACTGTCAAGATACTTTTTGAAATTTTACTTTTTCAACAAATTTAATAATATAAAATTTGAGAAGTTTGTAAATATACAAAAAAGTATGGCAATTTGTTAAAACTGCCATACTTTTTAATATTATAATATTAAAACCGTTCCTCAAAAATCATTCTCTATTTTTCAGAGCCTCTGCGGGAGATATTTTTTTCAGCTTATTCACAAGCAGGTTGTTCACGATAAAATACACAGCCATAACTGCGCAGAACAGTCCCGCATACAAATACCACGGAAATTCAAGATCCATTCCGCAGGCAGTGTTTGCGATAAAATAGGGGTAAGCTTTATCCATAATAAGCTTTGAAACAGGTATGCAAATTACTGCCCCGACGGCAACAACAGCCGTGTTTCCGTTAAGGTAAAGCTTACGAATTTCATTTGTGCGGAAGCCGAAAATTTTCACAAGAGAAATTCCGAACGCGGCGCGGTCTATCATAACGTTCATCATCAGGAAGATAACCACGCAGAAAATTATTGCGGAAACTACTGACAGCATAACCACCATAGGCATCATAAGCTCGGTGAAAACACCTGCGGAGCGTTCTATGTCCGACCGTGTCGTTACGGCGTAAACACGTCCCCCGTCAATGTCAAGAGCCTTATCCGAAAGCAGAACGTTGTAATAATCGTCGTCCTGCCCGAACAGCTCGCGCATACTGTCAATATCCATAAACACCGCTAAATTTACCGCATAGTCCGCCGTGTCCACAATGGTAAAGGCATAATCTGTATCGCTTGTGCTGTCGGTGAGAATAAGCTTGTCACCCTTTTTAAGGCCGTATTTCTGCGCCGCAGCAGAACCGATAACGACCTTGTTTTTGCCCTTTTCGGGCTTTGCGCTGTAATACTTGTTGTCGCTGTCAATGCCGATAATATTTACATCAAGAGTGTAACCGAATTCCGTCTTTGAAAGGGACTCCATATAGCAGGCTTCCGCACCGTCGGGAACGGTCTTGTCGGGATATTTTAAGGTGTACATATATTCAAATTCAGTGTCCGCCGTGCTGTCGGTTTTAAAATTTTGACACAAAACATAGCAGTCCACGCTCATCATTACGATAAGCAGAGAAAAAAGCATTCCCGCAATTACCGTAATACTTGTTCTTGCCTCACGGGTAAGCTGACGTATCTGAAAGCGTCTCATAAATCCCATTTTTCCCAAATTCAATTCCTTGACCGCGTTGGTTTTCTGCTCATTTTTTATAAGAGAAAGCGCAGTACGGGAAAGCCTTTTGTTTATAACAATAGCGTTCACAATTGCAGAAATAACGGGAGGCATAATAATTCCGTAAATAAGCAAATAAACAGGGTGAACCGTTTCATAAACGGGCAGGGAATAATAGCTGTAGGAATCACCCGTTATGCTGTTCATTGCAAAGTCGGTAAATCCAATGACAGTGCCGATAATTCCTCCCAAAAGGCTTATCAGCGTGGGGAGCAGAATATAGTGCATTATAAGATCGTTCTTTTTTGCGCCGAGAGCATAAAGCGCGCCGATAACGCTTGACTCCCGCTGTATCTGATTAATTACGAACACCGAAATTACATATGCAAGAAGCGCGATAAGAATAACTCCCGCCAGCATACCAATGTTTTTGTTCATCACCACATCGCCCGCGCAACCTTTAATTCTCGAGTTGTTTTCCGCTTCGATAAATTCGGTTAGGTTGTCAATATCTATCTCGAAAATTTCATCTATCAGCTCGTCGGTCTCTTCCTGCAACTTGGAAATTCCCTCCGCAAGCTTTTTCGAGCCGTCGTATGCGGAAGTAACTCCCGCCGCATATTCGGGAGCAAATTGTGCAATTGCTTCCCCGTTTTTATCAAGCTCCGAAAGGCCGTCCCGCAGGCTTTCCGAGCCGTCCTTTAATTCGGAAATACCATTTTGTATATCGTCTTTTTTCTGCAATTCTTCCTCTAACATTTCCAGTAAAAATTCGTCGGAAATATCTTCAATGTCAAATTCAAAATCCTTTATAATTTCCTTTAATTCGTCATGGGTCGCTTTGCCGTTCAGCAAATATGCGTACCTCAAATCCTCGGTCTTGCCGTTTCCTTTAAGGGAATTATACTGCTCGTCGGCAACAAATCCAATGCCGAAAATTTTGCTTTGTACGGAAGCGTCCGAAATATTTTTTGTGGGAGCGTCATAGTCAAGTGCGCTTCCTATGCCAGTCACGGTAAGCATATTTCCGCCGATTTCAACCCAGTCCCCGACAGAAATATTATTCTCCTCGCAGTAACGTTTTTCAAGACAAATTTCACCGTTCTTTTCCGCGGGAACGCCCTGTTCAATGCTGACGATATCTATATTTTCACGGTTTCTGAAAATACGCAGAACATAGCCGTCCTCCATATCAACATCAAAGGAAAACATCTTTTCAAGAGTAATTCCCATATCGGAAATTTCTTTTTCCTGTGCATCGGTCAATTCAGTAAAAACCGCAAACTGACCGTCCTCCAGATGATTATTTTTTGCATTTTCTTCCGTGCCTTGAATGATAGTTTCCGCGGAAGCTATCATTGCAACGATTATGTACATACCCATTACAATCAGCAAAAACAGCGCAAAATACCGAAGGAAATTTTCCTTCAGGTCGCGCAGAATTCTTTTGTTAAGCACTCTGTTCATTACAAGTCCTCCAGTTCCGCCGCAGGGATGCGGGTCTCGTTCAAATAGTCCTTTTTGATAAGACCGTCCTTGACGATAATAACCTTATGCACCATATTTTTTATGGAATTGTTGTGGGTTACGATAAGCATGGTCGTGCCGTATTTTTCATTTATCTGCTCCAGAAGCACAAGAATATCCCGCGAGGTTTTGGAGTCCAGCGCGCCCGTCGGCTCGTCGCACAAAAGCAGCTTTGGATTTTTAATTAAAGCCCTTGCAATAGCGCACCTTTGTTGTTGTCCGCCCGAAAGCTGTGAGGGGAATTTATTCTGATGTTCCGTCAAGCCGAGAGTTTCCAGCAGCTCGTTCATGTCCAGAGGGTTTTCGGAAAGATACTCGCAGACCTGAATATTTTCCCTTACCGTTAAATTCGGCACAAGGTTATAGAACTGAAAAATAAATCCTAAATTGTCACGGCGGTAGTCGGAAAGAGCATTCGGCTTCAGCCCGAAAATCTCCTTGCCGTCCACCTTGACAGAACCCGAATCCATTTCGTCAAGTCCGCCTATACAGTTCAGCAGGGTGGATTTTCCGCTGCCGCTTGTGCCTTGGATAACGCACATCTGTCCCCTCTCCACGCCTGTGGAAATTCCTTTCAGCACCTGAATATAGCTGCTGTCCTTTCCGTAGCTTTTTTTCAAATCTCTTACTTCAAGATACATTGTAAAACCTCCTATAAGTTAGTTATAGCTAACTTTGCTGTATTTTTTATCCGCTTAAAAAGCGGTTTTATACTAAATATCAACATAACATTTGCATAACAGTGTTATGTTATCTCTGTAATATATGCCGCACAATTTGTACGGCAAAAAGCTGACTGCACGATAAATTGAATTTTGTCGCGCTATTTAACATCATAGAATTTTAACTAAATCATTAATACTGTTTACCTCATAATCAACCAATACATTTTCAGGTTTTCTTTTGCCTTTTAGATTATAATAGCATACATCCATTCCTATTGATTTAGCGCCTATTATGTCATTACTGATAGAATCTCCTATCATTAAACACTCATCTGAACTGCACTTCAAATCGCTCAAGACATAGTTATAAAAATCTGCTGTAGGTTTAATATATCCGATTTCCTCAGAAATGTAAAGCTTATGTGTATATGGCAGAAAATCAGATAATCTTTCTTTTTGTACCCGTTCAATTCCGTTTGTAGCTAACACTAATTTATATCTTTCAGACAACCTCACATATACAGACAATGTATCAGGTTCTTTCATTACTTTTGATGATGAAATGCTTTTCAGATAGCAATTCACAAGCTCCTGCACATCGCAAGCTTTTCCATATGCCTCCAATAAATATTCAAAGTGTTTTCTTAAATATTGATAATAATACGTATGATAATTCTCTTGTACGTCTTTTTCTTCCGTTTTGTCTAAACTGCTTTCTTCCCACGCTTTCCAACCGCATTTTTCATCCGCTACTAAATATTCTTCAGATGGTTCAATTCCCAATTTTTCAGCTATATTTCTTTGTGCGGATTCAAATGCAGGGTAAAAATCAAGCAGTGTATCATCTACATCAAAAATCAAGTATTTATAATTTTGCATAAAAATCCTCCTTATCCTCAAGTATCATGTCTCCCCAACCCTTTACAAGGAAATTGAGAATTTTCCGCATATTGGAAAGAGCCTTTTGCTCGTCCCGTTCGTGAGTAAAAAGGTGGATAAATGCGTCTATCATCATATGAGTGAGCCAGTGCCGCATATAGGTATTGACCCGCATATTCGGCATCATAGCCGCCATATTTTCCGCCATTGCGCTGTAAATATTGTCGGTCATTTCAACAATTTCGTCAACGCAGTTCTCAAATTTTGACCCCTGTGATTTTGTAAGCAGCAGAGTAAATGCGTCATAGTTTGAGTAGAGATGATGTATCAGCGTAGCCGCTATTTCGTCGTGACCGCCATTGATATGCCCTTTCAGCTCGGACATATCGGAAGATGCAAGAATATCCCGCTCGTCGGCAAAATGCTGTATCATAATTTCCTTCAGACCGTCAAAGGGCTGTCCCACAATTGCGGTAAACAAATCCTCCTTGTCCTTGAAAAAGAAATACAGCGCGCCCGTTGTAACTCCCGCCCCCGCGCATATTTTCCGCAGAGAGGCCTTTGTGTAGCCCTTTTCGGCAAATTCCGCCTTTGCGCTTTCAAGCAGGCGTTCTCTGGTTTCTCTGTCTCCCAAGCTATCGCCTCCAAGCTCGACGGAGTAATACAGCATAACAATGTTATGCTGTAATCAATTTTAGCATATGCTTACTGATTTGTCAATACCTTCAGAATAAAATTTGCATATTTTTTATCCGTCCTCTTGACAAATGCAAAATTATGGTTTATACTTATCAAAAAGATTTGAAAGGACTGCCCGAAATGAGAACAGTATCCTCATACAGTGTTTGCAGAGTGAATATGGCAGAGGTCATGTACGGAATGTATCATGGCTTTAAGCTGCTGCGCCCGAAACGCTGAGGACAGTTTTTCGTTATGTGTGCTAAACGGCTTAAAGCATTGTCTTTAAGCCGTTTTTTTGTTTCCCGCAAAAACTTATTCTATGAAAAAGGACGATATTTATGATAGTGAAAATCAACAGACGAAACGATCTTGCCGTAAAAAGAATTACCGAAGAAGCCGGCCTCCAAGCCGCGTTAAAGCTTGCGGAGGACGTGTTCATGCAGTTTGAAGCTCCAGAATTTTCCGCGCGGGGAGTGGAAAGCTTTCTGTCGTTCCTGTGGGGAAAACGGGTGCGGGAAATGTTTGCGGAGGGCAGCTTTGCGGTATGGGGCTGTTACGCTGAAAAGGAGCTTGCGGGAATGATAGCTCTGCGTGACAGGGAGCATATCAGCCTTGCCTTTGTGCGCGCTGACTTTCACCGTCAGGGGATAGGACGAATGCTTTACGCCGCGGCAAAAGCCGAAGCGTTGTCTCACGGAACAAAAAGAATAACCGTAAACGCAAGCGATTACGGCATACCGTTCTATCAGGCAATGGGCTTCCGTGAAACCGATATGCGGCTTCTGACCGACGGTATCCAGTACACGCCAATGGCGGCAAAAATCTGAAAGGAAATGATAAAAATGCTTAATCATAAAGGTACAAAAATTATTGAGACGGAAAGGCTTATACTTCGTCCTTTCCGAAGCGGAGACGCTCCCCTTATGTTCAAAAACTGGGCGGGAGACAGAGAGGTCACAAGGTTTCTGACCTGGAACGCTCACCGAAGCGTTTCGGACAGCGAGTGCGTCATAAATATGTGGGTGGCGGGCTACAACGAAAATTCCACCTACAACTGGGCGATAGTACCGAGAGAATTCGGCGAACCCATAGGCGGCATTAGCGTTGTCCGCATACACGACAATAATGACACTGCGGAGATCGGCTACTGTATCGGCAGGGACTGGTGGGGCAAGGGCATTATGACCGAAGCTTTTTCCGCGATAATTCCCTATCTTTTTGACGTGGGCTTCAATCGGATACAGGCGGAGCACGCGGTTAAAAATCCAGCTTCGGGTCGGGTAATACAGAAATGCGGTCTGACCTACGAGGGAACGCTCAGGCAGTTTTTCCGCGCCACATCGGGGGAGCTTCTGGACATAAGCTATTACTCTATCCTCAGGGAGGAGTTCGAGGCTTGCAATAAGTCCCCGAAAGTGGTATAATTTTATTGATATTTTTGGGAAAGGGTCTGACCGAAGTGAAAAAGAAGATCCTGCCTGTCCCTGACGGATTTACGGCGGAAGATGTAAAGATAGAATCCAGTATTTGCACAGGCGAAAAGACTATCGGGTTTTACAGTACTGCGGACAAAA
The DNA here is from genome assembly GCA_014799785.1 of Ruminococcus sp. GTDB lineage: Bacteria > Bacillota > Clostridia > Oscillospirales > Ruminococcaceae > RGIG8773. The sequence continues at coordinate 6,670 of JAAVHI010000038.1, forward strand.
AGCTGCACTGCGCGGAGCTTGTCCGTACAAACGCCGACATTGAGGAATTTTACCGCAAATACGGGATCGAAAAAGACCGCTGACCGTCGGGAAACAAATCCCGCACGCAAGATAAAGCTTGCAATCCGCAGGAAAATATGCTATAATTTTCTTGAAAAATTTTTTCACCGAAAGAGGGCCATATCATGGAAAAAACAAAAACCCGCGCATTAAAAATTGCAGCGGTTTCAGCCGGAATTTTATCGTTTCTCACAGCGGCGGCGCTGATCTGCCTGAAGCTTTTTTACTGGGGCTTTGCGGTCTCGGCAGATGATATTGAAATAGCCTGTGATATATCCGAATACAGCAATAATTCGGGCGATTTCGTAGACGTTGAATTTAATGTTACGCTTAAAAACGGCATGAGCCTGATGCATGATACCAGCGTATGTACGGATTATACCGATGGCTGCCAATATGAATATATCACGCCAAGGGCTGTGTTCAGAATGCCGTTTGATGATGTTGGTCCCACGGAAAGCTTCGGATGCAGCGTAGACAAAAACAATAACGGCTTCAAAAACGAATTTAACTTTATTTTAAAGGACACAAGCTATAATTACGACATCAATGAGATCGTGGATGACTATTTGCAGGACGCATAAAAATATTATGTAAAAAAAGGAGAATATAAAATGAAAGAGCTTAATTCCAACGCAAAGATCGAGACCAAATGCCTGCACGCAGGCTACACTCCCAAAAACGGAGAGCCGAGAGTTGTGCCTATCGTCCAGAGCACTACCTATGTTTACGACTCCACGGACGACGTTGCAGCAGTCTTTGACGACCCCACAAAAAGCCTGATCTACTCCCGCTTTGAAAATCCCACCACCGACGCTGTGGAAAAGAAAATTGCCGCTCTGGAGGGCGGTGCGGCGGCAATGTGTACCTCCAGCGGACAGGCTGCTTCCCTGCTGTCTATCCTCAACATCTGCGAAGCTGGGGACAGCTTTATCGCGTCCTCGTCCATTTACGGCGGAACGATAAATCTTTTCGGTTTTACCCTTAAAAGAATGGGTATCGAGTGCATCTGGGTGGACGTTGACGCCTCCGAGGAGGAGCTTAACGCCGCATTCAAGCCTAACACAAAGGCGGTTTTCGGCGAGACAATCGCAAATCCCGCGCTGACAGTCCTTGACATTGAAAAATGGGCGAAAGCCGCTCACGCCCACGGAGTTCCCCTTATCGTGGACAACACCTTTGCAACTCCGATTTTGTGCCGTCCTATCGAGTGGGGCGCGGACATTGTTGTACACTCCACCTCCAAATACATGGACGGTCACGCTGTTCAGGTGGGCGGCGTTATCGTTGACTCGGGCAAGTTCGACTGGACAAGCGGAAAGTTCCCCTGCATGACCGAGCCCGACGAAAGCTATCACGGAATTGTTTACACCGAAAAATATTCCTTTGCTCCCTACATCGTAAAAGCAAGAATGCAGCTTATGAGAGACTTCGGCTGCTATCCCGCCGCGAACAGCTCTTTCCTGCTCAATCTGGGACTGGAAACTCTTGCGGTGAGAATGAAGCAGTACTGCGAAAACGCCCTTAAAGCGGCGGAATTTATCAAGGACACAGGCAAGGTGAATTTTGTTTCCTACGCGGGACTTGAGGGAGACAAGTACCACGAGCTTGCAAAAAAATATCTTCCCCTCGGCACATGCGGAGTAATATCCTTCTCGATAAAGGGCGGCAGAGATACCGCCGTTAAGTTCATGGACAGCCTTAACCTTGCTTCCAACGAGGTACACGTTGCGGATATCCGCACCTGCGTTCTGCACCCTGCTTCCGCCACACACCGTCAGCTTTCCGACGAGCAGCTTGCTGCCGCGGGCATTGACGGCGGTCTGATAAGATTTTCCGTGGGACTTGAAAATATTGAGGATATTCTTGCAGACCTGAAGCAGGCTTTTGACAAGATATAACAATCAAAGCAGCAGACGGAAAGATATTTTTAACAATATTGCAAACCTCGCCTAATTACACAATAGGCGAGGTTTATTTCCGGTTAATTTTTTATTATATGATTTATATAATATCAATCAATAATTTTTGAGAATGTGCATGCCTTAAATATGCCCGTTAAAATTTGCTTTCACAGTAATTTATTTTTGACCAACAGCTTCCGCAAAAGCAGTGAGGATAGTTTCCGCCTGCTTTTTATTTTTTTCGGGAATAGTATTTATAATGGATAAAATTGCGGAATTGCCGTCGTGGTCTGGCGTGCCGTTGACTATATAGTCAGTCGTTGAAAGCAAGGCCGCGGAAATTTTTCTGAGGGTGGATATCGTCATAGACTTACGCCCCTTTTCTATGTCCGCAAGAAACTGCACGGAAACGTCCGAAAGCTCGGAAAGCTTTTCTCTTGTGTATCCCCGCCTGCGGCGCAGCTCGGTTATTCTCATTCCAACCTCTATGTTATAGTTATCCATAAAATCACTTCCTTAGTAATAGTATAACTTATACTAATGATTATATAAATCATCAATAGATATTGACAAATCATATCAATTGATGTATAATAAAATATGTTAAAATGCTTGACTTTTGCAAAATGTTGTGATATACTTAATCCATTACTTTGTAAAGGAGTCAGGCAAATGTTTAAGAATTTTAATAACGGAACAATTAAACATATCGGAAATGAACCTTTGCCTGTTGATATTACATAGATAGCATTAAAATCTATAATTGTCGGTAAAGCGTACATTTCTGTTCGGAAGTGTACGCTTTTTTATTTTTGAAATTCAAGGATTATACTAAATGAAAAGAGGGGTAATATGAGTAAGAATGAAAAAAGCAAGGCGAGGATTTTTGCCAACAACGCATACGCGGTAAAAACCGTGTGGAGCATAAGCAAAAAGCGGGTCATACATACTGCTGTGTACTCGATAGCGGGCTATGCCGAGTGGATTTTTATGAGCATTTTTTTCCTGCGGTACGTTATAAACGCTATTGAAACAGAGGCTCCATTTGGTACAATTCTCGGCTTTATCGGTATATGCTTTGTTGTATTCAGTCTGCTTGCCATATACACAAGCTATATGAATTCGGTGATAATACCGTTTACCGATAATAAGGTTTACCGCTGTCTCTACAGGAAGCTTTATGCAAAAGCGCGAAACATTGAGCTTCGCTGCTTTGAGGACGCGGACTTCTATAACAAGTACACAATGGCGTTGGACGGTTCCGCGCAGAAAATGACAAAGTCGGTAGATTTTTTCTTTGATGTTATTTTTGGAGTAATTGCGGCTGCCGCGGCGTTTTCCTCAATGTTTATGATAGACCCCTTTTCCGTACTGTTTGTTATTTCACCAATTATCGGCAATTTTGTTTTCGGCGGGCTTATGAACAAGATATGGGGAGGACGTTACACCGACAACGTGAAAAACAACCGCAAGTCGGAGTACGTCAACCGAGTAATGCACCTTGCGGAATTTGCAAAGGAAATCCGCTACTCAAACATTCACGAGCTTATGATGAAGCGGTATGATGAAGCTGTAAAGGGCAATGTTGAGGTTGCGGAAAAATATGCGGGAAAAGCTGTAGTCTACAGCTGGGCGCAAAACGTCACCACCTTTGCACTTGTTTTTGAGGGAATTATGATATACGCCGCCTATAGGACTATCGTTTCAAAAACAATGGGTCTTGCGGAGCTTGCCATAATGTTTACCGCAATGTCAACCTCCTCGTGGATATTGATAGGTATGTTCAACAATTTTATGGAAGCGATGAAGAACGGTCAGTTCCTTGAATACTTCCGCACATTTATGGAGTACGAGGAAAAGATTCCCGAAGATCAGGACGGAATTATCCCAGAAGAAAAGGTGCGGTCCATAGAGTTCAGAAACGTCTGCTTTGAGTATCAGGAAAACGAGCCTGTTATAAACAACCTGTCCTTTAAAATTGAGGGTGACAAGGTCTGCGCGCTTGTGGGTCATAACGGAGCGGGCAAGTCCACTATTATAAAGCTTCTGTTCAGACTTTACGACCCGACAAGGGGAGAAATTCTTGTGAACGGTGTAAACATCAAGGAATACAATTTGAAAGCCTACAGGAAATTATTTTCCGCGGCGTTTCAGGATTACAAGGTCATGGCAATGTCGGTCAGGGACAACGTGCTTATGGGCGCAAAATTTGAAAACCCTGACGAAACGGCGGAACGTGCTTTGAAGTGTGCTGGAGTATGGGACAAGGTGCAGTCTCTTTCCAACGGAATTGATACCGTTATGACAAAGGAATTTGACAACGACGGAGCAGTTCTTTCGGGCGGCGAACAGCAGAAAATAGTTGTGGCAAGAGCCTTTGCGCAGAAAGCCTCCGTAAAGGTGTTCGACGAGCCTTCAAGCGCACTTGACCCCATTGCGGAATACGATCTTTACAAGGGGATTATGAACGAAAGCAAGGGGCATATAACCCTGTTTATTTCCCACCGACTTTCCTCGGTAAAGGACGCGGACGTTGTATTTATACTTGAAAACGGCACGGTAATCGAGCAGGGCAGTCACAGGGAGCTTATGGCACAAAACGGAAAATACTGCGAGATGTTCACAAAGCAGGCTCAGAATTATCTTGCGGACGAAGCATACGGAAAGGAGGCGGCTGTATGAAAGGTTTTAAGAAAACACTTGCCAATAACCTTTGGCTGTTAAGGCATTGCTATAAGGCGTCGCCGCTGTATGTGGTTCTGTATATCGTTGAGGCGGTGCGGAACGAAATAGTGGTGTTTTTTGAATTCACATTCGGTCTGAATTTTGTGCTGGAGTGCGCCGAATACGGCAGACCATTTAAAACGGCGGCGGTATTCCTTTGCTGCCTGCTGGGATTTGTGATGCTGGGACTGTGGTTCAACGCAATTGTATTTCAGAAATTGCAGCAAAAGGCTCAGCCAAAGATAAAGCAGGAGATAAAGGAAATGCTTTTCCGCAAGGCAAAGGAGATCGACCTTGAGTGTTATGACAATCCCGAATTTTACAACAGCTATGTGCTGTCGGTTTCCGAAGTTGAAAACCAGATCGGGCGGATATTTACGGTTCTGACGAACTTATTTACGGGAATGACCTCGATCCTCCTTTCAGGCGCGTTCTTTATCGGAAACGACCCCGTTTCTTTCCTTTTTATTGCGGTTTCCTTTGCCGCCTCTCTATGGTCGGGCAAGGCTCTGAATAAGCTGAATTTCAAGATAAGAAACGAAAAAAATCCATACGAACGCAAGCTGGGATATATCAACCGCGTGTTTTATTTAAACGATTTTGCAAAGGAGGTCAGGCTCAATACCGAGGTTTCCGGCGAACTGCTGAAGGATTTTGACGAAACCAACGACAAAGCGCTCGATATCGACAAACAAAATGCGGGAAAGCGTTTCGGCTTGCAGCTTATGAAGGATTACATCTGCAACAATTTCCTCATTGATGTTGTGTATATGATCTATCTTGTGTACAGCGCGGCTGTTCTCCACAGAATTTCTTACAGCAATGTTGCTGTTATGCGGGGTACTGCAAACCGAATGAAAAACCGTATGCGGCAGTTTTCCGAAGTTTACCCCAAAATGCGGGAGATCAGTATGTATGTGGAGAAAATGCAGAATTTCCTTAGTATCGAACCTAAGATAGTCAGCTCCGAAAACCGCCGTCTGCCCGAAAAGCCTACAGAGATAGAACTGAAAAATGTGTCCTTTGGCTACAATGAAAAGGACGGTTATATTCTCAAAAACATAAGCATGAAGATCGACCCCTACAGCAAAATTGCTATTGTCGGCTATAACGGCGCAGGCAAGACCACGCTTATCAAGCTTATCATGCGTTTGTACGACCCCAACGAGGGAGAAATTCTCCTTGACGGCGTGAACATCAAGGAGTACGACGTTGAGGAATACCGCAGAAAAATCGGAACAGTTTTTCAGGATTTCAAAATTTTTGCCGCAACGGTAAAGGAAAATGTCCTGCTTGATTTTGAAGAAAACGGCTCTGACGAAAATGTCAGAACCGCAATTGAAAAAAGCGGATTTTCGGAAAGACTTGAAACTCTGTCCGGCGGACTTGGAGCAAATCTTACAACGGAATTTGAGGACGACGGAGTTAATCTTTCGGGAGGAGAGGGGCAGAAACTTGCGGTGGCAAGAGTATTTTACAAGGACGCAAATCTTATTATCCTTGACGAACCGTCCTCCGCTCTCGATCCCATAGCCGAGTATCATCTAAATCATTCCATGCTGACGGCGGCGGAAAACAAATCTGTAGTGTTCATTTCACACCGTCTTTCCACAACACGCATTGCCGACAGGATATATATGCTTGAAAACGGCAGGATAATTGAGGAGGGCGGTCACTCCGAGCTGCTTGAAAGCGGCGGAAAATATGCTGAAATGTGGAAGGTTCAGGCGGGGCAATATATATAAACTTAACGTACTTCTCTGCAAATTATTTAAGTTTGCCGTTAAATTTTTAAATTCCGCATAATGGAATAATCATATAAGCTGACTTTTAACTGCTGCACTTTACGGTGCGGCAGTTATTTTTCAGCATCGGTCATTTGATTTCATCACGCCGAGAGAATATACACAAAATGCCGCTCATATAATAAAACGGAGGTGCTTGTATGAAAATACATTGGAAAAAGCTGATTTTATGCTTGATAATACCGTTGGCGGTTGGCGGGCTTTCCGCATTATTAACCGGAAACAGCATGGAGACATTTAAAATACTGCAAAAACCGCCGCTTTCCCCGCCCGCAAAGCTGTTTCCGTTTGTGTGGACGATTTTATATCTTATGATGGGACTTGCTTCATATATTGTTCTCACTTCAAAAAAACCGAACGTCCTCGGACTTGTTTTATATGGCGTGCAGCTTTTTTTCAATTTTTTCTGGTCGATTTTATTTTTCAATAAAGAGCTGTATCTGTTTTCATTTATATGGCTTGTAATTATGTGGCTCCTGATTTTGGCAACAACCATTCTCTTTTACCGCAACACGAAATTTGCAGGGTATCTTATGATCCCTTATTTATTATGGGTAGCATTTGCAGGATATCTGAATTTCGGAATTTATCTTCTCAACTGAAAATTGGTGAAGCTCAAATAGTGCGAAAATGCGGGGCTGCGGACGTTATTCACGTCACGCAGCCCCGCCGCTTTAACAAAACCCGCATTGCTCCGGCCACATTCAATTCAGTTTAAAACAGTTCTTTTTGCTATCCTTTCGATACCGCCTGCAAGGCATTCGCTTAAGCTAAACTCCTGCTTTTCCATTACATTTTCCTTTTTGCGAGCATTACTTCGTAAGCTTGCCGATCACTTCATAAAGAGTATCGTAAAGCGCTTTTGCCTTTTTCGGGTCAAGCTCAACGCAGGCTCCAAGACGCTCGGGAACATGTACGGCTTTTTCCTTCAAGGCTGTCCCTTTGTCTGTGATCGTGACAATAAGGTCGCGCTCGTCCTTTTCGGAACGCTTTCTTGTAACAAATCCCTTTTCCTCTAACTTTTTTAAAACCGACGTAAGCGTGCCAGAATCAAGATAGAGATGCTCCCCTATCTCCTTAACGCGAAGCTCCTTATGCTCCCACATTACCATCATAGTAATATACTGAGTGTATGTAATGTCGAGTTCATCAAGGTACGGCTTATAAGCTCTGACTACCTCCTTGGCGCATACATAAAGAGGAAAGCAAAGCTGGTTTTCAAGCTTCAGAACATCATATTTATTACCCATTATTTTTCTCCCTGAGATACAATTTTCTTAGCAAATTCCGCAGCCGCTTTGCAGTCGTCGGAATTTGGCTTACCCTTGTGCATTACGGCAAACGAACCCTTACAAGCAAATTCCTCTTTTGCAAAGGGGATATTCTTTTTTTCCAGCAGCTTTGCAACCTGCTTATAGGTGGACTTTACAAGTGCGGCTGTGCTGAAATTTACTACCTTTCCTACTTTCACATTTATGCCGTCAATAAATTTTTCCACCTCATCATCTACGCCGAAAGCATAAACCGAACTGCCCAAAAACAGAATATCCACGTCCTCGGAAAGCGGCTCGGCGGTAGTTTCAGCCTCAACGCCAACCGCTTCGGATATGGCGTCGGCAAGCTTTTTAGTGTTTCCGCCCCTTGTATAGTACCTGACAGCTGTTTTCATAATATTGCTCCTTTCCTACGATTGCGAATCATTTATTGGCATTTGCCGCTTCATACGCGGCACGAACAGCTTTTGAAAGCTGATCCGCGCAGGAAGTAGGTCTGCGCCCGCACAAAACGCCCGACAGCTTTTCCTCGATCTGCTCTACTGTCATTCCCTCAACCAAAATCGGTATAGCCTTAAGATTTCCGTTGCAGCCTCCCGTAAAGCTGACGTTATAGACCCTGTCGCCGTCTATATCCAGACTTATCAGCTGAGAACAGGTATCCTGCGTTTTATAATCAAAATGAAACATTACAGCAGCTCCTCCACCTTTGATTTTACATTTTTGATTGGTTCTGTAGGCTCAAAACGCGCGGCGATATTTCCCTCACGATCAATGAGGAATTTTGTGAAATTCCATTTTACATTGCCGTTGTCCTTATAATTTTTGTCCATCTTCTTAGCCGCCGCTCCCACTATAAGAGCCATTGGGCCTTTTCCGAAGCCTCCGAAAGTTGTGTTCTCGGAAAGAAACTTATAAAGCGGGTCTGCGTTTTCGCCCAGAACGTCTATCTTTGAAAGCTGCGGGAAAGTGATACCGTATCTTCCAGTACAGAACGAGTGTATCTCCTCATCGCTGCCGGGAGCTTGATCTGCGAACTGATTGCAGGGAAAATCCAGAATTTCCAGACCGTCCTTTTGGTGCAGCTCATACATATCCTGAAGCTCGTCATACTGCGGAGTGAAGCCGCACCCTGTCGCCGTATTGACTATCATCAGAACCTTTCCGCGATAATCCGACAGTGAAACCTCGCTGCCGTCCTGAGCCTTTACCTTGAAATCATAAATACCCATAATATCTTCCTCCTTAAATTGAGTTAAATTTAATTGAACACAACTGATATTTACATTATAATCCATCAAAGTGTTTTTGTCAATACCTTTTTGAAAAAATTTTTCTGCTGTCGGGTACATAAAGCGAAAGACACGAAATTGATACGGGCAAAAAGTGTTGGCAACAGAGTTTATATTTATAGTGTTTTTATTCTGTATCAAATTAAATAAAATTTTTAAGGCTCCTATTGCCGTCCTTAATGTCAATAGGAGCCATTTAGCGTATTCCGCCGTTTATCCATAACGATTTATAATCTTCTTTGCCGCGCTTTAGTTATAGTAAAGTGCATATACATTTGCCACCGCATTTTGAAATCGGAAAAACGTTTTCACCGAGTTTTATTGGTGTGCAGGGGGAGTCCTCCCTGCCGCCTGTGCTTATGATATTATTTCGAGGTTTGCAGAGAAATGATGTCATAAGTGTTAAGACTTACTTGCGTAAGGGACGTAAGGCAATATGCGGCGTCTGCGCCGATATGTTGCTCTCCGCAGGAGAGCGGGATTTGTGCGTATGTATCTATACAAAAACACCGCTTATTGTGTTTTGTCATTCTGTAATAAATCTGCTTCCGCATTTTACGAAATAAAAATATACCCCTGATAAAATCCAAAATATATAATAAAATTCAAACATAGAATAGAGCAGCACACAAAATGTCGCCGATAAAGATTAATAACGGCGCGCCAAAGCATTACGAAAAATAAGGAGAATGAAAGTTATGACACGAAACAAAAAACAAGAGGTAATTGCCTAAATTGCAACATTACTTGCGCATCTTGCTGATTTTGACTCTAATGACAGTTGTCAAAACTTCAAAATGGACAAAGTGAAAAGGCATTTACATCGATACGCAAAAAAATAAAAAACAGCAATCGTATGCTTAAGATACCTGACGAGCTTGTATAGCAGCTATTGCAATTTAAGGAATGGCAAAATGATTACAAAGTCAAAATGGATCGAAGCCGAGATTTTGAGTATATATGCTTATTCATTTAAAAAAGCATAGGTCAGAGCAATGGAAGGTGTTGCGGACTGCATTTATGGTAACCTAAAGGGCAAGGAAACTGACAAATCATAAAACTAAAATTCGATTTTACAAAATAATGGACAAGCAACAGACAAAATACATTTCAGCAAAAAACGAAATCCCGCAAATAGCGTAATTAAGCCATTTGCAGGACATCATTTTTGGCAGGGCAGAAGGACTTGAACCCTCGGCACGCGGTTTTGGAGGCACATACTTTACCACCGAAATTGCCCTACTTTACGCACTTTATAAGTGCTTTTTTTCTTTCTGACGACAGTTTGACGACAAAAAGATTAAAATCAAATACTACAATAATGTAATATTCAGTCTTCTTTATTTTTTTCGATTGAAGTCTTGAGCTGATTGATTTTTTCGCTTTTAAATCGGATATTATTAAATGTTGTTTTTCTATTTTGAAAAGTATTGTAAAGATTAATTATAGCCTTAGCCATAAGTTTAGAATTGGTACTTATGTTATCATATATATCTTTTTCACAATGTACAATTTCGACTAAAGATTTAAATTCTTCTATAAAGTTTTCATCTATAGTAAATTCACAGTAATAAAAAAGAGCTGCCAAAAACATTGATATGCTTGTACGGAATAAATAATTGCCTGCACCTGTTTTATATTCAAATAATCGTATTGAAAATGGATGTGGTTCATATTCACATATTTGAGAAACAAAATTGTTGAATTCTGTAAATGTATTCAGTATTTCCTGTTGATTTTCTTTTTTCTCTCTGAATTCATCATTTTTATTTTTCATGTATACATCCGCAAGCTCAGTTGAATTAAAATATTGAACATCCAATCCATACTCTAATATAAAAAGTAATGTAAAGATATTCTGATGTACCTTTTGCATTTTAGAGCGACTATCAGTAATATTATATGCTTTATACAAAGGAGCTTTTTCTTGCTTTACAAGTTTATGAACAAAGCTCGAAACATACAAGCTAGTATTAGAGGTGTATGTTGCATAACGAATTTCTTGCGGTTCTAATGGCTTAGTTGCTTTATTATACCTAGTAAAAAGTTCTCTTTCGATATTTTCATCTTCAAGAGGAACAAATTCCAGCGCCGATATTTTATATGTTAATATTTTTATCTTATCTTCATTCACAAGATCATTGAAAGCATAACCATTGTATTTTTCTTTCGGAGCAATGATATCTAAACCTTGCAACTTATATTTTCCCTTAACAAACCTATAAATAGCATTTAATCTGTGCCTACCATCCATAACATTCCTTACTTGACACCCGCTATCAGGAACCTGAACCAAAAACACTTCTGGAATAGGAATATTAAGTAATATAGACTCGATAATCATACTTTCTTCTTTAATTGATGATCGATATTCGCGCTGATAAGGAGGATTTAGTATTATTGCCCCTAAATAATCCATTGGATTGCTTTCTTTTAGTTCAACCTCATCTGTCAAATATTTCTCACCCTTATCTATATAATTAACTATATCCTGCACAGAGAGCAGTGGACGCGAATATGATATCTTTATTTGGCTATTTTCACTCATTATAAAACATCTCCTTGCAACTTATTTTTAAATTTTATTGTTCTTGCATTGTTGTCAAGATCAGGGTATATGTTGTGAAAACCTAACCCCAGTTTAAATAAATCCGATAAAAGTTCATATTTGTTTTCTTTTGCTATTAAGACCACCTTGCAAAAATCCTTAAGGTCTAATATCAAATCATCTTTTTCATAATTATTAGGAATTCGCAGAAAGCAGCCTTTTTGAAAATGAATTCTCTCATTTACACTATCAGACTTTATAAAAATAGGTGAAGCTCCACCATCACATTCCGCAAATTCACTACAATTTGGTATGCTATATTTTCTACACTTATTAGCATTAAACTTTTTAGCATCAACAAAATAAATAACTGAACAAGAATCCGATTCATAATCTTCAATTGCAAATAATATTGAAATTAAATGTGATTCCGTAAAATCAATTAAATATGTTGGTATTGAGTAGTGCTGTGCATACGCTTGGACTTCTAACTCATTTCTCGTTCGGGTATAGTTTTTATCATAAAAAACTAATGTTTTCGTAAACTCTTGAAGCATATTATTTACATCATCATCTGAATATATCCGATTTCCTTCTCCATTTTTTCTAAGAGCACTTGGAAGAAGAGGCCAGCTACAATCCCCTTGTCCTCTTGACAAATAATTCAAATCCAACTTGTGTATAAAATCAATATAATCTGTAAGAGATTCTATTGATTTTATATCATCTTTATTTACGCCTTTCTCGACAAACGAGTTAATATACACATCTATATCTGATGCAGAAAAGCCTTCCTCTCCACTTCCACTATCTACTTGATCACTTGGTTGAGATATTGCAATTTCAGCCTGAATATTATCTAATTCTTTGTAAATTTCATCTAGATTTTCTTTTGTATTTGAGCATTCATAACGTAAAATTTTTTCATAATTCTTTTTAACATCATCGGAAAGATTATCCGTTATAAGCTCTTTTAGATCTTCTATATTTTCATAATATACCACTTCTTCTATTAACTTCTCTGAATTTTCAGAAACATCTAGTAATTTTAATAGCTTTTGGATGTGCTCTTTAATTATATTTATAGCTTTACTATCATCCATTTTTTTCACACCTTTCTTAATTCACAGTATATCAAATATAATTTGTTGCTTTTTTTATTTTTTTATTATACCACTCCGGCGGAGCCTTCACATCCTCCGAAACATACGCCTCCTCAAACAATCCATAAAGCCTATCATACGATATTCCCTTTTCCAAAATAACCTTAAGCTCCTGCGTATGCAACGGAATAATCTTCATACCGTCAACGTGTTCTGTATTATTCCGATAATACGGAGTGCTTTTTCTTCCTCTGAAATCGGAAATAACCGAAGCGTGCAGATTATTCGACACAAATGTACAATATGCGTTAGGATTTTCGTCAATCATATAGTTGGCAAGGTGACGTGAAACCGGCTCCATTTCACCGTGTCGCTGAGTCATCCCCTCCATAAGCGTACACTCTATCAGCAAATCGTGTGCAGGATAACTATCACAATCCCTATACTTGTAAACAATATCCGACTTACCGCCGCCTGCGTGTGTTCTTGGAAGAAGATTAACATCAAGTGACAAATTCATATAATCAAGTATCTTACCCTCGTAGCCGCTTATTCTGTACCAAGCAACTGCCGTTATGTACTCAAAAATTGTAGGCACATCAGCTTCACAAGACATAACACCCATTATCTCATTATCGCTCTGCCTTGTTTCAAATTTATCAAGCATATCCATAATAACTGCATTAGAAAATTTACTGTCTATAAGTTCTCTGAAACGCTTATATCTGTCATTCTCAACATAGTCGTAAACCTCGTCAATAGAGCCGAGAGCAACATCATTTTTTTCATTAAATGCGCTGACTACGCTACTATTATCAAATACCAGACTGGAATTTATATCCGATAACGCACAATCTCTTTGCAGCAATGCACATTCGGTATATGTATCATAAAATACCGATTTTGCACCTGTCTTAAAGAAATTCTGAAAAATTGGAGTAAAACAAACCTTACCGTCCGCAAAAAGTATTGAGTCGGTAATATTTAAATAACGTCTGTTCAAGTCCTTATAATCCGACAAATTTGCCTTGATTTTATGCAGATGCAGGTACTTGAAAAACACCTCGTTAAATTGATTTGCGCCGCTTATGTCATTAAAAACGTTTGGAGATAAATCCTCAATGGATTTAGGCTTTTTAGCTGAAAACAATAGCTTTCTCCAAAGCGTTCCGCACTTATTTTTTACTTTCCGTGCAGCTTGATATAAGGGAACAACCGCCGTTTCATCTTTATCCACATAAACCATTTTAAGCTGTCTGTATAATTCCACATAACATTTATCGTGACGTATTCCGTCCCTGTTCATTCCAATAGTCATAATATCCTCATCACTTTGGCTTGAACTCAGAAAGAACTCCAACGCTTCGGGATAACTATATCTTGTAAGCACCACATCGGCAATTACTTCATCTATAGAAATCTCACCCGCTCTATACTGAATTATATAGTCAATGACATTATCGGTTATCTTTCTATTAATGCACAGCGGCAAAAAATAAGTAAATTCATCATCGGTCAGATAATCATCACAACGGTTAAGTACGGTGCCTGTTATCAGATATGGGCGAACAAAATCCTCCTGCAATCTGTAAGTTGTTTTTAAAAGCTGCTTAAAGTAAATATAGCTGTCCTTTGGTATTTTAAATTCATTATCCGAGGAAAAATCTCCGCTATTGCATATATCAAGAAGTGCCTTGCCTACACTTGTCATTCTTCGATTATAGTCAATTAAGCCAATATCAACCAAACCAGATGTTTTCTGCCTTGCCGTTTTAGCTTTCTTATCAAAATTATCAGCAATATCACCTGTTACAAAGCCCTTAGAATAAATAAAATCATAATATTTGACCTGAACAGTGCTATCACCTGTCCAACTTGCATCTCTATTTTCGGGAATATCCCAAAACTCTTTAAGCAGAAAAAGCTGTTCCTCAACTTTTCTGTGAAAATTAGCCATACGAAAACTTGTCGTTCCCAAACTCCAAGAATACGATTGAAAAGAAAAATGTGCGGGCATAGCTTGTCCCTCCTAATAATTCGTAATAAGCACCTCATCAGAACCTGTCGTTCTGTCTTTTTTCTGATAATTTGAATTGGAATAATTATAATTTAAGTGTATAGTGTTGTATCGTGACTTATTTTTTTCAAGCCATTCAATAAGCAGCCTGTTTTCTTTTCCCTCGCTGCTTAACACATTTGACAACGCAAATTTTATCTCGCTATCTGTAGCCTTGTCCAAAAAAACATATAATGCTTTTTCCTTTTCGGCATTCCAACCGTCCTGCTCATTATATGTAGCACAGGTAATAAGATACGGTGGGTCAGCATAGATAAAATCCTTTGACTCAAAAGATGAAATATCTAATTCTTCAAAATCAATGCAGGAAAATTCATAATTCCCCTCTTTAAGCCTGTCCACAAATAGTGAAAGCTTATCCTGCATTTTCTCGTTGTAATCCCTTTTGCCAACAGGAAGATTAAATTTTCCCTCCCTGTTGAAACGTATCTGATTATTAAAGGAATAAACTACTAAAATATACAGCATGACATAATATCGGTACTCAAAATTTGTATGATTATTGAAATCATCTCTAAGCCTCAAAAACCCCTCTTTGTTGTATGCACCAAGTCCGCTTGAACTCTCGCAACCGTAAAAGCTGTAGCCATTTATATCAGAACGGGATAATGAGTATTTTGAAATAATTTCATCAATCATTTCAAATAAAATATCTTTATCAAGATTTTTTAAGGCATTATAAAGATATATAAGATTTTGATTAGTATCATTAAAAATAGTTTTTGCAGCAGGAACGTTTATTCCAACATTACAGCCTCCGCAAAACAAATCTATAAATGTTCCCTCCACTTTCGGAAAAAGAGGCAGAATTTGCGGCAGCAACTTATATTTCCCGCCAATGTAATTTAATGGTGAGGATATTATATCCACATCGCTTACTAACGACATTTGCATAAGAAAAGCCTTTCCTTATTGTTATCAATGCTTGACTTGCCTGTGGTAAACGCCTTGTAATCCTCCGAGAATACCGTCAACTTGCCTTTTTGTTCAAGTATTCTATAAATATCTTCATCGGAAATTTTAGCGTTAGAGCGGTCATTTCCCTTTTTCGCCATATTGTTATAAGAAAGCAATATATACTTCGCATTAACATTAGCAATCAAATTTTCAAATGTCTCTGTCGCTTTCTGAGTACAGTAGTCACTTTTAAGCTGCGATCTGTCCATTTTCTTTGCCACGCCTTTAACAACGGGCTTTTCCCAACGTGCTACATTTTCAATCAAATGGTATGCATCGCAATACTGTCGGGAATTATACGGCGGGTCGATATAGACCAAATCGGCATAAATGCTCTTGACAAGCTCGTTAGCGTCTATATTATAGCATTTATTATCAGTATTGTTACATTCCTGCGGTATCGGCACATACAATTCAAGCGGCTTATCAAATATTACTCCCTTACGATATGCATCATAATGCCCGCAGGTTTTTGCTATTTTATCCATAGCGTACAAAAGTGAAGTAATAAGTATATCCCGCTCACGTTCGTTTATGTTCCCAGCTGCAAATTCATCTTCTATATTCTGCCGTATAAACCCTATTTTACTGCAATCCTTTTTGCTAAAATATGTATCGGCAAAATTTTCTGTCATATAGTTTTCTTCGTCCACACTAATCGAATTATAGTAAATAACATATCGTACAATCTTTTCTCTTGAGTAAGATTGTGAACTAAACCACGCTATATGGCAAATATAGTTGCTGTATAACGTATCATTTGTAATAATTTTTTTATCAATAAAAGCTGATGCAACCGCCCCTGTTCCTGCGAATATATCTGCCACAGAGTTTATGTTTTTTGTGTTTTCGTTCACAACTCTTTCGATAAATGGCAGCAGCTTATACTTGTTACCCAAATATCGGCGGTTATTTATCTTAGTGGTTTTATATACCGGAATATCAACAGTATTATAAATAGGCAACGGATCACATATCCTGCTTGCAGTCATATCCATTTATCTCATCTCCCTACACTCAATGAAATCTTGACAATAGTCTCTTAACGAAACTGCGTCCGCATTTACACCGAATGACAATATCCTGACAATACCTTGACAGTCAACCCATTCTGCGGCTTACTGTTCAGTCTTATTTCCTGTAAACATATATCCGACCGATACACTAAAATGTTTCATCAAGAAAAATACATCGGAAGCGTTAAATCCGTAATTATCATTCTTTGATTTACTTAACGTTCCGTCCTTAAGGAACTTTAGCTTACCCTGTGCAAGCTCAACACATTCGGAAAGTTTTCCGTACTTTTCCTCGTCGGATTTTTTCAGCCAATACAATACAATTCTTGAAATTTGTATCTGCAAGGCTTTGTAATTAGCCGTATCAGCCAATCTATCCAATATATCAAGTATTTTATACTCCATTTTCGCATTCTGCTCTGCTGTATATTTTTCATCGGCAGGGCAGTACTCAATTATCTCTGTCATAAACAAATATCCCTGTTCACAGTTCAAATACTTTTCTAACTGCTCCGGTTCCTCAATGACCTTTCCGCTTTTAAGGCTTGCTATCCTTTGGGGCAATGCCATAAAGGTCTTGAACGTTTTATCCAATATGTCCTTTGGTGTAACGGAGGTATCTTCCACTCCAAGTAAATAATCTGTGCTGCACTTTAACTTATCCGAAAGCTGATTTAAAACCGCAAGGCTCGGATTACCGCCCTTTTTCCAACTTCCTAAATTACCGTCACTAATGCCAAGTTCTTTTACTAATCCACTGGGAGTATAACCTATCTCCTTGCATTTTTGTACAAAATTATCATAATTCATCTACTACACGCTCCATAAATTTGTAAAAAGCCACAAAAATATAATAACATCGCAAAAAAACATTGACAGCTCAACAATATTGCGCTATTATAAATATATCTCAACAATATTTAGCAGTAATTTCTATTACAAGAATATTATAGCATATTTAAAAACAAAATGCAATAGTTTTTTAGGAAAAAGGAGAAAACAAAATGTCATACTACTTCTTAGAGCCACCTATCCACCTTGTAAGCACAGCAGAACCGCCGCCTTTTCCATTAGAGGAACTTCCCACAGTTTTGCAGAACTATGTAAAACAAATCTCAAACGCCCTACAAGTCCACTATGATATGCCTTCTGCGCTTTCATTGGCAATACTCGCCGCCTGCGTGCAGGGCAAGACAAAAATCCGCATAACTCCCGAATGGCAGGAGGAACTAAGCCTCTACACCGCTGTCATAGCAGAACCGGGCGAACGCAAATCGGCTGTATTTTCTGCACTTACAGCACCAATTTACAGCTACACGGAGAATTACAACCTTACCCACGCCTCTAAAATTGCCGCATACCAAAATAAAGTCAAACGGCTTGAAGTGCAGAAAAACAAACTTATCGGCGACAATGCCGACGAGGACCAGATCAATGAAGTGCAGACCGAACTATCCTACTTGCTGTCAAATCCTGTTGTTCCCCTAAGACTTATTGCCGCCGACTGCACGCCAGAGGCATTGGCTGTCATAATGTCCCGAAACAACGACAAAATATCTATTCTTTCGGACGAGGGCGTATTTGACGTAATGTCGGGACTTTATTCAGGCGGTCGGAGCAATATCAATATTTATCTCAACGCCTATGACGGTCAGAGCATTTCCATTGACCGCAAGGGCAGCGGAAGTCTGCTTCTGCACCGTCCGCTGATAACATTCGGAATATGCTGTCAACCATCAGTCATTTCCGATTTTATCGGGGACAAGCAGTTTATCGGCAAGGGACTTGCGCAGCGTTTTCTCTTCAGTCGCCCTCCCTCAATGCTCGGAAAACGCACATTGCAGTATGCTCCAGTTGAACCCAATGTAAAAACCGGTTATATCGCTCTTATAAACAAACTGCTTGAAATGCACGCTACTAATGCTGTCATTAAAATGTCCGCAGAGGCTTTCAAGCTGTTCAGCAGCTTTTATGACGAAATTGAAATCAAGCTGGGACAGCAAGGCAAGTACAGCGTCAGCCGTACATTTTTAAGCAAACTTGCAGGAAAAGCTGCAAGAATATGCGGACTTCTGCACTTGTGCGAGCATTCTGTAAATGACCCTGTTTCCCCCGAAACAGTAAGCTCCGCCGTTAAAATCGCACGTTACTTTATGGAGCAGAATGAAATCATATTCAGCACCGATACTGACCTTGCCATTGCCGAATACACGGCAGACCGCATTATAACCAACGCCAAAAAGAACGGCTGCAACAGTTTCCGTGCAAGAGACATAAAACGGTTCTGTCAAAAATACAAGGCTAAACAGCTTGACGAGGCTCTGTCAATTCTATGCGAACACAACTACATTCAGTTTACTCCTGATGACATAAAGAACTCCAACAAGCAATGCGGTATCTACAGCGTAAACCCATATTTGCTGTATGACCGTCAAGGCTCTGTCAAGCAAACGTCAAGCTGCGCAACTACCATATAATAAGACTTTGACGGCATTGTCAAGCTGTCATACATACTCACAAAAAGAAAGGAAGATAATTATGGAAAAAACATACCCCACAAATTTTTACACACCTGATGATGTTATGCAGATACTTCACATCGGCAGGACACAGGTCTACAAGCTTTTCAAGTCGGAAACATTCCCAAGCCTTAAAATCGGCGGCTCTCTCAGAATTGACGTAAAGCGTTTTGAGGAATGGTGCGATAAGTATGCGGGACGAACCTACATATTATAAGGAGGGACAACAATGGCAGACAAAGCAACAAAACGCTCCGACAACAGATTTGAAATAAAGGTTTCAATAGGCGGCGGCAAACGACTTTCCGTTTACGGCAACACCGAGGCAGAGGCACGCCGAAAGGCAAAGGAACTGCGTACCAAAGCGGCAAAATACGACCTCGCCAATATTTCAAAGCTGAGCGTACAGTCATATATGGAGCATTGGCTGTACAGCATAAAAATCCATGAGCTCAAGCCCTCAAGCTTTGATCGTGTGGAGCAAAGCTGCAAATATCAGATTTTCCCCCACATCGGCTCAATTCAAATACAGGCTCTCACTGCTGACGACATTCAGAAAATGCTTTCGGAAATCGCCAAAACTCACTCTTATTCCACAATGAAAAAGGCGTACAACAATCTGAACTCCTGTCTGACGTTAGGTACAGCCAAAAATGAAATCTTCCGAAATCCTATGCTGACGGTTTCCCTGCCCTCTAAAGCCAAACAGGAAACAAAAGAGATCCGTGCATATAACCGAAACGAAATAAACGCCATTGTGCAGGAATGCACACGAAAATATCAGAACGGAAAATATGTATACCGATACGGCTATGCTTTCCTGCTTATGCTAAACACCGGTATACGGCTGGGAGAGGCACTTTATCTCAAATGGGAAGATGTTGATTTTGAGACCAATACAATATACATACATGGAAATGTGTCGGAACACAAATCCCGTGAAAAAGGCGAAACAAAATATATTATTGAGGAGCAACATACCACAAAAACTAAAAAATCCGTCCGTTATGTCAGCCTAAATAAAAATGCCGCCGAGGCTCTCCGCAAACTGAAAGAAATCGTTAATGATGATAAGTGTGTTATTGCCACAGAGGAACACACCATAGTTTCCCCGCACAATATGCACCGCATATTTTCAAGCATACTCCGCAAATGCAACATTACAGGAGTAAACGATATAGTACATTCCCTGCGGCACACATTCGCTACAACGCTTATTTTAAAAGGTGAGGACATAAAAGTCGTATCCGAACTTCTCGGACATTCCGACGTCGGAACGACAATGCGGACATATTATCATACCATAGAAAAGCAGAAAAAGAAAGCTGTACAGCGGCTTGACGATCTGTACTGACAAATTTATCCGCCTGCAAAAGCGGGCGGATTTTTAGCCCTCGGCGTTTGAGAGCAAGCACCAAAATTTTAGCCCCTTATGGGGCGTTAAGAAATTTTGGTATAGCTTGCTCGACCAAACGCAGTTGGTCGGAGAACAGCCTCCAACTTTTACCGAAAGGAGAACAGTATGGCACACGTTGAAAAATACACTCGGGGAGCAATGGGACATATGCTCGCCCACTACAACCGCATGAAAGCAAGCAGCACAAGTTTAATTGATCCTGCAAGAACTCCCCTAAATTACAATCTTGCAAATACAGATCAGCCGCTTTCGCAGCTTGATTTTATTCATAAGCGATTATCAGAAATCAAAGTCTTGAACCGCAAAGATGTAAATGTTTTCTGCGACTGGATAGTTACCGCTCCGCAGGAGCTTTCGGAAAATGAGTATGCCGACTTTTTCAAGGAAGTATACAAATTTCTGAATGGTAGATACGGAAAAGAAAATGTTATCTCCGCATACGTCCATATGGACGAAAGTCAGCCGCATATTCATTATGCTTTCGTTCCCGTAACGATAGACAAAAAGAAAAACATTCCCAAACTGTCCGCAAAGGAAGTTATCACTTTAAAAGAATTGAAAAGTTTCCATAAAGATTTGAGCAATCATCTTAATAAATTTTTCGGTCGTGATATTGGCATTCTGAACGGCGCGACGGATTTAGGTAATCAGACTATCAAACAGCTTCGCAACAAAAAAGGAAGTCTGAAAAACTATGCCGATACCGAGATTCAGACTACAACAAATATCATCACCAAAGCAATGGGCAAAGACAAAGTTGTTGTGTCCAAAGCGGATATTGAGGCAACCCAACAATCCGCCGCAAACGCTGCCGCCGCCATTGACAGCGTCAATGCCGCAAATGACAGTATTAAGAAAATTCGTGAAAAAGCGGACAGGAATTTTGCTAAATCCGAGGAAAGACTATTAAAAGTGCAGGAACGTGAAAATGCTCTTGCCGAAAGAGAAGAAAAAGCCACCGCACTTGAACGTCAGAACCGAAACGTTTCAATGAATAATGCCATTGCAAGCGAGGACATTTCCAACCGTCTAAAAATCTGCCAAGAGTGGGAACGGCAGCTTGAACTCCGTGAAAACGATCCTCACAAATTTTACAATGACAAAATCGCCAAGTTGGGCGAGGAAAATTCAACACTTAAAAAGAATAATTCCGAACTGAAAAACGACAATAACCGTATTCAAGAAAATGTTACCCTGCTCAATCAGCAGATTGCCGAAAAAGAAAAAGCATTTGCCAAACGGCTTGCTGACAAAGAACGTGAAGTGGCTGCGGAGTACACCGACCGTCTCCGTGAAAAGGACGGTATCATAAAGTCGCTGAACGTCACTATTGACGGTCTGAAAGCTGCCGTTGAAAATGCTTACCGCATAATCTGCAACATCTGCTGCGCTGCGGCTGCCATTTGGTGCGGCAAAGGCAAATTTGCCGAATACTGCGCCGACTTCACGCCCAAGCAGAACGCCCTTATGTGTGCCATTTTAGACTATGGAGCGAAATCCGCACGAGAGGCAGATTTTCCCGATTTAGCCGATAAAATTGACACCGAGTATTACATTGCCGATGATATTCGGGAGGAAATGGTAACGGTTGAGCCAGTTAATCACAAAAACGATTATCCTGTTAGATAAATATTCTTAGCCTCCCACACAAAATTGGGAGACTATAATTATTGTCCGCGAAACTTTAATCCCTGCACAATAACCTTTAATGGCATATTGTCTATTTTTTGACTTTTTAGCTGCTGTATCTGTGCATTTAAGTGATTTGCTCGTATTATAGCTAAGGACTTAACACTATCATCACTTAATTCTGTCACCCTATTACTTGATAAAAATTGTGCCAAATGCTGTCGCAGCCTTATTATATTTTCAAAATTTTCATCAATCCACTTTATTTCATTTGAAAAATTTTCTACTTGAATGTCAATATAACTATTATGTACCTCTAAAGTTTTGTCAACAAAATCTAATCTATCACTTGGTTTGTTCATAATAACCTCCATCATATAAAATCAATAAAAGCTGACGACACTCTGACGACAAAATATTCGTAAAAGTGTTAGTTTTTAAAGAAAATTTAACATTATTTGGAACTTGTTCTTTATAGTAAAAAGCCCGCAAACGACGTGTTTACGGGCTTTTATGTGGCAGGGGCAGAAGGACTTGAACCCTCGGCACGCGGTTTTGGAGACCGCTGCTCTACCAACTGAGCTATACCCCTACATAATATTAATAAAAATGGTGGGCCATCGGGGACTCGAACCCAGGACCGTCCGGTTATGAGCCGGATGCTCTAACCAACTGAGCTAATGGCCCCAACATTAAAAGTTGAGAAAACAGCAGTCAAGAAATTGACCTGACTGCTGTCTCAGTGCCGGCATTGATCTATTTTCCCGGGCCGTCACCAGCCAAGTATCTTCGACGCGTATGAGCTTAACTTCTGTGTTCGGAATGGGAACAGGTGGTACCTCACAGCCATTAACACCGACTATTTAGTCCGTTGAAGCAGATTCAAGCGAACTCATGGTGACCCGTGGGAGAATCGAACTCCCGATGCCGCCGTGAGAGGGCGGAGTCTTAACCGCTTGACCAACGGGCCGTTTGGTGCACCATCGGGGACTCGAACCCAGGACCGTCCGGTTATGAGCCGGATGCTCTAACCAACTGAGCTAATGG
>JAAVHI010000039.1 GCA_014799785.1 Ruminococcus sp.
CGGTCGTGTCCGCTCCCCCTCGGAATGACTGTCGTCATTCCTCACCCCTTTCACCGTTTTGCACGAAAGGGATTTCGCCGCCTGCGGGCGGCGACCAAAGGGCTCTGCCCTCTGGACTTCTGCGAGCTGGGCTCAGCTCGACCAGCTGATGTCGGCGGCTTTGCCGCCTGAGCGTGCCGATAGTTAGTCGTGTAAATCAAAATTCATCAACTTTTCTCTTTGTTTCAATCTGATAATTTAGTCCAACAGATTTCCCCGCAGAAACATGAGCAGCTTTTTCTCACGGCGGGACACCTGCACCTGCGACATTCCCAGAGCCTCGGCGGTGCGGGTCTGGGTCATGTCCTTGAAGTAGCGGAAGTATATAAGACGGCGGTCGGTCTCGTCGAGGGCGGCAAGTGCCTGCCGCAGGGAGAGTATGTCCACAAGCTCCGCGTCGGGAGCAGGCTCGGCTATGTCTATCTGTCCCTCGTCGCCGTTTTCGGGATTTGCCGTAAGAGACACCGCGGGGAGGTTCACTGCGATAGCTTCGGCGACGTCCTCGACGGAAGAACCCGTCATCTCCGCAAGCTCGGAAACAGCAGGCTCTCTGCCGTGCAGAAGCATGAACTGCTCCCGCGAACGGGAAATCTTCATGCCAAGCTCCCGCACGGAACGGCTTACCTTTACCGAACCTCCGTCGCGGAAAAGTCGTTTTATTTCGCCGAGAATAACGGGTACGGCGTAGGTGGAGAACTTCACTCCCCTGTCGCGGTCAAAAGCGGAGGCGGCTTTGACAAGTCCCACGCAGCCCGCGCCGTACAGGTCGTCGTACTCTATACCCTTGCCCTTGAAACGGTTTGCGCACAGGTGAACAAGTCCCAGATTTTCTTCCGCAAGCTTATTTTCTTTCAGAGAGTTCACGGCGGTTTTCCTTTCTTTTAAGTTTTAAGTATTATGTATTTTCTTTGCCCGAAAGGATCTTCCGCTTCATGACTACCGTTGTGCCCTTGTCGGGCGTACTTCTCACCGTGACCGAATCCATAAAGCTTTCCATGACCGCAAAGCCAAGTCCCGCCCGCTCCTCCTCGGGAGCGGAGGTGTACAGGGGCTCCATTGCTTTTTTTACATCTGGGATACCGCAGCCGCTGTCCCGTATTTTTATATAGAGGGTGTTGTCCTCAAGGGCGCGGACGGTCATTTCTATTTTGCTTTTATCCGAAGCCGTCCCGCGGTAGGCGTGGACTATGCAGTTTGTCACCGCCTCGGAAACGGCGGTCTTTATCTCCCCCACCTCGCTTACCGACGGGTCCAGCTGCGCCGCAAAGGACGACACCACGGAGCGCGAAAGTCCCTCGTTGCGGCTGTCGGCGGGAAAAACCAATTTTATTTCGTTCAATATTTTCATTTCCTGACCCTCTTTCTCGCTATCTTATGACGGCAAGCCTGTCCAGCCCCGCAAGGCGCATGACCTTTTTTATCTGGTTTCCCGTGTTCTCGATAATAACGCTGCCGCCGTAGGGCTTGACTATTTTGTACCGTCCCATAACAAGACCTATTCCCGAGCTGTCCATAAAGGTAACGCCGTCAAAATCCAGTATAAGCTGCTTGGGGTGGTGCTTGTCTATGGCAAGGTCGATATCCTCACGAATGGCTTTTGCGGTATGGTGGTCAACCTCGCCGGAAAGTCTGGCGATAACGGTGTTTTCCTCAACATCTATGATAACAGGCATTTTTTCACTTCCTTGAAGATGATTTTTGTACTGTCTATTTTACGCCGCAACCAGTGCGAATTTTGTCGCAGCGCGGTGTCTGACGCAGTTTTACATATAAATTTTTTTAGTGCGCAAGCAAATCCGTGCAAAACCGTACTTATTAAGTGAAAGGGGGTCGGCATTATGGACGACAGCAGCATAATCTCTCTGTTTATGGAGCGTTCCGAGGAGGCTGTCCGCGAGACAAAGATAAAATACGGACGGACAGTTTTCTCCGTTGCAATGCATATTTTGGGCTGTGAAGCCGACGCGGAGGAATGCGAAAACGACGCTTACATGGCGGCATGGAACACTATCCCTCCCGAAAAGCCGAGGAACTTTAAGGCGTTCCTGCTGAAGCTGGCGCGCAATCAGGCTCTGAAAAAATATGAGTACATAAACGCGGAAAAGCGCAATCCCAACACGGCGGTGTCTCTTGAAGAGCTGGGCGAGTGTGCCTCCGACGAGGGCGCGGAGATACGGTACACAGACGGAGAGCTTGCGGATACAATAAACCGTTTTCTTGCCGATATCGGCGAGGAGAACCGCAGGGTGTTCATGCTCAGGTACTGGTATTTCATGCCCGTCAGGGACATCTGCGAAAGGTGCGGCATAAGCAAGAGCAAGGCGGAATCAATGCTGTTCCGCATGAGAAAAAAGCTGAAAAAATTTCTGGAGGAGGAAGGGCTTTGAACAAAAATGAGATCGGGAAAATGATTTCCCTTGCGGACGACAGCTACATCGAGGAAATGTTCACCACAAGGCTTTACGAGCGGAAGCACCATGGCGCGGCTTGGATAGCGGCCGCGGCAGCCGTTGTCATAGCCGTCGGAGCGGCAGGCATTGCCCTTAACTCGGCGGACAGCGACAAGATCATCACGGATATACAGGAAATACTTTCCGAGACCGAAACGGACACCTCCGCTCTTGAAAGTGTGGTGACAACGCAGGAGTGGAGCTACCGCACAAACAACAGAGACTATTTTAAAAACAAACCCGACGATACGGCTGAATTCTACTACAGCCTGCTTGAACACTATATTGGCTTTACGTCGGAAGGTTCCGAGTACCGCTTTGCGCCCGAATATCTGGACGGGATACTCCGCTTTGAACGGAACGATTTTCTCAATATAGAGGGCGGCTTGCAGTGCGGCAAAAACGGCGTTCCGCTGTATGCGGAAATAAGACTGTTTAATGATGACACGGAAAACCTGCCAATGGTACACATGGTATTTTATAAGGAAAACAGCCCTTTTTCGGACTTTGACAAAAGCCTGTACACTCCCGAAATATACGGCGACACCGAACTGTACGGCTTCGATTTTTCCGATAAAAAGGACGGCAGCAAGCTTATGGCGTGCTGGAGATACGGAGACACCAACTATATGTTTACATCAAGAGGTCTTGACTGCGACAAGTTTATTAAGATAATTTCACCCTATATTGAATTTTACAGCAAGGGCGATCTTAACCTTATGTACCGCGACTATTTTACCCTTGACAGCTTTGACCTGAACAGCAAGGGAATTGTCAAATCGGCTTCCTATGACAAAGGCACCTCGGAGATGAACAACAGCAGTGTGTTTGCGGGATACGTTCCCGACTATACTCCGCTTGCAGGACTGCATTATTTGGAATCCTCGGATAATTATAAAGAGGTAAGCATTAACGGCGAGGTCATATATCGGCTGTATAATATAAGCTATTACGAATACGGAAGTTATGACGGCAAAGAAAAAAGCGGTATTTACTTGACTTATGAATGGGGAGAAAATCCTATTGGGGGTATGACAAACGATTATCCTGTTATTCCGTTAGATGAGATAACTCCCGAAAAGCTTGACGAGATAATGATCGAGGGCGGAGAGCGGGAACACCACAGCTTTGTTATCCCCGTGAATAATTTCACCATTACCGTAATGGCAGTAAGTGAGCATGGACAGCTTTTTGATGCGATCGAAGCGATCAGATCCGGCGGTAAAAATGTCACTGTCATTGACGGCGCTGCCATTGACTTCACCGATCCCGCAGTAATAAAGGCGCTGTTGGATATGTCATTTGGTACGCCTTTTGCGGGATATGTTCCTCGGACTTCGTCAATAGGCGGGCTGAACTTAGAGAGAATAATAAAGGAAGATGAAACACCCTTACGGCTTCAGTTACAGTACCGCGGCGAGGAAAACGAATCTGATAAGGCTTATACGGAATATGTTCACCTTTATTACTATGATGAGCGCAAGATCGGAGACAGAGCGGTCAGACCGGTCGTAAGCCTTGAAGAAATCACTGCCGAAAAGCTTGAAGAGATAAAGTACTTCGGAGACAGCCATGAAACCAAGCACAGCTTTTATGTGACGGTATCGGATTTCTTTATCCGTGTGGAGGCTCTTTGCTCAAGTGAAAAGCTTGTGAAGTTTTTCGAGGATATGCCTAATTTTAAAGCTTTGCAGAATTCCGACGAAATAAACAGTCAGACGGTAACTGTAAGCACGGAAGCTGCGGTCAGCGATGGCGACATGGTTACATACGACGGCAGAGAGTATCGGCGTTCTGACCTGTCGGAGGAAACTCTCGAATGGCTCGACTGGTACAACTCGGCGTCCAAGGAGGAGCAGGCTTCGGTAAGCTATGTTCCGTCCGAACTGCTGACCTTTCTTGAATATTTGTTCTGAGACGCTAAATGTAAACTTTTTATGAACTCGTCCCCGAAGCTTAAACTTATCACGAAAACTGACGATATATAAAATAAGGAAAATTATCTCACAACGTAACCAAGACAAGCACAATGAGCATAAGGGGGCAGTACTATGATGGATTTCATGTGTTCGGGGTCTGTAAACAATTATATAAAAACCATGGATATGCAGGTGAAGTGGCAGAACAAAAAGAAAAGCGGAAATTATTCCGCGGACGGAATAAAAACCGCTTCACAGTGGGCAGAGGAGCAGCAGAAAAAGCTGCGTGAACAGATCGATAACGCCCTAAGCAAAAAAGACGACGATGATGAATACGACAAGTCCAAGGACAAGGTGCTGAAAAGCATTACCGAAAAGCTTAACCGCGGCGACAGGCTTACATTCGCGGAAAAGCAGTATTTGCAGAAAAGAGACCCGCAGGCATACCAGGAGGTCTGCGACTTGGAAAAGGAACAGGCTTTTTACGAAAGTCAGCTTAAGCGGTGCAGGACAAAGGACGAAGTCCACAAGCTGAAAATGATGCGGACAATGCACTCTGCAAGTACTGTCAGATCGGTGCAGAACAATCCGCACATTACGCAGGAGAAAAAGCTTAAAGTCATTGTGGACGAACAGAAGAAAAACGCCGCTATGGAAAAAACCGAAAAGGAATTTATCAGGCAGGGCGGAATGTCAAGTCTTCCCACTCAGGCTGAATGCATAGCCGCCGCGAAAAAGCTTGCGGAGGCACGGCGCGCGGAGAAAAAGCCAAAGGATACTATTGTCAAAAAGGAAGTCGCCAAAAAGTCTCATCATGCCAAGGACAAGGACGACAAAAAGTCCGAAAAGATACAAAAGACCGAGACAAAGACTGTTACCGTCAGGAAAAGGAATTACAGCCTGAAGCGCAAAATAACCACTGCGGAAGCGGAGCAGTCCTACGTTGTAAAAAAGGTCAAGAAAGCCATGAAGCGGGGCGGCGCTATCGTCGGCGAAACGGCGTTTGCCTCGGCGCAGTATACTGTAAAATCTTTCAACATAAAAGCATAAAGAACGTCCCGACAAGCGTAAAAGCCTGTCGGGACGGTTGTTTTATCAGCAGTAGTAAAGCAGGTGTGTGCGGACAGCCGCAAGCATTTCCTTGTAAAGCTCGGTGGCGTCGTTAAGATCGACCGACATGAGCGGGTCGTTCAGAAACGCGTTGAATGCAATGTCCAAGTCCTTTTCCTTAACGGACTTGACAAGGGTCTTTTGGTTCATCACATGGCGTATGGTAAGACAGTACAGCTCGTCGGTAAGCTTTCCCGCCGCAACGGGTCTGACGGAATTTTTGCTGATAAGCGCATTGGTATGCACCACCGCGCCTATGGGGAGATTTTCAACCTGTCCGCTGTTTCGCATACATACGTTGGTGATAAGATTTCCCTGTCCTATCAGGGCGCGTATCTGCATTGCGCACTCGCTTGACGAGCCCCCCACACGCAGGAATTCGCTGCCGTTCATAAGGGTCTTGACGCGGCTTATTTTGTCCAGCTTCAGCTTTTTGAGGTAGTTCACCGTAGTCTGGCTGAACTTCCAGCTTGAGATTGCTTTGGGAGAACCCGTGTACCATGCGGGACAGAAGTCCGCAATTATCCTGTCGGGAACGGCGGGTATGCAGCCGTACCTGAGAAACAGGTCGAACTTTATCTTATTCGCCGAAGCGAAGGGGTTTACCTTGTACTCATTGGGTTTTATCTCGTAGCCGCTGCCGTAATATTTTTCGGCGTACTCTCTGAACAGCGGCATGATATCCTTTCCGTCGTATGTGACCTCGCTGAACCAGCTGAAGCCGCTTATTCCGATAAGGTTATATTTTATATCGCGCCTGCGAACTGTGGTCTGAATATCAGATTCCTTTTCGCAGATATTGGCAAGAAGCTCCAGCGCGGGGAAAAGCTCATTTGTGGAGCCGAACAGTTTTATCTCGGGGAACACCTCGTACATCATCAGCATACACGCCGACATGGGGTTTGTCATGTTTATTACCCATGCGTCGGGACATATTTTCTTGATAAGCTCGGTGTACTTGATGTACACGGGCAGGGTCTTAAGAGCCTTTATAACTCCGGAAGGACCTGTCTGTTCGCCCGCAGCCTGATAAATGCCGTAGGTTTCGGGCAGGTGCATTTCGGTGACCATTTCCTCCATTGAGCCCTGTGTAAAGGAAAGGATAACTATATCCGCATTTTTGAGCGCGTCCTCAGGGGTTTCGGAGGCAAGATAGATTATATCGCTTTTGCAGTCGGGGTGTTCCCGAAGCTTGTTTCCTATGGTCTCGTTGGCAAGAGAAAGCTGCTTGTCGACGTCGTAGAGCTGCACCGTAGCGCATATCTCCTCTGCGGCAAGCTCCGAAAAAAGCTTCCAGCCGTAGTTCACCGAGCCTCCGCCTATGTAGGCGATGACCGTCCGTTTATCCTTAGTTACCATGAAACGTGTTCCTTTCATTATGTTCGTACACTTGGCAGGGCGTACTAAGCCCCTACATATATTATTGTACAAAATCTCCGCTTTGTCAAGCATTTTTCCAAAAAATATAATAACGGCCGTATGTTTCTCCGCCGAAACAGCTAAATGGTTAACAGCATTATTCGGGATAAAAGCGATAAATTTTGATTTAGCGGGGAGCCCCCGCGGGCTGAGTCACCCCCGCCGTAATATGTTCAGAACATTAATTATGCTATTGCCCCCTCAAGGGGGCGGGTGAATTTTTATTTGGCACA
>JAAVHI010000040.1 GCA_014799785.1 Ruminococcus sp.
AATGCGACAGCATTTCGAGGGGGAGCGGACACGACCGCTCCCCCTTTGTACGGTGCGCGGCAAAGTAAATTTCCAAAACGTCACAGTGTGACGTTTTGGACGGAACAAACTACGGCGTGCTATACCGCAAGTTTTGCAAGTAATTTCCGTCTGCGCACATTCCGCATAGGGACTTGTCCTGTTGAAAACAGTCCGCCGGACTGTTTTCAAGGGTTACTATGCTGTATACTGTAACAAGGAGGGGCGGTCGTGTTCGCCCCTCCTCGAAATGGCTGTCGCCATTTCTCACCTCCTGCTCCGTTTCATGAGGATATGCGCTCTGCTCATCTCGGCTTTCAGCCGAGGCGCGGGAAGGGAATTTCGCGCTCTGCGGAGCGCGACCAAAGGCTCCGCCTCTGGACTTCGCGAGCTGGGCTCAGCTCGACCAGCTGATGTCGGCGGCGTTGCCGCCTAAAGGTTTCGTTAGACAGTACACTAAACAAAAATTGACTACAGTCGATTATTATGTTATAATTATAAAAAATTACCCCGCCCGGGTCAATCGGCAATTGTCGAATTATGTCAATTATACGACTGCTGACGAAAATAGTCGATTATCGACAAAAAGAAAACACCGCAGACAAAAATGTCCGCGGCATTAAAAAGGTGCAAATTATGGATCTAAGAGTGAAAAAAACAAAGTCAAGCATTATAAACGCGTTCCTGACCCTGCGCTCCAAAAAGCCTCTCGAACGCATAACCGTTACAGAGCTGTCCTCGGCGGCACAAATAAACAAGGCGACCTTTTATCTGCACTACAAGGACATTTACGATCTGTCCGAGACCCTTGAAAACGAGCTGTTTGAAAACGTCTTTGACAGTATCGAACACCCCGACGCGGTCCTGACCGACTCCAAGCTTTTCGTTCGGGAGCTTGTGAACGGCTTCGTTTCAAATCAGTCCCTTATAGATATTATCTTTTCCGACGGCAGGAGAGGCGTTCTCGCCGACCGTCTGGAAAAGAAACTGAAAAACCTGCTGTTTGAGATGTACCCCCAATATAAAGGCATACCCGAAGTGGACGCTCTGCTCACTTACATGATAAAGGGCGGGTACTATGCTTTCACGGAAAACATGACCCGCGGCTGCGATATAAACAGACTTGTGACGGTCATAAGCGATGCTGCCGAGTACGTGGCAAAGAGCGTTATCGCAGCGGGCGAGTCAGGCTCGGAAGCCGCGCGGTAAGCTACAGTCTGTACCCCTCCGCCACATGGAGTACCTTTTTGTCAACGATAGCGTCGATAAGCGTACCCTCGGGAAGATACTCCTCGGACAGGATTTTCCCGTCTATGCGGATAGTGTTCAGTATGCCCGTCTTGTCGTAGGGGATAACGAATTTTCCCCGCACCGAGGTTTCGGGAAGATTTCTCGCAATGCACTCCAGCAGCTCATCAAAGCCTTTTTTATGCTTTGCGGAAATCTTCACCGTCCGTTCGTCGCATTTGATATTTTCCGCTTCGGGAAGCAGATCGCACTTGTTCAGCACATCTATGCGGGGTATCTCTCCGCAGCCCAGCTCTTCAAGCAGCTCCGCCGTGACCTGTGCCTGTTCGTAGCCGTCCTCGGCGCTGATGTCAATAAGATTGATGATTATGTCCGCAGCGGCGGCTTCTTCAAGGGTGCTTTTGAACGCCTCAACCAAATTATGTGGCAGACGGCGGATAAGTCCTACCGTGTCGATAAGCAGCACGCTTCTGCCGTCGGGAAGCTCTATCGCACGCGAGGTAATGTCCAGCGTGGCGAAAAGCTTGTTTTCCGCAAGCACTCCCGCGTCGGTAAGAGCGTTCAGCAAGGTGGATTTTCCAACGTTAGTATAGCCCACGATAGCCGCGGACAGAACATTGTCCTTTTTGCGGCGGGCGCGGTGAAGCTCACGGCGGCGTTCAAGCTCTTTAAGCTCAGCCTCGAGAGCCTCGATACGGCGGCGGATATGCCGCTTGTCGGTCTCAAGCTTTGATTCGCCCGGGCCTCTCGTACCTATTCCGCCGCCCAGACGGGACAGCTCAACGCCCTTTCCCGCAAGTCTCGGCAGACGGTATTTCTGCTGGGCAAGCTCAACTTGAAGCCGTCCCTCCTTGGTAACGGCGCGTCCCGCAAAGATGTCCAAAATAAGGGTAGTGCGGTCGATAACGCGGATATCGAGAATTTTTTCAATGTTTCGGGTCTGGTTTGCGGTAAGCTCGCAGTCGAAGATTATCAGGTTCACGTCTAAAGCGTTTGCTTCCTCGGCAAGCTGTTCAAGCCGTCCCGAACCGATTACGGTGGCGCTGTCCTGTGCGGGACGCTTCTGGGTAACTCTTGCCGCAACCTCAACGCCCGCAGTATCGGCAAGCTCTTCAAGCTCGTCAAGGGAACGTTCCGCGTCGAATTCTCCCGTGTCGGCGGATACCAGAACCGCTCTTGTGATTTCTTTAATAGTATTATCAGTCATAGTTATACCTCCTTAGTGCCGGTGGTCTGCAAAAGGTTCATGATTCAACAGGGCAAAAAAAGTCTCCGTTTCGGGAATGACCCTTTTACGGAGACTTTAAATGCATATAAATTACCGCACGCTTCGGTTATGCGCGGCTGAACCTATTTTGCAGACAGACTCCATAGTACATATTTGGGAAGAAAGATACAGAAATATACATTTTGTCCGCCTCGCTTTCGGTAAATTTGAGTCCTAAAAAAGAACACAAGCTAATGATAATACAAAAAAAAGGTTTTGTCAAGTGTTTTTTATAATTTTCCAAAGTAAAATTTTTTAGGCGGCGAAGCCGCCGACATCAGCTGGTCGAGCTGAGCCCAGCTCGCAGAAGTCCAGAGGGCAGCGCCCTTTGGTCGCGCTCCGCAGAGCGCGAAATCCCCTCCCCGCGCCCGCAGGCGCATAGCCTCCGAAACGGAGCAGGAGGTGAGAAACGGCGAGAGCCGTTTCGAGGAGGGGCGAACACGACCGCCCCTCCTTGTAGCGGTACGAAGCAGAGTAACCCTTGAAAACAGTCCGGTGGACTGTTTTCAACAAACAATACTTTAGCTTGGATTTGCGAACATAGTGAGGATAACATTCAGTCATAGTTTGTTCCGTCCAAAACGTCACACTGTGACGTTTTGGAGATTTACCTGTCCTGAAACTGCAAAAAGGGGGAGCGGTCGTGTCCGCTCCCCCTCGAAACGCTTTCGCGTTTCTCACCCCTTTCACCGTTTCGAACGATATGCGCCTGCGGGCGCAGAAAGAGGATTTCGCGCTCTGCGGAGCGCGACCAAAGGCTCCGCCTCTGGACTTCGCCAGCTGGGCTCAGCTGGACCAGCTATAAATTTGTCCTGCTCCTTTTGGGAGCAGGACAAATGCTTTTACAGTTTCCAGAGTTCTTCTGCGTACTGCTTTACCGTTCTGTCGGAGCTGAACTTTCCGCTGCACGCTACGTTCATCCAGCATTTCTTGGAGAACATCTCGCGGTTCTTATAGTCGTACAGGGCCTTCAGCTTGGTATCAACATAACCCTCCAGATCCGCAAGCAGGAAGTAGTTATCGGGCTTGTGCCAGCTTGTGCCGTTAATAAGGGAGTTGAAAAGCTCGCCGAACATTCCCGTATCGCCGTCGTTGAATGTGCCGTCCACAAGAGTGTTGATAACTCTCTTAACGCGCTCGTTGGTGTAGTAGATTTTCTCCTTGGGTCTGTAGTTGGGCTTGATCTTTTCGATCTCCTCAACTCTTGCGCCGAAGATATACTCGTTCTCCCAGCCCGCTTCCTCAACGATCTCAACGTTTGCGCCGTCGTATGTGCCAAGAGTTGCCGCGCCGTTGAGCATAAATTTCATATTGCCCGTGCCGCTTGCTTCAAGTCCCGCTGTGGAGATCTGCTCGGAGATGTCAGCCGCGGGGATAAGCTTCTCGGCATAGGAAACGTTATAGTTCTGAACAAACAGGACTTTCAGCTTATCCTTTGTCTGGGGATCGTTGTTGACAAGCTTTGCGACCTCGTTTATATACTTGATGATACCCTTTGCCCTGCGGTACGCGGGAGCTGCTTTTGCTCCGAAGATAAAGCAGGTAGGCTGCAAATCGGGCAGTCTGTTCTCCTTGATCTGGAAGTACAGGTCAACAATTGAGAACGCGTTCAGAAGCTGTCTCTTGTACTCGTGCAGACGCTTAACCTGAATGTCGAACGCCCAGTCGGGGCTAAGCTCCACGCCCTCGTACTTTTTGATATAGTCGCAGAGCTGGACTTTCTTCTCCCGCTTGATATCCATAAAGCGGCGGATAGTGTTTCCGTCATCAACAAATTTTTTCAGCTCCGCGAGCCTGTCAAGGTCGGTCTGCCAGCCGTCGCCGATTTTTTCGGTGATAAGTGCGGACAGTTCGGGATTGCACAAGCCTATCCAGCGACGGGGTGTAATGCCGTTTGTCTTGTTCTGGAAGCGGTCGGGGAAAATCTCGTACCAGTCTTTCAGCACGTCGTTTTTAAGGATATCGGTATGAAGCTGTGCAACGCCGTTTGTATGGCTTGAAGCAAAGATAGCCATTCTTGCCATGTGGATACGGTCGCCGTCAACAATGCGCTTTGCGGCGATCTGCTCCTCGGTCTGACCGATAGATTTAAGGTGCTTTTCAAGATGAGCGTCCACCAAAAGGATTATCTCGTAGATCGTGGGCAGAACGCTCTTGAACAGGTCAATGCCCCATTTTTCCAGAGCCTCGCCCAGAACGGTGTGGTTTGTGTAGTTGCAGGTCTTTTGCGCGATATCGAACGCCTCCGCAAAGGACATACCCTCCTTGAACATAAACAGACGGATAAGCTCGGGTATTGCAACCGTGGGGTGTGTATCGTTAAGCTGCACGGCGTAACACTCCGCAAACTTGGAGAAATCGTCGCCGTGAGTTTTCTTGTAGCGGCGGATAATATCCTGTATGGACGCGGACACAAAGAAATACTGCTGCTTCAGTCTCAGCCTCAGACCCTTTTCAGTGTTGTCGTTGGGGTACAGAACGTTTGAGATAGCCTCTGCAAGTATGGTGTTTTCGCTTGCGCCAATATAGTCCTGATTATCGAACTTGCCGAAATCAAAGCCGCGGAGGGACTCGCTCTGCCAGAGACGGAGGGTGTTCACAGCCTTTTTGCCGTAACCGATAATGGGAATATCATAAGGAACCGCAAGAACAGACTGGTCGGCAAAATCAACTCTTACCGCGTCGCTTTCGGCTCTTACACTCCAAGCGTCGCCGTAGTCAAGCCAAGCGTCCGCGGACTCCTGCTGGAAGCCGTTTCCGATGGACTGCTTGAAAAGTCCGTAGCGGTATCTGATTCCGTAGCCGTTGAGTGGTATATCGTGCGCCGCAGCCGAGTCAAGGAAGCAGGCCGCAAGACGACCCAGACCGCCGTTGCCCAAAGCGGCGTCCTCAATCTCTTCAAGGCAGGCAATATCAACGCCCTGCTCGGCTAAAATTTCCTTAGCCTCGTCAAGAAGCCCTGCGCAGTAAAGGTTGTTGAACACGGCGCGTCCCATAAGGAACTCTGCGGAAAGGTAGTACGCGCGGCGCTTGCCGTTGTGACGCTCCTCAGTCCTGTCCCAGACGGGGATAATGCTCTCCATGACCGCTCTCGAAAGCGCGCTGTGGAGCTGTTTGGGGGAGGCGTGGGAAATGTCCGTCCTGCCGTCCACGCGGAGATTTTCGTTTATTTTTGTCAGAAGCTGTTCTTTGTTCATTGATTTATCCGTCCTTTCAGAAAAAATAATCTTGATTAATTGTACCATATTTTTGACTATCTTGCAACTATTTTATGCAGATTTTTGCCAAATAAACATTTGCGGCGGCGTATTAAATTTTGATTTACGCACTATCGTGCGAATTTTTAGGCGGCGAAGCCGCCATGGAAAAGTTTCGCCCGCCTTTTCAAAGGCGGCAGGTTTCCAAAGGGCAGCGCCCTTTGGTCGCCGTCCGCAGACGGCGAAATCCCCCTTTCGTCCGAAACGGAGCAGGAGGTGAGAAACGCGAAAGCGTTTCGAGGAGGGGCGAACACGACCGCCCCTCCTTGTTACAGTACGCGACAAGGTAAACCTCAAAAACGTCACAGTGTGACGTTTTTGACGGAGCAAACTTA
>JAAVHI010000041.1 GCA_014799785.1 Ruminococcus sp.
GACTGTTTTCAAGGGCTACTATGCCGCGTACAGTAACAAGGGGGAGCGGTCGTGTCCGCTCCCCCTCGGAATGACTGTCGTCATTCCTCACCCCTTTCACCGTTCCGAACGAAAGGAGATTTCGCCGCCTGCGGGCGGCGACCAAAGGGCTTCTCGCCCTTTGGAAGCCTCGCCAGCTGTGCTCAGCTGGACCAGCTTTAGTCGGCGGCTTCGCCGCCTGAGTGTGTCGACTTTTTTATTTTGGAACAAGAAATGCCGCCGAACAAAATCCGGCGGCATTTCTGCGTTAATCTCTGATCGCTTTTTTAGCCTTGTTGACAATGGACTTATCGTTCTCGTAGGTAAGCACCGAGGTGGCGTGACCGATGTCAACCCACTTGATCTCGGCGATCTCGTCCTCCTGCGGGACAAAGTCGTAATTCTTTGCTTTTGCGATAAAATACACAACGACCTTTTGCGCGTCCTTGCGGGGGAAATACTGAACGGTCTCGCGGAAGGTGGGGTCTATGATAACGTCCACGCCCGTTTCTTCAAGGATCTCTCGCTTTGCGGTCTCCGTCTCCGTCTCGCCTTCCTCGACGTGTCCCTTGGGGAAAGACCAGTGCCCGCTGTTGATATGCTTGATAAGCAGTATCTCAATGTTTCCATGATGTTTGCGGTAGACTATAGCACCGCAGGATTTTTCATGGGTCATATGTACTTCCTTTCCGAAACCGTCCGAAAGGCTGAAATCACGTCAGCAGCGCAAAACTTCTGCACGCTGCTTGAGTAAAGCACAATAGAGACGGCTCTGTGATAATATGAGTTAGTATAATTATAACATAAAATATCGGCTTTGTCTCGTTTTTTTTGAAAATAATTATAAAAATTTTTTAAAAATGGCAGAAATTCACAGATACCTAAAAAGGGACAGGAAGCCGCGTAAGCTTTCTGTCCCTTATGAAGTTATTCGGAAACGGAGGTTACAG
Source organism: Ruminococcus sp. (assembly GCA_014799785.1). Lineage (GTDB taxonomy): Bacteria > Bacillota > Clostridia > Oscillospirales > Ruminococcaceae > RGIG8773. The sequence continues at coordinate 969 of JAAVHI010000041.1, forward strand.
TAACGCTCTCTTCGCTTTCGTCGCTTCTGACCTCGCTGAGCTTTTCGGTAATGACTGTCTTGAAGCGGTCAATAAGCTCAATAAGCGGGTAGTCCACGTCGAAGTAGGTGTGCGTCCAGAAGCCCTCTGAAAAGTCGTAGTTAAGCTCTCCGCTGCTGTTAAGGGTGGTGTAGTCCGACTCGTCGAAATACTCCTCGCCGTTTATAAAGAGCTTTTTGTCCTCCCAATGCACGTCATAGTTGAGTGCGTCGTCACGGTTTGCTTTATTTGCCTGTTTTACGAGACGCTTGATAGTCGTTTTAAGCGTGATGACTTTAAGGTCCTTGTCAAGCTTGTTAGGCTCGATATATACCGCAACCTTTCCCGAGGACTTGTTTTTAACGTCAAGAACGTAGCAGCGGAAATTTTCCGAGGGGGAAACTATACCTCCCGGAGGGGTGAGCAGCGTGTCCACCGTAGTTACCGTAAACACGTTCATTATCAGGAAAAACGCAATGCTTCCCAGAATATACATCAGTAGGAAGATAGTGCCGAAAACTGTTTTTATAGTGTCGTTCATTTTGCAGCAGAAGAAACCGAAAAGAGTTACCATAGCCGCGGGGATAAGCAGCGGCCAGTTGCCCCAGTCCAGCAGGAGCGTGGGGAAAAACATTACCATGTTTATCATGCTTATAAGACCTGTTATAAACGAACGTCTCGTATAAAAGAACAGCAGCCCCGAAATCAGCGAGAAAGCCGAGTATATCACCGCGAACATAGTTTTGTCCGTGTAGGCGATGTCGTAGAAAAATACGGCGTAGGCAAAATATATAAGACAAACGGTATATGCCGAGCAGAGTATGCTTACCGCGAGAATAAACCATTTGTTAGTAAATATCTTTTTTAATTTTTCCATTCCGATGACAATGCTCCCGCAGGAAGCATATCTCCTTTCGCGTATGTTCATATATTATGATACCTTAAAATATGAAAAAAATCAAGAACATTTCGGTTACACATAATGACATACAGATTACAGCTAAGCCGTACCCGTACAGAAAAATCCCCCGACGGCAGCCGCGGAATACGGATCGCCCCTCGGGGGATTTGTTGCAGCGTATCAGGAAAAGCGTTTGATTGCCGAGGATACGATAATGCCGATTCCTCCGACGATCACGAGGATAAGCACGACAAGCAGCACGGTGAGAACGATATTTGTTCCGGAAGATACCGAGTCTGCGGAAGTGATCACCTTTACGGCGTAGTCGCCCTTGTTGGCTATTATGTTTCCGTCGGGATCGGTCACCGCAAAGTCGTCGATATAGAGGATATCGCCTTTATGCAGAGTAAACGTGGGGATAGTGAAGCCCACTCTGCTGTTATCGGCATTTTCGGGAAGCTCAAGCTTAAGGGTAGTCCATTCGCTTGCGCTGAGTGTTTCGGGGGCAGTGGCGAGCCAGATCATTCCGTCTGAGAACAGGGAGAAATTGTCGTAAAAGCCCTCAGCGTTTTCACAGAGCATTACGCTCATTTCCACAGTACAGCCCTGAAAGCTGTCCAGACCCAGCGCGGAGGCATTCACATAAAATCCTCCGAATTGGTTATCAGTTTCGTCCGCCACGTTTACGGAGACAAGCAGCGAGCCGTTTCCGTTTTTGGATACGAGAGTAGTCTGATCGGCTTTAGCGCCTGCTTCATCGACAGAGCCGTAAGTCTGCCAATCCTCCATTGCCGCGTTCGTATCGAAGCAGTAGGTTGCTTCGCCGTCGTTCAGCGCGGACACGGAAGCGGCTCCTGCCGCTACAACGGCAGATGCGACTGCCGCCGCTAAAAATTTCTTTAATTTCATTATGCGTTCAATCCTTTCGGTTTATGCTGAAATCAATATCCGCGTCACGAACAACACCGATTACAGACCGCAGACGCGGGGTTAGCAGAGTAACAAATCTATTTTAGTACATAAAACAAAATTTGTCAATGTATATTGTGTAAATTGCCGCGAAATTTTTTTGTTATATTTAATGTGCGAGCTGATATTTGCGCGGCTTAACGACAATAAATGACGCAGATATGCGTTTTTTGCAGGAGACAGACGTGCCGTCCCCTGCAAAAGGTATCTTACAGATATTGCTTATTCGTTGCTGAGGATAACCTCGCTCACAAGATTTCCGGGAAGCTGCTCGTATCTCAGGTGTTCAAGAGTAAAGCTGCCGTGTCCGCGTGTGATCTGTCTGAGCTGGGTGGTAAAGCTCTGCATTTCTCTTGTGGGGACTTCCGCCTCGATAACGGTCATGCCCTTTTTAGACGCGGGATTCATGCCGATAACTCTTCCGCGGCGCTTGTTAAGGTCGCCCATAATATCGCCGGTGTTGTCGTCGGGAGCGGTGACCGTAAGCTTTCCGATAGGTTCAAGGATTGTGGGATCAGCCTGTTTGAGGCCCTCCTTAAAGGCAATTGAAGCCGCCGTTTTGAACGCCATTTCGGAGCTGTCAACGGGGTGGTAGGAGCCGTCCACAAGAACAGCCTTAAGACCCGTTACGGGGCAGCCAGCCAGAACGCCTTTCTTCATGCTTTCCTGCAAGCCCTTTTCAACAGCTGGGAAGAAGTTCTTGGGAACTGCTCCGCCGAATACCTTTTCCTCGAAAACAAGGTCGTCGGAAAGACAGGGTTCAAATTCGATCCAAACGTGACCGTACTGGCCGTGACCGCCGCTCTGCTTCTTGTGCTTGCCCTCCACCTTGACCTTCTTGCGGATAGTCTCTCTGTATGCGATCTTGGGTTCTTTCAGAACGACGTCCGCACCGAATTTCGCTTTGAGCTTTGCGGCTGCAACGTCAAGGTGCTGTTCGCCCAGACCGCTGAGTATCTGTTCCTTGGTAAAGTCGTCAAGACCGTACCAAAGCGTTTTGTCCTCCTCGGCAAGACGCTGTATGCCGGCGCTGATCTTGCTTTCGTCTCCCTGAGCCTTTGCGAATACCGCCATACGGTAGCAGGGCTTGGGGAAATCAATTGCGGGAATCTTTACCTTTCTGTCCGCGGCGCAAAGGGTGTCGGAAGTGCCCGCGCCGATCTTGACTGCAACGGCAATGTCGCCCGCGGAGGCTTCGGATATTTCGGTCTGCTTTTTGCCGCAGAGGCTGTAAAGCTTACCGATCTTTTCTGGAGAACCGGTCGCGGTGTTGACATATTCTGTGTTGGCTTTCAGAACGCCGCTTATTACCTTTATAAATGACATCTTTCCTACGAACGGGTCGGCAACGGTCTTGAATACGAACGCCGACATGGGAGCGGTCTCGTCGTAAGAAATCTCAACAGGCTCTCCGCTTGTGTCCTCGGCAAGAACGGGCTTGTTGTCACGGGGAGAGGGGAGCAGAAGCTCGATCTCTTTAAGCAGCATATCCACGCCCGCCGTTGTAGAAGATGAGCAGCATACAACGGGAGTGATGATACCGTTGTTCATGCCCTTGTGGATACCGTGAACAAGCTCTTTCTGGGTGAAAGGCTCGCCCTCGAAGAATTTTTCCATAAGGTCGTCGTCGGTCTCGGCAACGGCTTCGGAGAACGCCGCAACCAGACCGTCCATACGGTACTCCATCTTTTCGGAGATCTCCGCGGTGGGCATTTCGGTTTCTACCGCGTTGCCCTTTGCGTCGTAGGTGTAGGCTTTCATCTCGATAAGATTTACAAAAGAAACTACTTTTCTGTCCTTGATAACGGGAACCACAACAGGGCAGACCGTAGGGCCGAACTTGGTTTTCAGGTCGGTGAGGACGTTATAGAAGTTAGCGTCCGCGTCGTCAACCTTTGTTACGACAAACATCTTGGGCTTGCCAAGTTCGCAGGCAAGGTCGTAGGCTTTTTCCGTACCAACCTTTACGCCAGACTTTGCGGAAACGGTTATCATTACCGTACCCGCGGCGGTAATGCCCTCGTGCATACCTCCCGCGAAGTCAAACAGACCGGGGGTATCAAGAAGATTTACCTTTATATCGTTAGTGGAAAATGAAGCAAGGGACGTGCCGAGGGAAGCTTTGCGCTTGATCTCTTCGGGGTCGTAGTCGCAGACTGTGGTACCGTCGTCGGTCCTGCCGAGTCTGTCGGAGGCTCCCGCTCTGAACAGCAGAGCTTCAGCGAGGGATGTTTTGCCCGAGCCGGCGTGACCGGCTATGGCGATGTTCCTGATTGCATCGGTTCCGTAGTGTTTCATGGGTAAACAGCTCCTATCCGAATATTTGAAACAAAAGTCGAAGTTATTGTTACAAATAAACAAAAATTTATTTTTTCATACCATACATTATAGCTTAATTGCTTATAAATTGCAATGGCTTAACAACATTTTCCACAAAATAGATTACAAAACGTTGAATTCTTTGTAGATATTGCACAACGTCATAGACGATATAGGCGGCAAAGCCGCCGACTCAAGCTGGTCGAGCTGAGCCCAGCTCGCAGAAGTCCAGAGGGCGGAGCCCTTTGGTCGCGCTCCGCAGAGCGCGAAATCTCTTTCGTTCAAAACGGTGAAAGGGGTGAGAAATGCGAAAGCATTTCGAGGGGGAGCGGACACGACCGCTCCCCCTTGTTATAGTACGCGATAAAGTAAATCTCCAAAACGTCACAGTGTGACGTTTTGGACGGAACAAACTTATAGTTATGCTTGGAAACCCAAACAAAGTATTGTTCGTTGAAAACAGTCC
>JAAVHI010000042.1 GCA_014799785.1 Ruminococcus sp.
CCTCTCCGCTTTTTCGTAGTCGATTGCATTTCCCTTTCTGCTGAATCTCATACAGCCATAACCCAGCCGGGAAATCTGACCGCCATTTCTGTCAGGACTGTATTTCATATTTGCCTCCGATCTGCTTCACTTTCATTTTTATGGTTGGCAATGGATTTTGCGATTTTATTTCTTTATAACGGATTTTTTATAATCCTTTATAGATATAATTAAAGTAATGATACTGTATTATTGTGTAAATTTTGTGATAAAATGATTACAAATCAGGAAACAGCTTGATTTTAAAGCTCAAGGTGATATTTTAATAACTGTACAATTGTTCCATTAAATATAAGTGCAATTATTATTATATGCTCAAATCTCTCCTCAAAAAAATTGCCTAATTATTGCCAAACATCTTGTTTACAGCTATACTGAAATTACGGGAACAAACGTTCTGCATAGTAACGGGGCACTTCCCTGCTGTGCAGAAAAAATTATTTTTGAAAGGAAAGATTTTATGAAATTCAAGGTAGTAGGAAAAAGACTGATTCTTACAGACCGCTCACACGAGATTACCGAAGGCGAAAACTCATTTGACGCGGTGGAGATCACAGTTCCGCGTCGTCACGACAACTGCGATCTTTCAGTGCTGAGCTTTCGTTTTTCGGAAATTTCGGAGGACGGAAAAAACTTCGCGGTACAGGTGCTTCGCCAGGAAAAATGCGATGAAGATTACGTTTACCTGCGCGGAGAGATCACTTCCGATTTTTCTTCAATTACAGGAAAAGTTATCTTTATGCTGACGGGTGTAACCGGTGAAAATGTTGTCGCAAAGTTTATAAGCTCTTCTTATACGACAAACGACGACATCAGCCTTATGTCATTGCCTGACAACACTACTGCGGAACAGCTTTTCAATCAGGCACAGCTTGAAGTACAGAAAGCCATAAATGCCGCTGAAGCAGCACAAAAAATGCTTGAAGAATTTACTTTTCCTGTTGCCTCGGAAGCTGCTCTCGGAGGAATTTCATCCGGCGGAGATATTTCCGTTTCCGAAAACGGAAATGTTACCGTGCAGTCAGTAAACGGAAAAACTCTGGGTACAAGCGTTCCGGAAGATGCCGTTTTTACAGATACGGTTTACACGCTTCCGAAAGCTACAAAGGGAACTCTCGGCGGTGTAAAGGTGGACGGAACCTCGATTATTGCCGATAAAAACGGCGTTATTTCAGCAGTGGGCGGAAAAAACAGCAGCGGAAAAATTATTCTTCCGATTGCTTCGCCGGAAACCTTGGGCTGCGTAAAGGTAGATGGAGAAACTATTACATCTGCTGAAGACGGAACTATTTCAGTTCTCAGCGACGAAAGCTTAAAAACTGAAATTGACAGCGTGAAATCATCTCAAAAATCAATATCAAATCTTGCAGTGCAAATTGCTCACCCCAATAATTTCTTGATTTACGATGATATGGGAAAGCCTTCGGTTATGGTTGCAATTCCAAAATTCTATCTTGACGAAGTTATTGACGGTGCAAGTCACACAATACATCCTGCGTTTATAATCAATGGCGTTGAGCAAGATGTTATTTACATATCAAAATATCAAAACATCGTGGAAAATGAACGCGCTTACAGCTTGCCTATGGAAAGTCCGACTACAAATGTTACATTTGATGCTGCATGGAATTACTGCAAAAACAAGGGTGCCGGCTGGCATTTAATGACTAATGCCGAGTGGGCGGCTGTTGCGCTTTTGTGTAAGAAAAATAATATTTTCCCTAAAGGCAACAATGACTACGGAAAGAATATTTCTGAAACGAATCTCCCGTCAAAAGCAATAGCTGCATCTTACGATAGCAGCAAAAAAGTCAATAAATCTCTCACAGGAAGCGGTCCGGAAAATTGGTATCATGACGGAACTTTCGCAGGAATTGCCGATCTTAACGGCAACGTTTGGGAATGGATCAGCGGTATGCGCCTTATAAACGGAAAAATTCAGATACTTGAAAACAACAATGCCGCCGATTATAATAATTCCGTATTCGCCGATAGTGCGCTTTGGAAAGAAATTATGCCTAACGGTTCACTTGTTGCTCCGGGTACAACAGGAACATTGGCATACAGCACATCATGTGGCAGTGCGCTGTTTACAAGTCTCACCACTACTCCGTCTGCCGCAGGTACAGGTGCAGCTTTATTAGAAGCGCTCGGATTGCTTCCGCATGAAAATTCTAATCCTGCCGACTACGGTAATCACGCTGTATGGGTCACCGTTGAAGGAGAAAAAGTGCCTCTGCGCGGAGGCGCTTGGTACAATACAACACTTGCAGGTATATTTACTCTCATGCTTGGCTATGAACGGTCGTATAATAACGTAGTCAATGGTTTCCGCTGCGCATATTACGGTTCAATTGCATAAAATAACGACAAGGTGCGGAAAGTGATATTGACAAAATTACTTTCCGCACTTTTAAATTTTCAAAAATTATACTTAAATTCTTCATTTGCTTCTTGCATTTTTTCTTAAAGCTTTATCCTTGTATAGTTAACTTAAAACCATAATGTTCCAACGTCATGATTTTCTCCCTACTCTTCAAAAAAACGATGCTCCAGCATAAGGCAAATACAGTGATATACAGGCAAATGCAATTCCTGTATCCGATATGTTTCGGTATCCGGAACACTAATGCACACATCGCTGAGTTCTGCAAGCCTGCTGTGCTTCTGACCCGTAAGTCCGACCACTTTCATTCCTTTAGCTTTTGCGGCTACTGCCGCGTAAAGAATATTTTTACTGTTTCCGCTGGTTGAAATTCCGAGAAATACATCATTTTCTGTTCCGTAACCGTTCACCTGCTGTGCAAAACAAAGCAGCGGTTCACAGTCGTTCATATAAGCGGTTGAAAGAGCAGGGTGACCGTCAAGAGCAATAGCAGGAAGGGTTCCCTGCAAATTTTTTGCTAAAACCTCACCCATTTCAGGTTCTGCCATGATCAGCTTTTCTCTGTACTCCGGCGAAACAGTTCTCGAAAGCTTAAAGCCTTTCATCAGTTCCCCGACAATATGCTCCGCATCTGCCGCACTTCCTCCGTTTCCTGCCGCCAAAAGCTTTCCTTTGTTTAAATAGCATTCTTCGATTAACCGATATGCCGCCTCAATATCGTCACGGCAGACTGAAAGAGCAGGGTATCTGTCCGTTAAAATATTTAATTCGTTTTCTGCTGATTTGTTCATGATTCTACCTCCAAAATTTTATTGACCGCATCTATTAAAGTAAATTCTTCATTCAGCTGTATAGTTTTACAGCCAGCAGCTATTCCCGCCTTTATATCGTTGTCTCCATCACCAACGATCCATGAACGGGACAAGTCAATATTAAACTCCTTTGCTGCAGTAAGAAGCATTCCCGGCTGCGGTTTGCGGCAGTCACAGCGTATCTTCAATTCCGAAACCTCACCGGGAAATCCACTGTCAGGGTGGTGAGGACAAAAATATACAGCATCGACATATGCCCCCTGTTCTCCGAGCAGGGTTTCCATTTTACAGTGAATTTCACTCAGCTCCGAAAACGTTACCTCGCCGCGGGCAATCACAGGCTGATTGGTTACAACAATAGCCAAAAACCCCGAACGGTTAATAGAGCGTATTGCTTCCGCTGCGCCGGGAATCAGTTCAAATTCGCTTTTATGTCTCAAAAATCCTACATAACGGTTTATAGTTCCGTCTCTGTCAAGAAAAACAGCGCGCTGAAGATTTTGAAGATTTTTCGCATGAACTTTTCCTGAAATAAAATCAGCGCAGACAAGCTTATACCTATCCGGAGTCCCCATATCCTTAACATATTCGGGACTGCTGTAACAAAACATCTTTCCCGTACCCGCCAAAGGCTTTAAAAGCATACGGTCCAAATCGACCTTAGAACTTTCCGGCGGTGTGTTCAGGATTTTAGGAGAAACAACGTGCAGTCCCGCATTGGTGCAGTTATGATAATACTGCGGACGTTCATCTTCTTTTGACAGCCATTTGGTAACCGCTCCATTTTCATCGGTTATAAGCAAACCGCTGTCGTATGGGTGATCGTTAGGGTGAGAAAACAATGTGACAAGTCCGCCATGTTGTCTGTGAAACTCAATAAAGCGGCTGAAATCAATATCAAAAACCACATCCGCATTGATCAGCAGGAAATCCTCTGTCAGCTTTTCCCTGAGCTTAAAAAGCGCCCCCGCATTTCCGAGCGGCTCAGACTCAATATAGTACTCGATATGTACCCCGAATGGCTTTCCCGCAGCAGGAGAAATCCCGCTGCCGTCACCGAAATAGTCAATAATACACTGTCCGAGATGACCAACCGTAAAAATAAAATCTGTAAATCCCTGCTCTCTCAAACGGTCAACTTCGTGCTCCAACACCGGCTTTCCTTGGATAGGAATCATAGGCTTAGGTATGTCTGAAGCGACCGATGAAATGCGTGTACCTTTCCCGCCTGCCATGAAAACAACTTTCACTTTATTCACCTGTTTCTAAAATATCAGTAAAACTACATATAACTGCGCGTTATTATATTTCTTTCAGAGCTTTAAACAAATGCCGAAAATCAAAAGCCTTTAAAACAAAAACCGCATTTTCCCGTGTTTCCCTGATACAATACGGAACCAGAACGTTAGTAACGATCTGCGTAAGCAGCGATGCCGCCGCCGCACCGTTAATGCCCCAAACAGGAATCAACAGAAAGTTTAAAATAATATTCGCGGCAGCGCCCGCTGCTGCATAATACTTTTCGTATTTTTGTTTTCCCTCACATACAGACCAGATGTTACGTGCGACTCCCAAATAAGAAAAACAGGTGTACCATGTAATGATACGCAATGGATCTGCGGAATCGGCAAATTCGTTTCCGTACAGAATATTTATTATTATGGGCGCAAACAAACTGAAAATAACAGAAACCGTTATGCTAAGCCATATGATCAAAGAATAAAGCTGAATTATACGTTCATTGTAAAGTTTTTTATCGGATTGGTGTGCGCGCACAATAGAAGGCCGTGCAGAGTCCACAAATGCCTGAAGCACAAAAACCCACAAATTACAAACATTTACAGCAGTAGCATATAGTCCGACCGAAGTCTCGTCCATCATCTTTCCGATCATAATTTTATCTGTCTGTGCATAAATCGTAACCAGCATTGCCGAAAGAATAAAATGATAGCTTTGCGACAGCAGATATTTAGCTGTTTTCAAAGAAACACGAAGCGTACTTCCTTTTTCTTTTTTATATGCGATCAAATACATCACAGCGACCATTGCAGCGTCAAGCACAAAGGCAACAGCAAAATAGAAAACGTCCGCCTTAAATATAAGCAAAAATATTCTGTAAAGAGATGTAACTAAATATGCTGCAGTAGCAATTATTGCCGAAATTTTGGAACGCATTCTTGCCTGATACCAAGAACCGAAAATATCCAAGCTCTTAAATATCAAAACAAATGAATATACAAACGACAAATGCCTCATTAAACTATCTGAGGGATGGATCAAAAACATTATTGCCGCCAAAATGAATATCATCGCCAATGCTGTGCAAAGACGAGCTGCGATCGAGCTTCCGAGAAGCTCCCCCTCTTTGTCGGGTTTATCAACCAATTCTTTTACAATTACATTTGCAATGCCGAGATTACAAAATGGCATAATAAACGCTGTGTATGTCATAGCAAGATTAAGCGTACCATAATTTGAAGGTCCGAGATAACGTACTGTAATTATTCCGACAAAAAAACTTATGACAAGCTGTGCAACGCGTTCTCCTATCAACCATCCGCTGTTTTGGACAACCTTATTCCGAATCACACGCTGAAAAAAAAGTCTCATTTATGTTTTTTCCCTTTCATAGCCTTTATGGCAAGATATGTTTGACGCGGCAAAACACTTATACCTAAGAAAAAGATCCTGTGTTTAAATAAAACAGATATCCCGGAAACTTTATTTATAACATCTGAAACTTTTTTTCTTGCAAGCTTTATTTCTGACAGATCGTATTCTTCTCTTAAAAACATATAATAAATATGCTGTATATAAACTCTTACGTAGTACTCTGCAATTCGCTTGAAGAAAGGACGTTCCTTGTATTGTTCTGCATAATTGAAGATGATATCAGCCGAATGACAAGACTTTTTTGAATTCTGATAAGAAGAAAACATTGAGGATGTTGCTGACGTTTTTCTGATTCGATATGTATATAAAGGAAGCGTATCACGCACTATGACATCACAATACGAAAGGTATCTGTAGCAAAATTCATTATCCTCATTATAACGCATATCCGTACGAAATCTCAGACAGCGTTTTTCAATAATATCACGTAAATAAAGCTTATTGAAAGGCATTCCTACCCAGGGATCGACATTTGAAAAAGTTTCATCCAATGCATCCAAGCCGCTTAAAGTGCGTCTTTTGACAGTTGGGCTGACAGTTACGCTGTTTCCGGTTTCCTCATATAACCGCATATGTCCTATAGATGAACACCGGGCATTGCATTCCTCCATATTTTTAACCAAAACCTCATAAAACTTTGAGTCAATAAAATCATCAGGATCAATAAAGGAAATATATTGTCCCGACGCATGGTCGAGTCCTGCATTCCTTGCAGCCGAAACACCTGCATTCTTTTGATGAAACACCGTGATGCGCGTATCTTTTTCCTTTAATTCATCACAAATAGCAGCAGAACCATCTGTAGAACCATCATCGATTAATAAAATTTCCAGATAAGTATAGGTTTGATCCAAAATACTCCTGACACATTGTTCAAGGTAAGGCGCAACATTATAAACAGGAAGAATCACACTGATCAGCTTCATTTAAAGTTCCTCCGTTTTTAAAATATTACTCATGCATTGCTTATACTGCTCTGCACTGTGTGCAGCGATAAAGCCTGCTGTTTCTTCGTCCACTTTGGAATTATCAAAAGTATCATCAGAAATAATGCTGATTACATCGCCTGTCGTATGATAAATGCTGCAAAGCGTCGGATATTGACGAATATAATTTTGCATTAAAGGAATATCCGATGCGATAACATATTTTCCGTTTGAAAGAGCATCCATAAGTGTTCCGGATTCGCGATAGCCGAAATTTTTCTCAAAAGGCATAAATATTCGTCGCGCGCCGGAAATCAGCATATTATATTCTTCATCAGGCAAATGTCCGCGAAATACTTTTAAATAATCATCATCAAACTCAAACTGATTTGATTTCAAAATAACTTTTTTCCCGATTGCCTTGAGTTTGCCTGTTTGCTGTTCCATTTTGATCAGATCTTCAATAAACTTTTCATCATTACTGTTGCTTAATCCTGCCAGGTCACAGCAAAATTCACCGTTAGCGGAAAAGCTCACATTTTGATTCAAGGAATGAGGCATAATGTGTACCCTTGAATTGTCAATTTTAAGATCGTGCTTCAGAAAATCTGCAATAAACGGTTCAAATACCAGATGATGTATCTTATTTCTGAATGTATCAAAAATTATACGCTTTATTTTATTGGTTTCCAATACATCGAGTTCAGCGTGATGTACAAGATAACACTCAATCCGTTTTGGCAGGCGAAACAACAGAAATGGAAGCATGGCGTAATCGCTTGATGCCAAAATAATTTTATCGATTTTATTTTTTTTTACAGCGTTAATTATCTGTTTCATATACTTAAGTTCATTGATACGATAACTGATCCTGCCTTTTTTTCTATGCAATTCTTCAATAGGAAGCAGCTTTACCGACGCATTTTGTATGCTGTAAAAATTATTCGGAGCCATAACAAATAAAGATAGGTCAAGCTCTGCCAGACAATTAATATAAAACGAGTTGCTCCTTGCGTGCGTCCGAGGATATAAAAGTTCACAAAAAAGGACATTCATGCCGAAATACCTCTCTATAAATTATTACTTAAAAACAGATTCTAAAAAATTCATTGAATCAGTTTTCCTTTTTTCCAACAGCAGTCCGATTTTTTTATAATCAATCGGCTCGTCTCTTTCCGCATTTTCGGCAGAGTATATCCTGTTGAGTATTTCAAACGACGACAGTAAATTCTCCAGTCGTGTATTTGAAGGATCATTTTCCCTCAGCACGGCAAAAAAAGGACGCTGAAAAATAATTGAAAATGCCGCACAATGAAAAGAGTCGGTAATAATAAGTCCGGCATTGCGAATATCGCTTAAAAAGCCCTCAATACCTTTAGGCTTTACAGGCTGTCCATAATGCCGCGATTTTAAGCATGACGATGAAATAAGAAGTTTTCTTCCTCGTCTGTCGGCAATTTCTTTTGCAAGAGCAATTGTTTTCTCATTGCTGACATACTGAAAAACATAAACATATCCTCCGTCATTTTTCGCCGTAAAAGACTCCCATTCTTTTTGCGGAAGCAAAAAAACCGGATCAAGCATTACAGGCGCGTCACGTCCTGTCAAAGCTTTTACAAGAGTACTCCCGCTTTCTTCACGAAGCGAGATCCGATAAAAATCTGATAAATACTTACTATATGTATTTTTTTTATCTTCGCTCAGATCCGTCTTGCCAAAACTTGCAGCATAACTGTTCTTTTTGCAAGTTTCCGTAATAAAATCCAGAAAAAAAGACGGGTCGTCATTGGTGCAAATTCCATTCCAGACCTGATCGCTGCCCACAATAAACCTGTCAAACAACGGAACGGCTTCTGCAATGTTTTCACGGCTGTACGGATCGGTAAAATCCATTTTTCTGCGAAATTTATCGATCTCTTTTCTTTTTTCTCTGGATAAAAACAATCCTGCATTAATTTTGATATCTAAAAAACTTTTAGGGAAACGATAGGAGTACTGTCCGTCAACCCCGGGACAATGATAATCGATCAGCTTACAATCATGCCCCATTCTTTGGATCACTTTCTGCAGTGCATATGCCTGCAAAACAGCTCCGTAATTATACGCTTTGCTGTATGTAAGTATGGCTGTTCTCATTATTAATTTTTCTCCTTAAATTTTGAGTTGCCGCCAGTATAACGAAATAAATGTAAAGCATATTTCCCGTAAAAAGCGGATTTCCCGATAGTCCGTAAACCAGAAAAAGACCCTGAAAATAGAAACAAGTTAATAATTGTTCCTTTGTTTCTTCATTTGACGAAAGCCGATATGACTGTACAGCATTTTTTAAATTAACAGCAAAATACCAAACATAAAGAACCAGTCCAACAATACCCAGATCGTATAGAAGCTGTATATAGATATTGTGAGCTCCCTGGGAGTAATAAAGATAAGTATTCGCAAAACCATTTCCGAATAAAAAGCCTGTTCCGAGTCTTTGAAGTAAGCCCAAATATATATTGTCTCTGCCATTTAATAACGACGTAGTTTTAAATCTTTCAATCAATTTTGTTAAAGCAGATGTCTGCATATTGATTATTGCCATAATACTTATCAACAATACAACAGATATAATAAATCTTAAAATAGTATTTTTTTTAACTTGAAATTTTTTGGATAAAAATCCGCACGCAATAAACATTACCAGATTAGCAAGCAAAATACCGCGTTTTGATGTCATCATAATAGCACCTATACACAATACATAAAGAACAACATTAACCAAGCTAATGCGTTTTCCCAAAAACTTAGCACACGTCACTGATGCCGCAAAAGAAATGAAAAATGAATTTTCCGCACTTGTGTTTGCCAATCCGCAGTAGCTTGACCATGATTCAAGCGTATAATAATATTCCATTGCTTCTTGATTGGATATAAAGTATTGTCTTATAAATGAAACAATAATATTTGAACCGTAATACTGCAAATAAGTTGCTACCATAAAAGCAAGTGAAAATACCGAAAAAAACAAGATAAAAAAGTGAAAATTCTCGCCGGATATGTCAATCAAATGAAAAATGAAAAATGCAAAAATAAATATCTGAAAAATTTCTGTACCGGTATAACTGTTTCCGGCAATAACCAAAGAAGCTCCTGTATAGAGCAATGCCGCCAAAAAAATCATATCTTTTTTTTGCAGTACTATCAATGCTTTTGTTTTACTAATATCTCCAATAAGCAAAATAAAAGCGGACATAATTCCATATGTACTTCGATATGGGATAAGCGGAAAAAAGATGTATAATGACAATAAAAAAGCTGAACAAGCGCAGCATACGGTATTAAAGTTTAAGTCCCGCTTTTTTATTTGCAAAATACCGCCAAATGCGTTCATTTCATCACCTCAATTGCATAAATATATCAGCATTTATTTCTTTGATAATTCATAACTCTCAGGAACATAATGGATAACACGTGTTCCTCCGTTTTCAAATTCAAACGGAATATACATTAGATCTTTCATAGCCTCTTTTACGGCGTCCTGATATTCAGGCTGAACATAAAAAATGAAAAAACCGCCTCCGCCTGCGCCCAAAAGTTTTCCTCCCAAAGCGCCTGCCGCTATACCATTTGCATAAATTGCATCAATACTGTTTGTCGATACGGCGTCCCCTGTTTTTCTCTTGAGACGCCATGTTTGATCAAGCATACGTCCGAAATCATCTAAATCAGAATTTTTATCCGTAAGTATTTTTTCGGCAGTATCCACTAACATATGCATTTCACGCAGCTGTGCAGCTTTTTCTTTCTTATCGAGTGCGTTGGATTTTTGCACTTCAGAAGAAAAACGTGTAAATCCCGTAAAAAACATAAGTAAATTTTGATTTAATCTTGCCTTGCGATCGGGAGAGATAATAATAGGGATTACCTCATATCCGTCAGAACAGAAATTGATTCGGTTAAATCCTCCGTATGAAGCTGCTATTTGATCCTGCCACCCACCTGCTTCACTGCACAATTCTCTCTCCAAATAAATAGCCTTGTCAGCCAGCATTTTTTTATCCGCATATCTTCCCTTCAGAGCATAAAAAGCATTCAGCATTCCTACTGCAAAAGAACTGCTTGTACCCAGTCCCGAACGAGCCGGAAGATCGGCCTCATATGTCAGACGAATATCGTGCATATCGAGCATTTTCATTGCATTCTTTATCAATGGGTGCTTAATATTATCTATTTGCGAAACACGTTCGGTTTCAGAATAACAAAGCTCCGTAGAATAATCAAAAAACGGAGGCAAATGTCTTACGCTTACATAGCAATATTTATCAAATGTGGTTGACAAAACTGCTCCGCCGTGTTCTCTGAAATATGATTCCATGTCAGTGCCCCCGCCGAAAAATGACATACGGAAAGGAGTTTTGGTGATGATCATTTTAAAATCCTCATTTCAACTGAATTTTTATACAATATCCAAAAGCATTTGTGATAAATGATTCCACGAAAGACTTTCGATATATTTTTTTGCTTCTGTAATTTGGGGTCTGAAAGAAGCATATTGCTCTACCGCAAGCTTCATACACTCATACAGACTGTCCGCATTTGTCTGTGCTAATACCGCATATTTTCCATAGCCTGTTTGTTCTGCCAGTCCTCCTGTATCTGTAACGATCAGCAGTGATTCATGCTGCATGGCTATTGGTACAACACCGGATTGTGTGGCGTCAATATACGGAAGAACGGTAATTATATTCTTTCCCTCAAAATAGGCTGCAACTTCGCTATCATCTACAAAGCGATTTACAACGGTAACATTTTCTCCGCCGCATTCGGGGGTGCCGGTTAAAAATTCTGCCTGATATTCAGTAAAATCACCCTTTCCTACTATGTAAAGAGAAATATCCTTTCGTTCGGAAAAAAGCCTGTGGTATGCTTGCGCCAGCAAATGCAGTCCCTTATATTTTTCGATCCTTCCCAAAAAAAGAAAATTATATTCTCCGGATCGTTCAATCGGTTTAAAGGAAAAGCGGTCGTAATAATTGAAAATCCCATGAGGAATAACATGAATATGCTCAGTCGAATGATCAAAGTACTTGCTTACAGTTTCTTTGAAACAACTCGACAAAATAACTATCTCATCGTACGAAGAAATTTTTTTCCTTGAAAGATGATACAGCAGTTTAGAACTTCCCGAATGCGGCAATGGGTCATGCAGTGTATAAATGGTTTTAGTGTTTTTAAAAATTTTATTGATTGATTTATCCCAAAAGTGCCCCATCGGCATATAACACGCATCTAACTTTACATTTTGAAATATTTTTTTTAATCGTTTTAAATCTACAATATGAAACCGTACCGTTGCAGTAATAAAATTAAATTTATTGCTGTATGTATGTACAGTAACCAACTTTTCCAATGGGAGACATTCCCAATCCTTTAAGTTTGAAATTGCATCCGATAAAACTGCATAAACGCGGCAGCCATTTTCCAAAAGTCCCTTTGTCATTTCATATGCAAAAATCGGACCGGCTCCATTTCGTCCTAAATAATTGACGAGAATAGTCTTAGACTCCGTTTTCATGTTATTCCGCTCCTTATCAGTGCACGTTTTTAACGGCGTAATATTATAATCGTCAATTGAAATTCTGTCCTACTCCTCATTTGAGTGTTCAATTATTCTGGCTTTTTCGCAGACTACAGTTGCATTATCCGGAATATCTTTAACAACAACACAATTTGCACCGATTTTTACATTATTTCCAATTTTTATATCTCCCAACAATTTTGCACCCGGACACACAAGCACATTATCTCCCAAAGTCGGCGCTTTTCCATCTACATCCCCAATCGTGACCTGATGAAAAATTGTACAGTTATTTCCAATAACCGCATGCTGAGAAACAATGATCCCGTACAATCCATGAGGAAAATTCGGGATTCCTTTAAAAACAGCTCCATGTCCGAGAAAAGTTCCGAGAGAAGCATTATTAAAAGCATCCATTTTTTTAATTCTGTAAAGCCTGTATAAATTTATTATTTTTACACCGCTACCACTTACAACTTTATCACGCATTTTAAAGTATTTTGGTGGATCAAAATGCTGCACATAAGTACGCATTTTTTCCATGACATAATTCATAATAACTCCTCTTTTTTAATCTAAGCATTCATATATTTTTTTCATTATATTTTTTATTTTATTCGTATCAAAATTCTGTATCTTTTCACTGTTGTACTTTCCAATAATACCTAAATTGCTTTTCAAAAGATTATTTAAGGCGTTTGCTGTACTTTCTGTATTTTGTGGATCAAACGTAACCCCGCCCTTGTCATCGTCAATCAGATCCACATTTCCGCGTATTCTGCTGCAAGCCACAGGAAGTCCGCACGCCATTGCCTCCATTAATGCAACCGACAACCCTTCCCTGAATGACGGAAAAACAAAAATATCCGCAGCGGCTAAAAGTTCATTAACATCGTTTCTGTATCCAATAAGATGAACATTATTTTCTAAACCAAGCTCTGAGATCACATTTTCAAGATGTTCTTTTTTGCTGCCGATACCCGCTATTATGTAGAATACTTGCGGATCGTCAAGCATTGACAAAGCTCTTATAACTGTTTCATGATTTTTATTCTCATTCAGTTCACCTACCGAAAGCAATAAAACAGCATCATCAGGAACTCCAAGCTCTTTTCTTTTTTCTTCTTTATTTACTGTAACATTTGAATATTTCTGCAAGTCAATTCCCACACCGGGAACATAATATGTCTTTTTGGCTTTCATTTTCTTTTGGGCAAATGCATAATCCTCTTTATTTATCGTAATTAGCACGTCCGTAAAATAAGAGCATATTTTCTCAACAGGATAATACAGCAGCCAATTTTTTAACGGCGCACCCTTGTAGAAATGAAAACCATGAGCGGTATAGATTACTTTTGTTCCCTGCTTTCTCGCTTTACAAAATGCTAACCTGCAAATAACTCCTCCTATAGGGGTCTGTGTATGAACTAAATCATAATGTTCACTTTCCGAGATTTCTTTTAATTGTCGGTATGTCTTTACAATTTTTTTTATGGCAGAAATTTTTCTGGGGCATTCTGTTTTAAATATCGTAATTTCTTTATCGTCTAAAATTTTACAAAACTCGGTTACTTTTTGAGTATCCATCGGGTTTTCTTTTCCAAAGTTGCAGGAAATATCAACCTTATAACCAAGCTCTTCAAGCAATGAAACGTTATTCATATTAAAGCTATATATCATTGAAGCAACCGATGCGTTCATCAATGCTTTTTTCATAGTCATAACTCCACTTTTGTATTAGTTGACTTTATAGGTCGGTACACCGACATAAGTACCCGCAACGCCGATATTCCTTATAACAGCGGCTCCCGCTCCAATGGTGCAGCCACCGCAAATTTCTATGTTATTTACAACGCACGCTCCTACGCCTATCCAAGTTTCTGCGCCCACCTTTACCGAACCGCTCAAATGCGCTCCGGGGCTTATATGCACAAAATCTTCAAGTATGCAGTCGTGGTCAACCGTTGCAGCAGTGTTTATAATGCATCCCTTACCGATCTTCGCTCCCGAATTAACGACCGAATTTGCAGCAAAAAGTGAGCCCTCTCCGATCTTTACATCGTCCGCAATAACAGCCGTCGGGTGAATTGCCGTGTACCAAGGAACATTATTATTCATGATTTTTTTTCTTATCTCCGCATTTCCAACTGCCGCGAAATACATACAGTCGGACCATTTTCCTATATCGCCCGTATTTCCGATAATGTTAAATCCAACCAAATTTTCGGGAGGTTTGTCATCAAGGAAACCAACGACTTCATCACCCGAAAGTCTGACAATATCTGCGGCAACCTTTCCGTGACCTCCCGCGCCGATAATAATAACTTTTTTCATTTAAAGTCCTCACAAATAAGTATTTGCTTCTTCGGCAGTCCCCATAAATTCCTCCATAGTAGCCGCCGTATCAGAGCTTACACCCTCGTGTTTCAACACAACTTTCACAGTGTCAAAAATAATTTTCACATCTGTTTTAAAGGATACATTTTCCACATACCAAACGTCCATTTCAAATTTTTCTTCCCAGCTTACAGCATTTCTGCCATGCGCCTGTGCGTATCCGGTAAGTCCCGGACGAACCTCATGCCGCCTGTGCTGACGCTCGTTATACCGCGGCAGATACCTGACCAGCAGCGGTCTCGGACCAACAATACTCATATCACCTTTTACAATATTAACTAACTCCAAAAGCTCATCGCAAGAGGTTTTTCTCAGCCAGATACCGTACTTATTTAATCTTAGCTCATCGGTAAGCAGCTCACCGTTCTCATCTTTCAGATTAGACATAGTACGAAACTTTATCATCTTGAAAATCTTTTCATTTTTTCCCGGACGCTCCTGCACAAAGAACGGATTTCCGTGCATTGCAAAAACCCCGACTATTGTCAGTATCACTAAAACGGGCGACAAAACGATCAGAGCGCAAAGCGACAGTACAACATCAAAAAATCTCTTGAAAAACTTAACGTACATCTGCGTCCCTCGAATCATTCAAAACAATTTCGTATGATATCAATAACAATGTCCTGCTCGTCATTCGTCATCTTAATATCGCTTGGCAGACAAAGCCCGCGGTCAAAAATATCCGCGCCCGCGTCACCGGAAACAGACACAAATCCGTTGCCACGATAAATCGGCTGCATATGCATAGGCTTCCATATGGGACGTCCCTCAGCGTTAAAGTCCGCAAGTCTTTCAAGAATTTCCGTTGGACATGACTTTTCTTTTTCGGGCAGGAACAGCGCCTTGCAGTCGTCCCTGACCTGCCTGCACATTGCGTCCTCGTTCAGTATCATACAGCTGAGCCAAAAATTAGGCTCGCTGTTCTTTTCGTCGTATGGATTCATCTTAACAGGCAGACCCTTCAAGCCGTCCTTGTACCGCTGGTAAATCTCCTTTTTGCGGGCAATATGCTCCTCCAAATAAGGCAACTGACCGCGAACAACTCCCGCGATAACGTTGCTCATTCGGTAGTTGTAGCCAAGCTCCTCGTGCTGATACCAGGGCGCGTTTTCCCTCGACTGAGTAGACCATTTCCGCGTCTTTTCGTAATCACCGAAATCGCCGGTAAGAAGCATTCCTCCCGACGAGCCTGTAATTATCTTATTTCCGTTAAATGAAATGCAGCCGATATCACCGAAAGAACCCGTCTGCTTTCCCTTATAGGTCGCTCCCAAGGATTCCGCAGCGTCCTCAATAAGTACCGCGCCGTGCTTTTCGCAGATATTCTTGATCTCGTCCAGCTTGCATGGTACTCCGTACAAATGCACAACGACCACCGCTTTGACATCGGGATACAGCTCAAAAGCCTTTTCCAATGCGGCGGGATCCATATTCCATGTGTCATACTCAGTGTCAATAAAAATCGGTATGCCGCCCTCGTAAACAACGGGATTTACCGTCGCACCAAAGGTCATATCGGTACAGAAAACGCGGTCGCCCCGCTTTATTCCCGCAAGCTTGACAGCCATGTGCAGAGCCGCCGTTCCCGACGATAGCGCAACTCCGTACTTCATGACCACCTTTTCGGATACCTGCTTTTCAATTTCGTTTATGTTCTCGCCCAGTGTTGACATCCAGTTGGTGTCATAAGCTTTTTTTATGTACTCCATCTCCTCGCCGTGCATAGTTGGCGAGGAAAGCCATACTTTATGTTCAAACGCCTTGAAATTCCTTTGACTTCCAAACATCTGATTTTTCCCCTTGAATAATTTTTTTTGCGGAAACGATATTCTCCGCAGGAGCGCTTCCCTTAGGCTTCTCTCCGGACGGATGAAAGGTAGGCACAAGCCTCTCCACGATTTTCACAATATCCTTATCGTTTTCATAACCTGCCCGCGCAAGCTTCTCAAGCTCTGACAGAAATTCCTCCACGTCAAACTCCACCGGCTTGCCTATGTGAATAAGCTCGTTATCTGTCTTTTTCATACCCTCTTCAGCCATAAGCTTTTCCTCGTAAAGCTTTTCGCCGGGACGCAGACCGATATACTCGATCTTTATATCAACATCAGGCTTGTATCCCGAAAGCTTTATCAGATTTCTCGCAAGGGTGTCGATCTTAACAGGCTCGCCCATGTCGAACACAAATATTTCTCCGCCCCATGCGTAAGTTCCCGCCTGCAAAACAAGCGACACGGCTTCGGGTATCGTCATGAAATATCTTGTCACTTCGGGGTCAGTAACCGTTACCGGTCCGCCCTCCATAATTTGTTTCTTAAAATATGGAATAACAGAGCCGTTGCTTCCAAGAACGTTTCCGAACCTCACCGCCGCAAACTGTGTTCCTGTGCGGTTTTTATTTTTCACCGCTTCAATTTTGATTTTTTCACCGGACACTTTTACAGACGTTGGTCTGCAATTTTTGTCCGAATGGCTGTGCAGTACCGGCAGCATATCAAAACGATTTTCGCGGCTTACAGCGTCCATTGTCTGAATGACCATCTCGCATAAACGCTTTGATGCACCCATTATGTTTGTAGGATTTACCGCCTTATCGGTGCTTATCAGAACAAACCGCTGGGCTCCGTACTTCAGCGCATAGTACGATGTTTTATATGTACCGATAACATTATTTTTTATCGCCTCGCACGGACTGTATTCCATAAGCGGCACGTGCTTATGCGCCGCTGCATGGTAAACGATCTGCGGTCTGTAGGTCTCAAAAATATTTTCAACTTTACGGCTGTCTCTGACAGAACCTATAAGAACAAGAAGATTTAATTTCCCACCGTATTTAGCCAGCAGCTCCTGCTGGATCTCGTAAGCGTTGTTTTCATAAATGTCAAAAATTATAAGCTGACTTGGCTCATGCTCCGCAATTTGTCTGCAAAGTTCCGAACCGATACTTCCTCCGCCGCCTGTTACCAAAATTCTCTTGCCCTTTATATGACGGTAAATTTCGTCCATATTTACTTTAATTGTATCTCTTCCCAGCAAGTCCTCGACCGCAACGGACCGGAGATTGGACAAATGCGCCTCTCCGTTGGCAAGCTGAAATATTCCGGGCAGACTTTGCAGGGTACAGCCTGTTTCGCTGCAAATATTTAAAATTTCCCTCTTACATTCAGCCGAAGCCGTCGGTATCGCAAACAAAATTCGGTCAACAGCGTACTTTTCGGCCGCTTCCATGATACTGTCCCGTCCGCCTACAATAGGAACTCCGTCCATAAAGCGTCCCCACTTGTTTTTGTTGTCGTCTATCACGCATACGGGAATTATATCGCTTTCCGTGCTGTTTTTCAGGTCTCTTACTATTACCTGTCCCGCTGAACCAGCACCTATCACCATTGCGCGGTGTACAGCGTTTGAAGCCTTGTTTCTGCGGGAACGTTCCAGATTTATAAATCTGTACAGAAATCTTATCGCCGTAACCGTGCAGAATTGAAACACTGCACCTGTTATATAGTACGACATCGGCATTCTTTTTAAAAACAGCGTTATTCCCACAACATGGAAAACCGTTGTTACCGCCGATGAGACGATTATGCGGTTCAGTTCGCTGAAGCTTGCAAATCTCCATAGGCTGTTATAAAGCCGAAGCGCAATAAATACAAATATCGTAAATACAGTATAAAAAGGCGCAAACTTTAAAAATGCGCTCAGATATTCTTTCGGTATACTTGAATAGCGCAGATCGAAACGAAGCCAAAGTCCCGCGAAATATGAGAAATTTATTGCCAGCACATCATATACTGCCAAATACAGCGATATTATTTTCCAATGCTCTATCCTGTTTTCGCGGACGCTCTTTTCGCTTTCCATTTCTTTCTGCACCTCCTTGCGGTTATGATTGACCGCTAATTTAATTCCACACCTATTTCGGATAATTTTGCAATCTGCTTTTCGTTCAGCTTACCGTTGGCATATCGCGTCTTTTGATTATTCAGCCAATTATACAACTTAATTCCGCCGTCGGTCATATAGTCCCTCGGAACGTTCAAATTACCTTTTTCGCTATGCCATTTTCGCGCGGCAATATAATTTCTGTCCCAAATTTCATCAAATGTCAAGGTTTCAAAGCACACGCCGAGCTGCTGTAAAAGCTTGATCTGTTCATCAGTGCATTCACCTTTTCTGCAGCGAGTGATCTGTGTTTTCAGCCATGTTTTAAGCTTAAAACCATCCTCGGCAACATAGTCTTTTGGAACGTCAATATTACCGTTTTCGTCTTTATATTTTTTCAGCATTTCATAGCGTGACAGCCAGATAATATCCTTCCTGTCCCTCCATTGAAAACCGATGCCTTCAAGCTTTTTAATCTGTTCATCATTAAGTGATTTCCCTTTTCGTCTGCCGTGATAGATATGCTTCTGCTCATTTAACCATTTTGCAAGCCAAGTTCCATCACCTGTATAATTTGCGGGCATATCAAGATTACCGTTTTTTTCATAGTACGCCTTAACCATTTCAAAACGCTTATCCCACAGTTCATCGGCTGTTGGTTTTTCCCATACCATACCTATGGAATCCAGCCTTTTTCTGCGTTCCTCGGTTATACGAGTACCGCTTTTTCCCCTGTGATTTGCGACCCATGTCCCAAGCTTAAAGCCGTCATCACACACAAATATTGTCGGTACATCAAGATTGCCGTTCTTAACAAAATATGCCCTTGCGTGCTCAAAACCTGTTTCCCAGCTGCGGGTAAATTTATCGTCCCAAAGCATACCTATTTCATCAAGACGTGATATCTGCATTTCTGTAAGTGTACCATTTTTCTTTGACGTGCGCAGATTTCTCACGCGGCTGCCCAACTTTATGCCGTCCTGAGAAATATAATCCGCAGGTACGTCAAGGTCTCCGTGAGTACGAAAATACTCCAGCAGCGCAGCATAATTTTTCTCAAAGAAATAATCGGGGACGTCCCAAACCATGCCGATCTTATCCAGCATTTCAATGCGTTCTTCCGTAAGATAATTCCTTTGTATACTACACTTACGGTAGGTTCTGATATTATTGACCCAACTGCCGAGATTGATCCCATTTTCAGTTACATAAGTCACTTTAGGATTAAAATCTCCATACTTTTGAGCATACTCAACCGCTGCGGCATAGTTTCTTTCCCAGTTCATATCGGAAAAACTTTCCCACCGCATACCAAGCTCGTCAAGCTTTTTTATGCGCTCATCTGTAAGAATTCCGTTTATCTTTCCGCTGCGGACGCCTCTTTGAGTATCAAGCCAGTTGCCCAAGGACAAACCGCTTGCAGTCTTGTATCTTCTCGGCACTTCAATATTTCCGTACTCGGAGTAATACTCGCAGGCACAGCGGTACATTTCGTCCCAGCCCGCCGTGAACGTCTCGTTCAGCTTGTCGAAAAGCTCCACACAGTCCTTGACAATTCCGATAATTTCAAATTTATCAACAGCAATTTTCTCGCTCTCGCCAAGTGAATTATAATAGGTCACAGCACACGCCATTTCCTGCTCTATCGCGCCCATGCTGTAAAGGTTTTCAAAATTGTTAATAATGTCAAAAATCACGGGAGTACCGCTTTTTCCTGCGGTCAGCGCACGTCCGATCTGCTGCTTGTAAACAGTGGGCGAAACCGTTGGACGGAACAGTATTACACCGTCGATATCGTCTAAATGCACACCCTCGTTAAGCATATCAATACAGAAAAGCAGCTTCAAGCTTTCACTCTTGTCTGCTTTAAAGTCCGCAAATTCTCCGCTTGATTCGGGATTGTCGCTGTAAACCTTGTATACTTTGAGTATTTTGTCTATCCTGCCGAACCACTCGTCAACATGGCCGAGCATCTCGTCCAGATGTTCCCTGTTAGCACAGAAAACCACATATTTACCGCATTTATCGGGCATATATTTCTCAAAGATAACGTCCAAGCCGTCTGCCTTTTCAATGGTACGGCGAAGTTCTTCCAAATACTTTTCGGCCGTATCACGAACCGCCCTGAATTTCGGCATTTTGGACATTCTTGTATATTTTTCCAAATCTTTCTGATATGAGTAAACAGTAGAAACATACAGCGGAGCTTTTAAGATACCGCGCACAATGGCCTCTCCCAAGGTCATTTCGGAGGCTATATTTCCGTCGAAAAGCTCGTCTGCCATATCGCGCTGATTATCCAGATAACGGATATTTGTCGCGGACAAGCCTAAAATTGGGGTATTTTTATATATATTTAAAAATGTATTAACGCGGCTTCCCCAAATTTCTGCTCCGCAGCGATGAAATTCATCAAGAATTATATAGTCGGGTAAAAAAACAGAAAGCTCATCGTCGGACGTATACATCAATTTTGCGTAAGTAAAAAACTTAATATTCTGCGGAATTTCCGCACCTGTCTTTTTGAGATTTTCCAATTGTGTTCTGAAAATGTAATCGCTGGGTGAAAGCCAGCAAACAGTTTTGTCGGGATTATCCTCACAAAGCTTGAATCCTACAAAGGATTTGCCTGTACCTGTGGGATGTATAACGGCAGCCTTGCCCGTTTCCGCAAGCATAGTCACTGCCGACTCATACGCTGCTTGGTTGTGTTCAAACAGTTCTATGCTCATGAAAAACGCCTCCCAACAGTTTCGCAAAGTGCCTCCTTTTGCGAAAGATTTTTATAAAACCACAATTTCAACTATAACTCAAAAATCGTTTCAATTGTATCACTCAAATAAACGTTACTTTATATTCTAACATACTTCAAATTTGTTGTCAATACATAATTGTGTATAAATTCTGACAATCCAACAAAATAGAATAAGCAATATAGACAAAATGTTGACCAAATATTGTTTACAAAGCCGTCATAAGCGACAAGTATTGTCACAGTTATACTATAATTAATGGTATTTACCGTCAAAATTTTGGTATAAAATAAGGAGGAAAATTATGGCAAGACGAGGAGAAAACATTTACAAGCGCAAGGACGGACGCTGGGAAGGACGTTACAAAAACGGCTTTAAGCCTGATGGAAGAGCTCGGTATTCTTCT
This sequence comes from Ruminococcus sp., assembly GCA_014799785.1. GTDB lineage: Bacteria > Bacillota > Clostridia > Oscillospirales > Ruminococcaceae > RGIG8773. The sequence goes on from JAAVHI010000042.1 coordinate 21,835, forward strand.
GTTTACGGTAAGTCTTATTCGGAAGTGCGTTACGCTCTGCTCCAGAAGAAGCAAAGCGCAAATACAAGCGGGATACGCTGCAGCTGCAAGTTCGGAGAGGTCGTTCAAATGTGGCTCAACAGTATAATAAACACGGTTAAAGAATCTACATATTCAAACTATACCATGAAAACAGCAAAGCATATACTGCCGCACCTGGGAAATGTTTGTTATGAAAAACTGACAGCTGATATGCTTAACGCTTTTGTGACGGACAGGCTTTCCGCAGGACTTTCCGCTAAGTATGTTTCGGATATCTCGGTACTCATAAAATCGGTGTGCAAATTTGCTCACACTCGTTACGGCTATGACAACAAAGCCGAGTTTATGGTACTGCCTAAAACAGAAAAGCGCTCCAATAAAAGGCTGCTTACAGATTCGGAACAGAGCAGCCTGAATACATGGCTTACTAAAAATATTACTCCCGGCAACGCAGGAATAGCGCTTTCCGCCGCAACGGGCATTCGTATCGGAGAACTCTGCGCGCTGAAATGGTCGGATTTTGACCTTGAAAAAAGCATTTTGACCGTCAGCAAAACCATGCAGAGAATTAAAAATCACGAAGGCAGCGGCACAAAAATAGTCATAACATCTCCCAAAAGCCATACTTCGCTGCGGGAAATTCCTATACCGGAGTTTCTTAAAGAAACTCTGTTGAAGCTTAAACGAGGAAATGACTGCTTTTTCCTGACAGGGACACGCTGTTTTGTTGAACCGCGTACAATGCAGTACCGTTTTAAAAGCATACTTAAAAAATTGGGTCTGCCGCAGGTAAATTTTCACTCGCTTCGTCATATGTTTGCGACGAGGTGCGTTTCTCTCGGAGTTGACGTGAAAACGCTTTCGGAAATTCTCGGACACAGCTCGGTGAAAATTACTCTTGACCGTTATGTTCATTCCTCCTTTGAACGTAAAAAAGTCTGCATGAAGCTGTTTTCAGACGGCTTTGACACAGTTTAAAAAGTTTTTAATCCGTCAAAAAAACGTCGAAAAATCTGTAAATAACACTTATTTATGCCGATTAACTCCGTTCTTTCGCAAAAGGAGGCACTTTGCGAAAGATTTTTGTTTTAAAAATACTGATCTTGTAATTATAAACAGTCTCTTACAATCGAAACAATGCAAATCTTTTGACAAAAACCAAATATAAAGTTATAATAACTAAAAAAGACCGAACTTTTCCAATTTGATTTGCTTAAAAATATATGCCGAAATGGAAGCAATAGCATAGTCAATTCTCCTAAAATATTGACTAACGGATATTTCAAGGATTTCGGCTACGGTTTTTATTGCACAACATTGAAAAGCAAGCTAAAAGATGGGCTTTGACAAAGCATAACGCACATATAGTAAATATCTCCGAATGATAATTTAAATATGATTTCCTTTGAAACAATGAGCAAGCAATGGCTTGAATTTATTGTAAACTGCCGCAGAGGTGTTCAGCATGACTATGATATAGTCGAAGGAGCTATGGCTGACGATACGATCTGGGATTATGTTGAGGATTATGTTGACAGAGAAATAACCGAAGCTGCATTCCGGGAACTGATCAAATTCAAATATCCTACTCATCAAATTGTTTTTTGCAGCGAAACCGCGCTGTCAACTCTTACATTTAAAGGAAGCTATGAACAATATCCTCCGGCTCAATACCGGAAAAACGTGCGTATTCAACCAGTTCCTCACCATAAAGATACTCGTCCTCATGAAAATAGCTGCCGTAATAATTGTCACGGAACTCGAATTTCCGCA
>JAAVHI010000043.1 GCA_014799785.1 Ruminococcus sp.
CCAAAGGGCTCCGCCCTCTGGACTTCTGCGAGCTGGGCTCAGCTCGACCAGCTGATGTCGGCGGCTTCGCCGCCTAAGATTTGTTACATGGTGCGTAAAATCAAAATTTATACTTTTTCAAATTTTTTTGAAATTTTCCCAACCCTTTTGAAATTCCACACACTATATATACAGAACGTTCTAAACAGGAGTGAAAACAATGAACAAACGCGACGCTGATTTCATTATCGGAGAGTATGTCCAGAAGCTGTACGGCTTCGCGCTTAATAAGCTTGGTAATCCCGACGAGGCGGAGGAGCTGTCTGCAAGAATTATCGCCGAGGTTTACGAGGTACTTGTAAAGCGCGAAAATATCGTCAACCTGAACGGATATATTTACAAGATCGCCCACAACGTCTGGACAAGATATATCGGCAGGAAAAGCAAGTCCCGCAGCTTTGAAAGTACGGACGGCTTTGACGGTACGAACGGACTTGAACATATCCCCGACGAAAAAGACTTTGCGGAGGAATTCCAGCAAACGGAGCAGTACGGGATAATCCGCCGCGAAATTGCCTATCTTTCAAAAACTCAGCGTGAGATCGTTGTTCGTCACTATTATAACGGGGAAAAGGTCAAAACCATTGCCGCGGCTATGGCTATCCCCGAAGGCACTGTAAAGTGGCACTTGTCATGCACACGAAAGGAGTTAATGATCGGTATGGATAAGATCAGAACAATAGGAAATCTCGGCTTGCAGCCGATACGCTTTTCGAGTATGGGACACAACGGTCACCCCGGCTCAAAGGGCGATACACAGGACTTCCTCGCAAAAGTTATAACACAAAACATTGCATATGCGGCGTACCACAAGTCCCGCACTATAAACGAAATTGCCGAGGAGCTTGGCATAAATCCTATTTTTGTTGAGGACGAGGTCGCTGTCCTTGAAGAGTACGGCTATATGGATAAGCTTGAAAGCGGCAAGTACCGCACCAATATCCAAATCATGATACCCAGCGACGAAGCGAATAATATTTACACAGAGGCTCCCAAAAAGTACACAGAGTTCTTTGCGGAAAAATTTGTCATTCCCTATCTCGAAAGTATCAAGGAGATACCCGACTTTCTCACCGTCCCCGACAACGACATAAATCTGCTTAAATGGAGCATGATACCGCCAATTACAAACAAGCTTGCTACGGCGGAAATTGACGACCGGAAATACTCCGTAAAGCGCAAGGACGGCGGCGACTTTGTTGCACACGCAGCTTTGGACGTGCCTACGCCAAAATCGGAAAATCCCAAGGAAAGCATTTACTGGGCTTGCGGAGATATGTGGCGTTGTCCCGACATGGGACCTGACCAGTGGTTTTCATGGGACGAACCCTCCGCATGGAAAAGCTGGCGGCTTGACGTATACTGGGGCAGCCGCGAGGGCTGGCGTGAAAACCGCAATGACGATTACGAAAAGCTTTACTACTTCATGAAAGGCGAGCTTGCGGAAAACGAAGCTAACGTGTACGCCTACAAGCGTCTGCTTGACAGAGGTTATCTTGTGAAAACCGATTCGGGCTACAAGGTAAACGTTATTCTGTCACAGAGCATGGGCAAGTGGTTTGACCTTTTCCCCAATCCGAATGACGAGGTACTGGCTCTTTCCAAAGAGTACGCGGAAAAGATCGCGGAAGCTGACATTCTGAACCAGCCCGAGCATATGCACGAACAGATACGCTACTACGACCAGAACGCCGCCTGCACTCTGCACACCCATATTATGGAATACCTGCTTAACAAGGGCGTGCTGAAGCTTCCCACTGAGGAGCAGCGCAAGGGTCTCTGCACCGTAATGTTCCTCGGGCAGTAACGGGCGTGCTGACGCTGCCATACACAATTAAATAACCTCTTCCACAAGTTAATATATTTGCATTGCAGAAGGGACGGCGTTTGCCGTCTCTTTTGCTTTTCGGGAAAAAATGCCGCGCCGAATTATTTTGATTCCAAAATTTAAAAATAATGTAATATTTGCCTGTAGATTGTAATTTAACTGTAAACTAAAAAACGTTGCAATTGCGGGAATAAAGGTGTATAATATGCAATGTCAAACGCAAAAGGTCAGGGGGCTCATAATATGTACAATTACTGCGCGGTCATTCCGTCGCTTGATCCCGACGAGCGTATACTCAGTATCGCGGGAAAGCTCAGGGCTAAAGGCTTCAAAAAAATAATCGCCGTAAACGACGGCAGCAAAACGGACGAGCTTTTTTTAAGACTGCGTGACGAGTACGGCTGCGATGTTCTTACCCACTGCATAAACTTCGGCAAGGGCAGGGGAATGAAAACAGCCATGAACCACTACATGAACGTCTATTCGGGCTCTATGGACGGCGTTGTTTTCGTGGACGGCGACGACCAGCACGATATTGACGACGTGTGCGCCTGCTGCGACTGCCTTTCGGAAAATCCGGGATGTCTGGTGCTGGGTTCGCGGAATTTTTCAGACCCCAACGTCCCGCCCAGAAGCCGCTTCGGAAACAAGACCACCTCCCGCTTTTTCAAGCTTTTCTGCGGACTTTCCGTCGGCGACACCCAGACGGGTCTGCGTGCCATGGGAAACGATATCATACCCAAGTTTGTGGGTATAAGCGGCGAGCGCTTCGACTACGAGACCAATATGCTTCTGGAAACGAAAAATCTTGATATTCCCATAAAGGAAGTCCCAATAAAGACCATTTACATAGAGGACAACAAGCAGTCACACTTCAATCCGATAAAGGATTCAATTGCCATATATAAAAACATTTTGGGATATATTTCCTCGTCCCTTGCGGCGTCCGCTATAGATTTAGGACTATACTGGCTGCTTTCGGTACTGCTCGGCAGCCTCGGCGGAAAGCTCCGTATCGCGCTGTCAACGGTGTTTGCGCGGGTCGTGTCCTCGCTGTTCAACTATACCGTGAACAGCAAGGCGGTGTTCAGGTCGTCGGAAAATCCGAAAAAGACCATTGTGAAATATTATATCCTGTGCATAATCCAGACAGCGGCTTCCTACGGGGGAGTGTACGGTCTGTCGCTGATTTTGGGGCAGGAGCATACGGTGCTGATAAAGCTTCCCGTGGACTGCATACTGTTCCTGCTTAGCTTTAAGATACAGCAGAACTGGGTATTTAAAAAAAAGTGCTGAAACAAAGGGGTAATTTTTTATGAGCGGTGCATCTACAGCCGCAAAGGTATTTCGTGTAATAGGAATTATAATCGGACGCTTTTTCGCCCTTGTGGGAGTGATATTGCTTGCGGCGGCGATAATGCTTGTGGGGGTATCGTACATTTTCTGCAAGGGACCGTCTCCGCTGGCCTCGGACTTGTTCGTGGTGACAATGATGGAAACAAGCGCGCTGAAATTTGTCCCCGCAATGTTTTTCTCGGACGAGGAGATAAAGGCTATACAGGCGCGGAACTCCACCGTGGACACCCTTGAAGTAACGGACGAGTCCCTTATCGTAATTCCCACCGCCGAGGAGATCGCCGCGGACAGCGAACGGGAGCCTCTGGAAATAATCGACATTGCGGCGTCAACCTACAAGGGAAAGCTTATGATAGTCCGCGACCCGTCGAGGGTTGTAATGGCTGTACCTCCCGTTCTGGGCGCAAACGGCGAGGGTGTGCAGATATCCAAACTGGTCGAGAACGAGGGCGGCGTTGCTGGAATAAACGCGGGCGGCTTTATTGACGTTGGCGGCGTTGGAAACGGCGGCGAGCCTCTCGGAATAATCATCAAGGACGGCAAGCTTTTGTACGACGGCGGTTCGTCCATAGTAGTGGGCTTCGACAAGGACGACAAGCTGATAGTTGGCTGGATGTCAGCACAGCAGGCTATGGAGAAAAATATCCGTGACGCTTGTTCTTTCGGTCCGGTATTTATCGTGAACGGCAAACGCTCCGACGTGGCGGGAACGGGCGGAGGTCTCAATCCTCGCACCTGCATAGGTCAGACCGCCGACGGAAGCGTGCTTCTGCTGACAATCGACGGCAGACAGGCTACCAGTATCGGCGCTACATACGAGGACTGCATAAACATTCTCGAGGAATACGGCGCGGTAAACGCCGCAAACCTTGACGGCGGCTCGTCCACGGTAATGTACTATAACGGCGAGATAATCAACGTGTCCGCGTCGGTATACGGTCCGAGAAAGCTTCCCTCGGCGTTTGTGGTGCTTCCCGAAAAAACAGCGGAGGGAGGCGCGGAGCAATGAGCTATACTGCCGAGCATTTTGCCGAAACTCCCGCTAAGACCGATAAGGCTAAGCCAAAGAAAAAAAGACACATTTACCCGATATTTCTGCTGGGGTTTTTTACCGTGCTGATGCTTCTGTCCACCCTTGTCTGGAAATTCACATGGGAACAGCTTGAGCTGTACGAAGCGGGGCACATCAGACATGCCGAGGAAAATCTCTCCGAGAAATTCCGTCTCAACCAAATTGACGTTATTCTGGACGAAAAGTGCATTGAGTACGACCGCTTCAATCGCCGCGAGGATTACATGACCTATATGCTTGACGTTTTCGGAAACGACTACACATCCGCAAAAATGATAAAGGGCAGGACGCTGGAGGACGGCTCGGTGCTGTACGACGTGTGGCTGGGAAACACCAAATTTGCGGAGTACACCCTTTTCAAAAACGGCGATAACTGGGACTATACATCCGCCGACCTTAACGATCAGCTTTTTGTGAAAACTCACTCGGTAAAGGTTGTCGTCCCCGAACGGGCGGAGGTGCGTGCAAACGGAGAAATTTTGTCGGGCGAGTTCGTTTCCGCGGAGGAGTATACGGTACACGACTTTGACGATCTGGACGACAAAAGCCTGATACCGCGTTTTACCGTGTACGATACGGGAGCGATCTTTATCAGCGAGCCCGAAGTTCGGGTGTACGGCGAAAACGGAAATGAGCTTGTCCTTGCGGAGGATAAGAAAGTCCTGCGGGCGCTTCCCGAACCCACCGCGGAGCAGCTTGCGGAAATAAAGGCGGCGGCTGAGGAATCAGCCCTTGCCTACGCAATGTACATAACGCAGGACACGTCCTTTGAGCCGCTGAAAAACTATCTTATTGCGGACTCGGAGCTTTACCGCAGAATAAAGGACTTCCACCACGACTGGTACCGCGACCACACCACTACCTACGACAACGTGGTTTTCTCGGATATTGTGATGTACGACGAGGAGCATTTCACGCTGCATATTGAGTTCGACTACCATGTGAACATAGGCTATCGGGTCAACGATTACGAGGTTGAGTACACCATGTCCCTGATAAAGCTTGACGGGGAGTGGAAGATCGCGGGAATGGTAATGTAGGGGTAGAGAATGTCCCAAAATAAAACAAACTGAAACGCCTCCTTTTTGCTAAAGGAGGCGTTTTAATATTATTTTCAGTTTTCGGTATTTGCCGCAAGAGCGCGCTTTCCGATATCGGTACGGTAGTGAGCGTTCTCGAAGCTTATCTTTTTGACCGCCGCGTAGGACTTATCCAAAGCCGCCTGCAAGGTCTCTCCCGTTGCGGTAACGCCTATAACGCGTCCGCCGTTGGTGAGGAATTTCCCGTCCGCAAACTTTGTTCCCGCATGGTAGACGAAAACGCCGTCCACCTGACCCTTGTCGTCCATACCGCTCATTTCAAGTCCCTTGGGGTAACTCTTGGGATAGCCGCCGCTTGCCATTACTACACAGGTGCAGCACTCGTTTTTCCATTTAATGTCAAGATCATCAAGAGTGCCGTTATAGACCGCTTCAAAAATGTCCACTAAATCTGTATCCAGAAGCGGCAAAACCACCTGAGTTTCCGGGTCGCCGAAGCGGCAGTTGTACTCTATCACCTTTACGCCCTTGGGAGTTGCCATTAATCCAAAGTACAGACAGCCCTTGAACGTCCTGCCCTCGGCTTTCATTGCCTTGATAGTGGGCAGGAAGATATTTTCCATGCATTCCTTTGCGACAGCTTCGGTGTAGTACGGATTGGGAGCGACCGTGCCCATACCGCCCGTGTTGAGACCCTGATCGCCGTCCAGAGCCCGCTTGTGATCCATTGAGGATATCATGGGGACGACAACGTTTCCGTCCGTAAAGGAAAGCACGGAAATTTCGGGACCGGTCAAAAACTCCTCAACAACAAGCTTAGAGCCGCTTTCGCCGAAAATTTTGTCCTCCATAATTGAGTGTACCGCGTCCACAGCCTCCTGCTCGTTCTGCGCGATAATAACGCCCTTGCCGAGAGCAAGACCGTCCGCCTTGACTACTGTGGGATAGGAATTCTGCTTCTTTATGTAAGCTATTGCCTTGTCCGCCTCGGAGAAAGTCTCGTATGCGGCGGTGGGTATGCCGTACTTTTTCATCAAGTCCTTGGAGAAAACCTTACTGCCCTCGATTATAGCCGCCGCCTTGTTGGGACCGAATGTCATTATACCCTCTGCATTAAGAGCGTCAACCATGCCCAGTACCAGCGGGTCGTCGGGAGCAACCACAACCATGTCAACAGCAAGCTTTTTCGCAAGAGCAACAACGCCGTCAATATCGGTCGCGCCAACGTCGAAGCACTCCGCATAGCGGGAAATACCGCCGTTTCCGGGGGTGCAGTAAAGCTTTTCCACACGTTTGCTTTCCGCAAGCTTCATGATAATGGCGTGCTCGCGTCCGCCGCCGCCTACTGCCAGAATTTTCATTTTACCAATCCTTTCAAAATTATTCGGTAATTTTAAAGCTGTCAAAAACCTCTTCAAATTCTTTTATACACTCAACGCTGTCAATATACGATGTAAAACTTATCACATAGGCATATGTGCCGTTGTCCGTAAAAAGGTTAATATACTTGAGTTTACTTTCGCCTATCTGTGCCTGATACTCTTCTCTGGACCATTCCCTGCCTTTAATATTAAGAATTTCACCGCTGTCCCATATATAACCGTTTTCCTCGCATACTTCCCTGGAACTTTCAAGCCGTTCGGAAAGGCTGACATTTTCTTCGGGAGTATAGCGGAACGCGCTGAAGATCGCCTTGTCAGAGACCATACTCTTAAAAATAACAAAACCGTCCTCATCCTCAAAATCCAATTCCCATTTTTGGGCATTATAGCTGAACTCATACCCCTTGCCCCTGTAGACTTCTTTTCCGCCGCACCCCGTCAGCGTAAGCGTAAACAGGGCAAGAAACACGCATAAAAATTTTTTCATAATAAACTCCTTTTATCGGGACGGCTGCCTGTATTGGCATAAACCCGTCCCCTACGCAATTAATAAGGAAGCTCCTCAAAAACCGCCCTGTAGACCTTGGACTTAAACTCACAGCTTCCGTCCTGCTTTTTATATGAACCGTACCCCGAAAAGGTCAAGCCGCACTTTTCCATTACCCTGCCCGAAGCGGGATTGTCCACAGCGTGCTGAGCCATGAATTTTCTTGCGCCGCAGCTTTCAAAGGCGTACTTTATCATAGCCTTGGTGGCTTCGGTACAGTAGCCTTTGTTCCAGCAGTCGAAGCGGAAGCAGTAGCCGAATTCCCAAAAGCCGTCAATCACTTCCTTGGGGGACTTGCTGATATGTATGTCCCCGCTGCCCATAAGCAGACCGTCCGACTTCCTTACAAAGCCCCAAATGCTGCTGACGGTTTCCAACCACTCACGCACCTGCTCCGCAGATGAATATGTACTGTAGTTCATATATTTTGTGACCCGCTCGTCTCCCGTCCACTGAAAGACAGCCTCCGCGTCATCAACAGTCAGCGGACGGAGTATCAGACGTTCGGTCTCAATCGTGGGTATCATGTCTATCAGCTCCTAATCATTATTCCGTAAATTTGAAGGAATCAAATACAGCTTCAAAATCGGACAGGGCTTTGTCGTAATTATCCTTGTCGGAGGTATAGGTGACAACATACTGGTTTACTCCGCTCAGAGCCATATACTGGAGCATTTTCATAGACGTACCCGACTGCTCCATCTCTACCTCGATCTTGAGCCAGTTCTTTCCATTGTGTTCAACGACCTCATCGCCAAGATATGTTATACCTGCGGCTGCGTACTGCTCCTCCATAAGTCCCGCAAACATTGAGATATCAAAATCTGCGCCAAGGTCGCCTATCTCGTTGCATACAATGTTGAAGTTCGAGCCGGACAGATCCGCATGGAAAAACATACCGTCGCTCATGTTTTCAATATCATCAGCGGAAACGTTCAGACCTGTATCCATATTTGCGGAGTACTCGCTTATCAGCTTTATGTAGCCCGACGCATCAACCCATTTTCCCGAGTCAACGTTAATGGTATAGCCCGTACCGCTGTAAACGTCTCCCGCCGCAGAAGCGTTTTCCTCTGCATTTTCTGTTTCCGCCTCTGTTTCCGGAACTGTTTCCACGGGAGCTTCTGTAGTTGCTTCCGTTTCCGAATCTGTTTCCGTTGTTTCATAGGAAACGGTCACGTCGGGAACGTCATTTCCGTCGTTTCCGCCTGATTCTCCGTTTCCGCAGGCAGCCATGGAGGCCGCTGTAAGTACTGCAAGTATAGCCGCAAAAATCTTTTTCTTCATGATAGATAATTCTCCGTTTCTATTTCCGCGGAAATATGGTTTCCCGCGTTTTGGTTTTTCTTTAAAATACAATGTCGCCCGTCCCCTTGAGGGGGCTTGGTAACTCCGCGTACCGCAGATTTTTACTGTGGGGGTGACATTGCCCGCGGGGCTCCCCGCCCGCTTAGTGGTGGAACAGTCTTATGCCTGTGAACGCCATTGCAATATTGTACTTATTGCAGGTCTCGATAACGTTGTCGTCACGGATAGAACCGCCGGGCTGCGCAATGTACTCCACGCCGCTCTTGTGGGCGCGCTCAATGTTGTCTCCGAACGGGAAAAATGCGTCCGAACCGAGACTAACGTCGGTATTTTTAGCAAGCCATTCTTTCTTTTCCTCGCGGGTCAGGACTGCGGGCTTCTCGGTAAATACCTTTTCCCACTCGCCGTCACGGAGAACATCCTCGTACTCGTCGCCGATGTAAACGTCGATAGCATTGTCACGGTCTGCACGTCTAACATCGTCCTTAAATGGAAGAGCCATTACCTTGGGACACTGTCTTAACCACCAGTTGTCGGCTTTCTGTCCTGCAAGGCGGGTACAATGTATACGGGACTGCTGACCTGCTCCGATACCGATAGCCTGACCGTCCTTGACGTAGCAAACGCTGTTGGACTGGGTGTACTTCAAGGTTATAAGGGAAATTATCAAATCACGCTTTTTGTCGTCGGGAATATTTTTATTGTCGGTGACAATATTTTCAAGCAGACCGTTTGCAATGTCAAGCTCGTTCCTTCCCTGCTCAAAGGTAACGCCGTAGACCTGCTTTCTCTCGATTTCTGCGGGAGTATAGTTCTCGTCAATTTTGATTATGTTGTAAGTACCTTTTCTTTTGGATTTGAGAATTTCCAAAGCCTCGGGCTCGTAGTCGGGAGCGATAACGCCGTCCGAAACCTCACGCTGTATCATCTTTGCGGTGGGAACATCGCACTTGTCCGAAAGCGCGATAAAGTCGCCGTATGAGGACATTCTGTCCGCGCCCCTTGCTCTTGCGTAAGCGCAGGCAAGAGGTGAAAGTTCGCCCAGATCGTCCACCCAATAGATTTTTTTCAGGGTATCGGAAAGGGGAAGTCCCACAGCCGCCCCCGCGGGGGAAACGTGCTTAAAGGAAGTCGCCGCGCAAAGTCCGGTAGCCTTTTTCAGTTCCCTTACAAGCTGCCAGCCGTTGAAAGCGTCCAGCAGGTTGATGTAGCCGGGCTTGCCGTTCAGCACCTCAATAGGCAGGTCTGCGCCGTCCTCCATAAAAATTCTGGACGGCTTTTGGTTGGGGTTACAGCCGTATTTTAATTGCATTTCGTTCATTTTTAATTCCTCCGTTTTTTAATTTAAAATAATTTATTAGTTAATATATTTTGTAAACACCTTTTTCATTATCTTGACTTTTTCAATTATCTCAAGCATAAGTTCATTATAATTTAAATGGTCGTCAAAGTTCAATCCATTAATATAATGTTTGATACGGCTTGCCTTTTTGTTATCTAATCTCTGCCAATCTAATTCAAATTGCAATTCTCTTTCTATTTCATCTTTACAAGCATATAAACTGTCATATAAATCCTTATCATCGAAAATATATAATTCTACACCAATTTGCGATTTTTTATCATACAAGCAAATGGATATTTTCGCCTTGCTTGTTCCTATGTGAATATTATAATAGTGTCGGTTAGTTGCTTTTTTTACATTAAATGGACTATTATTTGCAATAACAACATCGTTTAATTGATTCCAAAATATTAAATGTTCTTGCGATATTTTACTTGGTTCACTTAAAACATTTCCGACTTTTGTATTTTTTCTATATCCGTTCGGCTCTTCAATTACTTCAAACTTTGGAGCAGGGTCGGAATTACCGATTTTATATGCGTGAATTTCAATAAGAAAGAAATTCAAATCAGGGTCAGTAATGTTGTTTAACCATTCAATGGCGCTGCGGTGTTCCTCACGAGCCTCTTTTACAATCCAAACTATGACCTTGGCGTTAAGCCCCGAAGCATATGTAATTATTTTTCCTAAATGATTATGGTCTGAACATTCAAGCTGATTTTCAATAATTATCGTAGTGTCCGACATTTCGTCCTTAGCTACTAAATCACAGCGGTATGCGCCGACAAAAACTTCTTTTTTAATGTCGGTCAAACTAAGTCCCAAAATTTCATTAAGGTACTCAATATTTGCTTCTTGCGAAAGCCATTCCGAAAAGTCGTATTGCTCATGTTCCCATAATTCCCGAATGTCAATTTCCGTTAATTTGCCTAAAGTCATTTCCTCACCCTTTCCATATAAAGTATATCATAAAAGCGAAATAATTGCAAGTAAATTTCCAAACCCGCAGAGAGTGATGTCCCCACGGATTTGGATAAAATAAATTTACTGATTTTTATTGACAATGCGGGACTCATACTTACCCGTCTCAATGTCGATATACCGAACAAACAGCGAAACCTTATTATCGGCGTTGAGATTGTCCCAAATAAGCTTTGTCAGGTCATCGATAGGCATACAGGGAATTTCCACATTTTTCGGCTCGCCCTCAAAGCTGGGAAGCGGATTTCCGCCGCCGCTGTAGGTGTGGATAAACTTGCCCTTGCCCGCGATTGGATTGCTGTAGGCATAGGTGTATCTCTGACAGGAAGAACCGTCGCCGTCCGCGCTTTTAAGTATGGACATTGCAAAGTTCATGTCGCCGTCGTCAAGGTGGACAATTCCCGAAATTCTCGGGGTGTAGTTGGGAGCGTCGTCCTCAAACTCGCGGGTACGCAGGGACTGCTCAAAGGTCTGCTGCTTGTCCATAAGGTCGTAAATAGTGTCGGTCTGGTCGCCGTTTGTGACGATAGTCTTGCTTCCCATAACGCGGACAGGCGCGTAAATTATAAGGTGTGGGTCGGTCATTTTGGACGGGTCAAACGCCTGCGTACGGATACCCTCGCCGTCCTCAACGAAAACACGGTTACGGCTGTTTTCGCTTCTTCCCATGATAAAGTAGGCGATCACCGCCTTTTTTCCACATGACGATTTCCCGATAAGAATTCCCCTGCCGTGGTACTCCATGCTGTTAAGTTCCTCTGCGATTGTTTTTGTGATCATAAATTTATCCTCCTAAATATATTTATGCTGTATATAAACAGCGGTTTTTATTATTGAAGCTTATCTTACAATATTTGATAATTCTTCAAAAATTTTTTCCATCATATCTGCTCCGGGAAAATGTCCCGTATCTTTTACTTCATAAAATTTAAGATTACTATTGTTTGAATTTTCAACCAATTCTTTCACTTTCTTTGTTGAAGCAACGATATCTGTATCTCCTTGAACAATTATATACGGAATTTTTACATTGGATAATGTATCGGTAAGGTCAGTTTTTAATAATTCATTCCATAAAGAATTATTACCCTTATAACCATTTATCATAATTGCTTTAAAATCCTTGAATTTATAATCAGGACTTGTCAGCAAGCCTTTTATAACAAAAGACATTGGAGATTTCCTGCCGTTTTTGTTATTATAGGCGTCGGTATATTTTGTAAGACAGGAGCTTATTAACTGCAACTCTTTCGATGAAGCATTATCCGAATTTGTCCTTTTTATAATATCTAATTTATTTTTTGGAATATTTGATTTTTCCAACGTCTTGATAACTTCATCATTAAAGAATAAATCTTTTATTATTTGTCCGCAGGCTACAACACCGTTGATTTCATTTTGCTTTAATTCCGAAACTAACGCGCTTAAAACAGAACCCCACGAAGTTGAAAAAAGATATATTTTATTATTCGGAAATAACTTTCTGACCTCCGATAACAGGTCGCAAGTCATTTCAACAAATGTCTTGATTGTAAAATTATCATCAATTTTATAATTATTTATACCGCAGCCTAACTGATCCCAATATACCATAATAAAATTATCGGTAAACAAAGGGAACATTCCCCTGCACCCTACAGAAAACGGAATTGGAGTTCCCGGTCCTCCGTGTAATGTTATTATAACAGGATTTTCTCTGCTTTTGCCTTCAATTAAAACCTTTTGCGAATATCCTCCAAGTTCAAAAGAATATATTTGTGATATTTCATTGTTGTCTATTATATTTTTTCTTTGTTTATCCATATGTTTCTCCTATTTTTTGTATTGAGCATATGTCACAATAAAATCTTTTAAAATTTTCCCAAATAACACGTCGCCTCATAAGGCACTTCCACCCTGCCGTCCCGCTGAAATTTGCGGACTGCCTCACGCAGCGCCTCCACAAATTCTTCGTAATTCTCATCACCCTTTTTCAGCGAGTAGGAATGTGAAAGCGAGTACCCCACAAACTGCTCCTCGTTCATAAGCATTCCATGCTTTGCGCTGAAATATTCCATTTCGGAAAAATACTCGTTCCGCAGGAACAAGTCTCCCTCCTTTTCGCTGCTTCCTGTTACGCTGTCGAATATTCCGCAGTATTTCAGGAAAACCCTGTTCCTCTCGTGCATAAAATCATTTTCACGGTGATTGTTCCAAACCAGAGCAAGCCGTCCTTTCGGGGTAAAGATACGCTGACATTCCGCCTTGAATTTTTTCTTGTCAAACCAATGGAAAGCCGTTGCCGCCGTCACAAGATCTATACTTCCTGCCGCAATGCACGTATTTTCCGCTGGAGCGTTCACAATTTCAATATCCGGACAATTCACACGAAGCTTTTCCAGCATATCGGTGTTGGGCTCGACAGCTGTAATTTTCCAAGGCTTTGCGGAAAGGCATTTTGTGAAAATACCCGTCCCCGCGCCTATGTCCGCAACGGTCTCGGCGTGTGTCTTTTCGTAAAGCCAATCAATAATTTCCGCAGGATATGTGGGACGGTATTTGTCGTACACGTCCGCTTTTCCTGTGAATTTTTCTTCGTTCATTTGGACGACCTCCTTTTTACAAATATCTTCGAGTACCTTTTCCGTTTCCGGAAGAAAATCGCTTTCTTTGTTCGCCGGCTTCTATTTTATCCCACGGCAAACACCAACCGGAGGCTGCACCTATGTATGAACCGTAATACTCGTTCCATAATATCTCGGAATTTTCGGCTTTTAAACCTTCACCACGATAAAAAGTTCCGGACTCACTTATAAAATAAACAACCTCGTCCTCAATTTTTAGTACAGGTAATATCTTTTCCTTTGCATTTCCAAATAGATTAAATTCAAATTTGTCCCGTTCATCCCATTCACCATAGAACTCCAAAATTTCCGTAACATATGTGGTATGATGATCTTCATTCAAATTATTATCAAAAGAAGAAATGTATTTGTCTGTAATATGAAGCTTTCCGAATTCCTCCATAAATTGTACGGCTGCGTCAAAGGTCTGATACCCAAGACTTTCCCAGAATTCAATCTGGTCGGAAATATCTACCTTTCTGCCCGGATACCACCCTGCTTTCCTTAGCTGTTGTTCTGCTGTTTCATTCAACATGAAGTACGCCTCCTTTACTTCAAAGCCGACTTCCATTCGCCGTTTTCTTTGTAATAAAACAACTCGCTGATATCGTCGTCGCAAAACATTTTGAAATATTCCTCCATAGTGTCCGCAAGCTTCAAGCTGAGGAAATCGCTTTTGTTCACCCAGAAGCACTCCCCCTCCTCGGAGGAACGAAGCTCTCCCGAAAACTTGTCCGTTTTGTAGGTCAGAACTATGTACCGCGAACCGTCGTCTCTCGTTCAGTCCTTGATACCGCACAGCTGCGGCGAACGGATAGTAAGCCCCGTTTCCTCAAAGACCTCACGTATCACGGCGTCGGTAAAGGATTCACCCTTTTCAACGTGACCTCCGGGGAAAGTCACGCCGCCCCAGACGTCGCCTATCTTATCCTGCACGAGGATTTTGTCCCCGTCGCAGATCATGCACATATTTGTCAGTGTAACGGTTTCTGTACGCATTTCTAAAACAGCCTTTCTGTTCGGCACGCAGGAAAAATTTCCCGCACTTCCGTGATTTGCTCAATACCCTTAATTATACCATATATTTTCCCTGTTGTCACTAACTTTTCAAATATTTTTAGGTACTCCGCCGCGGCACTGCAACAGAAGTCGGACAAAAGAAAATTGTCCAAAATGCACAGAACACATATGCCGTATGTGTCAAGATGTACAAAAATAAAACGTTTTGACCGAAATCTATTTCAGCCTGAAAGCTTATGTGATAAAATAAAATCAAGCCAAACCAAGTCATCTAAGATTTGGTTTGGCAAGCTTACATATTTCCTAAAAGGTGGTATTTTTATGAATACATTAAATTTGCAGAATAATGAGGGCAGCGGCAAAATTGAGTATAGGTTTTACAATACGCTCCCCGAGGAAGCCAAGCTGATACGGACAGAGGTCTTTATGGAGGAACAGGGCTTCAAAAACGAATTTGACGAGGACGACTCCCGCTGCGTCCACGCCGTAGTATTTTTGGACGGAAAGCTCGCCGCCACGGGACGGATGTTCCCGCCCGAAAACGGTGTTTGCGTTATCGGCAGGATCGCGGCAAGGAAAATTTTCCGCGGGAAAAATCTCGGTGCCAAGACCGTAATGCTCCTGGAAGAAAAAGCTCGTGAGCTTGGCGCGGAGAAGATAGCTCTCTCCGCCCAGTGCAGAGTGCAGGGGTTCTATGAGAAGCTGGGCTACACCGCAAGCGGTGAGGTCTACAGCGACGAGTACTGTCCCCATATACATATGGAAAAGCTGCTGTAATGCACGGTTAGGTCGGCTCGGAGACGATTTTGCCCCTCAGAGTGGGTTCGAGAAAGCTTTTTATCCTGTACTCGGCGGCGTCCGTTTCAAGAAGCGTCTCGATAGTTTTTCGCGCGATCTTTCCGGCGGACGGCATTATCATATCCGCCGCTTCGTCGATCGCGCCGTAAAGCTGGGGACTTTCCCGTATTTTCAGCGTAACTCCGTCAGGCTCGAAAATGAATTTCAGCGCCTTTGTGCAGGAGGTCTCCACAAAGCAGAGCGTGACCTTGAGTACGGGGAAATCGTCCTCGTCGGCGGTAAGACTTCCGTTTACGCCCACAAGATAGCTGCCGCCGCTGTCCTCAAAATCAAAATAAACGGGCTTGTCGGAAAAGCTGACAGGCACGCGCGCAGTCCTGCCGTCTCCCTCAAAGCGGATAACCAGTCCGCCTGTGCGGGAGGCGGTTTTTCCTATGCCGTAAACCGTTTTTGCCGCTTTTAGACCGTCCTTTCCGCGGGAGCTGATAAACCGTTTGCCGGAGGAGAGAGCTTCGCCCCTGATATGTCCCGCCGCCATTATCGGCGAGCCGCTTACTTCAAATACAGCCCTTTCTATGCCGCCCGCAAAGCTTCCGCTCATTATCTGTACCAGCACGGGCAGAAGTCCCGCCCTGTTCTTTTCAAATTCTATCTTCGCGCCGTCAAGGTACTGCACCGCTTCCATGACCGCCTCCGCGGCCTTTCCTCCCGACAGGCTTTTCCTCAGGCGGGCAAGGATACTCCTGCTGTTTTCCAGAGGAAGAGGCTTGCCGAAGCTTGCACCCGCAAGAGCGTTCCGCAGAGCGGCGGCGTTTCCGTACCGAAAATCCTTGATAGGCTCGCGGCTGAAATTTTTGCCGTTCTCAATAAAATCGGTGATGATATTCATGGCTCTGCACGGTGGAAAAAGATTGGAGCTTCCCGCGGTCATGGCGATGACAATTCCACGTTCGGGAAAAACGAAAACGTTCTGTCCGAGCATTCCGCTGAAAACGAAACCGTCCCTGTGCTTCGTCAGCCACGTCTGGTAGCCGTAGCCCTCGTAGCAGGCGCTGTCGGGCTTTGATATCTGCGGCGAAACGGATTTTTTTATCCAGTCCTCTGGGACGAGGCTGACGCCGTTCCATACGCCGCCGTCAAGATAAAGCTGTCCCAGCCTGGCGTAATCGTAAACGCTCATGTAAAGTCCCCAGCCGCCTTTTTCTATGCCGTCGGGAGATTTTTCCCAGTAAAGGTCGGTTATGCCCATTGGTGTGAAAAGCCGTCTGCCAAGATATTCCGTCAGGGACAGACCCGTCCGCCTGCAAACCGCCGCGGACAGCATATAGCTGTTCAGACTGTTGTATCTGAAATCGCTGCCCGGCTTGAACAGTACCTCTGACGACAGGAAATTTTTTATCCATTCGTTTCCCATGACCGCCCCCGCTTCGTTGAATTTCACCCCGCTTGACATGGTGAGCAGGTGCTTTACGGTAATGTCGTCCATGTATTTGTGTACGCTGTCGGGCAGCTCGTCTTTAAAAATTTCCGTAATTTTTTCTTCCTCGGACAGATATTTTTCCTTTACCGCAATGCCGACAGCCATAGCCGTGACGCTCTTGCACAGCGAATGGGAAACGTGAAGATACCGAGAGGAAAAGGGCTTCCAGTCAGCTTTTGCGATAAGCTTTCCGTCCTTCAGGACAACGATCGAATGGGGACATATCCCGCTGCCCTCCGAAAGCGCGGAGAACATTTTCAGCAGACCCTCGGAGAGCACTCCCGTCTGCTCTGGGATAAGCTCCTCGAATTTTCCCTCGTTGTCCGTGGGCTTGAATTTTGGCTTCGGCGGCGTAAGCTCCGAAATTTCTCCGCCGTTCACCATTTTGTAAAGTACGTTCAGCACGTTCAGCTGTGCTTTCAGATCCATGCTCAGAACCTCCTGTCAGCGTGTTTTTTGCCGCGCTGTTAAAAGTTTATGCGTCGGGAGGCTTTAAAATACGCGGGGAACTATGCTGCGCGGAAATTGTTCCCGAAAATAAATACAGAAAAGCAGAGGATAGATATGCGGCGGAAACTCGCATATCTATCCTCTGTTTTAGCTTTCAGACGTTAAGTATTTCTATGTCGTTTCCGCGGCTTTTTGCCCACGCGTCCATGCCGTCGCCGAAAACCTCCGTTATAAGTACGACACCCTCGTCCGTCCTGCCAGCGATACTTGAAGCGGGAAACCTGTCCAGAACGTCCGCGGCGTTTTTTTCTTGACACAAAAGCTTTATCCTACGGAGCTTTCCGCCGTCCGCAAACTGCATACGGCTTCGGAATCCGATCTCGTCAAAGCCGTCGGGAACGTCAAAATGTCTGTCAAGCACCTCAAAGCGCCGTATCATGTCTATCCTGTATGCGGAAATGATCATACTGCCGCTGTTGGCATTTTCCGAAAAGGCGGACAGATAAAAATAAAACTCCGAAAACATTATACCCGCAGGCTTTATTACCCTCTCCGTTTCAGAACCGTCCTGCCTAATGTAGACTATTTTCATGTATCTTCGTTCGCTGACGGCTTTGCTTATGTCCCTGACAGAATCTATAAAACGCCTCCTGCCGTGCGGCTCAAGATAGCAGTTAAGCTCGCTGACAGTCCACTCGTCCATTATCTGCCTGCTTTTGGGCTGTACGCAGCAGCCAAGCAGCTTATTTATAATTGGTGTCATTTCCTCTCTTGCAAAGGCGCGGCTTTCCAGCAATATCTTGCATACCGCAATAAACTCACTGTCGTTCAGCACGGCGGTATCCCTGTTCACAAGATGATAGCCGTTCAGTTCCCTGCTGTAGATAAGCTCCCTGCGCGTGCCGTCGTCAGCGTCGTCGGCAAAAAAACAGCGCAGATCCTCTATATCACGCTGAAAGGTACGCTCCGTTACGCCGAAAGCCTTTGCCTCTTCGGTTTTGTTGACCACCTCTCCGTTCATAAGCTTGCCGTAAATTTTCAGAACACGGTAATATTTGAACCCCTGATTAAAATTATCATTTTGCATAAAACAGTTCCTTTCAATTTATAGACATATATATTATATCACTAAAAGTTTAGTTCAACAATACCTAAAGACAAAATTCTGTTATATCAGACAATTTTTCAGTTTGCGGTTGGTTATTTTGCACACAGATTTTTAATATATTCTGTATGCGGGTTTGCATAAAACGACAATAAATGTCGCTGTCAGAAAAATTAATAATTTCAGCATATCGAAAAAGTTTTTTTATGTCTTTAGATACTTGTCCGAATTGCCGATAGGATATAAAGTTATAATATACATAGTCGGCTGCCGCAGACGGAAATATCTGTCATCGGCAAATCACGTTCCCATTTAATTAAAGACAGGCGGTGCTATATGAGCTTTGAACGGGAAAAAATTGCCTACAGAGTAGGCAGCAGGATACGGGATTTCAGAGTTATGAGAAAAATGAGTCAGGAGGCTCTCGCTTTCGACTCGGATATTCACCCCGCATACCTGAGCCAGGTGGAGCGCGGAGAGAAATGTCCAACCATCGAGACCATTTACAAAATATGCAAGGGATTGAAAATTCCCATGTGCGAGCTTATGGACTTTTCCATGGAACCGAAGCCCACCTCGGAGGAAGCCGTGCAAAGAATAAAGACCGCCCTTGCAAACGTCCCCGCGGACAAAGCGGTGAAGATCGCTCAGGCGGTGGAGCTGATGGTGGAGATTATGTAATTCGCGGACGGAAAAATATGTCCCCTTTTGTCGAGAGACAGGCATATTCTGCCAAATGTCTCCGTCCGACAAAAGGGGAGCTTTTCATTTGCCGCAAGGAATTTTTTATTCTGCGCGGCATATACTATTTTTTATCCGTCAGGCCGGTTAGGACTTGATACCCTGCTTGTAAGCGTCGATCATCTTCTTGACCATCTGGCCGCCTACGGAACCTGCTTCTCTTGAAGTAAGGTCGCCGTTGTAGCCGTTCTTGAGGTTAACGCCTACCTCGTTTGCAGCTTCCATCTTGAAGCGCTCCATTGTTTCCTTGCCCTGAACAGTATTTACATTCTTCATAATGTTTAAACTCCTTACATAATTATTGATTTTGCATTTCTGCGATTTTTTCAAAACCGCGTTTTGGGGTTTGCCTTAGTATTATAAGCGGGCAAAAATCTATTATGTGAGGTAATTATATGAACGGTTTCCATAAAAAAGTTTTATGTTAACATTCAGATACAGCTTGAATCACGCACATTTTTGCGTTATAATTAAACAAATACAGTGAAAGGTCGTATACTGATGATAAATAAATCTTCCGTCCTGCTGACCGCTTTTCGCGGGACATCGAGCGAAAAGCTTGTTGCTTGTTTTGACGATACATATAAGAAAATTATTCTCAAAAATGATAAAAACGCAAGCGTTGAGCAGCTTGTTAACGCTCTGGAAAACAACAAGATCAGTTACATATTCAGCTTCGGGCAGAAGCCTGTTATAATGAATAAAATTTACATTGAACTTGCGGGCAGAACAGGCGATACCATATATAAAACAGCTTTTGATACCGACAGGCTTAATGCGGTTTTAAGCCGCAACGGCTTTCCTGTACGCGTATCGTCAAACGCGGGAACGTCGTTCTGCAACCACATTTACGCCTGCGGACTAAAGTATATTTCTGAAAATCATTACGACGCAAAAATGGTGTTTATCCATGTGCCGTTTGAGAAAAATATTTCCGATCTTGAGGATTATTCCCGCAGGCTTATAGGTGCGCTGAACGACTTTTGCACGTAAAATCAAGCTTCGATAATTTTTAACGCGCATCTTACTCCGTCCACAGCCGCGGACATTATCCCGCCTGCGTAGCCCGCGCCCTCTCCGCAGGGGTACAAGCCTTTCAGCGACACCGATTCCATGCTCTCTCCGCGGGTTATCCTTACGGGCGAGGACGTTCTCGTTTCGGGAGCTGTCAGAACTGCGCCCTCGTCTCCGAAGCATTTCATTTTCCGCGAAAAATTTTGCAGTCCCACCCTCATCATGTCTGTGATATATTCGGGGAAAAGCTCGTTAAAATTGCACTCGGTAACGCCCAAGGCGTATGTGGGACTTACCGACGCGCCTTTAAGAGAGCCTCCGCCCGTAAGAAAGCTTCCTACCGTCGCCGCTGGAGCGGAATATTTTCCTCTCGTCAAAGCAAGGCTGTACGCTTTTTTCTCAATGCTTCGGGCGAATTTCACGCCGTCCAGCGGGGCTTTGCCGAAATCGTCGGGAGACACCGACACCACCAGCGCGGAATTGGCGTTTTTACCGTCCCGCGCAAACTCGCTCATTCCGTTTGTTACCACGGTTTCTCTTTCGCTTGCGGCGGGGACGACCGTTCCTCCGGGACACATACAAAAGGTATAGACAGCCCGTCCGCCCGTCCGATAGGAAAGCTGATACTCTCCCTGCGGAAGCTTGGGATTGTCCCACTGCTTTCCGTAAAGAGAACGGTTTACCGCCTCCTGACTGTGTTCTATCCTTGCGCCCACGGAGAAAGGCTTGGGCTCGATAAAGATATTTTTGGAAAAAATTGTTTCAAAAGTATCTCTTGCGCTGTGTCCGATGGCGAGAATAAGCGCGTCGCAGGGTATTTCCTCGCTGCCGTTCAGGGTAACTGACTTAATTTGTCCGTTTTCAGCTGAAAAATCCGTGAGAGCCGCATGGAAACGCACCTGTCCTCCCAGAGAAATGATTTTTTCACGCAGGTTTTTCAGCACGCCGCGAAGCTTGTCCGTACCGATATGGGGCTTCGCTTTGTAGAGAATTTCCTCGGGCGCGCCATGCTCGGCAAATTTTTCCAGCACATATCTGCAAAGAGGGTCATTGATACGGGTGGTAAGCTTTCCGTCGGAAAAAGTCCCCGCGCCGCCCTCGCCGAACTGAACGTTTGTCTCCTCGTCCAGAACGCCTCCGCTTTGGAATTTCCGCACCGCGCAGACCCGTTCGTCAACGTCGCCTCCGCGCTCTGCGACGATAGGCTCGAAGCCGCGCTCCGCAAGCGTAAGGGCGGCAAATATTCCCGCGGGACCAAAGCCTGCGATAACCACGCGTTTCTTTCTGCCCGCCGAGATTTCAGCAGGCAGATTTTTTTCCTCCGAAGCATACGCGCAAAAGGATTTTTTTTCGCATAAGCGTTTTTCCCGCGCTTCGTCCCCAAGCTCCGCCCATACCGAGGAAACAAGGCTTATGCGGCTGTTGTCGCGGGCGTCGAGAGAGGTCTTTCTGACCTCGCACCTCAAAACAGAGGCGGGAACAAGTCCCGCCTTTTTTAATGCCGCCGCAGTTATTTCCTCCCGTTCAGCCGTTACGGGAGTTTTTATCTGAGAAATTATTACCGCCAAAGCGTCAGTCCTCCTTAGCCATGACCTGAACCGTCACTCTCGGAGACAGCGCGCCGTCCTCCGTACCAATGCACCACACGTCATCGAACGCAGGAATACTGAACGTAACAGGCATCGGCAGATAGCTTGCGCCCTCCTCGATATTCAAACCGTTAAGCATATCCACACGCGCTATAATGTCGATATAGGTAAGCTGCTCCATGGATTCCTCCGAGCCTATAAATATAGGCATTACTCCCGAAGTGGCGATCCTGAAATCGTATCCGCTCGGAACGTTTACAAGCTGCATAGACGGGTTTGTTATGTGTATAGTCCGTTTTACCAGTCCATCGGATGGACACTTAACAGTAACTGTGCCTATCTCGTTTTTGTCAAGGTATCCCTCGGGCAGGAAGCTGTCAACATCAAATGTGAACTCCTTGCCGATATCCACCTCGCGCATATCTATAACAGCGATATCCAGTATCTCTGTCTCTGTATCGTTCATAAGCTCGTTCGGAACGGCTACCTCTATTTCGTCCACCGACAGTTCAAGCTTTTCCATGAACGCGGCCGTATTGAAGCCGTCGGGCGCGTTTGTTATGCGGACATTCAGCTTAACCGTTTTCTTGCCGTACACGGGGACATGAACGGTAAAGTCTGTTTTGTCAAAGGAAAGTCTTTCCTTGTCCTTGTCGGTCACAACAGCGTTGCCGCGGTAAAGCTTTACCGCGTTTGTTATAAAGTCCTCGGTCTTTGTGAGCGACGTATCCTCGCTCACCACCACGGAAGCCCTTGTTACGTTTTTGAGTATCTCCGCAGGACCTGTTACCGTAACGATATTCGGAACTACATCCACGCTGTCCTCGCCGTCAATAAAGTATCCGTCCGCCGCGGATATTCCCGAAAGCTCGGGAGTAAGCTCTATTTCCTTAGAAATGATCTCGTCAAAATCCACCGTAACGGAGGCAGGTTCTATACTTTCCACCTCGAATTTTTTTCCCGACGAGCATACTATCTCAAGAGGCAGATTGTACTCCATAGCGTACATAACGTTTTCCGCAGAAGCTACTGCGACAAGTTCATCCGCCGTAAGATTTCCCACCTGTTCGCGCTTGCCCTCAACGACAATATTTACCGTTTCGGCTGATATTGACATAGCCTGAAGCTTGTGTGAATCTGCGTACGTACCCTCAAGAGCTATCTGAACGGGAATGCTGTAAACAGGCTTTTTCATCGTCGGATACGCGCTTACCGAAATAACGAACCATATTACTATCGCCGCCGCAAGAGATGTGATCTTTACCACAACGTCCTTTTCAAAAAGTCTTGAAAAGAATATGCTGATTTTCTTTACAATATTTCCCAGTATATCCAGTGCGCTCATATTTACGGTCTCCTTTCCGCGGCGAATTATATTTTATCGGTAAATTTCTTTTTTTTGAACGTTCCGAAGATCGAGGACCTGCCGTCTCCGTCCTCGTCCGACCTGCCGCGTCCGGGAGGCTTCTGCTTAAGATTTCTTTCGGGGAGAAGCCTTGTCCGCAGCAGCTTTTTAAGGCTGTCTCTGGTGTAGCCTCTTGTCAGGTCTCCGTTTTCGGCAACCGAAATAGTACCTGTCTCCTCGGAAACAACTATTATCAGCGCGTCGGAATTTTCGCTCATTCCGATAGCCGCGCGGTGTCTCGAGCCGAGAGCCTTGTTGATGGTCTCCTCCTTCTGGGGTTTGGGGAGGAAGCACGCCGCCGCAAGTATCATGCCGTCACGCATTATCACCGCGCCGTCGTGGAGCGGTGTTTTGGGATAGAAGATATTTCCGAAAAGCTCCTTTGAGGGAGCGGCGTTAAGTATCGTACCCGTGTCTATCTGTTCGCCCAGCTTGGAGTCCTGCTCGATAACGATAAGTGCGCCTGTTGTGGTGGAGGACAAGTCCTCGCAGGCGTCGCATATAGCCTCGACAGCGGTGTTCCACTTGGCGGCGAGCATATCGTCCGAATCGGCAGTCAGCGAAGAAAATACCGAAAGTCTGGAAACCTTTGTATGACCCATTTTTTCAAGAGAACGGCGCAGTTCCGGCTGGAAAAGGACTACCAGAGCGAGCAGTCCGGCGCTGAAAACATTTCTAAGTATATACGCCATAGCGTTCATTCCCACCGCATTCATAACAGCATAAGCAATAAGTATAAGTATAAGACCTCTGATAAGACCGCCCGCGCGGGTTTCCTTTACAAGGGTGAAGCCTTTGTATATAAGCACCGTAAGCACGGCAATGTCAACAATATCCCAGAACTCGATGGGAAGAATACTGTTTATGAGAGCACCCATTGAATAAATGTATTCCATTGGCTGAACCGTTCCTTTCAAAGAAAATACAATATTATTGTAGCACTTTTTTCCGTTTTTTTCAATACCTTTGCAAAAAAATATAAGGACAATTTTCGGCGGTAAATTTTGATTTTACGCATCATGTAACAAATCTTAGGCGGCGAAGCCGCCGACATCAGCTGGTCCAGCTGAGCCCAGCTGGCAGAAGTCCAGAGGGCGGAGCCCTTGGGTCGCGCTCCGCAGAGCGCGAAACTCCCCTCCCCGCGCCCGCAG